>DATEEP010000183.1:0-20959 GCA_035281095.1 Novosphingobium sp. | reverse complement strand
CGGGCCGTTCCAGCCTTCCTCGGCGCCCTCGAGCTCGGCGTCCGGCTCTTCCCGGCGCGGCGGCGGCGGCTTGCGCTCCTCGCGGCGCGGCGCTTCCTCGGCGCGGCGCTTGTCGCGGCGGCCGCGGACGGGCTTCTCGGCCTTCTCCGGTTTCTCCGAGCGACGCGGCTCGTCCTCGGCCGGCGCCGGTTCGTCGCCGGCGCCGATTTCGGCGATCCGGGTGCCGATCAGCTTCTGGATATTGTCGATTGACTCCGCATCCTCGCGGCCGACCAAAGTGATGGCGACGCCGGTGCGGCCGGCGCGGCCGGTGCGGCCGATGCGGTGGACATAGTCGTCCGGGTGCCAGGGCACGTCATAGTTGAAGACGTGGCTGACGCCCTTGATGTCGAGGCCGCGGGCCGCGACGTCGCTGCACACCAGGATGTTGATCTTGCCGGCCTTGAACCGGTCAAGCTCGGCGATCCGGCTGGACTGGTCCATGTCGCCATGGATCTCCCCGCTGGAAAACCCGTGACGTCTCAGGCTCTCGTTGAGCTCACGCACCGTAGTCTTGCGGTTGCAGAAGATCATAGCCGTGGAGACGTTGTCGGTCCGCAGCAACTCGCGCAGCACCTCGCGCTTGCGACGCGACTGCACTTTCACCTTGTGCTGGGCGATATTGAGGTTCGAACTCGCCGGCCTCGAAACCTCGATATATTTGGGGTTCGACAGGAAGCGGTCGGACAGCTTCTTGATCGGCGGCGGCATCGTCGCCGAGAACAGCAGCGTCTGGCGTGTCGCGGGCAGCTTGGTACAGATATTCTCGATGTCGGGGATGAACCCCATGTCGAGCATGCGATCGGCCTCATCGATGACGAGCAGTTCGCAACCGGTCAGCAGGATCTTGCCCCGCTCAAACAAGTCCATCAGCCGACCCGGCGTCGCGATCAGCACGTCGACGCCTTCGGATAGCGCCTTGACCTGATCGCCCATCTGCACGCCGCCGATCAGCAACGCCATCTTGAGGTCGTGGTTCTTGCCGTACTTCTCGAAATTCTCGGCCACCTGGGCGGCGAGCTCGCGCGTCGGCTCGAGGATGAGCGAACGCGGCATCAGGGCCCGGCGGCGGCCATGCGCGAGAATGTCGATCATCGGCAGCACGAAGCTGGCGGTCTTGCCAGTGCCCGTCTGCGCGATGCCGATGATGTCGCGCATCATCAGGACCGATGGGATCGCCTGCGTCTGGATGGGAGTCGGTTCATCGTAGCCGGCGGAAGTGACCGACTGCAAAAGTTCGTCTGACAGGCCGAGATCGGCAAAATTCATAGGGATGCGGGTTTCCGGAAAAAATGTGTCATGGCTGGGTAGGTGCCAGGAAAGCCCCGACTCTCGTAACGGTCGGGCCCATTGCGCCGCCTATGGGCAGAATTGCGCGAAAGTCAACAATTGAGACCGTGACCGGCGACGAGGGTTACTCGTCGATCTCTACCAGACGGCGAATCCGGGTGAGCCGGCAATTGGCACCGCTGCGCGATTGCAGCGTGTCGCGATCGATGCACAGCTTTCCGTCCTGGCTGGGCGCCAGATAGAAGCCGGAATAGAAATCGCGTGCGCGACACGTCTTCTCAAGCTGCGCGCTGACCATGCGGCGATCGCGCATGAACAGAATCAGACTACGGTTTCCATTGGTCTGCACGCCCGAAATGCGCGAGATATCGACGCAGCTGCCGATTTTCCTCTCCTCGAACTGCGGGCCCACCTCGTTGCTCGGCAGGCTCATCAGCACGTTCGGCATGATCGTGGAGGGGCGTGGGCTGATGCGGATCGTCATCCGCTGTTCGATCCGCACCTGATAGACCACCGGAGGCTCCGCTTCGGCGGCCACCGAAGGAAAGTCAAAGTCGGCACCCGCCTCGCCCGCACCTTCCGACGGCAACAGCAATGCAAGCGGTGTCAGGAGGGCGGCGGCAAAACTCATCGCTCAGTCAGGATCCCGGATGCGGTGCAGGCAGAGGCAGGCATAGCATGAGTGATTGAACCATCGCTTAACCTTGCATCACGATCGCCGCAATCGCCGATGTATATTGGAAAATTCGCGATCCTCTCGCACATGGCCATTGCATGCGACCCCGTGCTATGCGCCGCGGCATGAGCGACGATGCGCCATTTCTGGAAGCCGCGGCGGCCTTGCTTGGCGAAAAGGGCCTGACGAACGACGCGGAAAAGATGGCGCCTTGGCTGACCGACTGGCGAGGCCGCTTCACGGGGCGCGCCTGCGCCATGGCATCGCCGGGCAGCACCGAGGAGCTGTCGCGGCTGGTACGGCTGTGCGACGGACACCGCGTACCGATCGTACCCCAGGGCGGCAACAGCGGCATGTCCGGCGGCGCGACGCCCGACACTTCCGGCAGCGCCTTGCTGCTGTCACTCCGCCGGATGAACGCGATCCGCGAGATCGACGTGGAAGGACGAAAGGCCACGTGCGAGGCGGGCGTGATTCTGCAAACGCTGCACGAGGCGGTGGCGGGCGCGGACCTGCGTTTTCCGCTGACGCTCGGCGGAAAAGGCTCGGCGACCGTGGGCGGCCTCGTTTCCACCAACGCCGGCGGCGGCCAGGTCCTGCGGCACGGATCGATGCGGTCACTGGTGCTCGGCCTTGAGGCGGTCATGGCCGATGGAGGCGTCTATTCGGCGCTGACACCGCTGAAGAAGGACAATCGCGGTTTCGACTTGAAGCAATTGTTCATCGGCTCGGAAGGAACGCTTGGCATCGTTACCGCTGCGACATTGAAGCTGGTGCCCGCGATCGCCGACCGCGTGGTGATCTGGGCGGGCGTCGCCTCGCTCGGCGAAGCGCGCGCATTGCTCCTCCATTGCGAGTACGCTTTGGGCGAGGCGCTGGAGGGATTCGAGGTTTTGCCGCAACATTGCCTGGAATCGGTCCAGGCCTATCTACCGGATGCCCGCGCGCCTCTCGCCTCTCCGCACCCGTGGCATGTGCTGGTCGAGATCGTCGCCGACCGGGCCGGCGCTCCCGGTCTGCGCGGGCAATGCGAAGCATGGCTGGCCGATGCGTTCGATCGGAACCTGCTGCGGGATGCGGCGATGGCGATGAACGAAGCCCAGGCCGAAGCCTTCTGGCGCTTGCGGGAATCGATCTCGGCTGCCGAACGCGCCCGCGGCCCGGCCGTCCAGCACGATATCTCCGTCCCGGTCGAGCGCATGCCCGAATTCGTGGAAGCGGCAGCGCCCACTATCGAGTCCCGCTGGCCGGGAACGACGGTCGCCGCCTTCGGTCACCTCGGCGACGGCAATGTCCATCTCCATGTGCTCGCCCCCCCCGGCAGCGAAGCCGAGCGCTGGCTGGCCGGCGATGGCAAGATGATCAGCGCTCAAGTGCATGATCTGGTCAGCGAATGGGGCGGTTCGATATCGGCCGAGCATGGCATCGGGCAGTTGAAGCGCGACGAACTGGAAAGACTGGGCGATCCGGTGGCGCTCGACCTCCTGCGGCGGGTCAAACAGGCGCTCGATCCCGACGCGCTGCTCAATCCGGGCAAGCTGATCGGTCCGATCATCTGATCTACATCCGATTCGGACGTGGCGTGCTTGCGCCCAACCGTGGCAGCTTCTAAAGGGCTCGCCACTTTCGAGACAATGCCGTCTCAAGCCAAATGCCTGGAGAGATTGAATGGCCAGTGCGCCGGAAAATGCCAAGCCGCTGTTTTACAAGGACATCGTCCCCCTCAACAAGGACCAGCACGGCCAGCTTCACGCGCGCCCGACGGACAAGGCCCCGTGGCTGGCCAACCAGCATGCGGTACCGCTGACGGTCGAGGAATTCCCGGCCGCACAGCGCCATTATCCGATCATCTTCTCCGCCGGCGGACCTGAGACGGTGCCGCTCGGTCTGATGGGAATGAACGAGGGCGTGAACGTCTTTGTCGAAGCCGACGGCTCGATAAAGGAAAACGCATACGTGCCGGCTTACGCGCGGCGCTATCCCTTCATGCTCGCCAAGCTGCATGCGGACGCCAAGGAGCTTTCGCTCTGCTTCGATCCCTCCAGCGATCTGATCGGCGAATTCGAGGGTGGCAATGCGCTGTTCGAAGACGGCGAGCCGAGCGAAACCCTCAAGTCGACCCTCAAGTTCTGCGAGCAGTTCGAGATCGCCGGCAACAAGACCGCCGCCTTCATCGCCGAACTCGAGAAGCACGAACTCCTCACCGACGGTGAAATCACGGTTCAGCTCGAGGGTATGGACGAGCCGTTCACTTACCGCGGGTTCCGGGTCGTGAACGAAGGCAAGCTGCGCGATTTGCGTGGGGATATCCTGCGCGGCTGGAACCAGAACGGCATGCTACCGCTGATCTACGCGCACCTGTTCTCGCTCCAGCTGGTGCGCGAGATATTCGGTCGCCAGGGCCAGCTCGGCCAGATGCCGGAGCCTGCGGGCAACGCCTGAACCCAGGCGCCACTTCATCGCGTGAACCAAGGTTCGTCCTTGGTTCACGCCGAGTGCCTCCAAAAATCTTTTGTCTGCCGAGGTGGCCTGCGAAGGGTTGCGCGGCTGCAACACCTCCCCTATATTGCGAGAGCTTTGTCGGCGCTACCCTCATGGCCCGACGAAGCTTGGTGCACTTTGTGCACCTCCTCCCTGAACCTTGGCCACCTCGTGCGCATGCACGAGGTGGTTTTTTATGTGCCGCAGCGCCGAGGCGCTATTCTGCGGCCTCCGGCCATCCCGTCGCGTTGCCCGTCCCGCCGAGCTGGATCACGGCGTTGGCCAGTCGCCTCACCAGTCCGGCCAGCATTTGCGCCATATCCGCAAAGTCGCGTCCCGGCCGCTCGAACGCCGAATCGAGATAAGCGCTGCGGTCAATCTCAAGCTGCAGGGCATGCATTCCGTGCTGGGGCGCGGCGTGGCGTTCCAGTACATAGCCCCCGGCGTAGGGACGGTTGTGCGCCGCCATCCGGTCGATTTCGCTGAAATAGGCAAAAGATTCAGCGACAAGGCTGCCATCGCAGCTTGCTCCGAAACGGTCGCCCAGCACGAATTCGGGCGACCGCTGGCCGAGCCGCGCACCGATCGGCGGCATCGAGTGGAGATCGAGCAGGACCGCGGCACCCCAGCGATTCCGCAAGTCCTCCAACGTTTCGGCAAGGCATGCGTGATACGGCGCGTGGATCCCATCGATGCGAGCGGCAAGTTCGTCGCGGAAATGGCGACGCTTCCACAACTCGCCGATCCCAGGCAGGCGGCGCGGGATCAGGCCCAGTCCGCTCCTTGAGCGCCGGTTCGGGCCATGCGCGTCACTGGCAGGCCGGTCCTCTGTCGCGAACATCTCCCAATCGACATCGTCCGGCGCGCGGTTGAGGTCGATCATCGCACGCGGCGCATGAGCGACGAGCAGCAAGGCGCCGGTCCTTGCGGCGACCTCTTCCGCCAACCGGTCGACGAACCGATCTTCGAGCTTGAGCGCCGACGCCCCAGGATTTCGCATGTTGCGTACCAGAGTGCCGGGATAAGTGCGCCCGGCATGAGGAACCGCGATCAGCACCGGGATGCGCGACGGGTCCGGTCCGTTCAGCGCAAACGCCGAAATCCCCTGCGTGCCCGGTATCCGGCCCCCGGCACGGATTTGCGAATCGTTCTCGGGCGGCGGATGCTCCATGCACGATAGCTGTCCTTTCCCGAGCGCTGTGTCAAAGTCGGTCAGGGCATTCGACAGGCAAGAATTTTAACCGATGAATCGCTAGATATGGATTCGAACGGACCGTCGCCTGCATGGGGCGGAGTCGGCTTGCTATTCCTGGAGGACCCATGATTCGTATCCTGCTTGCCGAGGACGATGAGGCCATGCGCACGTACCTGGGGCGGGCGCTCCAGAACGCAGGGTTCGTCGTCGTCTCGGTCGATCGCGGGACGGCGGCCGTGCCTTATCTCGAGGAAGAGCATTTCGACCTGCTGCTGTCCGACATCGTCATGCCGGAGATGGACGGCATCGAACTGGCGCAGCGCTGCGCCGAGATCAGCCCGGCCACCAAAGTGATGTTCATCACCGGATTCGCGGCTGTCACCCTGCGGGCAAGCCGCGACGCCCCCCAGGCGAAAGTCCTGTCCAAGCCCTTCCATTTACGAGACATCGTGCTGGAAGTTCAGCGAATCTTCGGTCGATACGAGCAGGCGAGCAACTGAAGACGGCGGAGGCCGGAACGGATGAGGCGACCCTCGCGATGGCGCTTGCATCCGGCCGGAGGGCTCGCTAAAGGGCGGCTCCTCCCGGCCAAGACCAGAGCCGGAAGCGCGAATGGTGTGGGCGTATAGCTCAGTGGTAGAGCACTATGTTGACATCGTAGGGGTCGCAAGTTCAATCCTTGCTACGCCCACCATTCGGCCCTTTTCCAGGCGGAACCTCCCGACCGCGGCCTAATCCGAACCTTCGGCGCACAACTCGTCGCGCCGGTGCTGATCGAAGCCCTTGCGCGCCGTCAGTTGCAAGCAGAAGTCGCGCGTCCACATTCCCGGCCTCTCCTGCAGCATCGTGCGGCTGTGGCCGATCGTCAGTAGGGTAACGGCGATGCCGGCGATGCCGAGAAGCGCGGTGGCGCTCCTCGCGCACGCCCTGCGCTTCGTCGCGTCCATCAGCCACGTCGTAGCGGGCCCCGCTCCGAAAACCGCGGGCAAGGCGATCAGCGGCCACAGGTCGACATGATAGCGAAATGTGATCGTCGCATAGCTCAGCATCATGAGCCCGCCCGTTGCGGCGCCGGCGATCCCGGAGGCGACCGGCACCGTTCTCGTCCACCGGCTGGCGAAGCCGACCACCATCAGCAGCATCCACACCGGCCACAGGAACGCCGTCCCGACGTTCGGTTCCTCGATCCGGGTATATCTGACTGCGGGGCCGAGCGTGCGGTAGATATCCTCCAGCCGCTCTCGCCATACCCTCGCGGGTCCCAGCGGCGGCGGTGCGGCGACATACATCAGCGTATTCGCCGGGATCCGCCTCGCGTTGAACTGGCCGTATTTCTCGAAGCCTAGGGCCCGTTCGCTGGTCTGACTTTCGGCATCCCAAAAGAACCATCCGTATTGCACCTCGCTTTTGGCAAAGCTGCCGTGCATCGTGATCGGCGTGCCGAAACGCGCCGCGTTGCTGAGAATCAGGCTCGCGCCGAACGCTCCCATGATCGCCAGGGCGAGACCGGCGCCCAGACAGGCCTTGCGCCCTCCCCGCCAGGCGGACCACGCTGCGAGCACGCTGGTGGTCAGGTACAGGCCCACCGCGAGATGGGGCCGGGCATGGAGTGCGAGTCCAGCAAGGACCGCCATCGGAACAAGGGCACGCTGGACCGAAATCCGGCCGAAAACGACTTTCGCCAGGACCAGAACGAAGCCGCCGCCAAGCGCATAGGCCATGGCCACCGGCTCATAGAAAAACGCCCCGTTCGCGCACAGGACGATGCCGGGCGCGCCGAACCAGATCAATGCCGACAGCGCCGTGCGAATGCTGCCCCGGACCGGCGCATTGCCGGGGCCGGCCAGCGCGACCAGAAAGGCCGCGTGATAGCCGACGTTACCTGCGATCGACCAAAGCCAGATCGAGAGCGGCGCGATCCATCCGGCGGGAAGATCGACGAAGGCCGCGAACGGCAACCGGGTCAGGATCGGGCCGAGGCCGTGATAGAGATAACCGGTGCCATCGGGCGTGTGATGCCCTTCCAGATGCAATTCCCGCAAAGGCAGGTCGAACCGGCCTTCCAGCAGCGCAGCCGCATAGAGGTCGTAGAGCCTCGTACCCATGAAAGCACTGCGCGGCGGCCAGATGAATTCGAACGCCAGCGCCCCCATGACGATCGCGCCGAGTATGGCGATGACGGTTGCCGGGCCAATCACCCCGGTTGGTCGCGATTTCATCATATGGGTGGGCTCTAGTCGGACAGCGGGACGAGATCAAACCCTGCCCCTAGCCTTTCCGCCGCAACCCGAGCAGCTGCCAACCGAAAATTAACCATCCTCGACTAGCTTGCGAAAGCTTTCGAAAGCCCAGGAACCCCGATGGAACGCCCTGCAGCCGCACGATCGGATGTGCTTCTCGACATACCCTATCGCTGGATCCTGTGCTGGCTCCTGCTGCCCAACCTCATCGTCATCCTGATGTGGCCGATCGTCGGCGTCCCGATGCAGGCCGGCATCGCCCTGTCGGGCGCACTCGCTTTCGTCGTATCGCAGCTGCCGTGGCGGCCGGTGCGCGCGCTGGGAGTCGCCGCGATCATCGTGATGGTGTCGACGCTCTACGTCAGCCACCTGTTCGCCATCCCGCCGCTGAATATCGAACTCATCACCCAGTCCGTATCGGACATCCGCCCCCTCCAGTCGCCGGAGTACGCCATCGCCGGAGCGCTGCTGCTCGCGATCATGGGGACCGCCATCCATCTGGCACCACGCGTGCGGCCTTTCTCCGGGTGGATGCAGCCGCTCTACGCCGCGCTGGCCGTGATGCTGTTCATCAATCTGGACGGAGCACTGGCGTTCGACGGCCGCCAGCTTCACCGGTCGCTGCCGTCGGCCGGCACACCCATCGATTCCGCCGTGCGCCACGCCCAGCTATCGCCTGCCGCGAAGCCGCGCCACAATGTGCTGATCATCATGGTCGAAGCGCTCGGCATGCCCTCCACGCCCGAGGAAAGGGCGATCTTCGCAAGCGACTGGAACCGGCCGGAATGGTCCCGGCGCTATGACGTCCGTCAGGGCACGACCCGCTACTTCGGCTCCACGACCAATGGCGAATTGCGCGAGCTGTGCGATCGCTGGGCCCATTACAGCGGGTTCGACTTCGATCACGCCGACTGCCTCCCCCATCGCTTCCAGCGGGCCGGATATGAAACCACCGCCATGCACAGTTTCGGCGGCCAATTGTTCGACCGGCGCAACTGGTATCCCAAGATCGGCTTCGAAAACCTTGCCTTCTCCGACGAGCTTTGGCGGGAAGGCGCCGGCCGGTGCCCCGGCGTCTTTCCAGGAGCCTGCGACGCCGACGTCCCCGCCATCATCGGGCGAAAACTGGCCGGAGCCAGGAAACCTCAGTTCATCTACTGGCTGACGCTCAACACGCATGTGCCCGTCGTCGAGGACGATGCGCTGGGAACGAACCACTGCTCGGTAGGGCCGAAAGAATGGCGCGCGGAGTATCCGGGACTGTGCCGGTTGTTCCAGCTGCACCACATACTGGCCGACCGCATTTCCGCCCTGGCCATGTCGCCCGAACTGCCGCCGACCGACATCCTCATCGTGGGGGACCACAAGCCGCCGCTTTTCGACCGCGCCAGTAATGGCCGCTTCGATCCCGGACATGTGCCGTGGGTCTATTTGCGGGCCAGAGACATCACACCAAGCTCAACCCCTCCGGCACTGGCTCCTCCCAGCCGATAGCCGCCTTGCCAAGCGGACCCGTCCTGCTAAGAGCCTGCCAGTTTATTCGCTGGGAGCGTGAAGGCAGATGGCAAAGATCAAGGTCAAGAATCCAATCGTCGAGATGGACGGCGACGAGATGACGCGGATTATCTGGCAGTGGATCCGCGAACGCCTTATCCTCCCCTACCTCGATATCGACCTCAAGTATTACGATCTCTCGGTGGAGAACCGTGACGCGACCAACGACCAGGTCACCGTCGATTCCGCCAACGCGACCAAGCAGTACGGCGTCGCGGTGAAGTGCGCGACGATCACGCCCGACGAGGCGCGGGTCGAAGAATTCAGCCTGAAGAAGATGTGGAAGTCGCCCAACGGTACGATCCGCAACATCCTGGGCGGCGTCGTGTTCCGTGAGCCGATCGTCATCCAGAACGTACCCCGCCTCGTTCCCGGCTGGACCGATCCGATCGTCGTCGGCCGTCATGCTTTCGGCGACCAGTACCGCGCCACGGACACCCTGATACCCGGACCCGGCAAGCTGCGCATGGTCTGGGACGGAGAGGACGGCCAGAAGATCGACCTCGACGTGTTCGACTTCCCCTCCGCGGGCGTCGCCATGACGATGTACAACCTGGACGATTCGATCCGCGACTTCGCCCGCGCCAGCTTCAACTACGGCATCAACCTCGGCTGGCCGGTCTACCTATCGACCAAGAACACGATCATGAAGGCCTACGACGGCCGCTTCAAGGACCTGTTCCAGGAAGTGTTCGAGACCGAAGGCTTCAAGGAGCAATTCGCCGCCAAGGGCATCGATTACGAACACCGCCTGATCGACGACATGGTCGCCTCGGCCCTCAAGTGGAGCGGCAAGTTCGTCTGGGCTTGCAAGAACTACGACGGCGACGTCCAGTCGGACACCGTGGCGCAAGGGTTCGGCTCGCTGGGCCTGATGACTTCGGTGCTGATGGCGCCCGACGGCAAGACGGTGGAAGCCGAAGCCGCGCACGGTACAGTCACCCGCCACTATCGCCAGCACCAGCAGGGCAAGCAGACGTCGACCAACCCGATCGCCTCGATTTTCGCATGGACGCGCGGCCTGATCTATCGCGGCCGCTTCGACGACACTCCCGAGGTCATCCGCTTTGCGGAGACGCTGGAGCGGATTTGCATCGAAACGGTCGAGAACGGCCACATGACCAAGGACCTCGCACTGCTCATCGGGCCCGACCAGGCCTGGATGACGACAGAGCAGTTCTTCGAGGCGATCGTCCAGAACCTCGATAAGGAAATGGCGAGCGTGCAGTAATCCTGCGAACGCCGAAAATCGCACGGCGGCTCCTGCACGAGCGGGGCCGCCGTTTCCATTCGGGGCCTCCGGCGCGGTTGACGGTGGCAGCATCCGTTGCGCTGCGACAATAGCGGGGTGACATCCCCCCTCGCCATGCC
Organism: Novosphingobium sp.; assembly: GCA_035281095.1. GTDB lineage: Bacteria > Pseudomonadota > Alphaproteobacteria > Sphingomonadales > Sphingomonadaceae > Novosphingobium. Next base: position 10,113 of record DATEEP010000183.1, on the reverse strand, counting down.
ATAGTTCCTCATGGCCAATACCGAACTCTACTCCCGCATCATGTCCGACGCCCTGGTGATCCTGGGCTCGGCTGGGCTGGTGATCCCGGTTTTCGCCCGGTTCCGCATCACGCCGATCATCGGCTTCATCCTGATCGGGGTGCTCGTCGGTCCCTACGGCCTGGGTCGGCTGGTGTTCGATTACCCGTGGCTCTCCCATGTGACGATCACGGACCCCGGAGGGTTGGAGGTCTTTGCCGAGTTGGGCATCATCCTGCTGCTATTCTCGATCGGGCTGGAACTGTCGTTCGACAGGCTCTGGTCGATGCGGCGGCTCGTGTTCGGGCTTGGCTCGCTGGAACTGCTGTTTCTCGGAGCGGCGCTGACTTTCATTCTCGCCTCGCTGGGGCAGTCCATCGATGGCGCCATCGCCCTGGGCCTGGCGCTCGCGCTGTCGTCCACCGCGCTGGTGCTCAAGATCACCAGCACCCAGACCCCGGTCGGACGCGCGGCGCTTGCCATGCTGCTGTTCGAAGACATCGCCATTGTCCCGATCATCTTCCTGCTCGGTGCGCTGGCGCCGCAGGCGGAGGACGGAGACGCCGGCAGCCTGCTCGCCACGCTATGGCTCGGCGCGCTGGTGATCGGCGCGCTGCTGATCATCGGACGCTTCCTGCTGCCGAGGCTGTTCGCCCAGGCCGCGCGCACCAAAAGCCCCGAACTGTTCCTGGCCGCGAGCCTGCTGGTGGTCATCATCGCTTCGCTCGCGACCGCGGCCGTCGGCCTATCCCCCATCGTCGGGGCGCTGATCGCCGGGCTGCTCATCGCCGAGACCGAATACCACGCCGAGGTCGAGCACATCACCGAGCCGTTCAAGGGGCTCGCCCTCGGCATTTTCCTGATCACGATCGGCATGAGCATCGACTTGCGCGTGGTCTGGGAGAACCTCGGCCCCATTCTGCTAGCGACTGCGAGCGTGCTGCTGCTCAAGGCCTTCGTCACCGGCCTGCTGCTGACGCTGATGGGGACGCGACGCAGCACCGCGCTGGAAACGGGCATCCTGATGTCCAGCCCCTCCGAAACGACGCTGATCGTACTGACCGCCGCCGTTTCGGCGCAACTGATCCAGCCGGGCACTGCCCAGTTCTGGCAGATCGTCACCGCCCTTGGCCTCACGATCACTCCCCTGCTGGCGCTGGGCGGCAGGATCATGGCGCGGCGTGTGGATGGCCCGGGACCCAAGCTGTCGGTTGACGAGGAACCTCATGCCCAACGGGCGATCATCGTCGGCTTCGGCCGCGTCGGCCGCCTCGTGGCCCAGATGCTGCAGCGCCACGGCAAACCCTACATCGCGATCGACACCGACATCGATCTCGTCAGCGATGGTCTGGCGCAAGGCTACTCGGTGGTGTTCGGCGATGCCGCCAACGGCAATGCGCTCACCCGGCTCGACGCGCCCAACGCCGCCGCCGTGATACTGACGATGGACGAGCCCGTGGCGGCGCACCGTATGGTCAGGAAACTGCGCGCGCAGTGCCCCGACTTGCCGATAATCGCCCGCGCCCGGGACGCCAGCCACGCCGCCCAGCTCTACCGCGATGGAGCGACCCACGCGGTACCGGAAACGCTGGAAAGCTCGCTGCAACTGTCGGAAGCGGTGCTGGTTGACCTCGGCGTGCCGATGGGGCCGGTCATCGCCTCGATCCACGAGATGCGGGACGAATTGCGCGACCAGATCATGGAGGAAGGCCAGTTGGACCAGAAGCCCAGGCTGAAGTCCTCATCGCTCAATGAAAGGCTCGCGTCCTGAGCGTGATTTGGCCAGGCCGGATCAATGTCCGTGTGGATGCCTTACAAGAAATGACCTCGGCCGCTTGACGCGGATCACCCGCCCATCGCCGCCTTGACCGCCGCGATTGCCTCTGCCGCCTTGTCGCCGTCCGGCCCGCCGCCCTGGGCCATGTCGGGCCGGCCGCCACCGCCCTTGCCGCCGAGAGTCTCGACGCCGGCACGCACCAGGTCGACCGCGCTGAAGCGCCCGATCAGGTCGTCCGTCACACCCACGGCGAAAGCGGCCTTACCTTCGTTGACGGCACAGATCGCGGCAACGCCCGAACCGATCCGCTGCTTTGCCTGATCGAGCAGCCCGCGAAGTTCCTTGGCATCGAGCCCTTCGATGACCTGGCCGACGAACGTCACGCCGCCCACCGCCTCATCCGCCGCCGCCACGCTCCGCCCCTCGCTCGCGCCCGAAGCGCCGCCACCCAGCGCCAGCGCCTTCCTGGCGTCCGCCAGATCGCGCTCCAGCTTCTTGCGCTCGTCGAGCAGCGCCGCCAGCCGCAGCCCGACGTCGTCCGGGCCGACGCGCAAGAGGCCGGCGGCCTGCTTCAGGGCATCTTCGCGTCCCACCAGCCACTGCCGCGCACCTTCGCCGGTCAGCGCCTCGATCCGGCGCACGCCGGAACTGACCGCGCTTTCGGACACGATCCGGAAGATACCGATGTCGCCGGTGGCGGAGACGTGGGTGCCGCCGCACAACTCCACCGAATAGTCGCGGCCGGAGCCCCGCCAGTTCGACCGGCCCATCGCCAATACGCGGACCTCATCGCCATACTTCTCGCCGAACAGCGCCATGGCGCCGGCCGCCACGGCGTCGTCGGGCGTCATCAGCCGGGTTGTGACCGCCTGATTGTGCCGGATTTCCGCGTTCACCTCCGCTTCGACCGCGGTGATGTCGTCAGGCGTGAGCGCGACGGGATGCGAGAAATCGAAGCGCAGGCGCTCCGCCGCGACCAGCGATCCCTTCTGGGTGACATGGCCCCCCAGACGATTGCGCAAGGCGGCGTGCAACAGGTGCGTCGCGGAATGGTTGGAGCGGATCGCCTCACGGCGATCGGCATCCACTTCCAGATGCACGGTGTCGCCGACGCGGATCGTGCCTGATCGAACCGTGGCCTGGTGCGAATGCAGCCGACCGAGCGGCTTGGCCGTGTCCGAGACGGCAAGGCGCAAACCCTCCCCCCCGGTAATCTCGCCGGCATCGCCGACCTGGCCGCCACTCTCGCCATAAAACGGGGTCTGGTTGGTCAGGACGGCGACCGCATCCCCGGCGGACGCCGACCGCACCTCCGCGCCGTCCCTGACCAGCGCCACCACGCGACCATCGCCCGACGACGCGTTATAGCCGGTGAACTCGGTTGCCCCCTCGCGCTCCGCGATGTCGAACCAAACCTCGCTGTCGGCAGCCTGTCCCGAGCCCTTCCATGCGGCCCGGGCGGCCGCTTTCTGGCGTGCCATGGCAGCATCGAAACCGTCGCGATCGACCGCGATGCCGCGAACGCGCAACGCGTCCTCGGTCAAATCGTAAGGGAAGCCGTAAGTATCGTAGAGCTTGAACGCGGTCTCGCCCGGCAAGCTGTGACCCGAGGCGAGACCGGCCGTCTCCTCGTCGAGCAGCCGCAGCCCTTTCTCCAGCGTCTGGCGGAACTTCGTCTCCTCGCGTTCCAGAACCTCCTCGATCAGCGGCTGAGCGCGACCCAGTTCGGGATAGGCCTGCCCCATTTCCGCAACGAGCGCCGGCACAAGGCGATGCATCAGCGGGTCCTTGGCCCCCAGCAAATGCGCGTGCCGCATGGCGCGGCGCATGATCCGGCGCAGGACATAGCCGCGCCCTTCGTTCGAAGGCAGCACGCCGTCGGCGAGCAGGAACCCCGTGGAACGCAGATGATCGGCGATGACGCGGTGGCTGGCCCGACTGTCGCCTTGCGCCCGCACACCGGTAAGGCTTTCGGACGCGGCGATCAGGGCGCGGAAGGTATCGGTGTCGTAATTGTCATGCTCTCCCTGGAGCACGGCGGCGACCCGTTCCAGCCCCATGCCGGTGTCGATCGACGGCCGGGGAAGATCGACGCGACCGCCATCCGCATGCTGCTCGTATTGCATGAAGACGAGGTTCCATATTTCGATGAACCGGTCGCCGTCCTCGTCCGGGCTCCCTGGAGGGCCGCCCGGGATGTGATCGCCGTGATCGTAGAAGATTTCCGAGCATGGACCGCAAGGCCCGGTGTCGCCCATCGACCAGAAGTTGTCCGAAGTGGCGATGCGGATGATCCGCTCTTCGGGCAGCCCGGCGATCTTGCGCCAGAGATCGAACGCTTCGTTATCGGTGTGGTAGACCGTGGCGGTGAGCTTGTCGGCGGGCAGGCCCCATTCCTTTGTCAGCAGGGTCCAGGCATGGGTGATCGCCTGTTCCTTGAAGTAATCGCCGAACGAGAAATTGCCGAGCATCTCGAAGAAGGTGTGATGCCGGGCGGTGTATCCGACATTGTCGAGATCGTTGTGCTTGCCGCCGGCCCGTACGCACTTCTGCGAGGAGGTGGCGCGTGGAGCGTCGCGGGTCTCCAGACCCGTGAAGACGTTCTTGAACGGCACCATCCCGGCATTGACGAACATCAGCGTCGGATCGTTGTGGGGAACGAGCGGCGCGGACGGGACGACTTCGTGACTATTCCGGCCGAAATAGTCGAGGAACGACCGTCGGATTTCGTTGGTATGGCGGAGTTCGTTGGTCAGGCTCATATCCGCGCCGATAAGCCACGCGCGCGCGGGCGACAAGACGGAAGCATCCGTTCAGCCGCACACACTCAAGCTATGCTGATAAACTATGCTGGCAAGCTGTGCTGGGCCGGGACGGATGCGCGCCGCCCCGGCCGAACCGATCAATCGTCGCCGTCGTCGGCGTCGGGGCCGGCCATCATCACTTCGGCCAGGCCCTCCTGGTGGCCGCGAATCGCGGCTTCGAGGCGGTCGCAGACCTCGGGGTTGTCCTTGAGGTACTGCTTGGCGTTCTCGCGGCCCTGGCCGATGCGGATCGAATCGTAGCTGAACCACGAACCCGATTTCTCCACCAGCCCAGCCTTGACGCCGAGATCGAGGATCTCGCCGATCTTGGAGATGCCTTCGCCGTACATGATGTCGAACTCGACCTGCTTGAAGGGCGGGGCGACCTTGTTTTTCACGACTTTCACCCGTGTGGCGTTTCCGACGATCTCGTCGCGGTCCTTGATCTGGCCGGTACGGCGGATGTCGAGGCGGACGGAAGCGTAGAATTTCAAGGCGTTACCGCCGGTGGTCGTCTCAGGGTTGCCGTACATCACGCCGATCTTCATGCGCAGCTGGTTGATGAAGATCACCATGCAGCGCGAGCGGCTGATCGAACCGGTGAGCTTGCGCAGGCTTTGCGACATCAGTCGCGCCTGGAGGCCGACGTGGCTGTCGCCCATCTCGCCCTCGATCTCGGCTCGGGGCACCAGCGCGGCCACCGAATCGACCACCAGCACGTCGATCGCGTTGGAGCGGACCAGCGTATCGACGATCTCCAGCGCCTGCTCGCCGGTATCGGGCTGCGAGACGATCAGCTCGTCGATGTCGACGCCCAGCTTCTTGGCATAGACCGGGTCGAGCGCATGCTCGGCATCCACGAACGCGGCGGTGCCGCCGTTCTTCTGCGCCTCCGCGATGACATGGAGCGCCAGCGTCGTCTTGCCCGAGCTTTCAGGACCATAGACCTCGATCACGCGGCCGCGCGGCAACCCGCCGATGCCCAGGGCGATGTCGAGGCCGAGCGAGCCGGTCGAGATCGATTCGACCTGCATGGTCTCCTTCGAGCCCAGCTTCATCGCCGATCCCTTGCCGAAAGCGCGGTCGATCTGCGCCAGCGCCGCTTCGAGCGCCTTTTGCCTATCCATGTTGTCCTTTTCCTTGCCTTCCTGAATCAGCTTGAGCTGCGCGGCCATTGAGGTTCTCCTTGCCTAACCGGCTGACCCGAAAGGTCAACGGACGCACCCTTTGTACCGTGTTTGTTCCTACAGAACAATAGAGGAACATAAATTTTTCCGATCAACCCGATCGCGCTTACGCTCTATGCATTGGATGAGCCATGCGATAACCGAAAGCCATGCCCAAGGTATTCCTGTGGAACGGCTACCGATTCTACTTTTTCGCCAACGAAGGAGACCCGAGGGAGCCTGCGCACATCCACGTCCGAAGGGGCCGGGACAACGCCAAGTTCTGGCTTCGGCCGGAGGTGGTTGTCGCCGAAAGTCGCGGTATGCCGCCACGGGTGCTTTCCGCGCTGGTTGATGTTATTGAAGAACGGCGCGATGAGATCGAAAGAGCATGGAATGAGTTCTTCGCCTGAACCCCTCGCCGTCCGTTTCGACGAGGCAAGCTTCTGGGTCGATCTGGACGATGGGCGCACGCTGGGCATTCCCCTCGCGTGGTTTCCCCGATTGCTGCACGCGACGCCGGAGCAGCGCGAGCAAGTCGAATTCAGCCGCGCCGGCCTGCATTGGGACGAGATCGACGAGGATATCTCGATCGCCGGGCTCCTCGCGGGCCGTGGCGACCAGACGGGGCCGCATCGGAAGGCGGCTTGAGCTGTCCCCGATCCGGGGCGCTCTCCCATCCTACCGCCCCGCCGCCAGCACCGTCGCCACTTTCTCCGAAATCTGCTGCACCGAGAACGGCTTGGGCAGGAAGTGGACGTTCTCGATGTCGATTTCCTTGCGCAACTGCTCCTCGGCGTAGCCCGACATGAACAGCACCGGCAGGTCCGGCACGATCCTGCGGATCTCGCGCGCCATCGCGGGGCCGTCCATGCTGGGCATGACGACGTCGCTGACGACGAGGTCGAAGCGCTCGCCCGCCTGCACCCGCTCCAGCCCCTCTTCCCCGTCGCTGGCGCTGGTCACTTCGTAGCCCTGCCGCGCCAGCGCCCGCTCTGCGACGATGCGCACCGGGTCCTCGTCCTCGACCAGCAGGATGCGCCCGCCGCCTGCCCAGCTGCTCGGTTCCTCGGGCTTTGCGGGTGACGGGGCGGTCGCGCGCGCCGCGACCGGGGCGGCGTGATGTACCGGCAGGTACACGGTAAAGCGCGTGCCTTTCCCCATCTCGCTGTCGGCGAAGATGAAGCCGCCCGATTGCTTGACGATACCGTAGACGGTCGAGAGGCCAAGGCCGGTGCCCCCCATCGCTCCCCCCCGGCCCTGCTCCTTGGTGGTGAAGAACGGCTCGAAGATCTTGCCGAGGTGTTCGGGCGGGATGCCGCCGCCGGTATCCTCGACGATCAGCGCGGTATAGTCGCCAGCCGGGATGATCTCGCTGCGCATCGCGCGCACTTCGGCCGAAGTGATACGCCGTGTGGCCAGCGAGAGCCGCCCGCCGCCGTCGGCCCCTTTCGCCTTGGCCCCCTGCATCGCGTCGCGCGCGTTGACCACGAGGTTGACGATGACCTGCTCGAGCTGCGTCGGATCGGCCCGCACGGCGCCGAGATCGCGGTCATGCGTGACCGAAAACTGGATCTTCTCGCCGACCAGCCGCTTCAGCATCTGCGACACGTCCGAGACCACATCGGGCAGTTGCAGCACTTCGGGCCGCAGGGTCTGCTGGCGCGAGAACGCGAGAAGCTGGCGGGTGAGCGAGGCCGCGCGGTTGGAGTTTGCGCGGATCTGCTGGATGTCGTCGTAATCCGAATCGCCCGGCGTATGGCGCATCAGCATCAGGTCGCAAGTGCCCAGGATCGCGGTCAGCACATTGTTGAAATCGTGGGCGACGCCGCCGGCGAGCTGGCCGACCGCCTGCATCTTGGTCGCCTGCGCCACCTGCCGCTTGAGGCGGGTCTCCTCGGTCGAGTCGGTAAGGCCCAGCAGCACCGCCGCCTCGCCCAGTCCGCGCACGCCGGCGAGGCTGAGCGAGACCGGATCGTCGGGCTGCGCCGCGAGCCGGATGGCGATGTCTCCGGACGATGCCGGGCCTTGCGCGAAGCGGCGGATCGATTCGGACAGCGCCCGCTTGTCTTCCTTGGTGACGAGATCGGTCGGATACGTCGGCGGAGCCTCGCCTTCCTTGCCGGCGGCGCGCATGAACGCGGCATTGGCGAACAGCAGGCGGCCGTCGCGGTCCGACATCGCGAGGCCGAGCGGGAGCTGGCTGAGGAGTGCCTCCAGATGCGGCACGGCGGCGGAGGCCTCGCCCCGGCCGCCGCCCACCCCCATGCCGGCTTCGACCACCAGCATCAGCGAGGGCGTGGTCTCCGGATCGGGCTCGCTCGCCAGATCGGGATCGGCGACCGGAAGATAATACAGGGTGAGCGGCGATCCCCGCTCGCCGTCGCGCGCCCAGGTGATGCGGTCATCCTCGTCCTGGCGCAGGAACGAGACGAACTCCTTGCCGGCCATGTCCGCCAGCGCGTCGCCGGTGGCCTGCCGGGCAAAGCCCGCGCTTGCCGCCCGGACCACGCCATCGGGATCGACGATCGCGGCGGACATGCCGGAGCGTGCCAGTGCGCGGCCGAGCTTGCCATCGAGCAGGCGGACGAGTTCGACGACCGGATCCGCCTCCCGCCGCGCGGTGAAGCGCCATACGACGAAGTCCTCGCCCCGCCCGGTGCGCTGCGCCTCGCCACGCCATGTCGGCGCCCCAGGCTCGGCTCCGGCGATCAGGTCGACCCGTCCGCTGCCTTCCTGCCACGCCGAGCGCGACGCGCGGCCCAGCCGTTCCAGCGAGGCTTCGTCGACCGCCAGGCGCGGCGGCGCGCTGTTCGAACCAAACCACTCCTCGTACCGCGCGTTGGCGCAGACCAGCCGTCCGGCGCGGTCGGCGACGGCTACGGCGATGTCCGGCAAGTCGATCGCGGCAACGGTCACGGACCAGTCCGGCAGCACGAATTCGTCCTGCCGCTGGCGCGGGCGGCGGCGGGCAAGCACATGGGTCAGCGCGCCAAGCGCCAGCAGCCCCGCGCCGAAGCCCGCAACCATGACCGGCTCGCGGGTGACGAACCACAGCACCGCCACGCTCGCCACCATGGCGAGGACCACCACGACCCAGTCCAGCGGGCCGGCCTGCCCGCCATCGGCCCGCGCTTCGGTTGCATGGGCGCCTATGTTCATCTGGGCGTGTTCATCCGGGCGTGCTCACTCGGCGGCGATCGGATCGGCGGCCCCTTCGACCGGCCGACCAACGACGCGCCGCTTGCGCGCCTTGTGCTTGCGCCCGACGAACGCGCGCCAGGCCCAGCCCGAGACCAGATATCCGACCGCGGCGGTCACCGTGGAAATGATGAACAAGCCGATCAGGAGCGAAGGCGCCGCGTCCGACAGCAGCCAGTAGCCCCACTCGCGGATGCCCGCGCCACTTTCGTAGAGGCGGTTCAGGGTGCCGAGGTCGGCATGGAAGCCGAGCTGGTTGCCGACATAGACCGAGGCGATGAGGATGAACGGCGTCGTCGCCGGATTGGACAGGAATGTCATCAGCGCGGCGATGGGGATGTTGCCCCGGCACGGCACGCACAGCAACGCGGCGCCCATGATCTGGATGCCGGGGATCAGCGCGAAGATGCCGACCAAGAGCCCAACCGCGACCCCGCGCGGGACCGAGCGGCGGGTGAACCGCCACAACTCCTGACGCCGCGCGAACGGGGCGACGAAGCGGTTGGCTTCGAGTTCCTCCCGTTTGGGAATGCTGCGCTGCAGCCAGGTGGCGAACTTGCTTTGCATGTGTCTTTCAAAAACTCGTAGGCGGTCGAGGCTTTCGGGAAGATGACCGGCCGCAAGATCAGCCGAAGTCCCGCATCAGCCGCGCTTTCTGACGCTGCCAATCCCGTTCCTTGATCGTATCGCGCTTGTCGGCGGCGTTCTTGCCGCGTGCAAGCGCAAGTTCGACTTTGGCCCTGCCACGACTGTTGAAATAAATGGATAACGGGACAAGCGTCATGCCCTTGCGCTCCACCGATCCCTGCAGCTTCTCGATCTCGCGCTCATGCAGCAGCAGCTTGCGCGGCCGCTTCGGCTCGTGGTTGAAGCGGTTGCCGTGGCTGAATTCGGGCACGTTGGAATTGACGAGCCACGCCTGTCCGTCGCGGATTTCGGCATAGGATTCGGCGATCGATCCCTCGCCGAAGCGAAGCGACTTCACCTCGGTCCCCTGCAGCATGATGCCGGCTTCGAAGGTATCCTCGATATAATAGTCGAATCGCGCCCTGCGGTTTTCGGCGACTGTCTTGACCTTGTCGAACGTCTTGTGCTGCGGGCGTGCCATGGTGAAGCCGCATTTAGGGATTGCGGGGCGAAAAGGAAA
>DATEEP010000182.1:0-32311 GCA_035281095.1 Novosphingobium sp. | reverse complement strand
CCCTTGCGCGCCAGCGCGTCATCGCCGTCCTTCAGGGTCTGTTCGTCGCACATCGCGTGGCTCTCCTCATCCGGCGCTCGGGACGAAGGCTAACCGATCCCGCCGCGCCGGGAAAGCGCGGTCTCGCACTCGTCGAGCAAGGCGGCGATGATAGCAGGCACCGGCTCCTCGGCGGTGACCATGCCGACCGATTGCCCAGCCATGATCGAGCCGCGCTCGACATCGCCGTCGATCACCGCGCGGCGCAGCGCGCCCGCCCAGAACCGCTCGATCTGGAGCTGCGCCTCGCCCATGTCGACCGCGCCGTCGTCGAGCAGGCGGGCGACCTCGATCTGCTTGGCGGTGAACTCCTCGCTGCCCTTGTTCTTGAGCGCGCGCACCGGGATCACCGGCAGGCGCGGGTCGACCTGCACGCTCGCCACCGCATCGCGGGCGGACGCGCGGAAGAACGCCTTCTTGAAATCGGGGTGGGCGATGGATTCGCTGGCGCAGGCGAACCGCGTGCCGAGCTGCGCCCCGCACGCACCCATCTCAAGGTAACCGGCCATCGCCTCGCCCCGGCCGATGCCGCCCGCGACGAAGACGAGGTTGTCGCCGGCCAGTTCGGGCAGGATCTCCTGCGCCAGCACGCTGGTGGAGACCGGACCGATATGCCCGCCCGCCTCGCTGCCCTCTATCACCAGCGCGTCGGCGCCCGAGCGCAGCAGCTTCTTGCCCAGCGCCAGCGTCGGCGCGAAGCAGATCACCTTGGCGCCCGATTCCTTGATCCCCTCGACGCTGCCCTTGGGCGGGATGCCGCCGGCCAGCACGACATGGCCGACCCGGTGGCGCGCGCAGACCTCGATCAGATCGAACAGATCGGGATGCATGGTGATGAGGTTGACGCCGAAGGGACGCGCGGTCAGCGCCTTGGTCGCGGCGATCTCGGTGTCGAGCAGTTCGGGCGTCATCGCGCCGCAGGCGATCACCCCGAAGCCGCCGGCGTTGCTGATCGCGGACACGAGGTTGCGTTCCGAGACCCACGACATCGCCCCGCACAGGATCGCCCATTCGCTGCCCAGAAATTCGCTGCCGCGCGACATCAGCGCTCTTGTCTTGTCGTGCACTTGGGCTCCGTCCCTGATTGCCGGTTCGGCGGCCCTATAAGCGGAGGATCGCTCTTGCGCCAGCATCGCGAGCGCATCGGCGAGTTCGGCGCGAAAGCGCGCGGCGACGGCGCGCCGCACCGCCGGGGAACTGCCGGGAAAGTAGGCCAGCCCGCCGTCGGCGCGCGGACGGCCGCGCTCGGCATAGATCGCACGGATCGCCGCTTCGTCGAAACCCGGCTCCGACGGAGCGATGGCCATGCCGCGAAGCGCCTTGCCGATCAGCGCGCTCGCCGGGCCATGCTGCACCGCGACCGACCAGACGACGTCGAGCAGCGCGGGGCATCGCCCCGACATATCGAGCCCGCAAAAGTAACGAATCTTGTCAAGCTGCGGTTCGAAGTGGGTGCGGCGGATGAAGGCGTGCTGCGCGGCGTGAAAGGCGCCCGGCTCACGCGCGGCCACGGCCTTCCACGCCGCCGTGAACGCCGCGCCGCCGGGATCGCAGCCGTGAAATTCCGCGAACCAGCGCCGCCCCTCGGCTTCGAGGAAACGCGATGGATTGCCCAGCTTCGAAGCGAGCTGGTAGCTGCCATAGGAAACCCCGCCGGGATCGCCCTGCCCGCCCGAGACCGTGCCGGGCCCCCGGTTCCCGACTTCGTACTTGCGGGAGAGCGCGCCGAGTTCCCGCCCTCCGTCGGTCGTCATCGCCAGCGGTTCCGGACTCGGTTCCGGACTCGGTCCGGGGCCGGGCGGCAATCGGCCGGCGGCCCCGCAAGGGCGGGGAAGCCGGAGAACTTTCCCGGCCCGGATTCTATCGGGGTCGGCGATGCCGTTGCGGGCCGCAAGGGCGTCCACCGAAGTGCCGAAACGCCGCGCGATACGGCCGAGCGTGTCGCCACGCACGACCGTGTAGGTCGATTGGTTCGTCATGTGTCTCACCGGTTCTGGAAGGGGGGATGGGCCAGCATCGTGGCGGCCTCATCCCTCGTAATACGCGTTCGGACCGATGTAGGAAAGCGAAGAATTGACCGGGGGGCCTGCCCTGACTCCATTGGGCGCCTACCCTGCCGTTAGAACCTGATGACTCCGGATGCCCCCCTTTCGTCATTGCGAGCCCGGACTTGATCCGGGCGAAGCAATCCAGGGCCGCTCTGCGCCGCCCTGGATTGCCGCGCGGCTGCGGCCAAAGGCCGCAGTTCATCCTGAGCGGCTGTTGCAAAACAGCCAGCCGAAGGGCCGCTCGCAATGACGAAGCAATGTAAAGTCATCATGGTCTGGCTCGTCATCGCAAGGGCGCCCCTCGCAATGACGAAAAATGGCGGTCAATCGTTCGCGAACAGATCCGCGTATTGCTCGCGCAGCAGCTTCTTCTGGATCTTGCCCATGGTGTTGCGCGGCAAGGCATCGAGCGCGATGATCCGCTTGGGGACCTTGAAACCGGCCAGATCCTTGCGCATCGCCTCGCGCACCGCGTCGGGATCGAACGCGCCCGACGGCTGCACCACCGCCACCACCGCCTCGCCGAAATCGGGGTGCGGCACGCCGATCACCGCCGCCTCGGCGACGTCGGCGCGATCGTCGAGCAGCGCCTCGACCTCGGCGGGATAGACGTTGAGCCCGCCGGTGATGATCAGATCCTTCTCGCGCCCGACCAGCTGGACGTAGCCCCTGTCGTCGATCAGGCCCATGTCGCCGGTGATGAAGTATCCATCGGGGCGGAACTCGCTCGCGGTCTTCTCGGGATTCCGCCAGTAACCCTTGAACACGTTGGGGCCCTTGACCTCGACGATGCCGACTTCGCCCCGCGCTACTTGCGCGCCGCTCTCGAACTCGGCAACCCGCACCGCGACGCCCGGCAGCGGCGGACCGACATAGCCGGCGCGCCGCTCGCCGTCGTAGGGGTTGGACGTGATCATCCCGGTCTCGGTCATGCCGTACCGCTCCAGCACGCGATGGCCGGTGGCCTGCTCGAAGGCGCGGTGCACATCGGCGGAGAGCGGCGCCGAGCCGGAGATGAACAGCCGCATCCGCGCGGTCGCCTCGCGGGTGAAGCGCTCGTCGCCCAAGAGCCGGGTGTAGAACGTCGGCACGCCCATCAGCACTGTCGAGCGCGCCATCTCGTCGATCACGACGCCGCTGTCGAACTTGGCCATGAACTTCATGCTCGCGCCCGAGAACTGGATGCAGTGCACCGCCACGAACAGCCCGTGGACATGGAAGATCGGCAAGGCATGGATCAGCCGGTCCTCCGGCGTGAACTTCCAGAACCGGATCAGCGTCTCGCCGTTGGAAACGAGGTTGGCATTGGTCAGCATCGCGCCCTTGGGCTTGCCGGTCGTGCCCGAGGTGTAGAGGATGGCGGCGATGTCGTCCGGCTGGCGCGGAGCGGGCGCCGCTTCCTCGTCGGTCAGCGAGGCGAAAAGACGGTCGAGCGTGGCGACTTCGATCGCGCCCCCGGAGATTCGCGCGAACAGCGCGGTTGCATTGTCGTTGCAGACCGCAAGCACGGGCGTTGCATCGGCGGCGAAATATGCGATCTCGGCTTCGGTGTAATCGATATTGAGCGGCAGGTAGATCGCCCCCGTGCGAACCACCGCGAAGTAGAGGATCAGCGCCTCCACCGACTTGTCGGTCTGCACCAGCACCCGCTCTCCCGGCGCCACGCCCAGCCCCGCCAATCGCGCCGCCAGCCGCGCGGCCTGGCGGTCGATCTCGGCATAAGTCCAGCGCCGCTCCCCCTCCTCGACGAAAGTCCTGTCCGCAAATCGTTCGAAACTTTGCGCAAAACGCGAATGAAGGTCGCCGGGCATCGCTATCCTTTCCTCGAGTAACCCCCGCCTTGCCGCCTCGGCGCGGGATTCGCAAGCGACGCCGCGGCCTTTGCGCCGTCACGCGGGAACACTATGTTCCATCGGGCAATCTTCGCTCGACTTACAGAGGAGCATCCGCAGATGAAGGGTTTCGCAGACGATATCGAGAAGCTGACCGAGGAGAACACCGACTTCCGCCGGGTGCTCTATACCGGGCACAACCTCCAGCTCGTGCTGATGTCGATCGAGCCGGGCGACGAGATCGGCGAGGAAGTGCACGACGACCGCGACCAGTTCTTCCGGATCGAGGCCGGCGAAGGCGAAATCTCCATCGACGGCACGGTGCACAAGGTCGAGGCCGACGACGCCGTCATCGTGCCCCAAGGCGCCCGGCACAACGTCAGGAGCGTCGGGTCGGAGCCGCTCAAGCTCTACACCATCTACGGTCCGCCCGAGCATATCGACGGCACGGTTCACAAGACTTGCGCCGAGGCCGATGCGAGCCACGAGCATTTCGACGGCAAGACCACCGAGTAAGGCCGGCGAGTGAGGCCGGCGAATGAGCCCGGCCGGCGGCGGGCGATGAAACGGGGTTGACCGCACCCGATCGAATCGGCATCAATCGCTATTGCGAACCAATCGCATTTGATTCCCTGGTTCGCGAGGATGCCATCGATCACAAGGTCAGCCCATGTACGAATTCGTCGACCGTCCCGTCACCACCCTCGACCGCGGGGGACGTTTCCTGATCTGGTCGCTGCGCAGCTGGGTGGCGTCGATGGCGCAGGAGGAGTGCCCGGCGCGCACGATCGCGCCGGCATTCGCCCGGTGGAAGATGATCGGCGGCCTCCAGCCGTTCCACCGGACGATGCTGCTGCTGAACCGCGACGCGCTGGAGCGCCTCCAGTTCTGCTCGCTCCACTGCAACCACGTCTCCGAGCATGAGGCGATCTTCCTGTGCCTCGTCCGGCAGATCGGCACGCGCCACATCGCGCAAGTGCGCGATACTTTGGCGCTGCTGATCGAGGAGGAAAGCGTCGGCGACCTCCTTGCCGGCCTGTGCGAACTGACCGACCGGATGAACGATGCGGCGATCCTGCCGGGCCCGCCGAGCGAGGCGGGGCCGGTTGCGCCCCGGCATATCTAGCGCGGGATGAGCTTCAAGCCGAATCCAGGGGCGCCACGTCGACCGAGAAGAACATCGCCTGCCGGGTGCTGCCACGGAACACGCCGTCGATCGGCGCGACGTCGCCATAGTCGCGGCCCATCGCGATGAAGATGTGATCGGTGCCCGCCCGCATGTCGTTGGTTGGGTCGAAGCCGATCCAGCCCAATTCCTCCCCGCACCACAAGTTGACCCACGCGTGCATGGCGTCCGCGCCGACCAGGCGCTGCTGGCCGGGCGGCGGCAACGTGCGCAAGTAGCCGCTGACGTAAGCGGCCGGAATGCCGCAGGCCCGCGCCGCGACGACCATGACATGGGCGAAATCCTGGCAGACGCCGCGCCGCTTGGCAAAGGCCTCGTCCGGGGGCGTGTCGGGCAGGGTCGCCGCGCCATCGAACGCGAATTGCCCGTGGATGGCGCTCATCAGGGCTCGTCCCGCGTCGATGACCGGCATCGTATCCCGCACGATCCCGGCCGCCCATCGCGCGATATCGGGCACCGGCTTGGCAATGGGCGACGCAAAGAAATAGGACGCCGGACTCGTCGCCGTCAGGTCGCGGCGCGCCAGCGCCATGGACCGCAACTCCCCCACGGACGGACCCGCCGGGCCTGCCGCCCTGTCGCCCGGCGGCGCCACCTCGGCGGTGAACCGGCTCTCGATCCGCAGCTGGACGATGGGCTGTTCGATGGTGATCCGCGTCTCGTTGACCAGGTAGGCGCCGGGCGTATCCGTTCGGACCCAGGGAAGCGGATCGACCGTCAGGACATGGCCGCTCACCGTCTGACCCGGCCATGGCGCGGGCTTCAGCCGGATATTGAACCGCGCCTGCGCCAGCGGCGACGCATATTTCAGCGTGGTCAGGTGGCTTACCGCATACCTCATCCCAGCAGCGCGTTGCGCACTCCGGAATCGCCGCGATCGAAATCCAGGAAATAGCGATGGGAGATCGCGTCCGAGAGCCCCAGCAGCTCGAACTCGATCCGGCCGAGGACCCCGTCGTTCAGTTCCATGCTGGTCATCGCGCGCAACCTGGCATCGAGACCGAGAGCGCGCCGGAATGGCTCTTCCGGAAGGCCGTCGTCGCGCAGCGGCGGCAGTGCCTGAAGCCCAGCGACGATCTCGGCCACCTGGAACGCCAGGGCGCGGGGGTTGTCGCGATCGAGCAGGACCAGGTCGCGCACCGTATCGGCCAGCGGCCCGGTCAGGTAGCGCGAGCGATAGGCGATCTGGCTGTCGCACAAGTCGAGCAGTACCCCGTAGGCATCCGCCTGGTCGGGAAGCCAACTCAGATGCCGCGCGATCCGGCAGGTCAATACCGCGCGTTCCAGCCGCCTGCCGAGATCGACGAACAGCCGGGCGTGGCCCCGCACCATGTTCTCCGCCATCAGCCCCGACTGGGCGCTGAAACGCTCGATCAGCGCTTTCGCCACCGCCATCAGAGCCTGGGGGCGAGTGCTGGAAATGACCGGCATCGGCCGGCTGACGATGCGCCAGAAATCGCGCGCGAACCTCTCGCGCAAGCCCAGCGCGATGTCCTGGGACCGCGCGACGAGCGCCGCGACCCCGCCGGGCAGGCCCACTTCGCCAAGCGCGCTGCCGCAGATTTCGGGCAGCGGGCGGTTCTGTCCGCCGGCGACCACCGCGCCCCAGAATTGCAGCAGCTGCGCCAGCGACCGCCGCACCGCGAGGTCGCGATGCGATCCCGTGTCGGCCTCGATCGAGCTGCCGAGGATGCTGCGGACGACGCGTACCGTCATCTCGGCGCGTTCGTTGTAGCGGCCGAACCAGAACAGGTTGTCGGCGGCCTGGCTCGCAAGGATGCCGCCGCCCCGCGTCACGGGGGGCGTTCGGGCGAGCATCGTCTGCCCTTCCGCCTCGCTGCCGAGCTCGTCGACAACGCAAACGTCGGCGGAAAGGTCGCCCTCGCCCATCATCGAGGTGGGCATGGCGTCGCTCGATCCAAGCCGCGCGAAACCGCCCGGCATGACGGTCCAGCCGCCGTCCGCTCCGCGTGCGACGAAGGCGCGGATAGTGAACGGGCGCGGCGCCAGCGCACCGTCGATCAGCGCCGGCGTGGTCGAAAGGTGGACGATCTCCTGCGCGCAATAATCCATCGGCCGGCGAGTCATCGCCGCGATGAGCGCCGCCTTTTGCGCTTCGTCAAGATCGGCGGCAGCGACCGGCTGTGTCCCCGCCAGGCCCTCCACCGGCCCCCCGAAAGCGGAGACGATGGCCAGTTTATCGAGCCTGTTCAGTACCGTACGCGCCTCGGCCGTCTGCCCGCACCACCATGTCGCGACCGTCGGCAGGGTCGGCGCTTCACCCAGCATGAGGTTGCTGAGACGGGGCAGGAACGCACTTAGCGCGCTCGATTCGAGCACTTCGACGCCGGGGCAGTTCGCCAGCTCGACCCCGCCCCGCGCCCACGCCCGGAACAAGTTGGCGACGCCCAGTTCGGACCGCGCATCGAACGCCAGCGGATCGAGCGCGTCGGTGTTGATCCAGCGCCACGCCGCGTCGATGCGTTTGGGCCCGGCGATGGTGCGGACATAGAGCTTGTCCTCGATCACCACGAGGTCGCGCCCTTCGACCAGCGGCAGACCGAGATAGCGCGCCAGATGCGCCTGTTCGGCATAAGTCTGGTTGAACCGGCCGGGCGTGAGCAGCGCGATCCGGGGGCTTTCGCGGGCGCAATCCCGGGCGATCCCTTCGCGCAGCGCGGCGAAGAAGCCAGCCAGCCGGCGCACGCCGATGTCGGAGAACCAGCCTTCGGTCAGGCGCGAGATCGCCAGGCGGTTTTCCAGCGCATAGCCGACGCCGGTCGCCAGCCGCACCCGGTCGCGCAGCACGCGCCACTCGCCCCCCGGCCCGCGCGCGAGATCGGCGGCATAGACGTGGAGGAAATGGCCGCCCTTGGGCTTCTGGCCCAGCATCGAGCGGGCGAAGAACGGACTGCCCGCCACCACGGCGGCCGGCAGATGCCCGTCCTCCAGCAGCCGCTGCGGCCCGTAGATGTCGGCGGCGAGATGCTCCATCAGCGTGGCGCGCTGGATCAGGCCGCGCTCCACCCCGGCCCATTCCTTGGCGCCGATGATGAGCGGCACCGGGGTCAGCGGCCATGTCCGCTCCGCCTCGTCGCCGGCGATGCGGAAGGTCAGGCCCAGTTCCACGATCTGACGCGCGACCTGCTCGTCGATCGTCCCGGCGCCGCCTTCGGCGAGTTGGGCAAGTCCGCCCGCCATGGTCCGCCATTTCCGGGCGACGGCGGGATCGGCGCCGCGACAGAGATCTCCCGACGCCGCCCGGAAATGGCGGACCATGGCGGGGTAGGCATCCAGCCAGTTTGCCGGCGGCGGCGCTACCGGGACGGTGGTCCGCGGGTCAGAGGCCATTGGAGGGTCGCCGCAGGTCCAGGCAATAGGGAAACTCGCCCGGAGCCTCCTCGGGCGGGATCGCCTGCGCACCCGGTGAGTGCCCGTGATCCTGGAACCGTGCCTTGCGCCGGGCTTCCGCTTCATAGGCGTTGATCGGCACGTCGTCATAATTGCGGCCGCCCGGATGCGCGACATGATAGACGCAGCCGCCCAGCGACCGCCCGTTCCAGGTATCGAGGATGTCGAACGTCAGCGGCGCGTGCGCGGGCATCATCGGGTGCAGGCATTCGGCGGGAGCCCACGCCTTGTAGCGCACGCCGCCGACGCCCTCTCCAGCCGACACCGTTGTCAGCGGCACGCGCCTGCCGTTGCAGGCGATCACGTGCCGTCCCGCCACCAGCCCGGTCGCGCGCACTTGCAGCCGCTCGGTGGAGCTATCGACATAGCGGACCGTGCCGCCGATCGCGCCGGTCTCTCCCAGCACGTTCCAGGGTTCGAGCGCGTGGCTGATCTCCAGCGACACCCCGCCCCCTTCGACCGTGCCGTGGACGGGGAAGCGGAACATGCGCTGCGCCTCGAACCACGCGGGGTCGAAATCATAGCCCGCCTCGCGCAAATCGCTCAGGACCTCCAGGAAGTCGGCCCAGACGAAATGGCCGAGCATGAACCTGTCATGCAGCTGCGTGCCCCAGCGCACCAACCCGCCTTGCTGCGGGCTCTTCCAGAACCACGCGGTCAACGCGCGCAGCAACAACTGCTGCGCCAGCGACATGCGCGCATCGGGCGGCATCTCGAACCCCCGGAACTCGACGAGGCCGAGCCGCCCGGTCGGGCCGTCGGGCGAGAACAGCTTGTCGATGCAGATCTCGGTGCGGTGGGTGTTGCCGGTGACATCGACCAGCAGGTTGCGGAACAGCCGGTCGACCACCCACGGCGCGGGCTGTTCCTCTCCTGGTGGCGGCACCTGGGCGAGCGCCACTTCCAGCTCGTAGATGCTGTCATGCCGCGCTTCGTCGATGCGCGGGGCCTGGCTGGTCGGGCCGATGAACAGACCGGAGAACAGATAGCTGAGCGCGGGATGCCGCTGCCAGTAGATCACGAAGCTCTTGAGCAGGTCGGGGCGGCGGATGAACGGCGAATCGAGCAGGCTTTGCCCGCCCAGCACGATATGGTTGCCCCCGCCGGTGCCGATCGAGCGCCCGTCGACCATGAACTTGTCGGCGGTCAGCCCGATCTCGCGCGCGCAGTCGTACAGCGTCTCGGTGATGTCCGCCGCCTGACGCCAGCTCGCCGCCGGATGGATGTTGACCTCGATCACGCCGGGGTCGGGCGTCACCTTCAGCACCGAGAGCCGGGGATCCGGCGGCGGCGCATAGCCTTCGATACGCACGGGAACGCGGCGCGCTTCCGCCGCGGCCTCGATCGTGGCGACAAGCTCGAGATAGTCCTCCAGCGCCTCGACCGGCGGGATGAACACCGCGAGATAGCCTTCGCGCGGCTCGATGGTGATCGCGGTGCGCACCGCGCCCTCGATGATGTGCTGCTCGACCCGTTCCTGCGCGGTGCCGTCCGCGCCCTGCACGCGCTCGGCCCGCTGATCGCCCGGCCGCCGGTCCACGGTCTGCCGTCCGGCCTGAACCACCTGCTCGCGATAGTCGGCCAGGGGCGCGCGCGGCTCGGCGGTGTCGCGCGGGTGGATGTAGGGATAATCGGACGGCGGCACGTAAGGCAGCGCGCCCAGCGGCAGGCGATAGCCGAGCGCGCTGTCGCCCGGCACCGCGTGGAGCACGCCGCGCCGCACCTTCCACTGCTCGCTCTTCCAGCGCGGCACGGACATGTCGGCCGCGTTCCACCTCTGCACCGGCAGCACGTATCCCACCGGCCGGGTCAGCCCGCGCTCGAACGTGCGCATGAAACGGGCGCGCGCCTCCGGATCGTCGAGCTTCGGGTCGGTGACGTCGGTATTGTCGGGAAGCTGGGCTTCCTTGACGATCCAGTCGACCGCGTCCTCGTAGACCGGCTGGACGAATTCGGCCTCCAGCCCCAGCGCGGCGGCGGTCTCGTGCAGCACTTCGCCGGCCAGTTCCGGGTGAAGCGGCGCGCGCGCTTCACCGGCCGCCCTGGCCGGAGCCTCGCCCGCGATCAGCGAGGGATCGCGCCAGATCGGCACGCCATCGTTGCGCCAGTAGATCGAGAAGCCCCAGCGCGGCAGGCTCTCTCCCGGATACCACTTGCCCTGCCCATGGTGCAGCAGCGATCCGGGCGCGAACTTCTCGCGCAGGAGCCGGATCAGCTTGTCGGCGTAAACCGCCTTGGTCGGGCCGACGGCGGCGCTGTTCCATTCGGGCGCGTCGAAGTCGCCGTCGGCGATGAAGGTCGGCTCGCCGCCCATGGTCAGACGGACGTCACCGGCGGTCAGATCGGCATCGACCTTGTCGCCCAGATCGAGCAGCGCCTGCCAACGCGCGTCGGTGAAGGGCTTGGTGATGCGCACCGCCTCGGCGATGCGCGAAACGTTCATCTCGAAATGGAAATCGACCTCGGCGGGCTCGGCCATGCCCTCGATCGGGGTGGCCGAACGGTAATGCGGCGCGGCGCAGAGCGGGATATGCCCCTCGCCCGCGAACATGCCCGAGGTGGCGTCGAGCGCGATCCAGCCCGCGCCCGGCACGTAGGCCTCGGCCCAGGCGTGGAGGTCGGTGACGTCCCGAGGGACGCCGGTCGGCCCTTCCTTGGGCGTGACGTCCGCGACCAACTGGATCGAATAGCCCGAAACGAACCGCGCCGCGAAGCCCAGCCGCCTCAGCAATTGCACCAGCAGCCAGGCGGAGTCGCGGCACGATCCGGTCCCCGCGGCCAGCGTCTCTTCCGGCGTCATCACACCCGTTTCCATGCGGATCACATAGTCGATCCGTTCCTGCAGGCGGCGATTGATGTCGACCAGGAAATCGACGGTTCGGCCGGTGTATCCCGCGTGCCGCGCCACCAGCGCCTCGAACAGAGCGCCTTGCGGCTCGACGTCGAAATAGGCGGAAAGGTCCGCCGCCAGCCCCTCCGAATAAGCGAAGGGATAGTCCTCCGCGCCCGGCTCCACGAAGAAATCGAACGGGTTGATGACGGCCAGTTCGGCCAGCAAGTCGATCTCGATCGAGAAATGATCGACCGGATCGGGAAACACCACCCGCGCCTGCCAGTTGCCGTGCGGATCCTGCTGCCAGTTGAGGAAATGCCCTGGCGGACTGATCTTCATGGAATAGTTCGGCACCGCCGTGCGGCTGTGCGGAGCGGGGCGCAACCGGATCATTTGCGGGCCCAAGCGGATGCGCCTGCTGTAGGTGTATCGCGTCAGGTGGTGCAGCGCGGCTTTGATCATGACGGCGATTGTGCGCGAAACGATGCTGCACCGCAACGTCGCAGACCGGCAAAGGCGCCAAGACTACATTTTTTTGACAGCGGACCGCCACGTTTGACGCTATTCATTTGTTGAACCAGTGGTGCCATCCCATCGTGACAATCCCGGACCAAGAGCGCTCCCGCATGCATGAACCTCGTTCCGCCGCGAAATCCGCCGCTGCAAAAGCGGCCGAATGCGGCCCCAAGGCGCCGCAAAACCGGGAAGGCCGTTATTTCAATCGCGAGCTGAGCTGGCTCGCCTTCAACCAGCGGGTGCTGGCCGAAGCTGGAAACCTCAACTATCCGCTGCTCGAAAGGCTGCGCTTCCTTTCGATATCGGGCAACAACCTCGACGAATTCCTGATGGTGCGCGTCGCCGGACTCGCCGGACAGGTGCGCCGCCAGATCGAGGAAGTCTCGATCGACGGGATGACCCCCTCGCAGCAGCTCGCCGCGATCCACGACAAAGTGCTGGAAGTCGAACGGGCGCAGCAGACCGCCTGGCACGATCTCAGGGCCCTGCTCTCCGTCACGGGCATCCGCATCATCGGCGCGGAACGGCTGGACGCCGCGCGCGAGCGGTGGCTGAAGGACTATTTCCTCCAGCACGTCATGCCAGTCATCACCCCGCAAGCGATCGATCCCGCGCATCCCTTCCCCTTCGTCGCCAATCAGGGGATCGGCACGCTGTTCTCGCTGACCCGCATCGCCGACAGCGCTCCGGTGATGGAGATGGTGCTCGTCCCCTCGGCCTTGCCCCGGTTCATCCGCGTGCCGGGGGAGGAGGCGGCCTACATCAGCATCGAGGACCTGCTCGCCCGCCACGCCGACCAGCTCTTCCCCGGCTTCAGGGTGGGCGGCCACGGGGTCTTCCGGGTGCTGCGCGACAGCGACATCGAGATCGAGGAGGACGCCGAGGACCTCGTCCGCCACTTCCGCACGGCGATCCAGCGACGACGGCGCGGCATGGTGATCGTCCTGCAGCTTCAGGGCGAGGTCGATCCCGGCGCCGAGCAGATGCTGCGCAACCAGCTGGGCCTCGACCGCGCGCTCGTCATCAAGACCGGCGGCCTCGTCGGCATCGCCGGGCTTTCCGCCATCGTCGAGGAGGACCGCCCCGACCTGAAGTTCGAACCCTACAGCCCGCGCTATCCCGAACGTGTCCTGGAGCACGACGGCGATTGCTTCGCCGCGATCCGCGAGAAGGACATCGTCATCCAGCACCCTTACGAGACGTTCGAGGTGATCGTCGATTTCCTGCGGCAGGCGGCGGACGATCCCGACGTCGTCGCGATCAAGCAGACGCTCTACCGCGCCGGCAAGCAGTCGGCGGTGATTTCGGCGCTGATCCAGGCGGCGGAAGCGGGCAAATCGGTCACCGCGGTGGTCGAACTGAAGGCCCGCTTCGACGAGGAGCAGAACCTGCTCTGGGCCTCGCAGCTCGAACGCGCGGGCGTGCAGGTGATCTACGGCTTCGTCGACTGGAAGACCCACGCCAAGGTCTCGATGGTGGTGCGCCGCGAAGGCGACGGATACCGCACGTATTGCCACTTCGGCACCGGGAACTATCACCCGATCACCGCGCGCATCTATACCGACCTGTCGTTCTTCACCGCCGACCCGAAGATGGGCCAGGACGCCAGCCGCCTGTTCAACTTCATCACCGGCTATGTCGAGCCCAAGCGCACCGAGCTGATCGCGATCTCCCCGATCAGCCTGCGCGCCAGGCTGAACGAATGCATGGATGCCGAGATCGCCAATGCCAAGGCGGGCAAGCCGGCGATGATCTGGGCCAAGATGAACCAGCTGTCCGACCCAGGGCTGATCGACAAGCTCTACGAGGCGAGCTGCGCCGGCGTGCAGGTCATCGCCGTGGTTCGCGGCATCTGTTGCCTGAGGCCGGGGATCGAGGGCCTGTCGGAGAACATCACGATCAAGTCGATCATCGGCCGCTTCCTGGAGCACAGCCGGATCTGGGCTTTCGCCAACGGTCAGGCGCTGCCCAACCGCCGCGCCAAGGTCTTCATCACCTCCGCCGACGGGATGAGCCGCAATCTCGACCGTCGGGTGGAGCTGCTGGTGCCGATCCGCAACCACACCGTGCACGATCAGGTCCTCGCCCAGGTGATGCTCGCAAACCTGCTCGATACCGAGCAGAGCTGGCTGCTGGGCCCGGACGGAAGCTATGCGCGGGTGGGAGAAGTGGAAAACCCGTTCAACCTGCATAGCTATTTCATGACCAATCCTTCTCTCTCGGGACGCGGCGCCTCACTCGCCAGTGGAAGAAAAGTACCCAAGCTCTCGCTTCGCCGCGGCAACATCTGACATAACCCGCCATTCATTACAGCGAGCACTCCCGAGGATTCGTCAGCAGACCGGCATGAGCGACCAGCGCGCCATCATCGATATCGGCTCGAACACCGTCCGGCTGGTGGTCTACAACGGACCGCCCAGGGCGCCCGTCGTCCTGCTCAACGAGAAAGTCGCGCCCAAGCTCGGCCGCGACATCGCCAAGGACGGCCGCCTTTCCGCAAAGTCGATGCAGATGGCGCTTGCCGCGCTGTCGCGCTATTTCGTGCTGCTGGAGATGCTGGGCGTGGAAGACGTCCAGACCGTGGCCACGGCCGCGGTCCGTGACGCGCCCAACGGCGGTGAATTCCTCGAGGAGGTGGAAGCTCTCGGCCTTTCTCCGCGCCTGCTGTCGGGCCGCGAAGAGGCCGAAAGCAGCGCGCTGGGCGTGATCGCGGCCTTTCCCGGAGCCAAGGGAGTCGTCGGCGATCTGGGCGGCGGCAGCCTGGAGCTGATTCATATCGAGGCGGATGACAGGGGAAGCCGCTATGAAGGCGGTATCACCCTGCCCTATGGTTCCTTGCGCCTGCCCGACCTGAGAGCGAGAGGTCCGGCTGCCTTCACCCGGCACGTGCGCGAAGGGTTGCAGGCCGCCAGCTGGACGCAGGGACGTGGCGAGCCGTTCTACGCCGTGGGTGGGTCATGGCGCGCGCTGGCGCTCTATGCCATCGAACAGCTCGCCTGGCCGCTGGAGGATCCGCACGGGTTCGAGCTCTCGCCCGAGGCGACGCGGCGCCTGTGCGCGGATCTGGCGCAAGGCAAGCTCGACGGCACGGTGCCCGGCACGCGCATCTCATCGTCGCGGTGGGTATCGCTGCCCGACGCGGCGGCGCTGATGGGCGCGCTGGTGGCGCATGTGCAGCCATCGAAGATCGTCTTTTCGTCCTGGGGCCTGCGCGAGGGGCTGCTCTATGCCAGTCTCGATCCCTCGACACAGCGTGAGGACCCGCTGGTGGCCGGCGTGGCCGCCTTCGCCCATGCCCAGAAAGTCGAGCCGGAGACCGCGCGCGGGATTTGCGACTGGATCGGGGACGTGCTCCCGCCTGCCGGCGAGGACCGGCGGCTGTACCTTGCGGCGGCGATGATAGCGCTGTCGGCCATTCGCAGCGAGCCCAACCTGCGCGCCGAAGAAGCGAGTGACTGGGCGTTGCGCAAGCGCTGGGTCGGCCTGGATGCGAGAGGCCGCGCGCTCATCGCCGCGGCCGTCCTCGCCAACGCCGGAAGCACCGATATCCCATCCCAGTTCGCCGGGCTTGCGGGACACAACGACATCGAGAACGCGATAGCGTGTGGCCTGGCTATCCGGCTGTGCCGCAAGCTTACCGGCTGCACCGAAACCGGCCTTGCCGCAAGCGAGCTTCGCCGCGAAGATGGACGGCTGGTGCTGCATCTGGAAGCGGCGGCCATCCCCCTGGCCAGTCCCAGCGTGGCCAAGAACCTGCAGAAGCTGGCCGATTGGCTTGGCCTCGCTTCGGTGATACGAACATCGCAAGCAGAAACGTCCGCTGGCTGAGGCACCGCCCGGCCGATGAAGTCATGGGGGGATCAAAAATGACCGAATTCGAACTGCATCAACTCGCGCTCGTCTCTCGCTACGAATTCGACATCGCCACGGTCGTCTACATGGCCTGGACGGTGGTGTTCCTGTTCCTGTGCCGCGACCGGACGGAGCGATGGTCGCGAGGGCTCGGGCTGTCGGTCGCCGCGCTTTACGTGATCGGCTGCGCCCTGATCGCGGTACGCTGCATTGCCGCCATGAACCGCTACGGCAAGGAACTCGCGCTCCTGGCAAAGCATCCTTCGATCGCGATCATCATGAATCCGGGGCTGCAAACCTCGACGCTGGTGTTCCGCGTGGGATTCTTCGTGATCGCCTCGATGGTCGCGCTCCACTTCATCCGTCTGAAGGCGACGATAGAGCGCGCCAACTAAAGCGGCTCGGAACTCACGGAAAACAAAGGATATCTAGACTCGTTCCGGGTCACTCTGGACCGAAACGAGTCCTAAAACGTGATGACGACTCTGCATGCTTCGTCATTGCGAGGGGCCGGAGCCCCTTCGCTTCGCTCGCAATGACGAAGTGATTCAAACCGAAGTCATCAAGCGCTAAATCAGGGTCTTGCTCTCGGCGATCGCCGACACGCCGCGCTTGCCCTCGCTTCGGTCGAGCTGGACGACGATGTCGATCACCGAGGCGGCATATTCCAGCGTCTCCGCCCGGCTGAGGCCGATGCCGGTCTGCATCGCCATCAGCGCGATCTGTTCCAGCGCGCCGCGCGGAGAATTGGCGTGGACGGTGGAGAACGAGCCGGGATGGCCGGTGTTGATCGCACGCAGGAAGCTGACCGTCTCGGTCCCGCGCAGCTCTCCCAGCACGATCCGGTCGGGGCGCAGGCGCAGCGCGGCCTGGAGCAGGTCATTGGCGGAGACTTTCGCCTCGCCCAGTTCGCCCTTGACCGCGATCAGGCCGACGCCATTGGCGCCCGGCAGCTTGAGTTCGGCGGTATCCTCGACCAGCACCACCCGCTGGCCATCGGGAATCTCGCGCAGCATGGCATTGAGGAAGGTGGTCTTGCCGGTCGACGTGCCGCCCGAAATCAGGATCGTGCGGCGACGCGCGATGGCTTCTCGCAAGTGGGCGATCGGCTCGGCCATCGGATCGGGCATCATCGCCTCTTCGCGCGCCACGATGGGTCCGCGATCATAGGCGTCGAGCGGCAGATCGAGCAGGCGGTGCCGCCGGATCGCCATGGCCCAGTGCGCCCGCGTCGCCGGCGGGCCCACCAGCTGCACGCGCGCGCCGCTGCTGCCGTGCTCGGCCGGCAGGGTCGCGGCAAGCAGGGGATGCTCGCGGTTAATGCCCTGATGGCTGATCCGCGCGATCTGTTCGGCCAGGCGCTGCAGCAGCTGGTCGGTCATCTCGGGAACCGAGACCCGCTGCATGCCGGGGTGATCCGAAGCCTCGATCCAGACTTCGCCCGGCCGGTTGACGAGGATCTCGGTCACGCTCTCACGGTCGAGCCAGCGCCGGAGCGGCGCGAGGTAGGCATCGAGATAGACGCTGCGGCGGACCGGCAATGCGGCCGTCGCGCCGTGATCGCCCTCCGACGGACCCGTCATCAGCTGAAGCGGCAGGATCTCGGCCACGTGCTCAGCTGACTTTCGAGAAATCGAGATCCTTGGCGGTGAACACCCGGATCGGCTGGCCCTGGCGCACGCGCACGGTCGGCCCGACCTGGCCGTTCTGCGTGATCGCGGCGGCGGCGGCGGACTGTCCGCCGCCGGCGATGACGACGTTGGAGCTGCCGGTGATCGACGAGAGGCCGCCGACGACGGAAAGCAGCATCGCCGAACCGAACCGCTCGAAGAAATGCGAATCGACCTTGCCGGGAAGTCCGGTCTCGCCGTTGAAGCCGATCGCGGGCGAGCCGAGATCGACCGAGACGCCGTCCGGCCGGATCAGCCGGGTCCAGATCACGTAGGCCCGCTTCTGGCCGGCGGTGAGGCCGGACTTGTACTGGCCGATCAGCCGCGACGAACGCGGCACGAGGATGCGCCGCCCGTCGAACGAGCGCACGTCGGTGGAGACGATGGCGCGTACGAAACCGGGCACGTCGGTGTTGATCGCGGTCTCCAGCACCGCCGGGATCAGCGTGCCTTGGGTGATCGTGGTGTTGGGATCGAAGCTGGCCTTCGCGGTCGCCGAAGTACCGCCGACACCGCCGACGCGCGCGGCGAAATCGTCGTTGGGGTTGCCGGCGCCGGTCGCGGCGGCAGGGCCGGCAAGGGCCACTGCCGGGCCCGGCAGCGCGCCGGCGTCGAACACCACGGTCGGGGTGGCGTGCGGGTTGGATTGGAGGCCCGGCGCGGCGGCTGCCTGCGGCGGCGCGGCGAGCACCGGGGCGGGAGCCGGCGCCGGGATCGGCGCGGAAGCGGGCTGCGCCGACGGCGTTTGCAACGGCACCGCAACGGGGGTGGAAGCGGGTTGCACCGGCGTCGCATCCGGCACGGGCGCAATCTGCGCGCCGTTGCGCGCCGCGTCCATCGACCACAGCGTGACGCCGCCCAGCGCCGCGACGATCAGCACGCCGGCAGCCATGCCCAACCCATCGCCGCGCTTGCGCTGGCTGACCTGCGGCAGGACGTTGCGGGTGGCGAGATCGATGATCTGAGCGCCCTCGCCGTTCTCGCGCGGGTCACGCACCTGGTCGGCTTCGAGCCGCTCGCGGAATTTCTGGTTGGGCGCCATCGTCGATTACCTTTGCGATGTGAGGGCGAGCGGAGCGGCCGGCGCCGGGACGGGCGTTGCCGGCAGCGAAGCGGGAGCGGCGGCGGCGGGCGCCGGGACGGTATTGGCCCCGGTATTGGCCCCGGTATTGGCCCCGGTATTGGCAAGCGTCGCCATCGCCTTGCCCGAGCGCAGCGTGATCAGCGCCGGCACTTCGTCGAGCACGATGACATCGCCCCGCACGGCATAGTTGACCGGGCCTTCCTCGCCCTTCTCGTTCTGCACGAGGATCGCGGGGACGGCGCGGCGCTGCGGCCACAGCAGGTATGTCGCCTGCCCGTCGTCATAGACGCGGGTGGGAAGGAGAGCGGCATCGCCCTTGCGGGTCCAGGCGAAGTTCAGCGCCGCCGGATCGATCGGCTTCGCATCGCCCGCGACGACACCGGCCTCGTCGGCGGTCAGCGCGGCGAGGCTGGCGGCGTCCCGCGCCTTCTCCAGCGCCCGCTTCGCGTCATCGGCCTTGTAGGTGAAGCGCAGCATGTAGAGCGGCGCGACGCGGGTCGCCGTGGCGAGATCGAAGAAATAGGTGCGCCGGTCGGTCACCACCGTCATGTTGGTGCGCGCGCCGGGCTCCAGCGGCTTCACGAACAACAAGTTGGCGCGCTTGTTGGGAGTGATCTGCCACTTGGCCGAATCGCCGACCGCGACGTTCTCGATCTGCTCGTCCTCGGCGAAGCCGATCGTCGCCTGAACGCCCAGCTTGCCGTCGATGCGCACGACTTCGCTCTGCGAATACTCGTGGCTCACGAGACGCTGGTCGGCATGGGCGCTGCCGGCGGATGCGAGCAGGGCGGCCGCGAGAAGCGTGGATCTCAATACCAAAGTCATTTCATCATCCCTCCGGCCGGCGTGGTTTGCGAGCGCGGGCCGGTATCGTTGGAAGCGGAGCGGAAGCGGCTGCCGATGCCTCTTGCGCGAGACGGCGTGGCCGGTCCGGCGGGCGTCGCGGCAACGCCGCCGCCGGTAACATGCGTGACCAGCGTGCGCCGTTCCGAAGCGCGCGTGCCCTCGCCCCCGGTCGCGCCCGAACCGCCGTCCGCCGCGACCGCCGTCACCAGCGGAGCGCGGCGGGCGAACGCACCGGCGTCGGGGTCGAACGTCTGCGCCAGAGGAGCGACATGCGCGAGCGCCCCTCCCGGCGCATCCGTCCCGGCCCCATTGCGTCCGACGCGGTCGCCGCGTGCGAGGCCGAACACTTGCCAGCCCATGACCATCGTCGTCGCGACCCTGAGCATCATGCCCATCAGCGCGACATGGACCGAGGCGATCAGGAACAGCGACATCGCCGCGCGGCCGCTGATCCCGTTGACCGCGTTCTCGGCCAATGCATTGAGCACCGGCACCAGCAGTTCCAGCGTGATCCCGCCGCCCAGCACCACGAACAGCGGCACCAGCGCGGTCAGCACGACCCCGCGCAGCCATCCGGCGGTGAGGCCCCGGGTGCCGCCGAACAGCGCCATGACGACGAAAATCGGGCCGAGCGCCAGGAGCAGCGCCAGCGCGATCCGGGCGGTCAGCAGCACGCCGACGGTGCCGAGCAGCAGCAGGAGCGCGCCCAGCCACATCACGTCGGCCGGCTTGAACATGCCGCCCCCGCCCCCCGAAACGTTCTGCGCCACGGCTTGCGCGGCGCCTTCGGCGCCGGGCGCGGCGGTGCCCGCCCCGGCGCTCGCCAGCTGGGCGATCGCGTTGAAGACGATGTCGATGCGGTCCGCGAAAATCTGCGTGGCGGAGCCTTTGGTGCCCATCAGCACGCCCGCGATCCAGTCCGGCCCGGCGACCGCAAGGTTCCAGACGACGCCCTGATAGGCGACCCAGCTCGTCGCGAACGTGAGCACGAGGCCGAGCGTCATCATGCGCGGCGTCAGCGCCGAGATGCTTAGAGTGGAGCGCCCCGTCAGCAGCGAAATCGCGAAGAAGGCGATGAACAGCGTCAGCAGGATCGTCAGCACCGGAGCCATCGCCCCCTCGGCGCCGAACAGCCGGTTGAAGGCGCTGGCGGTCAGCTCACCCGCGACGCAATCGACCGCGCGCAAGGCCGGCGCGAT
Organism: Novosphingobium sp.; assembly: GCA_035281095.1. Classification (GTDB taxonomy): domain Bacteria; phylum Pseudomonadota; class Alphaproteobacteria; order Sphingomonadales; family Sphingomonadaceae; genus Novosphingobium. The sequence goes on along the minus strand of DATEEP010000182.1, from coordinate 11,795 downwards.
CCCGGCGCTGGCGGCGTTGACCAGGTCTGTACACTGGGTTGCCATGTCACTCGGCCGCTTCGGTCCAGAGCGTGCCGTCTTCCGACACCTCGTCCTCACCCGGCCAGGCAGCGCCGGTCAGCGCCGGATACCAGGCGGCGGGCGCGTCGCCATAGCGTTCGCGCAATGCGTCGAGCTTGCGCACCGTGCTCTCGCGGCCCGACAGCACCGTCAGCACTTCGGGCATGCCGGCAAGGTCCAGCCGCACGACGACGCTGGCGTCGGACTGGCGGATCAGGAAGCAGCGCGAGTTGGCGGGCAGCGTGCGGATCACGTCGAGTTCGTGCGACGTCAGGCCGAAGCCGTCGCAGTAATCCTCCGCGCGGGCGCGGGCGTTTGGCATGAACAGCATCGTCGCGGTCTGCTCGACCAGGGCGGTGGCGATGCGGCTGTCGAGCGCGTCGCGCGCGGACTGGGTGGCGAAGCCGACCAGCGCGTTGCGCTTGCGCAAGGTCTTGAGCCAATCGCGGATGCGCGCGGCGAAAACCTCGTCGTCCAGCGCCTTCCAGCCCTCGTCGATCAGGATCATCGTCGGCTCGCCGTCCAGCCGTTCCTCGATGCGGTGGAACAGGTACATCATCACCGGCGTGCGCAGGCGCGGCGTTTCGAGCAGGGCGGTCATGTCGAAGCCAAGCGTCTTGGCGGACAAGTCCAGCCGATCCTCGGCATTGTCGAACAGCCAGCCGTGCTCGCCATCCAGGATCCAGGCGTCGAGCCTGCTGGCGAGGTCGCCCGGCTCGGGCCGGCGCGATCCGGCGAGCAGCTCGCGGAAATAGCGCAGCCGGCGCAGCGAGGGATCGTTGGCGTAAGCGGCGTCGACCGCGTTCGCGACCATCGCTTCCTCTTCCGACCCGTGCGCCTTCAGCACCACGCCCAGCCAGTCGCGCAGGAAGGCGCGGTTGGCCGGACTGTCCGGCAGCGCCAGCGGGTTGAAGCCCGTCGGGTGGCCCGCCGCGATGCGGCTGTAAGTGCCCGAGATCGCGCGAACGAACACTTCGGCGCCGCGATCCTTGTCGAACAGGATGGTGCGCGGCGCGAACTTCTGCGCTTCGAGCGCCAGGAAGTTCATCACCACCGTCTTGCCCGACCCCGAGGGGCCGATGACGGTGAAGTTGCCCAGATCGCCCTGGTGGAAATTGAAGAAGAACGGGGTGGAGCTGGTCGTCGCCAGCAGCGTCACCGCGTCGCCCCAGTGGTTGCCGCCGGCCTGGCCCATGGCGAACCCGTGGAGCGATCCGAAGCACGCCATGTTGGCGCTGGAGATCAGCGCGCGGCGCACCAGATAGCCCTCGTTGCCCGGAAGCTGGCCCCAGAAGCACGGCTCCAGGTTCACGTCCTCGCGCACCGCGATGGCGCCGGCATCGGCGAGCGCGGCGGCGCAGCGCGCGGTCACGTCGTCGACACCCGCGAGCGTGCCCGAGCGGACCAGGATCGAGAGGTGGTGGTCTCCGAAGGCGACCGATCCGGTGCCCAGGGCGTCGCGACCGGCGATCATCTCGCGCCGCTCGGCCATGGCTTCCTCGTCGGCGCTCTTGAGGCGGCGGACGGCAAGGTCGATCCGCTCGCGCGCCACTTGCCGGTCGGCGGGGGCGTAGCTTTCGGTCAGCACCAGTTCGGCCGGCAGGCGGAGCAGCGCGTCGGTCAGGCCGGGCGTGGTGGTGTCGGGATAGTCCTTGAGGCTGACGATGGCGGCGAAGCTGGCGCCGTCCGCGCCGCGCGTTTCCATCGCGTCGAGCCCGAAGCTGATCCGGCGATAAGGCAGCATGTGGCCGATGTCCGTACCCTCGGCCGGGCGGCGCACCGGGCGCATCTCGCCATTGTACAGGGCCGAGAGCAGCTCCAGCACTTCGGAGCAGGTGCCGCCGGGGGCCTGATAGTCGCCCAGCAGGCGCGCGCCATATGCGCCGAGCGAGGCGATCATCGCGCCGGCCGCGGCTTTCAGGGCGCGGACATCGCCGGGATCGGCCTCTACCGGACCCTTGCCGCTCTTCTTCATCATGCGGCCAAGCTTGTCGGCCCAACCCGCCTTGCCGCGCGCCGGGCGGCGCACCAGCGTGACGAACTGGTCGTTCACATAGAGCGCGCCCGAGCTGGTACGCTCACGCCACAGCGCGTCGACATGCGCGGCCAGCGGATCGGCGAACTCGCCCCCCAGCTCGACCGAGACCTGCCGCCGCACGACATGGTGATAGAGCACGAACCGCGCGTCGAGCGACGAACGCAGCAACACCTCGCGCGTGGCGGCGTGGGCGTTCAGCTCGTCGGTATCGGCGGTCTCGAACGCGACGCCCGGCACCACCAGCGAGATCATCACCGAACCGTCGCGCAGCAGTACGACGTTCTCGTCCGCGAGCGCGAGATAGGGCAGGCGATCGCCCGCCCGCGCTTCCTTGCCCGCCCAGGGCAACCCGATCTTCAAGGGGCCGGTCTTGAATGGCATCGATCGTTCCCTTTTACGGCGCGTAGCTGTTGCAGCCCCACAGCTTCCAGTTGCGGACGCGGGGGCAGCGGCTGACCTTGGCGATCCACAGATCGAACACGCGCGGCTCGCGCAGGCAAGCCAGATAGCCGACGCCATGGATCGCGGCGGCGGCGGGCAGCGCCCAGAAGCTCTTGGTGATGAGGAATATCTCCGTCGTCACCGCGGCATTGATGATGAAGAAGCTGTAAGTCACGCCCGCGAACATCTGCGGCCGGGTCAGCGCGCGATGGACCGGATGGCGGACGAGTCCGGTCATCAGCCCGCGGCCGCGCCCTGGATGCCGGAGACGATCGCACCCGCGCCGAACAGGACGAAGCAGCCGATGATCACCGTCGCGCCGAAGCGCCAGTTCATCCGGCCGGTGAGCATCATGAAGCCGACCGCGGCGACCGCCATCACCGCGACCGCGGTGGCGACGTTGCCGAGCAGCGTGCCTTGCATCCAGCCGAGCGCGGCGACGATCGGGCCGGATCCCTGAGGATCGGCCGTCGTCGTCGTCATCTGCGCGAAGGCGCGAGTCGGTGCGAGCGCGAGCAGGGCCGGCAATAAGCCGCTGTTATATTTGGAGATTTTCATCGAAAGGACCGCCCGAAAATGATTCACCCGAACCTGCGTTGAAGGCCGGATGCATCCTTATCATGACAGCCCTGTGACGGTCGCCCGAATTAATCGGCGCGCCCGTCAAGGGTCGATTTCGCCCCGCATTCGTTCGTCCCGCATTCGGGTCCGGGGCTTTTGCGGCGCCCGTCGGTTGCGCCCCGTCAGTTGCGCCCCGTCAGTTGCGCAGGGCCTGACGGGTCGAGTTCTGAAGCGCGCTCAGCGCCTTGCGCGCGGCCACGCGGGAATCCATCCACTTGCCGTTGGCGAGTTGCAGGTCGTAGCGGATCTCGCTGGCGGCGGCGGCGCGATAGTGCTGCAGCGCCTTCGCCGTTTCGCCCATCCGCGCATAAGCATTGCCGAGATTGATCAGCGCCGCCGGATCCGACGAGAGATCGGCGTTGCCCTCGATCTTGGCGATGGCGGCGGCGGGGGCGTCGCTCTTCAGTTCCTGATATCCGACATCGACGGTCTCCGTCTGCGCGGGCTCCATGCCGATCGGGGCTGCCGACTGCGTGAGAAGCGCTACGGCGATCATTGCGGTTGCGGCCATGGCCAGGTCTCCTTTTCCCCATGTGACTTTATTGAGTGAACGAGACGAATGTCCGCTTATTCAGGACGAACCGCAACAAAATGCGTCTAGTGTCATAAAAATGCAATCTTGGTGTGAACGAGCTTGATTTCCGCGAGTCTTACCTGACCAGGCGAGGTTTGAATGCCTGGGTCAGGCACAGGGTCCGGCAACGGGTCAGGCATTTGTCATATAACCGACGCAAAACGTCAATCAAACTGTCACAGGACCGCAAACAGAGTGTCATGACCGGCTCCTAAACGGCCCCCAGCGAGCGGCGGTGCGACACCTGCATCTGTCGAGTCGCCGCCTGTTTCGACCTTCAATGGGGGATCACACGTGAAGAATATCCATGGCTTGCTGCTCGTTGGTTGCAGCGCTCTTGCTCTTGCCGGCTGCGGACCGAGCGACATCGCCTCGCCCGGCACCGGCGGCGACGTCATCATCAACAACCCGGCTCCCTCGCCCAGCCCCAGCCCGACGCCGGCTCCCGGCACCGGCACCGTGACGGCCGCTTCGGGCTGCCCGACCATCGCCGACTCGCAGGGCCTCACCGATGGCGGCGTCATCTCGGGCCCGACCGGCTCGTGGCGCATCTGCACGCTGCCCTCGGTCATCCGCACCTCGACCACCCTGCCCAAGGTCGCCGGCCTGGTCTATCAGCTGAACGGCCGCGTCAACGTCGGCTGCGACGGCGGCTTCGCCGCCCCGACCGCCGCGTTCACCTCGTCGACCATCGGCTGCTCGACGCCGCTCACCGCCGACACCAACGTCACGCTGACGATCAATCCGGGCGTCATCATCTATGGCGGCACCGGCCAGTCCTGGCTCGCCGTCAACCGCGGCAACAAGATCAACGCCGTGGGCACCGCCAGCCAGCCGATCATCTTCACCAGCCGCGACAACATCCTTGGCCTCAACGGCGAGGAATCGCAGGGCCAGTGGGGCGGCGTCGTGCTGATGGGCCGCGCTCCGATCACCGACTGCACCGTCGGCGCCATCGCTTCGGGCACATGCGAACGCCAGACCGAAGGCACGTCCGATCCGGCGCGCTTCGGCGGCGCCAACGCGGCCGACAACTCGGGCCGCATGAGCTTCGTCCAGATCCGCTACTCGGGCTTCATCCTCGGCTCGAACGTCGAACTGCAGTCGCTCACCGGCGAAGGCATCGGCAGCGGCACCGTCCTCGACCACATCATGAGCTACAACAGCTCGGACGACGGTTCGGAGTTCTTCGGCGGCAGCCCGCGGATGAAGTACTACATCGCCGCCAGCGCGGACGATGACAGCCTCGACGTCGACACCGGCGCGCAGATGGACGTGCAGTACGCGCTGCTCCTCCAGCGCGACGGCAAGGGCGACGCCCTGTTCGAGATCGACAGCGACGGCAACGCCACCGACGTGCCGCGCACCAAGCTGAACGTCGCCAACTTCACGGCGATCCAGAAGCAGGTGAGCAGCAACAACGAAGGCGCCGACCTCGCCGGGTCGCTGTTCCGCGGCAACTCGGACACGACGCTCGTCAACGGCCTGATCATCACGCCGAACAACGAATGCGTCCGCGTCAACGGTTCGGCGGCGACGCCGGCCACGCTGACGCCGCGCTCGGTGGCCCTGCAGTGCAACGCGACGAAGTTCATCGGCAACGGCGCCTATACCGCCGCCCAGGTCGAAGGCTTCTTCACGGCGAACGCGAACAGCACGACCGCGTTCACCAACACGCTGACCAGCCTGTTCATCAACGGCGCGAACGAGAACGGCCGCACCGCGACCGATCCGAAGGCCACTTCCTCGTTCTTCGACACCACGACGTATGTCGGCGCGGTGAAGGACAGCGCGGACAACTGGTGGTCGGGCTGGACCTGCAACAGCACGGCCTTCAACTTCGGTTCGGGCAACTCGGCCTGTTCGTCCCTGCCGACGACCTGACCTGCCGCTACCTAAGTACCTTACGGGGGCGGCCCAACCGGCTGCCCCCGTTCCTGCATCGAGAAATAGGGGATTACCGATGTCCATGACGTCGCGGCTCGCCACTTTGCTTATCACGTCCGCCCTGGTCACGCCGTCGCTCGCCTTCGCCCAGGATGCGGCGCCGAGCGGTTCGACGCCGCCCGCCAGCATGCCCCCCGCCGAAGCGACCGCGGCCGACGAGCCCGCTTCCGCCGTCGTTCCGGGCGATGCCCCGGCCGAGGAAGCCGCGCCGGCCGAAGAGGACGTCGACGTCTCCGTCCCCGGCGGCGACATCGTCGTCACCGGCACGCGCAGCCGCAACATCGAGAAATTCTCCGACCAGGTGGTCTCGGTCCTCTCTTCTGCGGCGATCGCCCGGACTGGCGAAGGCAACATCGCCGGCGCGCTGGGCCGCGTCACCGGCCTCAGCGTCGTCGGGTCGGGCTACGTCTACGTGCGCGGCCTGGGCGACCGCTACTCGCTGGCGCTGCTCAACGGCTCGCCGCTGCCCAGCCCCGAGCCGCTCAAGCGGGTCGTCCCCCTCGATCTCTTTCCCAGCGACGTGATCGCCTCCTCGCTCGTCCAGAAGAGCTACTCGGTCAACTATCCGGGCGAGTTCGGCGGCGGCGTGATCAACCTCACGACCAAGTCGACGCCGGCCGACCCGTTCCTCAAGATCGGCGGCGGCATATCGGGCGACACCGAAACGACCGGCCAGTTCGGCTACAGCTATTTCGGCGCGGACAGCGACTGGACCGGCTTCGACAACGGCAGCCGCAGGACGCCTCCGGCGCTGAAGGCGTTCTACGCCAGCGGCAAGTCGCTCAACTCGGGCGCGGTGGACGATCAGGCGATCGGCGCGGAACTGGTGCGGTTCAGCCGCGCGACCGCGCAGCGCGTGCCCAACCTGCCGCCGAACTTCTCCGTGTCCATGTCCGCCGGCAAGACCTTCGAACTCGGCTCGACGGAGCTGGGCGTGATCGCCGCGGCCGGTTTCAGCAACAAGTGGCAGAACAAGGACGCGATCCAGCAGACCTCGTTCAGCGACGACCTTTCCACCCTGCAGAACGATTTCCAGCGCGTCACCACCGACAACCGCATCGTCATCAACGGGTTGCTCGGCCTCGGTCTGGAATTCGGCGACAACAAGCTGCGCTGGACCAACCTCTATATCCGCGACACCATCAAGCAGACCCGCCTGGGCCTGGGCCATCGCGCGGAGACCGTCGCGGACTTCATGCAGCAGGATACCGCCTGGTTCGAACGCCAGCTGATCGACACCCAGGTCGTCGGCGAGTTCAAGCCGATGGACGGGCTGTCGGTCGACGTGCGCGCCGGCTACGCCAATTCGCAGCGCGAAGCGCCCTATCAGACCTCGTTCGAATACGTGCGCACCAATTCGCTCTCCGATCCTTATGGCGCGATGTTCGTCAACCGGCTCAACGGCAACGCCGGCGAGGCGAGCGTCACCTTCTCCGATCTGAACGAGGATCTCTGGTCGGGCGGCGTCGATCTGACCTATTCGCTCGCAACCGGCATTTCGGCGACGGTGGGCGGCGCGTTCAGCGACACCGTGCGCGTCAGCTCGCGGCGGCAGTTCCTGTTCCGCGCGGGCAGCAACTTCCCGGCGGCGGCGGCCGTGCTGCGGCCCGATCTGCTGCTGTCGCCAGGCCTGATCAACGGCTTCGACCTCGAGCTGATCGAGCCCGACGAGTCCACGCCGAAGTTCGAGGGCAAGCTGCGCAACTGGGCCGGCTACGCCAAGGTGAACGCCCAGGTCACCGACCAGATCAGCCTCGATGCCGGTGTGCGCTTCGAGAAGGCGCGCCAGTCGGTCGAGGCGGTGCAAGTGTTCAGCACCCCGCCCTCGCTCACGCCCACGCCCGCGCTGAAGAACGACTACTGGCTGCCCGCCGCCACCCTTACGTGGCAGTTGCAGCCCGACCTGCAGATGCGCGTCAGCGGCTCGAAGACGATCGCCCGTCCGCAGTTCCGCGAACTGATCTATCAGCCGTTCTTCGACCCGGAAAGCAACCGCCAGTACCTCGGCAACCCGCTGCTCACCGACAGTACGCTGATCAACGGCGAAGCGCGCGTCGAATGGTACTTCGCGCCGGAGCAGCGGCTATCGCTTTCGGGGTTCTACAAGAAGATCGACAAGCCGATCGAAGCCTTCGTCAGCATCCTCAGCGACAACCTGGTGACGAGCTATGCCAACGCGCCGGAAGCGACGCTCTACGGCGCCGAATTCGAAGCGCAGAAGTATTTCGACATGTCCGGCATGGGCGGCTATTTCACCGATCGCCGCGCGGTTCTGATCGCCAACTACACTTATACCAAGTCCAAGCTGAAGGTCAGCAGCAGCGACGAGGTCGCGGTCTACGCCGCCGCCTCTTCGATCGCCACCGACTACTTCCGCAACGGATCGCCGCTGACGGGCCAGTCGGACCACCTCGTCAACTTGCAGTTCGGCTTCGAGAACACCGAGCGGCTGTCGCAGCAGACGTTCCTCCTGAGCTACGCGAGCAAGCGCGTCGTCAGCCGCGGCCTGACCGGCTCGGTGCCGCAGCCCGACGTGATCGAGAAGCCGGGCATCCAATTGGACTTCGTGATGCGCGAAGCGGCCAAGTTCATGGGCCAGAACCTCGAGCTGAAGTTCGAGGCGCGCAACATCCTCGGCGCCAAGCATGAGGAATTCCAGGCGAGCGGCGACAACCGGATCGATTTCAACACTTACGATCTGGGCACGTCGTTCTCGTTCTCGGCGTCGGTCACCTTCTAGACCATGATGACTTTACATTGCTTCGTCATTGCGAAGGGCGGAGCCCCGCGGCAATCCAGGGCGACGCAGCGTTGCCCTGGATTGCTTCCCTCGGATCAAGTCCGGGGTCGCAATGACGAAGTGATTCAAACCGAAGTCATCATGCTCTAGTCTCGAACCGGAAGGAGCCAGATATCCTTGGTTTGCCGTGATTTCCGAACCGGCGGGTGATTCCGCCCGCCTCGAAAATCACTCCAAGTTCCTGATGGCGAAGGGCCCTGCCTCCCAGGGTCCGGGCCGCACGACTTGAAGCCCGGTCACCTTCGCGGTGGCCGGGCTTTTTTTCTGGCTGGAGCTTTTTTCCGGCTGGAGAATGTGAGGGTGCCGTCGGCTTCGCCGCTTGGCCGGGACGACTTGTTCAGGACGATTAGAGCACGATGACTTCAGATTGAACCACCTCGTCATTGCGAGAGGCGAAGCCTTGAAGCAATCCAGGGCAGCCTCACACCGCCCTGGATTGCTTCGCGCAGTTTATCCTGAGCGGCTGTTGCAAACAGCCAGCCGAAGGGCCGCTCGCAATGACGAAGCAATGTAAAGTCATCATGGTCTAGCCTCGTTCCGGTCCAGATTGAACCGGAACGAGTCCGTATGTCCTTGGTTTGCCGCGATTTCCGAGCCGGCAGGTGTCCACCTGCCTCGAAATCACTTTTGCGTTCTACCGCGGCCCCATTCAGCCCGCGTCGAAGACGTAGCCCAATGAGCGCACGGTGCGCAGCGGATTGCCCGCGCCAGCCCCTCGCAGCGCGCGGCGCAGGCGGCCGATCCAGACGTCCACGGTGCGCTCGTCCACGGGCGGCTCCTGCTTGCCGAGCGCGGAGATCAGTTGCGCGCGGGTGAAGACCCGGCCGGGATGCTCGATGAAATAGCGCAGAAGGCGGAATTCGTTGGGCATCAGTCCGATCGCCTTGCCCTGCCAGCGCGCCTGGAAGGCGGCGAGGTCGATCGTCAGGTCGCCCTGCGTCAGCGAGCGCAGCGCACCGGCATCGTGATCGTGGACTTTCAGCGAAAGCACCCGGTCGAGCAGCATGGTCCGGTCGATCGGCCCGATCATGTAGTCATCCGCGCCCGTGCGCAGCGCCCGGCGGCTGTCTTCCTGCCGGGCGTCGTGATCGCCGTCCTCGAGGATCATCGTGACATGGGCTTGCGCGGTCAGCGGATCGGAGCGCAGCCGGCGGCAAACCTCCAACCCGGCGATGTCGGGCAGCACCCAGTCGATGAACGCCCAGAGCGCGCCCTCGAGCAGCGGCAATCCGTCCATGTCGGTCCAGCGGTGGAAGACGAGCTCAAGCTCGTCGTGCCGGAAAGGCGCAAGTCCCCCGGCAAGGTCACTCGTAAGAAGTACGTCGATCCGCCGCATTGCCGGCCCCCTTCCGACGCCGCTTCTGCACAAGCGATGTGACGCATACGTGACGGTTCAATGACCGTTGGAAGAAAGCCGATCCGCCACCGATCCGGGCACGATCCGCGCCCGATCCGGGGCCGATCCGGCTGGAGAATCATGCCTTTTTCGTCCGATTCGCCGATATCGACTGTAACCAAACTGCCGCGAATGCGTCATCGCGCCGAAATCTGGAGGCACTAGGGCAGGCTTCGCAACGTTCCCAAGGGGAAACGCGAATGCTTTCCGAGAAGACCGGCGCGGACATAAGGGAAGACCTGCGGACCGGCTTTGGTCCGGGCACCAACATCCCCGCCTGGCTCAACTTGCCGGACCCGCGGCCGTTCCGCCCCAAGCGCAAGTTCCGCACGGTGTGGATTTCCGACATTCACCTCGGCACGCGCGGCTGCAACGCCACCATGCTGGTGGATTTCCTGCGCTCGATCGAGTGCGAGACGCTTTATCTGGTCGGCGACATCGTCGACGGCTGGCGGCTGCGCAAGGGCTGGTACTGGCCCGACGCGCACAACGAAGTCGTCCGCCGCGTGCTCAAGATGGCGCATCGCGGCACCCGCGTCGTGTTCATCGCCGGCAACCATGACGAGATGCTGCGCGACTTCGCGGGGATGACCTTCGGCGGTGTCGAGCTGGTGCTGGAGGCGGAGCACGTCACGGCCGATGGCCGCCGCCTGCTCGTCACCCACGGCGACAGCTTCGATGGCGTGGTGCTCTACGCGCGCTGGCTCGCCTTCCTGGGCGATGCCGCCTACGGACTGCTGCTGCGCGCCAACATCTTCTTCAACGCGGTGCGCCGCCGGTTCAAGCTGCCTTACTGGTCGCTGTCCGCCTACATGAAGAAGCGGGTCAAGAACGCGGTGCAGTTCATCTCCAGCTACGAGGAGGCGGTGGCGCAGGAAGCGGTCCATCGCGGGCTGGACGGCGTGGTCTGCGGCCATATCCACTACGCCGAGATCCGCAATTTCGGCGGCATCACTTATTACAACGACGGTGACTGGGTCGAGAGCTGCACCGCGCTGGTCGAGGACGCGCAAGGCCATATCTCGATCCTCGACTGGGCGGCCGAAATAGCGGGCGGAGAGCTCGCGCTCACCGACCGCGACGTGCTCGAAGCGGCCGAATGACCGCGATCGCATGAGCGCCGCCACGTGAAGATCGCAATCGCCACGGACGCCTGGTTCCCGCAGATCAACGGCGTCGTCCGCTCGCTGGCGACGACGATCGAGGGACTGAAGGAGCGCGGCTATCAGGTCGCGACGATCAATCCGCAGCAGTTCCTGACCGTGCCGATGCCCGGCTATGCCTCGATCCGGCTGGCGATGGCGCCCCGCTTCGGCGTGCGCCGCCGGCTCGATGCGCAACGCCCCGATCTGGTCCACATCGCCACCGAAGGCCCGATCGGCTGGGCCGCCCGCGCGTGGTGCATGAAGCGCAAGGTGCCCTTCACCACGGCGTTCCACACGCGCTTTCCGGACTATGCCTCGGTCCGCACTGGCATCAGCGCCGAGCGGTTCTGGCCGCTGATGCGCCGATTCCACGCGCCCGCCCGCGCGGTGATGGTCTCGACCCACAGCCTTGCGGCCGAGCTGGCCGGACGCGGAATCTCTCATACGCGGCAATGGAGCCGCGGCATCGACCAGTCGCTGTTCCGCGCCGATGGCCCGCGCAACGCCGAAATGGCGGCGCTGGACGGCCCGGTGCTGCTCTACGTGGGGCGGGTCGCGCCGGAGAAAAATCTCGAGACATTCCTCGACATCCGCATGACCGGCACCAAAGTGATCGTCGGCGATGGGCCCGCGCTGGACGCGCTTCGGCGCAAGTATCCCGACGCGCGGTTCCTCGGCGCGCTCTCGGGCGAGGCGCTCGCCAGCGCCTATCGCGCGGCGGACTGCTTCGTGTTTCCCAGCCTGACCGACACTTTCGGGCTGGTGGTGATCGA
>DATEEP010000181.1:0-9390 GCA_035281095.1 Novosphingobium sp. | reverse complement strand
CTTTATCTTGCCTTCCTAATTGGGCTCCCTTCTGCCTGCTTCGTCTTCCTCATCGTCGTCGCTCCACTTGCCGATAATACCCTACTGGCAGCCTGCTGCGTAGCCTGGCCTCGTGCAAAACGTTGGGATGGGGTGCGCCGTGCATTCCTCCGCGCTCATCGACGCCGATCGATCGCGTCGCCATTGGTTGATGGCGGGCATCGAGGTCGTCGCGGCGCATGTCGCTATCGGATTCGCGGGCATCGTCACAGGCATTACGGCGTGATCTGGCAGGCCAGTCACAGGCAAGATACCGTGCTTCCGCTTCCATGGTCTGCACCTTTTCCCCCGCTCGCGCGGAGCTCGTTCAGGCAGCCTTTACTGCCGGGTTGACGTAATTTCTGACTTTCATGCATGCGCTCCCAGCAGCCTGCGATCCTTCTCGGCCGCTCGCGCGACCACCGCATCCGACGCCAGATCCGGATGGCTGTTGTACGCCGTTCCATCGCGCCAGATCGCGTGCATAACGACGCTCATCTTGCGCGCGACGGCGACGGCCGCCTTCTTATGACCCTTGGATTTCACCAGTTCGGTGCCCCAGTTCTTAAGCCGATCCTCACCCTTGAAGCGGGTCAGCATCGAGGTCGCCGCCTCATAGAGTGCGCGCCGAACATCGGCATCGCCGGCCTTGCTGATGCGTCCCCTGATGTCGATCGTGGTGCCAGATTGCCATCGCCGCGAGGTCAAGCCGAAGTAGGCGGCGACATCGCGTGAACGCCGGAAGCGCGACGGATCATCGATCGCGGTCATGAAGGTGAGCGCAGTGACTGGCCCCACGCCGGGGATCGCCATGAAGCGTCGGCACAGTGCATCTTGCGCAACATAGCGCACGACCAGGTCGTGAAGCCTGAGATATTCGCGCCACAACGCCGCGCGGGCGCCGAGCATCGCGTCCATCAACTCGGCGGTCAGGCGATCGTCCGCGACCGCCTCCCTGACGGTGGGTTCAAAGTTCTTGCGGGCGATCTTGCCGAGTCGGATTCCGAACGCTTTCAACGAGTGTCGGATACCATTTTCGATGTCGAGCAGCTTGCGTTTCAGGTTGCGGCGCTGGGTCAGCAGGAGCCGCAAACGGTAGCAGCCTTCGGTCTTCACATGCGCGATGCGATACCATCCGGTGCGCATGACATGGGCGATACCGAGCGCGTCGGCGGCATCGGTCTTGTTTCGCTGCGCCGCAAGCGTCGCCCGCATATGGCGGGTTTCGAGGCAGATCGCCGGCACGCCCTGCGCCTTGAGCTGCGGCTGTAGCCAAGGTGATAGCGCGCCGGCTTCGTGGCCGACACGGCGCAGATCACGCGCATAGGGTTTGAGCGCCAGCGCGATCGCTTCAGGGTCAGTGGGCACCGAACTCCGGATGATCACCGAACCGTCACCATCGACAACACAGACCGCAGTTTCCTCGATCGACACATCCAGTCCTGCAAAATAGTCCATCTTTTTTCTCCTGCACTTCTTCGCTGGAGAATGTGCGCCAGGGATGGCGTCGACGCCCGGTATTTCATGCATTGCTGGGGACTGGTTGCCGCCTTGCCCAATTACGGCGGCATTACGCCGCCCTCCCGTCTGACCCGCTCCTGTCGCCCATTTCCGCCATCCTGCCGCCCGCCCATGTTGCCCGAGCCGAGGCAAAAAAGAGCCGGGACACGATGCCTGTCCGGCACCTGCGTCCCGGCGTTTCCGAGTTCCCGATCAATGCGTCGCCGCAAAGGCTTCGCGGGCTTGGCGTTCGCTCCTGAAGCTGCGCCGCCCCATCAATCCATGCGCGTTGCCGTCGCCATCGACGATGCTCACCGCGACGAACCAGCGGCCATCCAGCCGCCCGACGATCGCCACCAGATCGAGTTCGAAATCCTCCTCGTCGATGCTCTCGAATGCCCCGAGCCACCGTTCCGACACGCGCGCATCCCACAGGAAATCGCTCTCCTCGGCTTCCAGGAACCGTGCGGCAAGCGCCTCGCCCGCACCCCGTCCAAACTCGATCTCGAGCCCGGCCACGAGCGTTGCCATCACGCGGTACGACGCTGCACCGATGGGTTGAAACATGGTCATGATCGCCTCCTTCGCTTGACGTCCCCATCATCGAGGACAGACCTCCGGGGACGGGTGGCGGAGCGGCTGTCAGGGCCGCGGAGGCGCAGCCGGAGCGCCGCGCGAGCGGCGGCGGAGGAACCGATTTTGTTGCGCTGAAACAAACAAAAGCGCGCGCGCAGCGCGCTCCATTTCGCGGCAAAATTGGAGGGGCCGCCGGCCTTGGACAGCCGCTTCGCCGCCCGTCATGCTGGGCCTTGCCGAGACGAGCCCCTCCAACCTCTGCTTATCGCACTGCCCTCGCGGCCAGCGCCCTTCGACGCTGGCGTAAACGCCGGCTCAACGGGGTGCGCGAACCGCGAACAGGCTGTCCAGCGCTTCGTCCGCTGCGCGCGATGACGAGGGAGCAACGAGGTCGTTGCTGGTCCGAAGAACGACGAACAATGCCGGTGGTGGCGGCTGTCGCAGGAGAGTTCGCGATGGCATGGAGGGCGTGCCAGCCACCGTGGCGAGATAGGCGCGGGTCTCGGCCGGCAGCGCACGGCCAGAGGCGAGATGCGCGGCATAGCGGCCAGGGCCGGCATTATAGGCTCCGAACAGGCCCGGATAGCCGAAGCGGTCATACATCTCGCGCAGATAGGCCGTGCCCGCCAGGATATTGTCGCGTGGGAGATGCGGATCATGACCGAGGCCGAGCGCCGCGCGCATCGCCGCCCAGGTCGCCGGCATCAGTTGCATGAGCCCCATCGCGCCCGCCCGCGATGTGATCGGCCGTCCGCCAAGCACGGTCATGCCGCCGCTTTCGGCGCGGATCACCCGCTCGATCCACGCCACCGGCACACCGAACCGTGCGGAGGCTTCGGCGATCTCGGCGCGCCAGCGCTGCACGGGATCGGCTCGTGGTGGACCCGCCGCAGCGGGAGTCGCGACGAGCAGCGCGAGGCCAAGCGCGAGCGTCCTCAGCGCAGCCACAGCGGGGCCGCCCTGCCGATGACATCCTGCCCCAATGTCGGCCCGAAATACCGCCCGTCGAACGAATCTGGGGTCTCAGTCATGAGAAGGAAGACCATGCCTGGGACCAGCCGGACGCAGCCTTGCCAGGCAGGCAGCGGACGGCCTGCCGCGTCGGCGGAACGGCGCAGGGCGACCGGCCCGCCGTTCACCGTCACCGTGCGATCGATCGCGCAAATCGTGTCGCCGGCGATCGCCGTGACGCGCTTCACCAGCGGCACGTTGCGGGGCAGATAGTGACGGCTGGCGGCCAGTTGCCGCGCCTCGGCCGGCGGCCAGGCGACCACCATGTCGCCGCGTTGAAGCGTCGCGCCGGGCGACACGGCATAGAGGCCGATGGGTGCGCTGGCGCTCGCGTTCCAGACCAGCCGGGGCAGCGGCGGCAACGCGATCGTGAGGCCGAGGCATGCAATGCCGGCGCCGAGCAGCGCGGCGCGACGGCGAAGCCGCAGGCGGCGTGCCCGGATGCGCTGACGTTCCACCCGCCGGACCTCGAACCAGGCGAACAGCGGCAGCGGGCGGTCCCGGGGAGGCGGCTCAACCATGGTCGCCTCCGCGTGCGCGCGCCGCCGACCAGGCCTCGATATCGTCGATATGATAGCGCCAGGTGCGGCCATGCAGGCGGCATTTCGGACCTTTGCCGGTCTGGCGCAGGCGCTTCAGCGTCGAATAGGCAAGGCCGAGATGAAAGGCCGCCTGCTTGGCGGTCAGGAAGGGGCAGGTCTCGCGCGCGGCCTGCGCACGTTCGGCGGTGTCGTCCATGATTCCAGTCCATCCACGCCGCCGCATCGTGCGCCGGCTGATGAGCCCGGATTGGATCGATCCGGCCGACTTCGGCAGGGTCGCAAATCGACCCATGCGATTCCGACCCCCCTGGTTGGCATTGGCGTCGCGGGCCGGCAGCGATACCCCGCGCCCTTGGCGGACGCGGGGCGGTTCGCTCAATCGGCCGGGTTCCAGATGATCGCGAAGGCGTCGTCATCATCCTGCCCGGCGGCGCGGCCGAGATTGGCGTAGAGCCGACGCGGGCCGAATTCGGGGGCGGCGAGCGACAGCGACACATAGTCCTTGCCGCTCATTTCGCCGCGCCGGACCCATCCGGCCCCGACCTCGACACCTGCCGCCGACACGCGATAGTCGGGCTGGGTGTCGCCGGACTTGCGGGTGTTGGGAATGATCTCGATGTCGGTGCGGATCGAGAGCGTCTTGAGCTGGCCCTTGAAGCCGTTTCCGTCGCGGGTGACATAACCGATGGCTGGCATTGTTCGTCTCCTGAAAAGTCGCCCGAACCGTTTCCGGGCGATGGGCGGACCGGAGGGACGGCCACAGCGGGCCTGCGAACCGGAGGCCGGAGCGAGAGCGGAGGACCGGAGCCGGAGGCTTATTTGAAGCGCAGCGACCGCGAGGAGCCCGCCTTGGCGGGCGGGGAAATAAGCCGCGCGGCGATGGTTTCGCGGGACTGCGGCCGTCCCAGGTCATGCGCCCGTGGAGCCGGAAACGGTGCGGGAGATAGCAGTGGCGACGACGATAATGCCGCCGGTGCATCCGTCGCGATGGATCGGTGGGAGGCTGCGCCGACGCACCACCGCGCCATCGGATCGATTGTCCAGGGCACGCACGGCGACGCTGCCGCCATTGCCGGTTGTGCGGCGGACAACGACGGGCCAGGATTCCCGGTGCGGTACGAAAGGCGATAGAGGCCAGCGACGTGTCGATGATCGTCCTCCGCCTGCCGGCGAGCTGGGCCGTGCTTCTGCTGATCGCCGCCGCGCCGCCGGACCAGGGGCGCGTCGGCTAGGCACAAGATGGCGACACCTTCCGGCTGGAGAGCGGCTTGGCGCTCGCATCGCCGGGATCGACGCGCTGGAAACACATGCGGGCCAGGCGAAATGCGGGGGCGAGATCGCGCTCGGCCGATCCGCGACCGCGCGTGCCCGGACGCTGCTCGACGGCCGGACTGTCACGATCATGCGGGTCGGGCGCAGCTATAATCGCACGTTCGCGCGGGTGACGTTGGCCGGTCGCGATGTCGGGTCCGAACTGGTGGCGACCGGGGTCGCGCGCTGGTGGCCGCGCTGGCAGGGCAAGCCCGACTGGTGCGCGCGCCCATGCCGGTAAAAACAAGGAGCTGGCCGCGCCCCGGCCGCGCCAGCAGGCCGGGGCGCGGCCGATAGTCAGGGCATCAGTCGCAGCGGCGGCACCGCGAAATCGCCCGCCGCGAAGTGGGCGAGGATCGCTTCGTAGCTGCCGAGACGCTCGACGGCGCAGCGGCCGATCAGGAGATAGTCGTCCTCGTCGGCGGCATAGCACTGCACTTCGCCCTCGCCGGTGAACACCACACGCTCGGCGCCCCATTGGCCGGAATAGGCGCCCGACCAGCGCGCGAAGGGCAGGCCGTGCGTGATGCACCAGCTTTCGAGGCCCTCGAACCGGCCCCAGGCCACTTCATGCGCCATGAGTTCAAGCGGCACGCCCTCACGAAACATCGAGAGCGTGAAGGTTTCGCCGTCCCATTCGGTGGACAGTCCCTCTGCCTGAACGAGAGCGGCGAGATCGAGCAGCAGGGATCGCGGCAGGGTGCCGCCGATGGTGATGCTCGCGGATACGCGATCGGCCATGATGGTCTCCTTTCCCGCGCGGCCGAGCCCGTCAGGGCGAGGGCGCGCGGCCGAATTTTCGAGAATGGAAGATGCGGGCGGCGGCGCTTCACGCCCCGCCGCCCACAGGGGATCAGGCGGCGAGGCGGTCGGCCTCGTCGTCGGGGTCCGGCAGGGCCATCACCGCGCCGGGTGCGGTCGGGTCCGGCTCGTCGTCGCTTGGGCGGAGCCGTTCGATCTCGCGCGCGGCCTGTGCCTTGGCATGGGCCGCGACGGTGCCGACGCCGCCGCGCGCCGTATAGGCGGCGGGCGGGAACGCCATCCAGCGCGGCACCCAATTCTCGCGCCGGTCGCGCCCGTTGGTGCCGTCGAGATGATCGCGGACGATGCGTTTCAGGGTCTTGGTCTTCTCGCCCGCATTGGCGCTGGCGACGGTTTCGCCCGCCACCTCGGCGACGATCCGGGTCAGCACTTCCCGGTCGCGGATCAGCTCGAAAAAGGCGTCGTCGGCCTGCCAACAGCGGGCCATATCGACGCCGATCTCCATCCCCACCGCCTCGACGGCGGCGCTGCCCGACGCCAGCGTTTCGCCCATGACGATGGCGATCACCTCCATGACGATCGTATCGGGAAGGTCGAGCAGCCGCTGGAAGATGCCGACGACGCCATAGTCGTCGCCATTGCCCCCGGTCACGGTCGGTTCCTCGGCGGAGAAGCCGAGAACCGCCAGCACCGCGCGGCGGCGCTCGTCGAAATCCGCCTCGGCCTTGCTGTTGTCGAGGCTGTCGCGCACCTCGTCGTTGCGGGTGGATTGCGGTTCCGGGCCGACCCGCCAGAGGTGCGAGCCGCCGATGGCATGGGCCACCATCAAGCGCAGCGCGACCGCCGGATGGCCTGTCAGCGCGGCGCGGACGGCGGCATGGCGATGCAGGTCCACATAGGTCTGCATGGTCGATGTCACCTCGGGCCGCGCCGCTTTCTGGCCGCTCCCAGCCCCGTTCTCCGATCCCTCGGCCTTGGCGATCCGGCGGGCTTCCTTGCCGGAGACATAGCCTTCGTGGACGATCACCTCGCCGGTGGCGCGCACGTCAATATAGACGCGCCCGCCCTTGCGCTTGCCCGCCTTCTCATATTCCCATGTCGCGAAATGGTCGGACGGCGGCACGATGATCGCATCGGCCCAGCCCTGTTCGACATAGGCCGCGCGACGCGCCTCGATCGCGGCATTCTGCGCCGTCCAGAAGGCATCGGTATCGGCAACATAACGGTCCTCGCCGAACAGGTCGGCGATGGTCGCAAGGCCGCTTGCCTCCACGTCGAACAGCGCATGTTTCACCGGGATCGACTGCCCGCCGAACAGCCATGCTTTCAACTGGTGGCCGGTCGGCAGATAGGCATTCTCGTCGTCGGCCAGCGCCAGCCATGCCTTTTGCTGGCTCTTGGACGCCATCGTCAGATGGCGCACGGTCGCCGCGTCGATCCGTTCCTTGCGGTAAAGGTCGCGGATCGCGGGGAGCAGGTTGCCGAGCGCCAGCACCCGCTTGACGGTGAGGTCGGGCAGTCCGAACGTCGCGGCGATGTCCTCGACCTTGCGGCCCTCGCGGACGAGGCGGGTGAAATTCTCCCATTGCGTCACCTCGTCGGGGTCGAGCCGCGCCATGTTCTCGATCATCGACGCCTCGATGGCAGCGGCATCGTCGCCCTCGTCGAGGATCGCACAGGGCATCTGCTCGGGTGTCATGTCGCCCGCCGCGCGCCGTTCTTCGGCGACGATCTTCGCGGCATGGAAGCGGCGGCTTCCCGCGACGATCTCGAAGCCGTCAGGCGCGCAATTGGGGCGGACGATGACGGGCTGGATGATGCCACAGCTACGCACGGTCGGCAGGATATCGGACACGTCCGGGGCCTTCCTGCCGTAGCGCATGTTGGCCTTACTCACGACCAGCTTGTCGAGCGGGATAAAATCGAGTTTCATGGGTCTACTCCTTGTGAGTGCCGGTCCGTCGATCTTTGGCTAGGTGGGCGGACCGGCTTACAAAGCGGCGTTACGCGCCGCGCGTCATCCGCCTTTCCCGCGTTCGGGATCGGTCGGAAGCTCGGGAACCGGCGCGGACTCGATGCGCCAGATGATGGATTGGGCTTGAATGATCGAACCGGCCCGGCGCGCGGTGTCGGCCCAGACCGACAGGCTGATGCTCGTCGAAAAACCGATATCGCGCTCGATGCCGAGGCCGAACGACAGGCGAATGCCCCCTAGTTCGGACAGGCTGAAACAGCCGAGTTCGGGGCAGCCGAAACCAAGGTCCGCCAATCCGAACAGGGTGTCGCCATCATCGTAGAGCTCGGTTGCAAGCCATGTCGCTGCGCCCAGCGGATTGAAGAATTTGACCACGGGCACGGGATCATGATCGATCTCGGCGGAGTGGTCAGCATTCACGCGCAGTGCCGCGTGAAGCTCGGGGGTCAGAAGGATCATGCCGCCCTCCGTTCGCCGGTATCGTCTTGGGTAGCCTCGGCCTGAACTGCCTCGACCTGCGCGGCGGCGTGCCGTGCCAGCAGCCAGTCGGCGGCCTTGCTGGCGGCGCTGGCGGCGCGGAAGATCGCGCGATTGTCCTCGCGCAGCACGTCCAGCCAACTGCCGAGATAATCGGCATGGCGGACGGTCGGGACGATGCCGAGCGCCGCGCAGAGAAAGGCCGAACCCATTTCGGCAATCAATTCCTCGCGGGCGTAGTCCTTCGATCCGAAGCTGTTGGCAAGGTTCCGGTTCAGCCGAGACTTGTGGCCGCTGCCGTGACAAAGTTCGTGCAGGCAGGTCCGGTAATAATTGATCTGCTCGAAGAAGGCCGGTTGCGGCGGCACCTGCACATAATCCTGCGCGGGCACGTAGAAGGCGCGATTGCCGCCGACGCGGAAGTCGATGCCGCTCGCCGCGATCACTTCCTCGGCGACCGGCACGATCTGGCGTTCGGGCAACGGGGCCGGATCCGGGGCGAGGCCGGGACGCAATCCCTCGCACTGTGCGACATTGAACACGGTAAAGCGCTTTAAAAAGGGGATGGCGCGGGCCTCGCCGCCCTCGTTGCGGGCGCGAACCTTCTCGGTTTCGGGGGTGAAGCGGTCCGCATAGACGACGGTGGTGCCCCGCTCGCCCTTCCTGACCGCGCCGCCCGCCTCAAGCGCCTGTTTGAAGGTCAGCCAGCCTTGCGACGGAAAGCCCTGCTCGATCACTGCGCCCCACAGGATCAGCACATTGACACCAGAATAGCGGCGGGCGGTGAGCGCGTTGCGCGGCAGGCCGGGGCCAATTGCGCTGCCATCGCCATCGGGCCGTCGCCAAGGCTGCACCCACGGAAAGCGGCCCGCCTCAAGCTCGCCGATGATCCGTGCCGTCACCTCGTCATAAAGGTTCGTGCGGGCGGTTTCGGCTTCTGTCCGGGCCTTGGCCGGGTTTGGGGTTCCGCCGCTGGACGCCTTGGATTTCCGGCCCTTGCCGCGCGCGCGATGGCCAGTGGAAGCACGCATCGTTCACCTCCTGCACCGCCCCAAAACCACCATGGCCTCCCCGGAAAGACCCCATGGGTTGGGGCCGGTCAGTCCACACGCAAGACACCAAATCTCGCGTGCCTGACCCCGGGGAGGGGGTGGGCGGCAGGTGCGACCGAAAAGGCCCGCTGCTCGCGGCGGGCTGCACCCGAAGGGCCGGAACGAA
>DATEEP010000180.1:0-4470 GCA_035281095.1 Novosphingobium sp. | reverse complement strand
ATCAAAACCGCTCTTCGTAGATCCGTGTCAGGTCGCCGTTCCACTCGCCGTGGAACTTGTCGAGCAGGACTTGCGCCGGGACTTTGCCCGAAGCGGCGATCCGGTCCAGCGGATCGAGGTAGCGGGCCTCGCTCTCGCCATCCGCGTTCAGCCGCGCCCGCGCATCAAGCCCGGCGCGCGCGATGGCCAGCACTTCTCCGGCGATATCCTTGAGCTTGCCGCCGCCCGGAAGCGGTGCGTCCAGCGCCAGCCTGGGCACCGCGTTGCGCAGCGCCTCGCGCTCTTCCATCGACCAGTGCTTCACCAGATCCCACGCGGCGTCCAGCGCGGTCTGGTCATAGAGCAGGCCGACCCAGAGCGCGGGCAGGGCGCAGATCATCTCCAGCGGCCCGCCGTCGGCGCCGCGCATCTCCAGGAAGCTCTTGAGGCGCACTTCCGGGAACGCGGTGGAGAGGTGGTCCTTCCAGTCGTCGATGCGGGGAAGCTCGCCGGGAAGGGCGGGCAGCTTGCCTTGCATGAAATCGCGGAAGCTCTGCCCGGCCGCATCGATGTAGCGCCCGTCGCGGAACACGAAGTACATCGGCACGTCGAGCATGTAGTCGACATAGCGCTCGTACCCGAAGCCCTGCTCGAACACGAACGGCAGCATCCCGGTGCGCCATGGGTCGGTGTCAGACCAGATGTGGCTGCGGTACGAGAGGAAGCCGTTGGGCCTGCCTTCGGTGAACGGCGAATTGGCGAACAGCGCGGTCGCCAGCGGTTGCAGCGCCAGGCTCACGCGGAACTTGCGCGCCATGTCCGCCTCGCTCGAATAGTCGAGGTTGGTCTGGATGGTGCAGGTGCGCAGCATCATGTCGAGCCCCATCGAGCCGACGCGGGGCATGTGCCGCAGCATGATGTCGTAGCGGCCCTTGGGCATCACCGGCAGGGCGGCGCGCGTCTTGTCCGGCCACATGCCGAGGCCGAGGAACGCCTTGCCGCCGCGCGCGCCGATCGCCTTGACCTGATCGATGTGGCGTCCGGTCTCGGCGCACGTCTGGTGGAGGTCCGTCAGCGGAGCGCCGGACAGTTCGAGCTGCCCCGCGGGCTCCAGGCTCACCGCGCCGTCGATGCCGGACAGGGCGATCACGTTGCCGCCTTCCTCGACCGGCTCCCAGCCGAACCCGGTCAGCGCGCCCAGCAAGTCGCGGATGCCGCCCGGCTCGTCATAGCTCGGCGCATGGAAATCGGCGGTGTCGAACACCAGCTTCTCATGCTCGGTGCCGATCCGCCACTTCTCGCGCGGCTTCTCTCCCGCTGCCATCGGCTGCGCGAGTTGACTGACGTTCTCGATCACCGGATCGTCCCGATCCGACACCTGCCGCGTGCTCATGGCGGCGCGTTAGGTGAGGGCGGAATGTTGCGCCAGCATTAATTTGAGCCTCCTCATCTTCGAAGGAGGTGGTTAGCTCGTCCAGTCGCCCGACAGGCCCATCCACAGCGCCGTCGCCCCGATCGCGGCGGTCTCCGCGCGCAGGATACGGGGGCCGAGCGATATCGCCCGCGCCTGTGCCAGTGCGGTCACGGATGCGCGTTCCGCATCGTCGAATCCCCCTTCGGGGCCGATCAGCAGGGCTGCGGGGCCGGCTTGCGCGGCGAAGGCGTCCCGTGCGCAAGCGCCGCCCAGTTCATCGGCGAAGAAAAGCGCACGCCCGGCCTCCCAGCCATCGAGGAGCGCGGACAGCTTCGCCGGCTCGGCCAGTTCGGGCAGGGCGGTGCGGGCGCATTGCTCGGCCGCCTCGATCACGATGGCGTGGGCGCGCTCCAGGTTCAGGCTGTCGGCCACGCAGCGCCGGGTCAGCACCGGCTGGATGCGCCGCACGCCCAGCTCGGTCGCTTTTTCCAGGACCAGATCGAAGCGCGGCTTCTTGAGCAGCGCGACGCACAGCACGAAGTCGGGCACTTGCTCGCGCGGGCGCAGTTGCCGTTCCGCCGCCAGCGAGACGTGCCGCTTGTCCGCCGCCGCGACTCGCGCCGCCCATTCGCCGGTCATGTCGTCGCACAGGACCACGGCGTCGCCATCGGCAACGCGCATCACCTTGGACAAGTAGTGCGCCTGCGGTCCTTCGAGCGTCACCGTGGCGCCTTCGGCCAGCGGGCCGGCGACGAACAGGCGCGGCGCGGAACGGGGCGGCCAGGCGGGGCGTGCGGTCATGTCCCCGCGCTAACCCGCATCGCTCGCTCCGTCATCCTGAACTTGATCGCCATCGCAATCCTCCCCACGTGTGGGGAGGTGGCGCAATCCTCCCCACGCGTGGGGAGGTGGCGGGATGACGACAGGGGAGAGGGCGGTTAAGGGAACATCATGCCCCAGCCCGCCGACATAGTCCCCGACAGCCAGCATCGCGGCCTCGTGGCGTCGCTTCCGCCCGCGATCCGCGACTATGCCCTGCTGGCCCGGTTCGACCGGCCGATCGGCTGGTGGCTGCTGTTCTGGCCCGGCGCCTGGGGGGTGCTGCTGGCCGGTGGAGAGTCGCGCTGGGACCTGATCCTGTGGCTGCTCGTGGGTTCGATCGCGATGCGCGGCGCGGGCTGCGTCTATAACGACATGGTCGATGCCGATCTGGACCGGCGAGTCGCGCGCACCGCCGCCCGCCCCGTCGCCTCGGGCAGGGTCAGCCGGAAAGGCGCGCTGGTCTGGCTTCTGGCGCTGTGCCTCGTCGGGCTGGTCGTGCTGCTGCATCTGGGCTGGCAGGCGCGGCTCGTGGCACTGGGCAGCCTGCTTCCGGTGGCGGCTTACCCGTTCATGAAAAGGATCACCTGGTGGCCGCAGGCGTGGCTCGGCCTGGTGTTCAGCTGGGCGGTCCTGGTCGGCTGGACCGAAGTGCGGCCGGAATTGTCGCACGTGCTGGCCGTGTTCTACGCCGGCTGCGTCTCCTGGGTCATCGGCTACGACACGATCTACGCCTTGCAGGACCGCGAGGACGACGCGCTCGTCGGCATCCGCTCCAGCGCCTTGCGCCTGGGCGGGAAAGTACGCGGCGGCGTGGCGCTGTTCTATGTCGCGGCGCTCGGGCTGTGGGCGCTCGCCTTCTGGCTGCTGCGGCCGGACTGGGTGGCGCTGCTCACGCTGCTGCCCATCGCCGCGCACCTTGGCTGGCAAGTCCTGACGCTCGCGCCCGACGACGCCGAGAACCCCCTCGCCCGCTTCCGCGCCAACCGCTCGGCCGGGCTGCTGATGGCGCTGGCGTGCTGGGTGGTGGGGAATGCGGGGGGTTAGCTCGGTATTGGAACCAGTTTGCACAAGAATCAACCTACTCCGCCGCCAGCAGTTCCTCCGCGCCGCCGAGATCGACGCTGACCAAGCGGGAGACGCCGCGTTCGACCATGGTCACGCCGAACAGGCGGTGCATCCGGCTCATGGTGACGGCATTGTGGGTGACGATGAGGTAGCGGGTGTCGGTCTCGGCCACCATCGCGTCGAGCAGGTCGCAGAAGCGTTCGATGTTGGCGTCGTCCAGCGGCGCGTCGACTTCGTCGAGCACGCAGATCGGCGCGGGGTTGGTGAGGAACAGCGCGAAGATCAGCGCGATCGCGGTCAGCGCCTGCTCGCCGCCGGACAGCAGCGTCAGCGATTGCAGGCGCTTGCCCGGCGGCTGGGCATAGATTTCGAGGCCGGCGTCCAGCGGATCGTCCGAATCGACCATGGCCAGATGCGCCTGCCCGCCTTCGAACAGCCGGGAGAACAGGCGGCGGAAGTGGCCGTCCACGGCCTCGAAGGCGGTGCGCAGCCGCTCGCGCCCCTCGCGGTTGAGGTTGCCGATCGAGCCGCGCAGCCGGTTGACCGCCTCGGCCAGCTCGGCCTGATCGGCGACATTGGCGCCGTGCTCCTGCTCGGCCTGCGCCAGTTCGTCGGCGGCGACGAGGTTGACGGGGCCGAGGCGTTCGCGCTCGCCGACGAGGCGGTCCATCTCGGCGGACTCGCTGCCCGATCCGCGCACGTCGGCTTCGTCGAAACCGAACCGGCCGGGCAGCAGCGGCGGGGGGCTCTGGAAGCGCTCGCCCGAAATGCGCGTCATTTCCACGCGTCGCTCGTCCTCGTTGGACGCGCGGGCGGCGGCTCCGGCGCGATGCTCGCGCGCATCGGCGAGCGCTTCCTGCGCCGCGCCGAGCGCTGCGTCGGCAAGACGCGCTTCCTCGGCGGCCTGGGCGACCCGCGCTTCGGCGGCGGCGAGGTCCGCGCCCAACCGCTGGCCGACCGCCTCGCCGCCTTCGATCTCGCGCATCAGCGCAGCCGGCTTGGCGGCGGTGACCGCGCGTTCGGCTTCGATCTCGTCGAAACGGCGGTCCATTTCGGCAAGGCGGCCCGCCGCGGCGCCGGCGCGGGAGCGCCAGCCTTCGATCTCCGCGCGCTGCGCCGAGGACCGCTCGCGCAGCACCGCGAGGCCCTGCTCATGCGCGGCCAGGGTGGCGCTGGCGCCTTGCAGCGCC
>DATEEP010000179.1:0-4189 GCA_035281095.1 Novosphingobium sp. | reverse complement strand
GCATACGAGCCTTCACGTCGCGCAGCGACGATGCCCAAAGCTCCAGCGTCGTTTCGATCGATGCACCCGTCATCCACGGCCTCCTTACCATGGAGACCTATTGATTCAGAGTTTCAATCAACTTGCAACTGTAATGCTAAGCGCGCCGCCTGTTCGATGCGCATGATCGGACCGAGCTTGTGACCAGTGCCGTCCTCGCTGGCGAGATCGGACTGGACGAACTCCGGACCCGTCAACCCGAGTAATCACTCGGTCTATTTCGGGCGGCTCGTTGCTGCTTCCTTCGTGTGCGAAATCACGACCGGGAGCACCCCTATGATCCACATCATCGACAACCATCTGGCAGCGGAAAGCCAGCCGCTGCTCCTATCCATGTTCGCCGACCGCAAGCGTCTCTTCGTCGACCTGTTCGGCTGGGACGTGCCGGTGGTCGATGACCAGTACGAGATGGATCAGTTCGACAATGCCAATACGCTTTACCTGATCGTCGCAGACGACGAGGGCGGGCACGCGGCGTCGATCCGGCTGTTCCCGAGCAGCCGACCGATCCCCAGATCGCGTGGCACCTGTCGCGCTTCATCGCGAACGTCCGTGGCCGCTCGCTCGATCCCGTGCTGGTTCGCCAGGACTGGCTCGAAGCCTATGATTTCACGACCAAGCGCGGCAGCCAGTTCCTCGGCGACTATGCGCGCGGCGCCGATCCCTTCGCCAGTATCGGCGAGAGGACC
Source organism: Novosphingobium sp. (assembly GCA_035281095.1). Classification (GTDB taxonomy): domain Bacteria; phylum Pseudomonadota; class Alphaproteobacteria; order Sphingomonadales; family Sphingomonadaceae; genus Novosphingobium. Next base: position 3,461 of record DATEEP010000179.1, on the reverse strand, counting down.
GTGTCGGTCCAGGTCACCAGCGTGGTGCGGGCATCCGACCGCTCGTTCCAGGTCAAGTGGACCGAGACCGCCTATGAGCGTGGTACCGAGGCCGGGACATCGCGATGGACCGCGATCCTCACGATCGTGATCAAGCCGCCGAGCGACGCCGACACGCTCCGCCGGAATCCGCTCGGCGTCTATGTCGATGCGGTCGACTGGAGCCGCGAGCTTGATCCGCCAACGCCGCCGCGACCGTCAGCGCCGCCGGCTCCGTCGCCGCCGGCAACGGTCAACCTGCCGCTCGGCTCGCCCCTCGATCCCAATCTCGCTGCGCCCACGCAGCCCGCCCCGGAGTCACGCCAATGAGATTCATCCTTGCCGTATCGGCCATCGCCCTCGCGACGGCGCCAGCGTCTGCGCAGACCGTCGCATCGCCGAAGGTGCCGGCGCCGGTGGCCGTACCCGCCATCACACCAATCTCGAAGCCACCGGTCCGTCGTGCCCGCGTCAAACGTCCGATCAGCCTCAACGTGGCGCGCGTCGCCGCCGCGAACAGGGCGGCAACGCAGGAACCGCAGGCGCAGGGGTTCGTGAATGCCGTGCAGGTCTTTCCCTTCGCCGATGGGGCGATCTACCAGGTCTACACCGCGCCGGGTGCGGTGACCGATATTGCCCTCCAGCCTGGCGAGAGCCTCGTGTCGGTTGCTGCCGGCGACACCGTGCGTTGGGTCATCGGCGACACGACCAGCGGGAGCGGCGCGGAAAAGCGGACGCATATCCTGGTGAAACCGTTCGCGTCGGGCCTCGCCACGAACCTCGTCATCACGACCGATCGGCGGAGTTACCATGTCCAGCTTACGGCCACTTCGCGCACCGCGATGGCGGCGCTGTCCTGGACCTATCCCGCGGACCAGTTGATCGCTCTGCGCCGGGCCGCTGAGCAGACCGCCGCGGCTGCGCCCATCTCGGAAGGCCTGTCGATCGACAGCCTTCATTTCAACTACGCCATCAGCGGTGACCAGGCCGCATGGCGGCCAGTCCGTGCCTTCGACGACGGGCGGCAGACGTTCGTCGAGTTTCCGGCGAGCATCGCGGTCGGCGAGGCGCCGCCGTTCTTCATCATTGGTGCGGGCGGAGAAGCCGAACTCGCCAACTATCGCGTCCGGGGCCGTTTCTACGTGATCGATCGCATCTTCGATGTGGCGGAACTCAGGCTTGGCACCAAAAAGCAGCAGATCGTCCGCATCAACCGCGTTGCCGACGGCAGCGCCGCGCGGAAGGGCAAGCGCTCATGAGCGAGGCCGTCATTACGCCGGCGCCGAAGGTCGATCCCGAGACCTTGGCTATCCGGACTAAGCCCGCCCGCGCCATCCGGTTTCGCCGGGGTGTCATCATCGCCATCGCCGCCCTCGGGTCGATCAGCCTGATGGCCGTGGCCTGGATTGCGCTGAAGCCGCGCGTGTTCAGCGCCGTCGCCGATCGTCAGGAACTCTCGGAGCCGAGCAATCGGCCATCTGCCGATGCTTTGAACGGCTTGCCGGCGACCTACGGTGACGCTCCGAAGCTTGGGCCGCCGTTGCCCGGGGATCTTGGACGACCGATCCTCGAGAGCCAGCGCAGGATGGCGATGGAGACGGGAAGTGTCAGTGATCCATCGGCCCAGCAGGCGGCGCAGGAACGCGAGCGTCAGCTCGCAGAGCTCAAGGCCGCTCGCGAATCTGGCGTCTTGGTGCAGGGCCGTACCGCCGCCTCGACTCCGACCGTCGCTGATGCAGCGGGCACACCGACGCCGACGGCAACTCCTGCCGCTAGTCCAACACTCGACCCCGACCGTGATCCGAACGCGCAGGGCCGGAAGGCGCAATTCGTTGGAACGCTCGATCGTTCGGACGACGTCAACCTGCACACGCTGACGGCAGCGCCGTCTCCCTATTTGCTCTCGGCCGGCAGCGTGATTGCGGCGAGTCTGATCACGGGGCTTCGTTCCGATCTGCCCGGCCTCGTCACGGCACAGGTGACTAGCCAGGTGTTCGACAGCCCGACCGGGCGAATCCTGCTCATTCCCCAGGGATCGCGGCTGATCGGCAGCTACGACAGCGTCGTGGCGTTCGGCCAGAAGCGCGCGCTGATCGTCTGGCAGCGGATCATGCTGCCAGACGGCAGCTCGATGAGGATCGACAATGTGCCAGCGACTGATGCCTCGGGCTATGCTGGTCTCCAGGACAAAGTCGATTTCCACACATGGGCGCTGCTCAAGGGCGTGACGCTGTCCACGCTGCTCGGGGTGGGTTCGCAATTGACCGTTACCGGTGAGAGCGACCTCGTCCAGGCGATCAGGGAATCGACCCAACAGAATGTGTCGCGCGCCGGGGATCAGCTCACATCGCGCAATCTCAACATTCAACCGACGATCACGATCCGGCCCGGCGCATCCGTCCGGCTAGTCGTCCACAAGGATCTCATTCTCGCGCCTTGGCGCGGCTAGGAGCAGGTCATGCCCGAACTGAAACTGGCAAAGTTGCCCGACAGGACCCCGATCAAGCTGGCGATCACAATCACTCCCGATTTGCAGCATGCCCTTCGCGACTATGCCGCTTTGTACGCTCAAGCATACGGAACCGAAGAACCCATTGTCGAACTGATCCCGGCAATGCTGGTGTCGTTTCTCGACAGCGACCGTAATTTTGCGCGTTCGCGCGAGGCGCCCGGACAGAGGCGCTAATGATGGAGCGAGCCGCAGAACGCAGCCTCGAGCCCCTCACTGTACGGGTTGCGACTGCTGTCCGTATCACCGGTCTTAGCCGCTCCCGAATCTATGAACTGATCCAGTCTGGCGACCTCGAAACCGTGAAGGTAGGTCGCGCTACGCTTATTCCTTTCCGCAGCCTAAAGTCGCTTGTGAGGGAAAAATAGCGACTCAGGGGGCACATGAGCGTGATCGCATGTCTCGGTTGGGGATCATTGATCTGGGATCCAGACGGCCTTCCGGTAACCAAGTGGCATGACGATGGCCCGGGTCTGCCGATCGAGTTCGCACGATTGTCCGGAGGCGACCGCGTGACATTAGTCGTCATGCCAGATGGCCCTCGCGTCACCGTGCTTTGGACCGTGCTTGAAGTGGAGACGTTGGCCGATGCAGTTGCAGCGTTGCGACGGCGCGAGAAAACCAAGTCGGACTGGATAGGCCGATGGCCTGCGAGCTCACGACCATATCCGTACAACGACGAGATAGGCCCCTGGGCCGAGGCGCAGGGTGTGGATGCAGTCGTCTGGACGGCTATCCCGCCCAAGTGGGACGACGAGAACGGTCGTATTCCGAGCGAAGACGAGGTTGTGACTCTCATGTCCGAATTCAAGAGTGGGGTCGCGAGATTCCGGCCGCCTCTTTTGGCGTGAGGGGGGAATTGGCTGTGCAGGGTCGGACGCGGCGGCAGTAAGACGGCGGTTGCTCAGACTCTGATACGCGGGTTGGATACCGC
>DATEEP010000178.1:0-3963 GCA_035281095.1 Novosphingobium sp. | reverse complement strand
TTCAACGCTCCCGCTTCTCGCTTGCCGAAAGGGTCGCCGCGCCGCGAATAAGCTCGCATCTCGCGAAAGGATCCGTGGTCAAGGATGTCGATCACGTAGTGCCGAACTGGGTTGTCCAGTCGGATGGTCCTTTGCGAAGGCGGCGAACGCAAGCAAGCCGATCGCAGTCAGCCAGGGAAGAGATTGCTCAAATGGATCGCGCCGCATTGTATCCTCATGCGACTCCACTTGCTGACGGATGGGTCAGCTTACTGAGCTTAATCGGCTTGGCAACCCGCACCCCTTCGTCACCCCGGGCTTGACCCGGGGTCCCGCTTGTATTCTTTTCAGCCGATGGATCGGGAACGGCGCGGTGGCTGGGTATACATCATGGCCGATCGCTATCGGGGCACGATCTATGTCGGTGTAACCGCGGACCTGCCGCAGCGGATTTTCCAACATCGCGAGGGGACGGGCTCCGACTTCTGTCGTCGCTATGGGCTCACCCGCCTGGTCTGGGCCGAGCGCGGCGACACGATCGAGGACTGCATCGCGCATGAAAAGCGGATCAAGCGCTGGCGCCGTGAGTGGAAGTTCGCGTTGGTCGAGCGGGGAAATCCGGACTGGGCGAACCTGTATGCGCTGCTGGTCTGATGGTGGTGCGTAAGAAGCGGGACACCGGGTCAACCCCGGGGTGACGAAGTGGTTGAGGATTCAAGAGTTACTCCCCCTCCGCCCCGCCGCCCTCCGGCGTCTCCGCCGCTGCCGGCGCCTCAGCCGCATCGCTCGCCGCCGCGCTGGCGTCCGCTGCCGGCGGGGGCGCACCGCCGCCGGTCTTGCCCGCGTCCTCGTCCGGCGCGAAGGTCGGGGCGGCGAGGGGGGGCTGGGACTGGACGGTGTCGTAGGGCAGCATCTCGTCGCTGACCGAAGGCGCGAGGATCTCGCTCTTGCCCGAGGCCTGCTTGCCGGCATCGCCCGAGCCGCAGGCGGCAAGCGCGCTCGCCAGCGTTGCCGCGATCAGGGTCGAGACCAGTCTCATACCGCGTTCTCCGTTGGGCAGGCGTTCTCCGTCGGGCCATTTGGGTCGGGGCAGGGCCGGTCGAGCGCCGCGAGGAACTTGCCGGCCTGCGCCATGAGCGCCTCGTCCCATTCCTCGTCGCTCACCGCGATGCCCAGCCGTTCCAGGCTGGTGACCCCGAATTCCTCGATCCCGCAGGGCACGATGCCGGTGAAGTGCGACAGGTCGGGCCGCAAGTTGACCGAGAAGCCGTGCATCGTCACCCAGCGCCGCACGCGCACGCCGATGGCGCCGATCTTGGCCTCGCGGCCGTCCTTGTCGATAGTCCAGATGCCGACGCGGCCGTCGCGGCGGAAGCTCTCGACCCCGAACGTGCCGAGCGTGGCGATCACCCAGCCTTCCAGCGCATGGACATAGCCGCGCACGTCGCGCGCGCGGCGATTCAGGTCGAGCAGCACATAGCCGATCCGCTGGCCCGGCCCGTGATAGGTGTAGCGCCCGCCGCGCCCGGCCTTGACCACTTCGAAGCGCGGATCGAGCAGTTCGTCCGCCGCGGCGCTGGTGCCGGCGGTATAGACCGGCGGGTGCTCCAGCAGCCAGATCAGCTCGCGCCCGTCACCTTTGGCCTTCCCTTCGGCGATCGCGGTGTTGCGCGCGGTCATCCAGTCGAGCGCGGCGCGATAGGGCACCGGCTCGCGGTCGATCTTCAGCTCGATTCCATCGGGCAGCGTCATGGCACGTTGCGTGGCGGCATTCGCTGCGGTTATCAAGCCCAAACGCGGAACCCATCCCGCCGAGGAGCATCCCATGAAATTCGACAGCAATCTCGCCTGGAAGCAGGCTTCGGCGGCGGTGTCGCTCAACCGCGAGGTGGCGCTGGCGCTGGCGGGCGTGTTCTTCATGCTGCCGACCCTGGCGCTCACGCTGCTGTTCCCGCAGCCCGAGCCCACGGCGGCCATGGACCAGAAGGCGATAGTGGAGATGGCGGGCGCCTACTACCTTTCGATCCTGCCGTTCGTCATTCCCATGATCCTGTTCCAGGCGGCCGGCACGCTGGCGCTGATCGCGCTGCTGACCGACCGGGGCAGGCCCACGGTGGGGCAGGCGATCGGGCTGGGGGTGAGGGGCGTCCTCCCCTATTTCCTGGCGCAGCTCTTGCTGGGGGTGGCCGGTATGTTCGCGGGCGGGGTGCTCATGGGCCTCCCGGCCGCGATCGGAGCGGCGGCCGTGGGAATTGCCGCGACCCTGATCCTGTTCATCTACGTCATGGTCCGCATGTCGCTCGTCCCGCCGATCATCGTCGTCGAAGGACAGCGCAACCCGATCGAGATACTCAGGCGATCGTGGGACTTGACGCGCGGCAATGCCGGCAGGGTGTTCCTGTTCTACCTGCTGGTGTTCATCGCCTTCATGGTGGTGGTCGTGATCGCCAGCGCGCTGTTCGGCGTGGTCCTGACGCTGCTCGCGGGACAGGAGGGTTCGACGATCGGGATGGCGGTGATCTCGTCGCTGTTCAGCGCGGTGATGGCGCTCTATTTCGTGGCGATCGTCGCCGCCGTCCACCGCCAGCTGGCCGGTCCGCCGCCGCGGATCGATTCAGCGACGTTCGAATAGGGAGCAAACGGCTTGCAAGTGCGTTGCAAGGCCGTTTCAAATAGCGCTTTCGCCATCCTTCCAGCCCCAGAACAGGCGGCAGGGCGGGATGTTGCGGGCTTCGAAATCCTGGTCGATGCGGGTGAAGTTGCGCGCCATGAAGTCGCGCGCCTTGGCCGAGAACTGATAGACCAGGAACGCGCCGCCGGGCCGGACGATGCGGAAAGTGGCGTCGGCGATGGCCGGCCCCACCCCCTCGGGCAGGGTCGAAAACGGCAGGCCGGACAGCACGTAGTCCGCGTGATCGTGCCCATGCGCCCGCACGATATCCTCGACGTCGGCGGCGGATCCCAGCACCGCGACGAAGCGGCTGTCGCTGATCGTGCGGTTGAGATAATCGATGTAGAGCGGGTTCGTATCGATCACGATCAGCATGCCGTCGCGCGCCAGCCGGTCGAGGATCGGCTGGCAGAAAGTGCCGATTCCGGGCCCGTACTCGACGAACAGGCGGCACGTCTCCCAGTCCACCGGCGCCAGCATCTTCTCGATGGTGAAGCGAGAGGACGGGACGATCGATCCGACCATTACCGGGTTCTTCAGGAAGCCTTCGAAGAAGACGCTCCACGGGCCGAACCGGCGCTTGATCTGTTTCCTGAGTCTGTGCGGCAGCGGCTCACGGGCGAGCTGGGTGCTGGTCATCTTGGCGATTTTTCCTGCATGTCAGTCATCAAGTCCGGGTGTAATCGCGCTGTCCGTTCGAAAGTGCCGGGTTTGCAGATTTGACAGACCATTGCAAGAAGTCGGTCAGCCTGATGTCGCAACTAGAGTGATTTCGAGGCAGGTGGAATCACCTGCCGGCTCGGAAATCACGGCAGACAAAGGATATGCGGACTCGTTCCGGTTCAATCGGAACCGGAACGAGGCTAGCCTCGAAAGTCACAGGATTTCGCGGACTTTGTCCTCCGGCCGGCAGAGGCGCGCGCCCTTCTCGGTCTCGACCAGCGGCCGCTCGATCAGGATCGGGTCCGCCGCCATCGCCGCCAGCACGACAGCATCGGCCGCAGCGGGCAGCCCGCGCTCCTCGGCATCGGTGCCGCGCAGGCGCAAGCCCTGCCCCGGCGTGATCCCGGCATCGCGGTAGAGCTGCGCCAGCTTGTCCGCGCTGGGCGGGTTCTTCAGGTATTCCACCACCGTCAGCTCGACGCCCGGCGTTTCCTGAAGGATCGCCAGCGTCTTGCGCGAGGTGCCGCACTTCGGATTATGCCAGATCGTCGCCTTCATATGCGCCCTTGCTCCTTCGGAATGTTTCGAACGGGTTCAACGGATGGTGCCGCCGGGGCGGGAACACCTGCTGCCTGGTCCCGCCGCATGGC
>DATEEP010000177.1:0-49074 GCA_035281095.1 Novosphingobium sp. | reverse complement strand
GTTCGAGGGGAAAACCACCGGGACGCCGATCAGCCTGATGATCGAGAACACCGACCAGCGCTCCAAGGACTATTCGGAAGTCGCCAATGCCTATCGCCCCGGCCACGCCGACTATGCCTACGACGCCAAGTACGGCTTCCGCGACTATCGCGGGGGCGGGCGCAGTTCGGCGCGCGAAACCGCCGCGCGGGTGGCGGCGGGCGGCGTGGCGCGGCTGGTGATCCCCGAGGTCTCGATCCTCGCTTATCTCACCGAGATCGGCGGCGATCCCATAGACTTCGACAATTTCGACGCCGCCGAAATCGGCCGCAATCCGTTCTTCTGTCCCGACGCGGCGGCGGCGGCGCGCTGGGAGAAGCTGGTCGACGACGCGCGCCTTGCCGGATCCTCGCTGGGCGCGGTGGTCGAATGCGTGGCGACCGGCGTGCCCGCCGGCTGGGGCGCGCCACTTTACGGCAAGCTCGACGCGGAGCTGGCGGCGGCGATGATGGGGATCAACGCGGTCAAGGGAGTCGAGATCGGCGACGGCTTCGCGGCGGCGCGGCTCACCGGCGAGACCAACGCCGACCCGATGCGGCCGGGAAACGACGGCCCCGGTTTCGACGCCAACCACGCGGGCGGCATCGCCGGGGGTATCTCGACCGGCCAGCCGGTCACGGTGCGCGTCGCCTTCAAGCCGACCAGTTCGATCCTCACGCCCGTGCCGACGATCGACCGCGAAGGACAGGCGGCGGAAATCCGCACCAAAGGCCGCCACGATCCCTGCGTCGGCATTCGCGGCGCGCCGGTGGTCGAAGCGATGATGGCGCTGGTACTGGCCGACCACAAGCTGCTCCATCGGGGGCAATGCGGATGACGCGAATACCGGCGTCGATGCCCGAATGACCTTCATGAACACCACTCGTCATTGCGAGGAGCGCAGCGACGAAGCAATCCAGGCGGGGCAGAACCGCCCTGGATTGCTTCGCTACGCTCGCAATGACGATCGGATTTGGACGGTCGATGTCCTACCGTCTTCGCCTGAGCACCACGTAGAGCGCACCCTCTCCCCCATGGCGGCGGTGCGCGCCCCGGATCGCCGCGATGTCGCCAGCGTGCTCGCTGTGGGCCAGCCAGTCGGTGATCTTGGCGCGGATCGCGCCGCGCCGCGTACCGCGATCGGCGGGATCGACCGGGCGCGGCTTGCCGGTAACGACCAGCACCAGCCGCGCGCCCATCGCCTTGGCCTGCGACAACCCGATGATCAATCGTCCATGCGCCGCGTCGAGCGACGACCCGTGGAGGTCCAGCGTGAAATCGGGCTGCACCGCGCCCTTGCCCAGCTTGCGATCCCAGGTTGAGTCCAAGGTCTGGCGAGTAAGGGACCTACAATCCTCCCCAGGAAGGGGAAGTGGCAGCGCAGAGCGCTGACGGAGGGGGCCGGCGACCAGGCGCTGTGAAGGCGACGAGCCCCCTCCACTAGCCTGCGGCTGCTCCCCCTCCCCATCCTGGGGAGAAGCGCTCCGCCCCGAAAATGGCCTCACCGTACCCGCGACGCGCGCCCACAGCGCCGCTTCCTCGGGACTGAGCCTGCGCCCTCCGCGCCTCACCGCCGTCTGAGACGCAGCAGCGTGCCCTTGGGCAGCAGCAGCAACGCCTTGCCGCGTCCGCTCATGCCACCGGCGATACGGCGCGCATCCTCGCCCGCTCCCCAGAACGTGTCGAAACGATTGGCGCCCTTGATCGCGCCGCCGGTATCCTGCGCCACCCACAGGCCATCGGCTTCGCGGCGGTCCACGTCCAACCACACGGGCGCGCCCAGCGGCACGAAGGCGGGGTCTGCCGCAACCGAGCTTTCACGCCGCACCGGCACGCCCAGCGCGCCGACCGGGCCGTCCCCGATCACTTCGCGCAAGAACACGAAGCTCCTGTTTTCGCGCATCAGCGCGGCGCCGTCACGCGGGTTGTCGCGGATATACTGGATGATGCCCTGCATCGAGCCCGAGTACTGGCCGCGCCCGCTGCCGACGAGACCGCGATCCCGCATGACGCCGCCGATGCCGGTATAAGGCCAGCCGTTCTGGCCGGCATAGCCGATGCGCATCACCGTCCCGTCGGGCAGGCGCAACCGGCCCGAGCCCTGGATCTGGAGGAAGAAGAACTCGACCGGATCCGCCGCCCAGGCGAGTTCCAGCCCACGGCCCATCAGCGCCCCCTGCTCGATCGCGGTGCGGTCATGATAGGCGACGAAGCGGCCGCGCTGGTCATAGCGGCCCAGCGGCATCTTGCCGTCCGCCAAGGGCTGCGCATCGCCCGGCCTGGCCCGCACCAGATCGGGCGGCATGCGGTAGATCGGGGTGTCATATCCCCGCCGCCGCGCGCGCGCGGCGACGATCTCCGGCTCGAAATAGCCGGTCGCATATGCCGCGCCATTGCCGACGCGCACGGTTTCGAAATAGTTGGCGAAGAAATCGCGGGCATCGCCCCCGCCCGCCCCGGCGCTCCATTCGCGCGCGACGCCGCAGGCCAGTTCCCAGTCCGAACGCGCCGTCAGCCCGCTGGCATCGGTACGGTTGAGCAGGCGCGGGCAGCTCTCCCGGAACGAGGCGAGCGCCGCGTCGGCATCGGTCCTGGTAAGGACGAGGCTGTCGATGGAAGGGCCCGGGTGCACGCCGATGGTGCGCGCCGTTTCTCCGCGCGGCGCGGGCGGCGGCTCAGGCCGGTCGCCGCCGGGCAGCAGCGCACAGGCGCCCAGAAGCGCGGTCAGCCCAAGAAGCGCGGCAAAACCGCCGCTGTGCCGTCCAGACCGTCGCTCGGTTCGCCCCCTGCCCCCCAGCACGGCTCAGCCCCTCGCTTCAACCTTCATCGGTTTCTTCGAGCAGCCAGTCTGGGGTAGCGGAGGCGGGGTTGCGGCTGAACGTCCAGATATCGATCGCCTCGACCGCATCGTCGAGCGATCCGGCGACGACATTCCCCTCGGCATCGCGCGTCACGGCGGCGATATCCGCGCGAAACCGCACGGTGATCCGGGCGAGCGGCGCTTCGTAACCGGCGGCGGCGATGGTGCTCTCTTCGATCCGGACCAGTCGGTTGTCGAGCGTTTCGCCGGCAGCAACGCGCGCGTCGATCGCAGCGGCGAAGCTTTCATAGACCGAAGCGTCACACAGCGCCCGCAGCTCTTCCTTGTCGCCGCGCCAGAACGCCTCGAGGATCATGCCGTAAGCGGCGCGCGCACCTTCCATGAAGGCGAAGCCATCGAAGCGCCGGTCGGCCGTCGCGATCTCGCGCAAGCCGCGCTCGACCGCCGGGTTGGCAGAAGGAAACTCCCGCTGGCGGGTTGCCGGAGCAGCCTCGTCGACCTGCGTCGGCGGCAGGCTGCGCTGCGCTGCCCCGCGCTCGGTCCCCGGCTGACCCTCGAACCGGCCGGCGATCGGCTCTTCCTCATGCTCGGCCCGGCGGCCCAGCACGGAATAGAGGCGCAGGCCCAGGAAGGCCGCGATCATCGCCAGGATTACGATTTCGACTGTCACACCCGAGGTCCATAATGGTTGTGGCCCGCGCAAAGCAGGTCATTCATCATAGCCCCACATAGGGGCGTATTACAAATGAACAACGCGTGAGCGACAATCCGCGCCAACTTTTTGGCGGGGCGAGAGCGGGCATGAAAGGTAAACGGCCCGACGTATCCCGCAGCGCATTGCCGGGTGTGACGCACGGTGCTAGTCGCGCGTCCACACGTATTTTGGCAAGATTTCAGACAGGGAAGCAACGGGCCATGGCCGACGAAAGCAACAGTGGGGACATCAGCGGCAATGTGATTTCGGACTTGCAGCTGGGCAACGGCGAGGACACCGCCCCCGCCGCCGGGATCATCTCGCAATACGTCAAGGATTTGTCGGTCGAGAACCCGAATGCTCCGGCCAGCTTCCAAGTGCAGGAGCAGCCGCAGATCGACATCCAGTTCAACATCGCCGCCAAGCCGGTGGGCGACGAGGTGCACGAGGTGGAGCTGAAGGTCGTGGTCAAGGCGCTGAGCGACACGACCACGATCTATGCCGTCGACCTCGTCTATTGCGGCCTCGTGGGCATGCGCAACCTGGAGGACAGCCACGCCCATGCGTTCCTCTTCGCCGAAGCGCCGCGCATACTGTTCCCGTTCGCCCGCCGCATCGTCTGCGACGCGGTGCGCGACGCCGGCTTCCCGCCGCTGATGCTGGAACCGATCGACTTCAACGGTCTCTACATGCAGCAGTTGTCCGAGCAGCAGGCGCAACAGGGCACGGAAGGCATGGCCGGCATGCCGCCGGCAGGGAACGCCTGATCGGCCTCGCGGTCCGGGACCGGATCGGGCCATGAGCCTCATCCGCAACGTCGGCACGATCGGCGGACTGACCGCGATCAGCCGCGTGTTCGGCTTCGCGCGCGACATGCTGCTCGCGCGGGTGCTCGGCGCGGGCCTTGCGGCCGACGCCTTCCAGCTCGCTTTCACGCTGCCCAACACTTTTCGCCGGCTGTTCGCCGAAGGGGCGTTCTCGGTCGCGTTCGTGCCAATGTATTCGCGGGCGCTGCACGGAGAAGGGGGAGAAGAAGCGGCCGAGAAGTTCGCGGACGATGTGCTGGCGGTGTTCGTCTGGGTGCTCTTCGCCTTCAGCGCGCTCGCCATGATCGGCATGTCCGGGATCGTCTGGGTCTTGGCGAGCGAGTACCAGAACGTCCCCGGAAAGTTCGAGCTGTCGGTCCTGCTGAGCCGCATCACCTTCCCCTATCTCGGCCTCGTCAGCCTGGTGGCGATGCTGTCGGGCCTGCTCAATGCGCGCTCGCGCTTCGGGCCGGGGGCTTTCGCGCCGGTATTCCTCAATCTGGTGCTGATCTCAGGCATCCTGATCGGTGCCGAGCTGCGGGGCCCGCATGGGGACGACCGGATCGTCGCTTTCGCGCTGGCGGTCGCGGTGGCGACCGCAGGCGTGGTGCAACTGCTCTACCTGATCTGGGAGACGCGCCGCGCGGGCGTGAAGCTGAAAGTCACGATGCCGCGCCTCACGCCGGAGGTGAAGCGGCTGGGCGCGCTGATCCTGCCGGCGACGTTCGGGGCGGGCATCTATCAGGTCAGCCAGTTCGTCGACACGTTCTTCGCCACCCAGTTGCCGCAGGGTTCGCTGACGCTGCTCAAGCTCGCCGACCGGCTGAACCAGATGCCGCTGGGCATCGTCGGCATCGCGCTGGGCACGGCGATCCTGCCGATGCTGTCGCGCCACATCCACTCGGGAGAGGCCAGAGAGGCGCAGCGCCTTCAGGGTCAGGCGTTCGAGATGGCGACCTTGCTCACCCTGCCCGCCGCCGCCGCGCTCGCGGTCTGCGCGCCGGCTTTCGTCACCGCGTTCTTCGTCGGCGGCAAGTTCACCGCCGCGGACGGCGATATCATGGCGCGGATCGTGGTCGCCCTGGTCGCCGGCCTGCCCGCCTATGTCATCGTCAAGATCCTGAACCCCGGCTTCTTCGCGCGCGAGGACACGCGCACGCCGGTGTGGACGGCGCTGCTGGCTCTGGTCTTCAACATCATCCTCAACGTCTTCGTGGTGCGCAGCTTCGGGATCGTCGGGCTGGCGGCAGCGACCGCCTGTTCGGCCAGCCTCAACTGCCTGCTGCTCTATGCCATCCTGCACCGGCGGGGCTGGTTCCATTTCACGCTGCCGCTGGCAAGCAAGGTCGCGCGCCAGCTGATCGCCACCGCGGCCATGGCCGCGGCGCTGTGGTGGGTGCTGCCGATGATGGCGAGCCGCTATGGCGGGGGGGTGTTGGAGCGGGTCTGGTCGTTGTCCGTCCTCGTCGCGCTGGGCATGGCCGTGTTCTTCGCGGTCGCTTTCATGACCGGCGCGGTCGACAAGCAGGTGCTCGCCCAGCTAAGGCGCCGCCGTCCGCCCCCGAAGACGGCGGAAGACGACGAAATCCTGGAGGTCCAGTAATCCCCATGCGTATCGTTTCCGGCATCCAGCCCACCGGCAATCTCCACCTCGGCAACTACCTGGGGGCGATCCGCAACTGGGTGCGGATGCAGGACGATGTCGCGCGAAGCGGCGGGGACTGCCTGTTCTTCCTGGCCGATCTCCACGCCATTTCGATGCCGCACCTGCCCGCCGATCTGGCCGCCAATACGCGCCAGATGGTCGCCGCGCTGGTCGCCTGCGGGATCGACCCGGACCGCTCGACGCTGTTCAACCAGGCGCAGGTTCCCGCCCATGTCGAGCTGCAATGGCTGCTGAACGGCACGGCGCGGATCGGCTGGCTCAACCGCATGACGCAGTTCAAGGACAAGTCGGGCAAGAACCGGGAAGGCGCCTCCGCCGCGCTTTATACTTACCCGGTGCTGCAGGCCGCCGACGTCCTGCTCTATCAGGCGACGCATGTGCCGGTCGGCGAGGACCAGAAACAGCATCTGGAACTGGCGCGCGACATCGCGCAAAAGTTCAACAACGACTTTGCAACGGACTTGCAACCGGTCTTCACCCTCCCCGATCCGATCATCCCGCCCGACGCGGCGCGGATCATGTCCTTGCGCGACGGCTCGGCGAAGATGAGCAAGTCCGATCCTTCGGACATGAGCCGCATCAACCTGACCGACGATGCCGACACGATGATGCAGAAGGTGAAGAAGGCCAGGACAGACCCCGAAGTGCTGCCGTCCGAGGCGGAGGGCCTGGACGGCCGGGCCGAGGCGCGCAACCTCGTGGGCATCTACGCGACCATGGCGGACACGAGCGTGGACGAAGTGCTGCGCGATTTCGCGGGCCAGGGCTTCGGCGCGTTCAAGCCGGCGCTGGGCGAGCTGCTGGTCGAGAAGCTGGCGCCGATCAACGCCCGCTTCGTCGAGCTGAAGGACGACAAGGCGGCGCTCGATGCGATCCTCGCCAAGGGCGCCGAAAAGGCCCGCGCGCTGGCCCGGCCGACGCTCGACGCCGCCTATGACGCATTGGGGTTGGTGCGGGGCTGAACCACCCGCTACGTCCTGCGATGGAACGCCGCGTGCGAAAGGGAGTTCAACCCCTATTCAGCACGGTTCGTCTATCCCATATGCCTGATACAGCATAAGGATGGCCGCGCCGTCGGAATGCGCGGTCGTCGGGTGTCGTGGAGATAGAATAATGAAAACGAACCGAAAAACCAGGATGGCGCTGGTCGCCGCGCTGATGCTGGGCGTGGCCGCCTGCGCCTCGCCGTTCAAGGCCGACGTCTCGCGCTTCCAGTCGCAGTTGCCGCCGCCTTCGGGCCAGACTTTCGCCGTCGTCGCCGACGATCCGCGCCTGGCCGGCGGCATCGAGTTCAACCAGTACGCCGACCTCGTCGAAGCGCGGATGGCCCAGGTGGGCTACACCCCCGTGGACAGCGCGAAGAACGCGCAGCTTGTCGTCCGCTTCGACTATGGCGTGGACAACGGCCGCGAACGCATCCGCACCACCGGCGGCGGCTTCGGCATGAGCCCGTACTGGAGCCCGTGGTACGGTTATGGCCGCGTGGGCTACTTCGGCAGCCCGTGGCGCTATGGCTGGTACGACCCGTTCTTCGACAGCGGCTACGGCGTGGATAGCTACACCGTCTACACCAGCGGCATCGACGTGAAGATCGACCGCCGCGCGGACGGCCAGCGCCTGTTCGAGGGCAAGGCCGAGGCGGTCTCGCGCTCGGACGACTTGCGCTATCTCGTGCCCAATCTGGTCGAGGCGATGTTCACCAACTTCCCGGGCAATTCCGGCGAGACGGTGCGCATCACCATCGCCCCCGAAAAGGACAAAACCGCGCGCCGGGCGTATTGATTCCGCCTCGTCATTGCGAGGCGCTCCGCCCCTCGCAATGACGAAGAATCTTGTGCAGCATCAACTCCCCAGCGCCACCACACCGCTACCGGCTCCGCCCGTCGAGCCGAACCCGCCCTCGCCCCGCGCCGTCTCGTCAAGTTCGTCGACCTTGAGCCAGGTCGCGCGGGTGACGGGCGCCAATACGAGTTGCGCGATGCGGTCTCCACGGCGGATCTCGAAGGGATCGGCGCCGTGGTTGATGAGGATCACCTTCACCTCGCCGCGATAGTCGCTGTCGATCGTGCCGGGTGAATTGGGGGCGCTGATCCCGTGCTTGAGCGCCAGGCCCGAGCGAGGGCGTACCTGAATCTCGAAGCCGTGCGGGATCGCCACCGCCAGCCCGGTCGCCACCGCATGGCGCGCGCCGGGTGCCAGCATCACGTCCTCGGCGGCCAGCACGTCCATGCCCGCGGCGCCTTCCGTTGCGTAGGCCGGAAGCTCAAGCCCTTCGAAATGGGGCAGGCGCTTGACCGGCACGGGGACTTCAGCTTGCGAGTGCATCGGCGAATCTTTCGACCAGGGCGTGGGCTACCTGCTCCTTGGGCATTTCGGGCAGGCTTTCAATGCCGTTGCCGGTCACGATGTGCACGGTGTTCGACTGGCCGCCCATGACGTCTCCCGAAACATCGTTGGCGACGATCCAGTCCGCGCCCTTGCGCTTGCGCTTGTTGGCGGCGTTGTCGATCACGTTCTCGGTCTCCGCCGCGAAGCCGATCAGCAGCTTGGGCCGTTTCGGCGAAGACGCAACGCTGGCGAGAATGTCCGGATTCTCGGTCAGGATCAACGCCGGAGGAGCGGAACCGCGCTTCTTCATCTTCTGCGAGGCGGCGCTCATCGTCCGCCAGTCCGCCACCGCCGCGACCATCACCGCGACATCGGCGGGCAGCGCCTTCTTGACCGCGTCCGCCATCTGCTGCGCGCTTTCGACGTCGATACGGTCGACTCCCGGCGGCGTCGCGAGGTGGACCGGCCCGGAAACGAGCGTCACCCGCGCGCCTGCCAGCGCCGACGCCGCAGCGATCGCGAACCCCTGGATGCCCGAGGAACGGTTGGCGATGTAGCGCACCGGATCGATCGGCTCCCACGTCGGCCCGGCCGTGACCAGCACATGGCGGCCATGGAGCGGGCCGTCGGTGACAGGTTCGAAAGGCACGGGCCCCTGGGCGGGCTCCTGCGCGGGCCCACCGCCGCCTACGCTGATGAAGCCGCCCGTGTCACCGGCCACCGGCTGGGGGGCGCCATCCTCGTGCCCTGTGACGATATGGTTGATCGCTTCCGGATCGGTCGGCGGAGCGGCGCGCGCATCGCCCTTCCTGGAGAGCAGCGGGCCGCTCACGGCGGGCACGGGAAGCGGCTCGGCCTCGACTTCGTCCGGCCCGGCCAGCCCCATCGCCTGCGCCGCCTTCTTGATCCCGCGCGCGATCATCGAGCCCGAGAGACCGCCCAGCCCTTCGCCCTCGGTGGCGAGGCGTTCGTGATCGGGCGCGACGGCCGCCTTCGTGGCGGGGAAAGGCTCGTCCTGATAGTCCGCCAGCCCGACCAGTTCCTGTCCCGCCAATTCCTGCCCGGGCAGCGGCGCGACTTCGACCGGATCGAGCCCCAGTGCCCAAGCGATGCGCTGCCAGACCGCCAGCGGTTCGGGCAACCGGCCGGGGCCATACTCCCCGCACGCCATGGCGCCCTCGTCCGGCTCCATGACGTCGACGCCGGAATCGCGCAACGTCTGCACGTTGCGTATGGTCGAGGCGTGCTGCCACATCCGCACGTTCATCGCCGGAACCGCCATCACCGGCTTGTCGGTGGCAAGCAGCAGCGTCGTCGCCAGATCGTCCGCTATGCCCGAAGCCATCTTGGCCATGAGGTTCGCGGTCGCCGGGCAGACCACCACGAGGTCGGCCTGACGCGAGAGCTGGATATGGCCCATCTCGACTTCGTTCTTGAGATCCCACAGCGTGGTGTGGACCGGATTCTCGGACAGCGCGGCCAGCGCCATGGCGGTGACGAACTTCGCGCCGCTCTGGGTCAGGACGCATGTCACCTCGCCGCCGTTCTTGCGGATCGTGCGGACGAGTTCGCAGGCCTTGTAGGCCGCGATGCCGCCACCGACGATCAGGAGGATGCGGGGAGGGGTGCCGGGGCCGCTCATGTGCGCCTATTGCAACAGCCGCGAAAGCCGCGCAATTACTTCGTTAACGCCGCGGCACGGACAAGCGAGGCGAGTCCGCCCGGCACGAAGGCCAGGCCGACGAACATCGCGGGTGCGACCATCGCGCCCCAGTAGAAATTGTCCGGTCGTCCGGCGATCATGAACACCAGTCCGTAACCGAGGTAGAGCAGCGTGCCGAACAGCCCGGCGGGCGTCTTCCACGCGGACCAGCCGAACACCATCATGACGACGGCCGGACCCGCCAGCCAGTGCGGCAGGAACCGGAGGTTGCTGGACAGCGCGACGTTGGAGAGCCAGCCCGACAGGCCGCGCAAGGTCAGCCAGCCCTGACCGGTCTTGTCGCCCGGCAGGACTTGCCCGTCGATGATCGAAAGATGCACCGCCAGCGCGGCGAGGAAAGCAACGGCCAGCGCACTCCACGCCGCGCCTTCCTTCCAGTCCCGCCGCCAGAGCGCCAAGGCGGCCATCAGCAGCACGAACGGCAGCGCGGTCTCCCTGATGGCCAGCGCCAGCGCGGCGGCGACGAGCGCCCAGCCCCACTTCCCGCCGGGCCGATGCAAGCCGAAGGCCAGCGCCAGCAGCATCCCCGCCCACAACTCGTGCAACGCGAAGTAGGAGCGATTGAGGCCGAGCGAGGCGCCGACGAACAGCAGCGCCATGGCGAGCCGTATGTGACGCCGGTCCATTCCCGGCTCGTCGTTCAGCCGCCGCCGCCACGCCGCCAGCACGCCCAGCAGCAGCGCCAGCGCGGCGACGATCTGCCCCGGCTCGCGGATCGCGGCGTCGATGTAGGCCAGCGTCGGCAGTCGCACGGCGATGCCCGGCCGGACCGGATAGTCGGCGCGGCGCTGTTCCCCGACGATGAAGTCGTAATAGTTCTCGCCGGCCCGGATGCGTGCGATGGCACGGTCGTAGAGCGCCAGATCGTCGTCGCGGGCGCGCTCCGGCCCGGTGTCGGCGGCGAGGTTTTCGGCAAAGCCCTTGGTCTCGACACCGGAATCGCCGGCATGGATGGGAACGATCGCGGAGACGGCGGCCAGCAACAGCAGAAGCAGCAGCACCGCGCGTGCGTCCCATTTCCGCCAAAGCGCGTAGCGGTCCCACGCCGGGCGCTGGGCAAGGACGCCGGCCGGCCCATCGCTGGTCGCCGCCGGCTCTCCGGCTATCCCAGCAATCCCGACTCTATCGCCGCCCATGCCGCGAGGCCCCCCGTCACCAAGGCCGCAAGATATCCGAAATATTGGTTAAATCGCGGTTTACGTTCCCACACCAGCGCAATCTCGGGCAGCGGCGCCTGCTCCGGCGCGCCGCCTTTCGCGGGGTAGCGCTCCTCGATCCGGCGGATCAGCGCGGGCAGCCGCAGCAGCGTCTGGGTGTCCTCGCGCAGCCGGTCGGCGATCATCGCCTCGGGCCCAAGCTCGTCGCGGATCCAGCCGCCGACGAAGGGCGCGGACACGTCCCACATGTTGATTTCGGGATCGAGCGCGGTGGCAAGGCCTTCCACCATGACCATCGTCTTTTGCAGCAGCAGCAAGTGCGGCTGGGTCTGCATGTCGAACTCGCGGGTGATCGCGAACAGGCCGTCGAGCATCTGCCCGACCGACAGTTCGCTCACCGGCTTGCCGCGCATCGGCTCGCCCACCGCGCGCAAGGCGGTCGCGAACTCTTCGACCGAGTGATACGAGGGCACGTACTGCGCCTCGAAATGGATTTCCGCGACGCGCCTGTAGTCGCCGGTGGTCAGGCCATAGAGGATCTCCGCCAGCCACTGCCGCGCCTGCCGGTTGATCCGGCCCATGATGCCGAAATCGATCGCGGCGATGGTGCCGTCGGCTTTCACGAACAGATTGCCCTGGTGCATGTCGGCGTGGAAGAAGCCGAAGCTGATCGCCTGGGTCAGGAAAGCGAGCACCAGCCGCCGCGCCAGCAGCGGCAGGTCGTGACCGGCGGCACGCAGGCCCTCCATGTCGCCGATCCGCAAACCCTCGACCCATTCGACGGTCATCACCCGGCCGTTGGTCCGGTCCCAGTCGATGCCGGGCACGCAATAGCCTTCGAACGGGTGCATCGCCTCGGCCAGCTCGGAAGCGGAGGCCGCCTCGCGCCGCAAGTCCAGCTCGCGCCAGGTCCAGCGCTTGAGGTTGGCGATCACCGCGCGCGGGCGCAGCCGGCTTGCCTCGCCGCCCAGCGCCTCCAAGTGCGCCGCGCCCCATTCGTACGTCTCGAAATCGTGGGCGAATTTCTCGCGGATGCCGGGACGCAGCACCTTGACCGCGACCTCGCGGCCCTCGGTGGTGATCGCGCGATAGACTTGCGCGATCGAGGCCGAGCCGACCGGGGTCTCGTCCAACGCGCTGAAGAGGGCAGAGAGCGGAACCCCGAAAGTGCCCTCGATCTGCTCACGCACAAGCGCGAACGGCTGAGGCGGAAGGCGGTCCTGCAAGGTCTGGAGATTGCGCGCCGCCTCCTCGCCGACGAGATCGGGCCGGGTCGCCAGTGTCTGGCCGAGCTTGATCGCCGCCGGGCCGATCGCCTGGAACGCGCCGGCATAGTCGGGGACAAGCGGCTGCCTCGCCCCGAGCCTCGCCAGGCGGCACAGCCTGCGCACCGGCGGCGGCGTGTTGCGCCCTTGCTCGACGATGCGCAGCGCCCCGTGCCGGGCGAGCACGCGGCCCCACTTGAGCAGGCGCAGGATATGCCGGGCCGGGGTTGTCACTGTTCGCCCCTCCCGCTTGCGGGAGGGGTTGCGAGACTTGCGAGCGCGAAGCGAGCGCTCGTCGCGGCGGGGTGGGCACGATATGGGCCAAGCGCCGCGATAGGCCCACCCCCGGCCCCTCCCGCAAGCGGGAGGGGAGAATCACCGCACACGCTCAAGCCTTCCAGCCCGAATGGATCGCCACCAATCCGCCCATGATCGGCTCGACCTTGGTGCGCACGAAACCGGCCCCGGCGATCATCCGTTCGAATTCGGGCATGGGCGGGAAGCGGCGGATCGATTCGATGAGGTAGCGGTAACTCTCGGCATCGCCCGCCACCATCTTGCCGATGCGGGGCACGAGATGGTGCGAATAGGCGTCGTAGACTTCGCGGAAGCCCGGCCACTCGTTCGTCGAGAACTCCAGGCAGAAGAACCGCCCGCCGAACTTCAGCACGCGGTAAGCCTCGGCCAGCGCCTTGTCGATGCGGGTCACGTTGCGGATGCCGAAGGCGATCGTGTAGGCATCGAACGTGCGCGCCGGGTAGGCCAGTTCCTCGGCGTTCTGGCGCGACCAGACCAGGCCGTCGATGCCGCGCTCCATGGCGCGTTCGACCCCGACGTCGAGCATGTCCTGGTTGATGTCCGCGACCGTCACCTCGGCGCCCGATGCCGCCAGCCGGAAGGCGATGTCTCCGGTGCCGCCGGCCATGTCGAGGATCGCCTCCCCCTCGCGCGGTTTCACCCGGCGCACGAAGCGATCCTTCCACAGCCGGTGCATGCCGCCCGACATCGCGTCGTTCATCACGTCGTATTTGGCCGCGACGCTGGAGAACACCGCGCCGACCCGCGCGACCTTTTCGTCCGCGTCGATCTCTTCGTAACCGAAGGAGACGGTTTCGCTCTGGGGCTCGCTCATGGCGCGTCCCTTAGGGGAGTTTCGGAACGGCGGAAAGCTGTTAGAGCGAAAGCGAAATGCCCGAACTCCCCGAAGTCGAAACCACCGTGCGCGGCCTTGCGCGCTATCTCGAAGGCGAGCGGATATCGCGTGTGTCGGTCAACCGGGCGGATTTGCGACGGGCCTTCCCGCCCGGCCTCGTCCAGGCGCTGACCGGCGCGACCGTCACCTCGCTCGGGCGGCGGGCGAAGTATGGCCTCGTCCACACCGATCGCGGGCAGACCATGGTGTTCCACCTCGGCATGTCGGGTCGCTGGCGGATCGAGCCGGAGACGCCCGACAAGCACGACCATCTGGTGATCGAGACCGCGTCCGGTCACGCCCTGGCGCTGAACGACGCCCGGCGGTTCGGCTCGGTCGACCTCCTGGATACCGCCGCGCTGGACCAGTGGCCGCCGTTCGCCGCGATGGGACCCGAGCCGCTTGGCGAGGACCTGACGCCCGCGCACTTGCGGCAGGCGTTCGCGGCAAGGATCGCTCCGGTCAAGCAGTTGCTGCTGGACCAGCGGATCGTCGCGGGGCTGGGCAACATCTACGTCTGCGAGGCGCTCTATCGCGCCCGGATCCGGCCCGACAAGCCGGCGGGCGCGATCCCGCTGCCGGCGCTCAAGCGCCTTGTCCCCGCGATCAAGGCAGTGCTGGAAGCGTCGATCGCCGCCGGCGGCTCGACCATCCGCGACTATGCCCAGCCCTCGGGCGAACTGGGGTACTTCGCCGCCTCGTGGCAAGTCTACGGGCGTGAGGGCAAGCCGTGCGCCTGCGGCGGTCTGGTCCAGCGCATGATCCAGGGCGGCCGCGGCACGTTCTGGTGCCCGGCGTGCCAGAAGTGACGAAACGGCGCGGACAGCCGCGGTTTGCTTGACGGGAGTGCGCAGCATCGGTAAGGGCCGCGCTTTCCGGCGAGTCCGCTTGCCGATCTTCGATATATCAGACCATCGGGTCCCAGAAGGCCCGGCGCAGAGACGAAAAGGCAAGAGTTCGAAACATGGCCAACACGCCGCAAGCACGCAAGCGCATCCGCCGCAACGAAGCGCGTACCCTCGTCAACACCAACCGCGTCAGCCGCATCCGCACTTTCGTGAAGAAGGTTGAGGCGGCGATCAGCGGCGGCGACAAGGCTGCTGCGGCCGAAGCGTTGAAGGCGGCCCAGCCCGAACTCGCCCGTGGCGTCGCAAAAGGCGTGCTCCATCGCAACACCGCGTCGCGCAAGCTGTCGCGCCTGTCGAAGCGCGTCGCTGCACTCTGACCTGTCGCGGATGAATCACCCCGTGTGATTCGTTTGCGAGTGATTCGTTCTCATAGAGAACAACGCCCGCACAAAAACAGAACGAGCCAGGGAGTCCTTTCCTGGCTCTTTTTTGTGATATTTTTGTGACAGTTTCTGCACTGCAACACAGCGTAATCAAACTGACGCAAATGCTGCGATTCGGGGCGCCGCAGCGCAAAACCCTTTGAAAATGCTAGAGTAAATTTTTTGATAAGCGAATCCGCCGAGTCAAGCGGTGTGTGACGCTTTTTTTTCACTTGGCCGGGTTGCACGAACCCGACGGAAGCATCAGAACGCTCTCTCGGCCGGTGCGGAATTGGCCAGCGATTTAAGAAACAGGATCGAGCAAGGTTTCACGGCGACCGGGGTGGGCGTCGATGGAAGGTTGCGCCCTGCGTTCCGCTGGCCCGGAACTTGATACCGGACGGGGGGTTTCTCGTGCGACGGAGTGAAAGAATGTCAGGATCTTCGGATTGGCAGCCTGCCGCCGCTGCGGGTAAAAAGGGCAGGGACGCCAGCAATCGCATGGATGAAGATCACGAAGCCGTGAACCTGGCTGCCGATTGGGCTGACATCAGCCTCGGCTTGCGCAAGGATCTGGGGCAGCAGCTGTTCAGCCAATGGATCAAGCCGATCCAACTCGGCTCGTTCTGTAAGGAGACCGGAACGCTGGACTTGTTCCTGCCTACGGAATTCTCGGCGAACTGGGTCAACGACCGGTTCGCGGACCGGCTCTCGCTGGCTTGGAAGATCTCGCGGCCGGACGTGCGCAACGTGCGGGTTCAGGTTCTGCCCGGCCGCCGGCAGTTGCCGGAACTGCGAGTCGGCAGCGGGGGCAGCCCGCGCCTTCCCGCCAATGATTCGCTCCAGCTCGCCGCCGAGACCGGCGCCGCCTCGCTGGGCGGAGAGGCTTTCGCCACGATCGGCCAGGGCACTATCGGGCTCGACCCGTCGCTGACTTTCACGACGTTCGTCACCGGAACCAGCAACGTGCTGGCGTTCAATGCGGCGCAGCGCGTCGCCGCCATCGAAGCCCCGCAGTTCTCGCCGCTCTATCTCAAGGCTGCGACCGGCCAGGGCAAAACGCACCTCTTGCACGCGATCGGCCACACATTCCTGACCAACCACTCGCATGCGCGGATATTCTACTGCTCGGCCGAGCGCTTCATGGTCGAATTCGTCCAGGCGCTGCGCCAGGGCCAGATGATCGAGTTCAAGAGCCGGCTGCGTGGCTTCGACCTGCTCTTGGTGGACGACATCCAGTTCATCATCGGCAAGGCGAGCGCGCAGGAGGAACTGCTCTACACGATCGACGCGCTGCTGGCCGAAGGCAAACGGCTGGTCTTCGCAGCGGACCGCGCGCCGCAGGCGCTCGACGGAGTGGAGCAGCGGCTGCTGTCACGTCTGTCGATGGGCCTCGTCGCCGATATCCAGGCGGCAGACATCGATCTGCGCCGCTCGATCCTGGAGCACCGGCTCAAGCGCTTCGCTCCAGCGGACGTGCCTGCCGACGTGATCGAGTTCCTCGCGCGCACCATCAACCGCAACGTGCGCGAACTGGTGGGCGGCCTCAACAAGCTGATCGCCTATGCGCAGCTCACCGGCCAGGCGGTCTCGCTCCAACTCGCCGAGGAGCAGCTGACCGACATCCTTTCGGCCAACCGCCGCCGCATTACCATCGACGAGATCCAGCGCACCGTCTGCCAGTTCTACCGCGTCGACCGGCAGGAGATGAGCTCCAAACGCCGCGCCCGCGCGGTCGTGCGGCCGCGCCAAGTGGCGATGTACCTCTCGAAGGTGCTCACGCCGCGCAGCTATCCCGAGATCGGCCGCAAGTTCGGGGGGCGCGACCACTCGACCGTGATTCACGCCGTCCGCCTGATCGAGGAACTGCGTACCCGCGACGCCGACATGGACGGCGACGTGCGCAGCCTGCTGCGGCAGCTGGAGAGCTGAAAGGCCATCTTTCGTCATTGCAAGCTCTCGGCTGGCTGTTTTGCAATAGCCGCTCGGGATGAACTGCGCGAAGCAATCCAGGGCGGTGTCCGGCGCCCTGGATTGCTTCGTCGGCCATCCTTCCTTGCAACGACGAACGGAGCGGCCGAGCTGGCGGATTCACATTGATCGCTTGCTCGTGCTAGACTCGTTCCGTTTCCGATTGAACCGGAACGAGTCCGCGTATTCTTTTGTTTGCCGTGATTTCCGAGCCGGCAGGTGATTTCACCTGCCTCGAAATCACTCTAGAGGCAGCGCCATGACCCTCTCCCCCGCATTGAATTCCAGCCGCCTCAACCGTTTCGCGCGCCATATCGTTCTCCCCGAAGTGGGCGGGGCGGGGCAGATGGCGCTGTCGGAAGCGCACATCGTGATGATCGGCTGCGGCGGCATCGGCAGCCCGGCCCTGCAATATCTGGCCGGCGCGGGAGTGGGGCGGCTGACGCTGATCGACAGCGACATGGTCGAGGAAAGCAATCTTCAGCGCCAGACGATCTTCACGCCGGACGACATCGGGCAGCCAAAAGCGTCCGCCGCAGCCCGATGGGTCGCGCGTTTCGATCCGGCCATTGCCGTTCGCGGGGTGGTCGAGCGGGTTGCGTCTTCCAACGCTGCGGAATTGCTCGACGGCGCCACGCTCGTACTCGACGGCTGTGACAATTTCGCGACTCGGCTGGCGGTTTCCGATGCGTGCATCCAAGCGCGGGTGCCTCTTGCCAGCGCCGCGATCGGGCGGTTCCAGGGCCAGGTCGCCAACTTCGCCGGTCATCTGCAAGGACAAGCCTGCTACCGCTGCTTCGTCGGCGATGCCTTCGATGCAGATGATTGCGACACGTGCGCGGCGGATGGCGTGCTTGGCGCGATGGCGGGAATGATCGGCTGCTTCGCGGCGATGTCCGCGATCCGCATCGTTCTCGAAAGCCGTTCAGCGCTGGGCGATCCGCAATGGGGGAAGCTGCATCTGTTCGACGGATTGGGCCCGTCGCTACGTACGCTGACGATCGCGCGCGATCCGGGCTGCCGGGGCTGTTCAGGAAGCTGAGAGCATTTCCTCGACCCACTCAGGCACCACTTCGGTCGCCGGGCCATGGCGGGCTTCGTGGAACCACGATGATCCCTGCGACGGCTCCAGATTAAGCTCCAGCGTCCGCGCGCCCAGTTCGCGGGCGTTGCGCACGAAGCCCGCCGCCGGGTAGACCGCGCCCGACGTGCCGATCGAGACGAACACGTCCGCCTGACGCAACGCCGCGTAAATTTCATCCATCCGGTACGGCATCTCGCCGAACCAGACGACGTCGGGACGCAGTTCCCGTTCGCCGCAGATCGGGCATTGCGGCCGCTCGATCAAAGTCCCGATCCAGCGCGAGCGCTCGTCGCAGCGGGTGCACCAAGCGTTGAGATGCTCGCCATGCATGTGGAGCACGCGGGTCGCGCCGGCGCGCTCGTGCAGATCGTCGACATTCTGGGTGACGATCAGCAACTCGCCGGGCCAGCGGTGGTCCAGTTCGGCCAGGGCGAAGTGCGCGGCATTGGGCTGCTTGCCCTGGATCGCCTCGCGCCGCATGTCGTAGAAGCGCAGGACGAGTTCGGGATCGCGCGCGAAAGCCTCGGGCGTCGCCACGTCCTCTACCCGGTGCTGCTCCCACAGCCCTCCCGAATCGCGGAACGTGTCGATGCCGCTCTCGGCGCTTACTCCGGCGCCGGTCAGGATCACGATGTTGCGGATTTCATTCATACGGTCTCAAACTACCCTCAAGTTGACTCGTCACCCTGAACTTGGTTCAGGGTCGATCGTGCCGAAGACGCGGGCTCCGAGATTGGGGCGAGATGGATGCTGAAACAAGTTCGGCATGACGGATTGTGAAGGAGCGAACGTGGCCAGGATCGGAATTATCGGCAGCGAGGGGCGTATGGGCCACGCGATCGCGCAAGCCATCGCCGAAGCAGGCCATGCGGTGGCTGGCGGGATCGATCAGGGCGGCGATCCCATCGCGCTGGTGAACGCGTCCGACGTCCTCGTCGACTTCTCGTCGCCGCACGCGCTCGAGGCCAACCTCGACGCGGCGGCGGCGGCGGGGGTGCCGATCGTCGTCGGAACCACGGGCCTCGAGGAGCGGCACCACTTCCTGTGCGATCACGCGGCGGAGCAGATCGCCGTGCTCCAGACCGGCAACACCTCGCTGGGCGTCACCCTGCTGGCGCATCTGGTGCGCGAGGCCGCCAGCCGGCTGGGCGAGGACTGGGACATCGAGATCGTCGAGACGCATCACCGCATGAAAGTGGACGCGCCGTCCGGCACCGCGCTGCTGCTGGGAGAGGCTGCCGCGAACGGGCGCGGCGTGCCGCTTGCGCAAGTCAGCGAGCGTGGCCGCGACGGCATCACCGGCAAGCGCGAGCCCGGCGCCATCGGTTTCGCTTCGCTGCGCGGCGGCAGCGTGGCGGGCGACCATGGGGTACATTTCCTCTCAGACAACGAACGGCTGACGCTGTCGCACCTGGCCGAAAACCGCGCGATCTTCGCCAAGGGCGCGGTGCGCGCGGCGGCGTGGCTTATCGGCAAGGCGCCGGGGCGCTACACCATGCCTGAAGTGCTCGGGCTTTGAAAAAGGCCGACGTTTTCGAGTTTTTCCGGCGACTGGCGGAGGCCAATCCCTCGCCCGAGACCGAGCTGGAGTTCGGCAACACCTATCAGCTCCTCGTCGCCGTGGTGCTTTCGGCGCAGGCGACGGACGTGGGTGTCAACAAGGCGACGCGGGCATTGTTTCGGGAAGTGAAGACGCCCGAAGAGATGCTCGCGCTTGGCGAAGATGGCCTGAAG
Source organism: Novosphingobium sp. (assembly GCA_035281095.1). Lineage (GTDB taxonomy): Bacteria > Pseudomonadota > Alphaproteobacteria > Sphingomonadales > Sphingomonadaceae > Novosphingobium. Next base: position 29,345 of record DATEEP010000177.1, on the reverse strand, counting down.
CAGCACATCCGCACCATCGGCCTGTTCAATGCCAAGGCGAAGAACGTGATCGCCCTGTCCGACATCTTGGTCCGCGAACACCACGGCGAAGTGCCGGCCGACCGCGATGTCCTCACCACCCTGCCCGGCGTGGGTCGCAAGACGGCCAACGTGGTGATGAATTCGGCCTTCGGCGCCGAGACCTTCGCGGTCGATACGCACATCTTCCGCGTCGGGAACCGCACCGGCCTCGCGCGTGGCAAGACGCCGCTGGCGGTTGAGAAAGGGCTGGAAAAAGCGGTGCCTGGCCCGTTCCGCGTCGGCGCGCACCACTGGCTGATCCTGCACGGGCGCTATATCTGCAAGGCGCGTACTCCCGAGTGCTGGCGCTGCCCGGTCGTCGACCTGTGTGCCTACAAGCCGAAAGTTCTGGAACCCGGGGGCAAAAAGGCGCTTATCAGGGAAGGCGCGGCATAAGATCGTCGCCCAAGAAATCGTGGAGAGTGCCATGAAAGCCTCAGCAGCATTCACCCTTGCAGTAGCCCCTCTTGCTCTCGCAGCCTGTTCTCAGGAGCGCCCCGCAGACCGGCCTGCCGTCGCTCCCGCTGCCACCGTCGTCGGTTCGGCAGAAAGCTGCATCCAGCTTACCCAGATCCGGTCGAGCAGGATTCGCGACGATTACACCATCGACTTCATGGGCCCGGGCGACCGGGTCTGGCGCAATTCCCTGCCCAACCGCTGCGGCGGACTGCGATCGGCCGATGCCTTCACCTATTCGACCTCGCTGTCGCAGCTGTGCAACACCGAGATCATCTACGTGCTCGAGCGTGTCGGCGGCAAGCCGGAACGCGGGGCCGGTTGCGGACTCGGCCAGTTCGTTCCGGTCAGGCTTGAGAAATAACTAAGCCGAGATAGGCTCGCGGCTCACCGCCGTGATCACTTGCGCCGCCACGAGATCGCCGACGACGTTGAGCGTCGTCCGGCACATATCGAGAAAACGGTCGACGCCCAGGATCAGCCCGATCCCCTCGGGCGGTACGCCGACGCCGCCGAGGATCAGCGCGATCACCGGCAGCGATCCGCCGGGCACGCCCGCGGTGCCGATCCCGGCTAGGATGCAGATCAGCATCACGAACGCCTGATCCGCGACCGACAAGTCCACGCCGAAGAACTGCGCGAGGAACAGCACGGTCACGCCCTCGAACATCGCGGTGCCGTTCTGGTTGGCGGTGGCGCCGATGGTAAGGACGAAGCGGGAGATGCGCGGCGGCAGCTTCAGCTCGGTCTCGGCGACGCGCAGGGCGGTGGGCAGCGTGGCGTTCGAGCTGGCGGTGGAGAACGCCATGATGCTTGCCTCCCGTGTCTCCCGGAAGAACGCCAGCGGATTCTTGCGCGCGATGAAGGCGAGCAGCGCGGGGAACACCCCGAACATCTGGATGGCCAGCGCCAGCAGCACCACCCCCACGAAGGCCGCGAGCTTGACCAGCAAATCCCAGCCGAACTGCGCCGACAGGTTGAACATGAAGCAGAAGATGGCGACCGGCGCGATCTGGATGACGAGACCGATAAGCCGCATCGCCACTTCGAACAGGCCTTCGACCGCGTCCTTCAATGTTTCGGTACGGCGGGTCTGGACAAGTAGCAGCCCGATCCCGAAGATCAGCGCGAAGAACATCACCGCCAGGATGTCGTTGTTGCTCATCGCAGCGACGACGTTGTTGGGCACGATGGCAATGAACTGGTTCACACCCGCCTCGCTCTCGGCCGAAGCCGCGACGATGCTGGCCGCGCTCTCGCCGCCCTGGGCCAGCAATTCCTTCGCCGCCGCCGGATCGACACCGTCTCCGGGGCGCAACAGGTTGACCGCCGCCAGGCTTACCGCGACGGCGATCCCCGAGACGACGACGGTATAGACCAGCGTCTTGATCCCGACATCGCGCAGAGCGCGGATCTCTCCCATCTCGGCGATGCCGACGACCAGCGCGGAGAACAGCAGCGGGATCACCAGCATGAACAGCAGCCGCAGGAATATCTGCCCGATGGGGCCGGTAACGTATGTCACTACCGGCTCCACCCACACGGCGTCGCGGGCGAACGTGTAGGTCAGCAGCCCGGCGACAAGGCCGGCGATGAAGCCGATCAGGATGCGCCACTGCAGCTTGCCGTGGCCGATGGGCGCGGCTTCCCGCGCGATCTCGGCTGCGTCATTCATGGATGTCACTCCCCTTGCCCCGTCATCGCGAGCGTAGCGAAGCAATCCAGGGCGGTCGAGAGCCGACCCTGGATTGCTTCGTCGCTACGCTCCTTGCAATGACGAAGGGTTAGAGGGTTTTGAGCCCCGCCTCCGCGATCCGCCGGTAGATCCGCGCCAGCGTTTCCAGATCGGCCAGTGCCACCGCCTCGTCAGTCTTGTGCATCGTCGCGTTGTTCAGGCCGAACTCGATCACCGGGCACAAGTCCTTGAGGAACCGCGCATCGCTGGTGCCGCCGGTGGTCGAAAGCTCCGGCGCCGTGCCGGTCTCCGCCTCGATAGCGCCAGCCACCAGTTCGGAAAACGGTCCAGGCTCGGTCAGGAACGCCTCGCCCGAGACGGCCGCGCGTGCGGTGCCGCCGTGTTTCTCGGCAATCCGTGAGACCAGTTCGGTCAGCGACGCGCCGGTATGGATCGGGTTGAAACGGATCGACACGCGGGCGCTGGCCTTGGCCGGGATGACATTGGTCGCCGGGTTGCCGATATGGATTTCGGTCACTTCCAGATTCGAGGCCTGGAACCAGTCGGTCCCTTCGTCCAGCACCAGCGAATCGAGTTCGGCCAGCATCCGCACCAGCTTGGGTGCGGGATTGTCCGCGAGATGCGGGTAGGCGACATGGCCCTGCACGCCGGCGACGTCCAGCCACAGGTTCGTGGCGCCGCGCCGTCCGATCTTGACCATGTCTCCCAGCCGGTCGACCGAGGTCGGCTCGCCGACGAGGCACAAGTCCGGGATCGCGCCAACGGCCCGCATATGGTCCATCAGCGCCAGTGTGCCGTAAACGGCCGGGCCTTCCTCATCTCCCGTTATGACGAAACTCAGTGTCCCGGCCTCTTGCGGAATATCGCGCACCGCCGCGACCATCGCCGCGATCGCGCCTTTCATATCGACCGCGCCGCGCCCGTGCAGCAGATCGCCTCGCACTTCGGGAGCGAACGGCGCGCTGGTCCAGCCCTCGCCCGGCGGCACCACGTCGAGATGGCCCGCGAAAGCGAAGTGGCGGCTGCCCTCGGGCCCGCGTCGGATCGCGAACAGGTTTTCCACCGGGCCGTTGGGCGCTTCGCCGGTGACCGCGCGATGCACCTCGAAGCCGAGCGGCGCCAACTGCGCCTCAAGGCAATCGAACACCAGCCCCGCCGCCGGCGTGACGCTGGGGCAGGCGATCAGCGCCTCGGCGATCTCGGCGACGCTCCACACGCTGGACGCGGCTTCGCTCATCACGCCCGGACCGGGCTCTCGTATTGCTCGATCACCCAGTCCTCCGCCTCGGCGGCGGCGATCCATTGCTGCATCCATTCGTGCTCCCAGATGGCCTGCATGTAGGCCAGCGCGAAGCCGGGGACACCGATGCCGTACGTCAGGAAACGGCTGACTACCGGGGCATAGATCACGTCCGCCGCGCAGAACGTGCCGAACAGGAACGGCCCGTCGTTGCCGAAGCGCGCACGCGCCTCGGCCCAGAGCTGGAGGATGCGCACCACATCGGCCTCCGCCTCTTCGCTGATCGCCGTGTTGTCCACCCGGCGGCGGATGTTCATGGGGCACTGGCGGCGCAATGCGAGATAGCTGGAGTGCATCTCCGCGACCATCGAGCGGGCCATGGCGCGCGCATCGTCGCGCTTGGGCCAGAAGCGATCGCGGCCGACCTTGTCCGAAAGGTATTCGATGATCGCCAGGCTGTCCCACACCACCGCGTCGCCATCCCACAGGACCGGCACTTTGCCCGATGAAGGCGCGATCTCGCCGATTTCCTTTTTCTGCGCGTCCCAGTCGTCGCCATAGAGCGGCACCTGGATCTCCTCGAACGACAGGCCGGACTGCTTGCAGGCGAGCCAGCCGCGCAGCGACCAGCTGGAATAGTTCTTGTTGCCGATGATGAGCTTCATGACCGCGAGGCTAGCGGTTCAGAAAGTGCCTGTCGAGAATGAACGCGGATTATCCTCGCCCCTTTGGGGAGAGGGTGAAAACGTCAAATCTCCGAATCCGCCAGCACCGCCGCGCGCAGTTCGTCGATACCCAGCTTCAGCTCCGACGAGGTGACGTGCACCACCGGAAACGCCGCCGGATGCTTCCGCGCTTCCGCCTCGGTGCGCGCCAGCACGTCGGCCAGTTCGCTCGCCTTGATCTTGTCCGCCTTGGTCAGCACCAGCCGATAGCCCGCCGCCGCCTGATCGAGCATCGTCATCATCTCGAGATCGACCGGCTTTATCCCGTGGCGCGCATCGACCAGCAGCAGCGTGCGCTTCAACACCACGCGCCCGCGCAGGAAATCGCGCACCAACCGTTTCCAGGTCTCGACCACCTTGGGCGGGGCCTTGGCGAAGCCGTATCCGGGCATGTCGACCAGCCGGAACCGCGGCGGCCCACCCTCTTCCAGCGCGCCCACCTCGAAGAAGTTGAGTTCCTGCGTCCGGCCCGGCGTCACCGAGGCCCGAGCGATCGCCTTGCGACCGACGAGCGCATTGAGCAGCGAGGACTTTCCCACGTTGGAACGGCCGGCGAAGGCCACTTCCGGTACGTCCGGATCGGGCAGGAATTTGAGCGCGGGAGCGCTTTTCAGGAACTCGACCCGTCCCGAGAACAGCTTGCGCGCGCGTTCGGGAAGATCGTCCTTCGCCGCTTCATTTTCTCCCCTCGTCATTGCGGGCGAAGCGAAGCAATCCAGGGCAGGTTCGCGCCGCCCTGGATTGCTTCGAACCTGCGGTTCTCGCAATGACGAATGGATGCGATCACGCCTTCGCGTCCCGCTCGACCGCGCGCTGCTTGTCCGCGGCGTCCTTCTCGGCCTGCGCCTTCAGCTGCGGATGCTGGCGATAGAGATACCACTGCTGGGCGATGGTCAGCAGGTTCGAGGTGATCCAGTAGATCAGCAGCCCCGCCGCGAACGGCGCCATGACGAACATCATGATCCACGGCATCAGCATGAACACCTGCTGCTGCACCGGGTCCATCGCCGCCGGATTGAGCTTGAACTGCAGCCACATCGTGATGCCGAGCAGCACCGCGAGAATGCCGATGGCGAGGAACGAGGGCGGATCGAACGGCAGCAGCCCGAACAAGTTGAGGATGTGCAGCGGATCGGGCGCGGACAAGTCCTTGATCCACAGCGCAAACGGCTGGTGCCGCATCTCGATCGCGAGGATCAGCGTCTTGTACAGCGCGAAGAAGATCGGGATCTGAAGGACCAGCGGCAGGCATCCGGCGAGCGGATTGACGCCCTCCGTCTTGTAGAGCGCCATGATCTCCTGCTGCTGCTTGGGCTTGTCGTCCTTGTAGCGGTCCTGGATCGCCTTCATCTTCGGCTGCACCGCGCGCATCGCCGCCATGCTGGCGAACTGGCGCTGGGCGATGGGGAACAGGAGGCCACGGATGATCACGGTGAGGCCGATGATCGCCACGCCGAAGTTGCCGGTCAGCCGGAACAGCGCCAGCAGCAGCGCGAAGATCGGTTTCTCGAACCAGCGGAACCAGCCCCAGTCGATGGCGAGGCCGAACTTCTCGATCCCGCCGTCCTCATACTTGTCGAGCATGTCGTGCTCTTTCGCGCCGGCGAAGAGCTTGGTGGTGCGGGTCAGCTGGCTGCCGCCCTGGACGATGGATTGATCGTAGAGCAGGTCGGCGCGGTAGATGTCGTGGCCCAGCGAGCGGAAGGTGCTGGTGGCCTTGGCGCCGACGGGGGCGAGCGCCGACATCCAGTAGACGTCGGTGAAGCCGGTGAACCCGGCGTTGCCTTCCATGTCGACGGTTTTCGCCTCATCGACGTCGTCGTAGTTGGGGCCGAACGAGACCGCCCCGCCAAACGCGCCGATAGGCCCGGAATGGACGTTCCAGGTATCGAGGCTGGCGGTCTTGTCGGTGCGGTTGATGAAGCCGAACGGGCGCACCGCGATGGCGTTCGTGCCGGTGTTGGCGACGGTTTGCGTGGCGGTGATGAGGTAGTTGTCGTCGATCGCGAACTTGATCGAGAAGCCCTGCCCCGCGCCGTTGCTCCATGTCAACGTGACCGGGGTCTTCGGCGTCAGCTTCGCGGCGCCCCCATCCGCCCCGGAGGACGCGGTCCAGACGGTCTTGGCGGTGGGCAACGCAACACCCTCTCCCACCCAGCCGAGCTGCGCGAACTGCTGCGCGGGCGTTCCTGCGGGCGAGAACAGGCGGACCGGGCCGCTGTCCTTCTTGATGGTCTCGCGATAGCGGGTGATCGTCAGATCGTCGATCAGCGCGCCGGTCAGGTCGATCGAGCCGGTCAGCCCCGGCGCCTCGATCGGCACGCGGCCGCCTTGGGCAAGGACGGCCTGCAGGTCCTTGCGCTCGACCGCCAGTTCCTCGGGCGTGCGCAATCCGCCTTCGCGCGTGGGCTTGATCGGGCTGACCGCCTTGTCCGCGCCGCCTTCGGCCGCGATCTGCTCGGGCGTGTCGGCGCCTGGATAGAAGTAGCCGACCGCCGCATCCCAGCCGAAGAGCACGAGCGCGGTCAGCAGGACCGCGAGGATGATGTTGCGCTGATTTTCCACGAAGGCGTCCTGGCTTTTCCGTTATTCAAAACTGCGGAGGCAAGCGTCGCCGGGCCTAATCAGGCACCGGGTCATAGCCGTGTCCCCCCCAGGGATGGCAGCGCAATAGACGCTTCGCCGCCAGCCAGCCACCCTTAATCGCACCGTGTTTTTGCAGCGCATCGACCGCATATTGCGAGCATGAGGGCATGTAGCGGCAAGTGGGAGGAAGCACGCGCGAGGGGCCAAGCTGCCACAGCCGGGCGACGAGGATGAGGAGGTGTTTCAAGATAACCTCCCCGTTTCGGGGAGGATAGGGCTCACCGCACTCACCGCCGTGGCCCCTGGCGCTTCCTTGGCGGGTCGCCCTTGCCGGCGGCGGCGCGGGACAGCGCCGCGCCGAGTTCCTCGCGCAGCTTGGCGAAGTCGCGCTCGATCCCGCCTTCGCGGCCGATCATGACGTGGTCGGTATCGGCCAGCCCCGCAGCGGGCAGCAGTTCTCGCAACAGCGCCCGGAAGCGGCGCTTCATCCGGTTGCGGACGACGGCGTTGCCGATCTTCTTGGTGACGGTCACGCCGAAGCGCTTGCCCTGCCCCTGATTCGGATTGGCCAACAAGACAAAGCCGGGACGTGCGACGCGCAGGCCCCGGTTGGCGGCTAGAAAATCGGCGCGCCGGGTCATGACCCGGATCGCCGGTGATTCGGGGTGGCTCAGGCCGAGAGCTTCTTGCGGCCGCGCGCGCGACGGGCGGCCAGCACCTTGCGGCCGCCGACGGTCGCCTTGCGGGCGCGGAAGCCGTGGCGGCGCTTGCGGACAAGGCGGCTGGGCTGGAAGGTGCGCTTCATCTCAAAGTCCTCAGAATCTCGATACGCCCGGTGAGGCGCGAAACAAAAAGGCCGCAGCCGCGACCCTTCGAAACAGGCTGACGCCGTTAGTGGAGGCAGGTCGCCAAGTCAAGCTCACCCGGCTGTATTATCCAGCCGCTGCGCCATCTGCGTGGCGTCCAGCCACAGCGCCTGCTCATGCGGCACCGAGTTGGTCATGGCGTAGAAGGCAGTCGCCTCCTGCGCGGTCATGCCCATCTGGCGGTAATATTCCAGGTATTTGGCGTTCTCCGGCGCGCTGGCGGCGTAGTCGGAGGGTTCCTGCCCCAGATCGTCCATCCACGAATGGACCGCGAACCGCGCGCCAGGATCGGCATAACGCCGTGCTCCGGCAAGGAACAGCTCGACCGCGCCAGAACGCACCGACCCGCCCTCCGGTACGTGCGTGACTATGCCCCGCTCGCGAATCATCCGGCCCACCGCCAGATTCGCGCGGTCGTCCTCGGTGCCGGGGCAATCGATCATGTCGATCACCGCGATGCCGGGGTAGTCGAGCAACATCGCCCGGAACGCGGCGGGCGAGCGTTCGTCGGTCACGTCTATCATCGCCGCCCGGCCCTGATCGAGCACGCGGAATGGACCGTAGTCGCCGATGCCGGCAGGAATCGCGGGCGCGTCTTCGACCACTTCGTACCAGACGAAGCGTTCGCTACCGGCGTCGGGTTCGACAGCCTCGACCTGCTCGTACTCGATCCACTGCGCCGTGGCCGGCGACGCGGCCAGCGAAGCGACAAGGCAGAGAAGGGCGACGATCCCGCGCATGGCCACGATTGTCGCCGCACCGCCTTGCCGTACTGCTGCGACTTGGGGTTAGCGCACGCGGTTACCCTGAGTATGCCTGAATGGCTTAACCGGAATTCACCATTGCGGAGTCGAAACCATTCCGCGCACTCTCGACAGTGCAAGTTCGCTGAGCCATCAAGCCTATCGTTAACGCATTGGGGACAAGCACTTGGTCGCGCTGGTATCGACGGTCGCCTATCTCGGACTGGAAGCGCGCGGCGTCGAGGTTCAGTGCCAGATCGCGCCCGGTGTGCCCCGCTTCGCGATCGTCGGCCTGCCGGACAAGGCGGTGGGCGAAAGCCGGGAACGGGTGCAGGCCGCGCTCGCGGCGATGGGCCTGTCGCTGCCGCCCAAGCGGATCACCATCAACCTCTCGCCCGCCGACCTGCCCAAGGAAGGCTCGCATTACGATCTGCCGATCGCGCTGGCGCTGCTTGCCGCGATGGGGGTGTGTGACGCCGAACAGCTCGCCGATTTCGTGGCGGTGGGCGAACTGGCGCTCGACGGGCGGATCGTCGCCTCGCCCGGCGTGTTGCTCGCTGCACTCCACGCCAGCGTGCTCGACAAGGGGCTGATCTGCCCCGGCGTGCAGGGGTCGGAGGCGCGCTGGGCGAGCGGAGTGCCGGTCCTCGCCGCGCCCGACCTCGTCAGCCTGCTCAACCACCTCAAGGGCACGCAAGTCTTGCCGTCGCCCACGCTTGGCGAGGCGGAGCCGCCGATGCGGGGGCCGGACCTCAAACAAGTCAAGGGACAAGAGACCGCCCGCCGCGCGCTGGAGATCGCCGCGGCCGGGGGCCACAATTTGCTGATGGTCGGGCCGCCAGGCGCGGGCAAGTCGCTATTGGCGAGCTGCCTGCCCGGCATCCTGCCCGAGCTGACCCCGGCCGAAGCGCTGGAAGTCTCGATGGTAGCATCGGTCGCGGGCACGCTCGAAGGCGGGCGGATCAGCCGTGCCCGCCCGTTCCGCAGCCCGCACCACTCGGCTTCGATGGCCGCGCTCACGGGCGGCGGTCTTAAAGTGCGGCCGGGCGAAGTGTCGATGGCGCACCTTGGCGTCCTGTTCCTCGACGAGCTGCCCGAGTTCCAGCGCGCGGTGCTCGACTCGCTACGCCAGCCGCTCGAGACCGGCGAAGTCAGCGTCGCGCGCGCCAACGCGCATGTCACTTTCCCGGCAAGGGTCCAGCTGGTCGCCGCGATGAACCCGTGCCGTTGCGGACACTTGGGCGATCCGGCGCTGGGCTGTTCGCGCGCACCGCGCTGCGCCGCCGATTACCAGAGCAAGGTCTCCGGCCCACTGCTCGATCGCATCGACCTGCATGTCGATGTCGATCCGGTGAGCGTCGGCGACCTCGCCTTGCCCGCCCCCGCCGAGGGTTCCGCCGAAGTGGGCGCGCGGGTGGCACGAGCGCGCGCAGTCCAGTCGGCGCGGGCGGACGAGACCGGCGCGCGCACCAATGCCGAACTCGGCGGCGAAGCCCTCGAAGCCCACGCGACGCCGGATGAGGCCGGACGCAAGCTGCTGCTTCAGGCGGCCGAAGCGATGCGGCTGTCGGCGCGCGGCTATACGCGGATGCTGCGCGTGGCACGCACCGTCGCCGATCTCGCGGGCGCACGGACGGTGGGCCGCATCCATGTGGCCGAGGCGTTGTCCTATCGCCGAAGGGCGCCCAGGGCCTGAGTGATCCAGGGCCTGAGTGATTTCGAGGTAGGTGGCATCGCCTGACGGGCCCGGAAATCACGGCAATTAAGAAAATTCCAGACTCATTCCGGTTCGATGAGAAGCGGAATGAGTCTAGTCGCTCACCTCCACAAGCGCAGCGTCGCGCCGAACATGCGCGGGTCGCTCGGTGTGCCGACGATGAGGCCGGAATTGCCCGCCTGGATCGTCAGGTTCTGGATATAGTCGGAACCGAACAGGTTACGGGCGAATACGCTCACTTCCCAGTTGTTGTCCGACCGATAGCCCACACTGGCGTTGGTGAGGTTGTAGCCCTTGATTAGCGTGTACTGCGAAAGGCTGGGATCCCCATAGTAGCTGCTGCGCCAGTTGGAGTCGCCGTGCAGCACCACGCTGCCGCCGGCAACGGGCAGCGCATAGTCGACGTTCAGCGTTTCCGACCAGCGCGGCAGGCCGACCAGCGGCTTGCCGGTCAGGTTGCAGGCCGTCGTCGCGGCACCCTGCAGCTCCAGCGGACAGGGACCGGCGGGGTATCTGGCATATTTGCCCCGCGCATAGGCAAGCGACGCGCGGATCGTCAGGCCCGGCAACGGATTGATCGTCGCGTCCGCCTCCACCCCCTTCACCGTGACCCTCGGAATGTTGGAGAGATAACCTCGCAGCGCCACGGTCTGTGTACTGTCGACGATCGTCGCCTGGAAGTTGCGCACTTCGGTGTAGAAGCCGGTCAAGTTCAGGGTGAGCCGCTTGTCGAACAGCTGGGACTTGATGCCGGCCTCATACGTCGTGTTGCGCTCCGGCCTGACGACCGCGGTAGACAGCGTCGGCTGGTTCTGCGCGTTCAGCGGCAGGCCCGACATGTTGATTCCGCCCGACTTGAAGCCGCGCGCGGCGCTGACATAGCCGAACATGTCCTCGCCGAACTTGTATGAAAGGTTGGCGCGGCCCGAGAGACTGCCGTCGCTATCCCTTGCCGAATAGGTCTGGGGCCGCAGGATCGAGAGCTTGGCGCTGGTAAGCGCCGCGTCGCTGGTGGCGAGTCCGCCGGAAACCGTGGTCTCGTAATCGCCCGACTTCTTCTCGTATGTGTAGCGAAGCCCGCCGGTGACGGTCAGGCGGTCGGTCGGCTTGAAATTGACCTCGGCGAAAGCGGCGTAGCTGTCGGTCGAAAAGCGGGTGTGGCCATCCTGCCCGTAACCGTCCAGCAGATTGGCGGGAACCGGGGTGGCGTTCGCGCCGGTCGTGGGCCCGATCAGCCAGTAGGCCGCCGTGGGGCCATAGATGCTGATCGGGCGGCCGGTGAGCGTCTGGTGGAAGTAATAGAGCCCGGCGACATAGCTCAGCCGCGCATCGCCGTCGGAGGCCACGCGGAATTCCTGGCTGAACTGGTCCTGGCGCGAAGGGATGTGCTGGGTCAGTTGGATCGGCGCGCCGATATAGTCACGGTCGTTGGCCGCGTCCCAGTTCCAGAACCGCCATGCGCTGACCGAGGTCAATGTCGCTCCGCCGAAGGTCCAGTCGGCAACGGCGGAGACGCCGCCTTCGCTGGTGTCGACCCCAAGCTCGGCATCGATGTCGGTCACGCGGTCATAGGGGTTGGTGCTGGCGGAGTGGTAGTTCAGTCCTGCGGCGAGCGCGGGATACTGGCGCCCGGCCGGCCGCAGGCTCTGCCCGACACGCAGAAAGACTTGCGTGCAGCATTCGTTCTCGAAATTGGTGAAGTCCGCGATCAGGCGCAGCTGGAACGCCTCGGATGGCGTGAACAAGAGTTGCCCGCGCACCGCCTGATTGCCGATGTCGTTCTGCCTGAGGCCAGTGCGGACATTGCGGATCACGCCATCGCGCTTGGTGATGAGTCCGGACAGGCGAAACGCCAGCGTGTCGCTCAACGGCCCGGAGGCGGAGACCTTGCCTTGCAGGAACGCGTTCTCGCCATGGCTGATCTCACCGCGCGCTTCGGGCGTGAACGTCGGCGCTCGCGAAGTGACACTGATCGCGCCGGCCGTGGTGTTCTTGCCGAACAGCGTGCCTTGGGGGCCGCGTAGCACTTCCACTTGGGCGATGTCGGTGAAGTCGAACGCCGCGGTCGCCGGGCGCGCATGATAGACCTGGTCCACATAGAAGCCGACGCCCGGCTCCAGCCCGTCGTTCGCCTGGCTGACCGCCACCACGCTGGAGCCGAGGCCCCGGATCGTGAACGAGGTGTTGCGCGGATTGGCCGAGGAATAGTTGAGCGCCGGCACCAGCGTCGTCAGCCCCTGGGTGTTGACGACATAGGCGCGATCAAGCTCGCCTCCCGACACTACGGACAGCGCGGCGGGCACTTCCTGCGCATCCTCCTCGCGCCGGCGGGCGGTGACCAGGATCGGGGCCGGGACGCGGCTGGCGACCGGGCGCTCTGCCTCGTCGGCGCAAGCAGCAACCGGCATCAGTCCCGCAAGGACCGAAGCCGCGCCGAGCGCTGCGCGCAAGTGTGTCTGCATGTCGGTGATGTCCCCAAACGATATCTGCCGGGGCGCGACATAGCTATACTATATTTCATTATATATAGCGTAATCGCCATCGAGGGCGCTTGACCATGGCACGCTGGGGGCGGACCATGGCGGCGATGGCGTTCGAGGGGGCTTTCGCGTGAAGAAGTTCAGCAACCGGATCGATCACTTCGTCTGGATCTGCAGGCCCGAGAACCTCAAATCCCATGTCCAGCGGCTATCGCAGCTTTTCCGCGTGGAATTCCTCGGGCCCTGGGAACACGATTTCGGCGGCGGGGATGTGAAGGTCTGTGTATCCTGGGAAGGCGGACTCGAATTGATCGCCCCGCTTTCGGAAGAATCCGCGATGGGGCGCATCCTGGCGCGCAAAGGCGAGGGCCCCTATGCCCTCGTCTTCGCTGTCGACGATCTGGACGAAAGCATCGCCCATGCGAAGTCGCTCGGCCACGCGCCGGGGGATGTCATGGAGACCCCGCTGGACCGCACGCCCTGGGCGCACAAGCTCGGTCGCATCCGCGAGGCGGCCGTCGGCGAGATGCTCGGCACGGTCCTGGTGCTGGGCGAGGTCGATTACAGCGAAGGCGTGATCGAGATCGTCTGACACCCGACCGCCGCGCCGTGGTCATTCGTCCATATCAAGCTGCCGCAAGACCTCCGCGATCACCGAAGGATCGGCCGCGAAACCCAGGTGTGTGCAGCGCAAAGCCACCGCGCGGTCGCGCTCGTCGGGCCAGCCGGCGGCGGAGCGGGGATGGACGACGCCGTCGCGCGGGCTCCATAGCGCCACCGTCGGCACGGGAGGCTTCCCGGTCATTTCGCATTCGACCGGGGGCGCTTCCACCGAATGACCGGTCACCACCTGATAGGCACGCCACGCGTTGTTGGCGCGGCGGTCGCCCGAGAACGGCGTGCCCATGGTCACGACGCGGGCGACGTGCTGCGGCTGGCGATGCGCGATCTCGCGCGCGTAGAGCCCTCCGAGGCTCCAGCCGACGAGCGTGATCGGCTTACCGTAAACCTGCGCCAGGGCGGTGACCCGGCGCAGCAGGAAGCGGAAGTTCTCGGGCGTGGGCCCAAGGTTGAAGCCCAGCCCCCACTCCTCGACGCTGTGGCCCGCTGCGCGCAGCCCATCCAACAGGGGCCGCATCCGCCGGGGATGTGATCCGAAGCCGGGCAGCAGCATGACCGGCTGCGGCTTGAGCGCACGATAGGGCGCGCTCCCCGCCTTCGCCCTGCCCCGCCTGAGCGCCGCCAGTTCCCCCACCAGAAGGTGCGGCGATGGCCCGCGAACGCCTTCGGGACGCGGCTCGCGCAGGAACCGCGCCCGGCGGGCAAGGCCGCCGGTGAACAGCAGCCAGCGCCGTGTCAGTTCATTGCCGAGGGAAAACATCGAAAGGGCATCGCGATTCATCTCGTCAGTGCACCAGATCGCGGCTGAATTGGCGCTGTATGCACTTCAACTTCATCCCCAATTTCATCCCTGATTTCGTCATTGCGAGGAGACGAAGCCGACGAAGCAATCCAGAGCCGCGTGGAACCGCCCTGGATTGCTTCGGGCGATGCCCTCGCAATGACGAGTCAAAAATTTCACCCTTCCTCCTTCCCATCGCATTGGCCGATGCGCTTGGATTCGACCGACATCGCCATCGACATCGCCTTGGCGTCCTTGGTGCCGGCCATCATTTTGCCCTCGGCGGTGACTTTCATGTTGTAGGCATCCGCCCTGTAGCTGCCGGTCATCTTCATGTTCTGCTGCATGCCCTGGCTGTCGCAGCTCATGTCCGCGTCGATCACGCCGCCGCCCATCTTGAAGTGGTTGTACTTGCAGCCCGACGCCTGCCCCGGCTTGAAGAACTCCGCGTCGTTCTTCGCCGCCTGCTCGGGCGTGAGGCAGGTGACCGAGGTCTGCGCCTTGGCCATCTGGCCCTTCATCGCCTCCTGCATTTCGGGCGGCATCCCCTCGATCGCGATCTTCTCGATCACGACCCTGGATTCCCACTTGCCCGGCGCTGGGCGATGATCGCTCTGCGCGACTTTCCTCGCGACCTCCTCGACGCTCTCGTTCTTCGCCTCGATCGTATCGCTCTTGCCGCAAGCCGAGAGCAACAGTGCGGCGGAAACGGCTGAGATAGTGGCGAGTCTGGTCATGAAGCGTCCTCCCTGTGGAGCTGCGAACCTATCCGACCGCTCTTGGAGTGGCAATCTGGCCCCGTGACAATTGATCCATGCCTTCCCATATCTGGCGCCATGGCAGAACTCGTCATCCGCAGGGGCCTTGAAGAGCCCGACACCTCCGGTCAGTTCGTTCCCCACAAGCCCCAGCGCCCCGACAAGTTCGACGGCGGCCGGCCATTCGAGATCGTTTCGGACTACGAGCCCGCCGGAGACCAGCCGACCGCCATCGCCGAACTGGTCGAAGCCGCGTGGGAGGGCGAGAAGACGCAAGTGCTGCTGGGCGTCACCGGCTCCGGCAAGACTTTCACCATGGCCAAGGTGATCGAGGCACTGCAGCGTCCCGCCCTGATCCTGGCGCCCAACAAGATCCTCGCCGCGCAGCTCTATGGCGAGTTCAAGGACTTCTTCCCCAACAACGCGGTCGAATATTTCGTCAGCTATTACGACTATTACCAGCCCGAAGCCTACGTCCCCCGGTCGGACACCTATATCGAAAAGGAAAGCTCGGTGAACGAGGCGATCGACCGGATGCGCCATTCCGCCACCCGTGCATTGCTGGAGCGCGACGACGTCATCATCGTCGCATCGGTCTCGTGCCTTTACGGCATCGGCTCGGTCGAGACCTATTCGGCGATGATCTTCGACCTCAAGAAGGGCGAGGAAGTGGACCAGCGCGAGATCATCCGCAAGCTCGTCGCCCTGCAATACAAGCGCAACGACATGGCCTTCGCGCGCGGCAACTTCCGAGTGCGCGGCGACAGCCTGGAGATCTTTCCCAGCCACTACGAGGACATGGCCTGGCGCATCGGCTTCTTCGGCGACGAGATCGAGGAGATCGCCGAATTCGATCCCCTCACCGGCAAGGCGGGGACGAAGCTCGACCACGTGCGCGTCTTCGCCAACTCGCATTACGTCACTCCCGGCCCGACGATGAAGCAGGCGAGCGAGGCGATAAAGTTCGAGTTGACCGAGCGGCTGAAAGAACTGGAGGCGGAAGGCAAGCTGCTGGAAGCGCAACGGCTGGAACAGCGCACCCACTTCGACCTGGAGATGATCGCCGCCACCGGATCGTGCAACGGGATCGAGAACTATTCGCGCTTCCTGACCGGCCGCCTGCCGGGCGAGCCGCCGCCGACTTTGTTCGAATACCTGCCCGACAACGCGCTGCTGTTCGTCGACGAGAGCCACCAGACCGTGCCGCAAGTCGGCGCGATGGCGCGTGGAGACCACCGCCGCAAGATCACTCTGGCCGAATACGGCTTCCGCCTGCCGAGTTGCATCGACAACCGCCCGCTGCGCTTCAACGAATGGGACGCGATGCGCCCGCAGACCTTCTGCGTTTCCGCCACGCCCGGCAACTGGGAGATGGAGCAGACGGGCGGCGTCTTCGCCGAACAGGTGATCCGCCCCACCGGATTGATCGACCCGCCGGTGGAAGTCCGCCCGGTCGAGGATCAGGTGCAGGACTGCATCCACGAATGCCGCGAAGCCGCGAAGAATGGCTACCGCACGCTCGTCACCACCCTCACCAAGCGCATGGCCGAGGACCTGACCGAATTCATGCACGAGGCGGGGGTCAAGGTCCGCTACATGCACTCCGACGTGGAGACGCTGGAGCGCATCGAGTTGATCCGCGACTTGCGGCTGGGCGTCTACGACGTGCTGGTCGGCATCAACCTGCTGCGCGAGGGGCTCGACATTCCTGAATGCGGCCTCGTCTGCATTCTCGACGCCGACAAGGAAGGCTTCCTGCGCTCCGAAACCTCGCTGATCCAGACCATCGGCCGCGCCGCGCGCAACGTCGACGGCAAGGTTATCCTCTACGGTGACCGCATCACGGGCTCCATGGAGCGCGCCATGGCCGAAACCGCTCGCCGCCGCGAGAAGCAGGAGGAGTTCAACGCCGCCAACGGCATCACCCCGACCACGATCAAGCGCCGCATCGCCGACATCGTCGCCCACACCGCCAGCCGCGACGGCGTGCTGGTCGATATCGACGCGGACGGCGCCAACAACCTGGTCGGCCACAACTTGCGCGGCTACATCGAGGATCTGGAAAAGAAGATGCGCGCGGCGGCGGCAGACCTGGAGTTCGAGGAAGCGGGTCGGTTGAGGGACGAGATCCGCAAGCTGGAGGCCGAGGAACTCGGGCTGCCGCCTGCGGACCACAAGGCGCCGAGAGTGGGGCGCAGCAACGAGGGCAAACCGGGCACGCGCAAGCTGCGGTATGGCAAGACGCAGAAGAAGTGGGGGCGGTGACAGGAGCTTGACAGTTCAGGATTGTGTCTAGTGACAATCGACCAAAAGAAGTTCTTCAGACGTACGTTTTTCGTGATTGGCTTGAGGGCCTGCGAGATTCGAAGGCACGGGCGAAGATCGACGATCGGCTTAAACGTCTAGCTGCAGGAAATCTCGGCGACACGAAGCCCATCAGCAATGGCGTGCAGGAACTGCGGATTCGATATGGCCCCGGCTATCGTATCTTTACATCTGGCGGGGCGATTTGCTGATCCTTCTGCTCAACGGCGGGGACAAGGACAGTCAAAGACGCGATATCGCCTTGACGAAGCGTCTGGCCAAGGAGGCCGACGATGGTTTTGAAAGTGACCCGCTTGGACCCCGCCGAACATCTCAATACCGAGGAGGACATCCTCTATTATCTCGAAGCGGCGATGGAGGGGAACGATCCCAAGCATATCGCCAGTGCCCTTGGCGATGTGGCCCGTTCGAAAGGCATGTCCCAGATAGCCAAGAAATCCGGTCTCGGGCGGCAGGCGCTTTACAATGCGCTCTCGGAAAACGGCAACCCCACGCTTGAGACCCTCGTCGCGGTGCTGGGCGCGCTTGGCCTGGAACTGACGGTCCACAAGCGCGCGGCATGACCGAGCCCCGTTACCATATCAACCTGTTCTGGTCCGCAGACGACGGCTGCTGGATCGCGGACGTGCCCGACCTGAAGCCGTGCTCCGCGCATGGCGATACGCGGGCCGACGCGCTGCGGAATATCGACGACGCCATCGCCGGTTGGCTCGAAGTCGCGGCCGAGCGCGGCTTTTCCATCCCAGAACCCCGTTATCGCCCCGCGATCTACGCAGGCCGGTGATGTCATGTCCGCAGCCGCCGCGATCTGCGATACGGGGTGTGCGGTTTCCCGTCGCGCGCTCCTTCGCATCGTTGTCAGCATTTTGCACCAGAGAAGCATAACCTGTCACCCTGGCAGAAATTCGTCGCCTTCTCAGAATGTTATGCGAATTCTTCAGGGTGACGGGGTGTAACCTTGTGTCACCCTGATCGTCACAGCTTCCCGAACTTCGCCTCGTATCCGGCCGTGTCGCCGCTCGCCAGCAGCCTGGCCTGTTCCACCCAGCCGTCGCGCCTAGGGCGGCCGGCGAAGGCTCCCAGTTGTGCGTCGATGCGGTCGATGTCGGCGTCGTTCCATCCGGCGATCTGGTGGAAGTGCGTGATCCCCAGCGCCTTGAGTTGGGCGTCGAGCTTCGGCCCCACGCCCTTGATCCGCTTGAGATCGTCCGGCTCGCCGCCGAATTTCGCCGGAGGCGGGACGTGGACCGGCGGCGCCTTGTGCAGCAGTTCCTCGTCATGCCGGGCCGTCTCTTCGGCCACTTCCTCGGCCGCCGCGGCGCCGACGATCTCGCCTATGCCGCCCATGATGTCGGGCCCGGTGCCGGCGAAAGCCGCCGCCGTGGTGGCGCTGGCGACGACCGGGTCGGCCATGACGTTGCCGGTCGAAACCGAAGCGGCGGCGGACGGGGCATCTATCAGCGCCTGGTTGCGCTGCGCCGGGGCCGCGCCTTCGTCCAGCACGTCGGGGCGATGCTCGCGCGGCCGGTCTCCGCCCGACCCGCGCGCGAAGATCCACCACGCGACGACAATGCCGACCAGGAGCGCGATGACAAACGCCACCCAGTTGGCCTCGATCATTTGCAGCACGCTTATTCTCCTCTCTTCCAGACAAGCCAGCCGAGGCCGAATCCGATCAGGTAGGTCAGCAGCAGCATGACCAGCAATTCAAGCCAAATCGGCACTGCCAGCTCCTTTTTGCGCCATCGTCGCCCGGCTCATCTCCCGGCTCCGGGCATGTCGATCGGCGTAGGCTTGAGCGGCATCGTCTCGATCACCGAGAACTCGATGCGGCGGTTGGCGGGGTCGGTCGGGTTGAGCCGCTCGAGCGGCGCCGCCGATCCGAGGCCGGCCGCGCGCAACCCGTCGGCGGGGATGCCCCGACCGATCAGCGCCCAGCGGACCGCCTCTGCCCGGGCGAGCGAGAGCGCGACATTGGCATCCTCGTCGCCGTTGCCATCGGTATGGCCCTTGACCGCGATGATGCTGCCGACGCACGGCCCCAGCGCCGCCGCCACCTCGTCGAGCACGCGCTGGCTGGCGCTGTCGATGCGGGCGCTGCCTTCGGTGAAACGGATACTGCGCGCTTTCAGGATCGCCTCGACATCGTCCTGGCAGTGAAGCGAGGCGGCCTCACGCCGGCCGGCGCCGATGGCGCGCCCTCCGCTGCGCCGTGGGCCCGACCACGATACGCCGCCGATGCCCGGCACTTCCGAGATCGCCAGCGCGACGCGGGCGCGGGTCACGTCGTCGAGGTCGCGGCCCCCACTCAGCTTGGGGTGGCGCGTCAGCCAGCCGGAAGGGGTGGCGAAGGATATGTCGATCTCCCTGCCACCCGCCCGGTCCCGCGCGGCGATCGCATCGCGCTCGATCCGGCTGACGAGCGCCGGGCCGCCCCGCACCGAGGCAGCGCCCGAGAGCGCGATGACGGCGATGGCTCCGGCCAGGAATGTTGCAAGATGGTAACGGTTCACGCCATGAGCGATAGCGAGCGAGCGGCCCTCACTCAATGGCACGGCCCGTGTTTTGCTGGAGTGATTCCGAGGCGGGTGGAATTAGCTGCCGGCCCCGAAATCGCGGCAACAAAGGAAATCCGGACTCATTCCGGTTCGATGAGAACCGGAATGAGTCTAGCCGCCTTTCAGACTGTCGGCCACGCCGACCAGCCGCAGGAACTCCTGTCGCCAGAAATCGCCTTGGCTCCCCGCCAGCGCCACGATCTGATCGTGTGAGAAGCCGTTCATCATCTCGTCCCCGCGCAAGGTCTGGCCGAACGCCGCCACCGCCGCCGCGAAGGCAAAGTCGCCGGTCGGCCGCGTCCCGCGCGCGATCAGGCTGGAAGGCACCGTGCGCTCGATCAGCCGCGAGGTCTGGCCGTTCGGCAGCTTGTAGCGAAGCTTGACGTGAGCCAGTTCGGAGGACGCCTTCGCGGCGGCGGGCAGCGGATCGTCGTATCGCCGGGGCGCGATCCAGCCCTTGGCGTTCGCGGGCACGATCTCGTAGATCGCGGTCACCTGATGCCCGGCGCCGATGTCGCCCGCATCGACCCGGTCGTTGTCGAAGTCCTCCTCGCGCAGCGCGCGGTTCTCGTAGCCCAGCAGGCGATACTGGCTAACCTGGGCGGGATTGAACTCGACCTGGATCTTCACATCCTTGGCGATGGTGAAGAGGGTGGACGCCATCTGCTCGCCCAAGACCTTCCTCGCTTCCAGCGCGCTGTCGATATAGGCGTAGTTGCCGTTCCCGTGGTCGGCGATCTGCTCCATCATCGCTTCGTTGTAGTTGCCGGTGCCGAAGCCCAGCGTGGTGAGGGTGATGCCGTTCTCCCGCTCCTGCTCGATCATCTCGATCAGCGCTTCGGTATCCGAGACGCCGACGTTGAAGTCGCCGTCGGTGGCGATGAGGATGCGGTTGACCCCGCCATCGATCATGTTGTCGCGCGCGATATTGTAGGCGAGCTTGAGGCCGGCGGCACCGGCGGTGGAGCCGCCGGACTGCAACCGGTCGAGCGCGGCGCGGATCCTGCCCTCGTCGTTGGTCGGCTCCAGCACCAGCCCGGCGGCGCCGGCATAGACCACGATGGAGACCTTGTCGCGCGGTCCCAGCTCTCCGGCAAGGCCCGAGAGCGCGGTCTTGACCAGCGGCAGCTTGTCCTGGCTCGACATCGAGCCCGAGACGTCGACGAGGAACACGAGGTTGGCGGGCGGACGCGCCTTCCTGGGCAGGTCATACCCGCGCAGGCCGATGCGCATCAGCCGGGTCGCCGGGTTCCACGGCGTGACCGCGACATCGGTGGTGATCGAGAATGGCTCGGTCCGCGCGGCGGGCAACGGATAGTCGTAGCGGAAATAGTTGATCAGCTCTTCGGAGCGGACCGCGTCGCGCGGCGGCATCTGGCCCTGCGCCAGGAACCGCCGGGCGTTGGCATAGGCGCCAGTATCGACGTCGACCGAGAAAGTGGAGACCGGCTCGGCGCGGACGAGGTGGACGGGGCTGACCTCGTTTCCGTCGTAGCGCTCCCGCCCCGGATCGGTCGCGACCATGACCGGCGGGACGATGATGCCGGGAGCGGGTCTTGCACGGCCGCCATCGACCGCCTCGGCGCGACGCGATACGGGTACGTCCTGAAGCGATTGCTGCCGCTTCTGCGCGGTGACGACGATATTGTCCGGTCCCTGGCGCGGCGCCGGCGGCACGGTGACGGTGGATATTTGCGGCGCGCTTGGAGGCGGCGGGGGTGCCGGCGGAAATTCACCGGTGGGCCTTTGGGCCGTCGTGACGATTTCGTTCGAACCGGTGGAGGCCAGATCGGAATCGCCCTTCGGCGAATTGGCGCAACCGGCGGCCAGCGCAACCATGCAGCAGGCGGCGAGAACTCGGCAATTTCTCACGGCATTCCTCCTCGATGCTTCCCGCCCGGAAGAGGCCACTTTGGCACTTAACGCCGACTGAACGTTGCTGGCGAACGACGAGCCGTTATGCCGCGTCCGGCTCCGCCGATGGATGCTTGCGGAACAGCAGCCGGTCGTCGTGGCCGAAGCCCTTGCGCCAGATGATCGCGCAATACGTGCCCAATATCGCGGGAATGCCGAAGATCAGTTCCGCCCACTCGGGCAGGAAGCGTGTCGAAGCCCAGCCGACGAGGATCGCGGGAGCAGCTGCCCAGACGATCGTCCAGCGCCAGTTGTTGACCGGCTCCTTCAGCATTCGCGCCAGCATCACCGATTTGACGACCGACGCAAAGGCCAGCGCGATCATCAGCGCGACCGCCGCCATCGACGCCTCGACCATGTCGCTGAACTCCAGTTCGCGCACCAGCAGGATGCCGCCCAGGGTCAGTCCGCCCTGCACGGCGACGGTGGCCAGCGAGACGAACAGGTTGCGCACCCGCGCGAGGTAGATCAGCGCCGCCTCGCTCACCACGGCGGTGGCGGCAACGACTTCGGCGGCGAGAAGGAAGGCGAGCGCCCCGGTACCCCCGACGAATTCCGGCCCGACGAGCCCCATCACCGCCTCGCCCGGAATGCCGAGCGCCAGCGCCACCCCGGCTTGCGCCGCGGTGATCCAGAACCCGACCTGGCACACTTGCCTGGCGATGGCGGAGAAGTTCTTCTCCTTGAGGTTGCGGGTGATGACGGGCCCTAGGATCGGCTCGAAGCTGGTCTTGAGCTTTTGCGGCAGGCTCGCCACCTGCTGCGCGACATAGTAGATGCCGACGACGCTGGGCGAGGCGAAGAACCCCAGGATCAGGATGTCGAGCCGCCGCGTGCCCCACTCGATGGCGTCGGCGGTGGCGATCGGCAGGCTGCGCAAGGTAAGCTGACCTAGCGCGCGCGGCGTCGGGCGCCAGTCCTTGGGCAGCCCGTACATCTTCAGGAACGGCAGGAACGCCGCCAGTCCCGCCGCGAAAATCGACAGGATGTAGGCGAGCGACAGGCCGCTCTCGGGCACGATCCAGATCATCGCCCCGGCCATGATCGAGAGCGTCCACGGCTCGACCACCGCCCTTGCCCGCACCGTCGCGCCGATGTTGAAGCGATAGGCGAGCGCGGCCAGCCAGATCTCGGTCAGCGCCAGCGGCGGGATCGCCAGTACCAGCAGCCGGTCGACTTCAGTGTATTCGCCCCCGGGGAACATCGGGGCGGGGAATATCCAGAACACCAGCGCCATCGTGCTCGACGCCGCCAGCGCGACGAGCATGCCGTCGGCGACGACATTGGCTGGATGCGCGTCCGACTCCGAAAGGCGCTGCGCCAGCCCGCGCTTTTCGCCGAGCGTGCAGACCATCGCCGCCAGCTCGATCACCACCAGCGCCGAGGCGAACCTTCCAAGCGCCGCCGGACCGTAAGCAGCGGCGCGCCCGGCGATGAACAGGAACGGCAGGCGCGCGGCGAGACGCAGGAAGAAGCCCATGAAATTGGTCCGCCCGCCCCGCGCGATGGCGGCGATGTCTTCCCGCCCCTCCCCGGGGCTGCCGCATGGGTCGCTCAAGCGTCGAGCTCCTGCTCGGACGACAGCGGGCGCGACAGCAGGTCGGCGACGATCTCGCGCGCCGGCATATCGCCGGCCAGCAGGCGGCAGACCGCGTCGACGATCGGCATGTCGACGCCATGTCGCGCGGCAAGCTCCGCCAGGACCGGCGCGGTCGCCGCGCCTTCGGCGACGCTGTTCTTGCCCGCCAGCGCCTCCTGCCCCGTCATCCCCTGCCCCAGCGCGCGGCCGAGCGAGAAGTTGCGGCTGGATTCGGACGAGCAAGTGAGCACGAGGTCGCCCAGCCCGCACAGGCCCGCCAGTGTCTCACGCTGGGCGCCGAGCGCGATGCCGAAGCGCAGCATCTCGGCATAGCCGCGCGCGATCGTGGCGGCGCGGGCGTTCTGGCCCAGTTCCAGCCCGTCGACCACGCCGCAAGCGATCGCCAGCACGTTCTTGACCGCGCCGCCAACCTCCGCACCGACCACGTCGTCCGAGTGATAGGGCCGCAGGCATGGCCGCGCGAGCATCGGGGCAAGCCGCCGCCATTGCTCCGCCCCGCCCGAACAGGCCAGCGTCACCGCCGTGGGCAAGCCCGCCGCGACTTCATGCGCAAACGTCGGGCCGGAGAGCACGGCCAGCGATGCATCTGGCGCGCAATCGGCGGCCACGTCCGACATCAGCCGCCCGGTCCCCGCCTCGATGCCCTTGGCGCAGAGCACCAGATCGCTCGGCGCCCCGGACACTTGGCACGGCAATTGGCCGATCACGCCCGCGAGGAACTGCGCCGGGACGACCAGCAGCAGGACCTCGATGCCGGAAAGATCGGCGAGGTTTCCAGTGGCGCGAACAGTCTCGGAAAGCCGCGCGGAGGGCAGGAACAGGCTGTTGGTGCGCTCGCTGTTGATTTCCTCGACCAGCTCCGGCTCGCGCGCCCAGATCATCACTTCGCTGCCGTCGCTCGACAGCGCCTGCGCCAGCGCGGTGCCCCATGCGCCCGCGCCGACGACCCCCACTTTGGCGGTCATGCTTTCGCTCCCGCGCCGCGAACCGCTTCCGCGTCCGGGTCGAGCGGCCAGCGTGGACGCGCGGCGATGTCGAGCGGGTCGGAGGCGGAGGGCACGACCGACAGCCGCTCGATCCCGGCCCAGGCGATCATCGCCGCGTTGTCGGTGCACAGCGAAAGCGGCGGCGCCACGAAGCGCACCCCTGCCTCCCGCGCCAGACCCTCCAGCGCGGCGCGGATCGCGGTGTTGGCGGCAACGCCGCCCGCCACGACCAGCGCGGTCACGTCGCCCGCGCCCTCCAGCGCCCGGCGCGTGCGGTCGATCAGGCAGTCCACGGCCGCCTGCTGGAACGAGGCGGCGATGTCGGCCTTGCTATATTGGGCGGAATCCCGCGCCCGCAGCACCGCGCTTTTCAGGCCAGCGAAGGAGAAATGCGGCTCCGCGCTGCCCTTGAGCGGGCGCGGCAGCGGCACCGCGCCCGGATCGCCCTCGCGCGCCAGCCGCTCCACGGCCGGGCCGCCGGGGTAGCCGAGGCCAAGCAGCTTGGCGGTCTTGTCGAACGCCTCGCCCAGCGCATCGTCGATCGTCGTCGCCAGCCGCCGATAACGGCCCACGCCCTCGACCCGCAGCAACTGGCAGTGCCCGCCCGAAACCAGCAGCAGGAGGTAGGGAAATTCCAGCGAGGCATCGCCGAGGCGGGGGGACAGGGCGTGGCCTTCGAGGTGGTTGATCGCCAGCAGCGGCTTGTCGCTCGCCATCGCCAGCGCCTTGGCCGTCACCAGCCCGACCATCACCCCGCCGATCAGTCCGGGCCCGGCGGTAGCGGCCACGGCACCGACCTGATCCAGCGTCATCCCGGCATCGGCCAGCGTCGCCTCGATCAGCGGGGCCAGCACCTCCACATGCGCGCGCGCCGCGATCTCGGGCACGACGCCGCCGTAGGGACGGTGCGCCTCGTCCTGCGAGGCGATCCGCTGCGCCAGCACCACGCGGTCGCCCCTGACCAGCGCCGCCGCCGTCTCGTCGCACGAGGACTCGATGCCCAGAACGATATGGCCCAGAACGATATGCGCCCCCGAAGCGATCTGACCCAACGTCTCCATCCGGAGCTTTCCCTGAACGACAATGCCGGGTAGCACAAGCCGCGCATGACGACAGCCCAGCAGCCAGACCGCCCGCTTCGCCTGGGAACCCGCAGCTCCCCGCTCGCCATGGCACAGGCGCACGAAGCGCGGGCGGCGCTGGCGGGGGCACGGGGCTGGGCCGAGGATGCGATCGAGATCGTGGCGGTGCGCGCCAGCGGGGACAGGATACAGGACCGTCCGCTGGCCGAGATCGGCGGCAAGGCGTTGTGGACAAAGGAACTCGACGCGTGGCTGCTGGACGGCCAGATCGACTTCGCGGTGCATTCGGCCAAGGACGTGGAGACGCTGCGTCCGCCCGCGATCGCGATGGCCGCGATCCTCCCTCGCGAGGATGTCCGCGACGTGCTGATCGGCGCCGCGACGATCGGCGCCCTGCCACAAGGCGCCACGGTGGGGACAAGCGCGCCGCGCCGCGCCGCGCAGCTGCTCCATGCCCGGCCCGACTGCACCGTGGTGCCGATCCGGGGCAACGTGGCCACCCGCCTCGCCAAGCTTGCGGCGGGCGAAGTGGATGCCACCTTCCTGGCGCTGGCCGGGCTCAACCGGCTGGGCGAGACCGGCACCGGCCACCCGCTGGCGGCCGAGGAATGGCTTCCCGCGCCGGGACAGGCGGCGATCGCGATCGAGTGCCGCGCCGACGACGACGCGATGAAGGCCTGGCTCGCCGCGATCGACCACGCGCAAAGCCATGCCGCCGTCACGGCCGAACGCGCGCTGCTGGCGGCGCTGGGCGGCAACTGCCACAGCCCGGTGGCGGTATTGAGCAAGGTTGCGCACGGAATGATCGACATGCGCGCCGCGCTGTTCAGTCCCGACGGCGCCGAGCGCGTCGACGGCCGGGCGGCCTTCGGGATCGACGAGGCTTACGGTCCGGCGCGGCTGGCGGCGGACTTGCTGGCGCGCGCGCCCGCGCTCGTCACGGTCCACTTTTCCGGCACGGTGCCCAAATGAGACTGCCCAAATGAGACTGCCCAAATGAGACTGGCCAAAAGAGACTGGCAAAAATGAGCCGGGCACGATGAAGCCCCTGGTCGTCATTCGTCCCCAGCCGGGCTGCGACGCCACGCTCAAGGCCGCGCGCGCGCTCGGCCTCGAAGCCCATGGCTTCCCGCTGTTCGAGATCCACCCGCACGCCTGGGAGCCGCCCCAGCCCGACGAGGTCGACGCGCTGCTGGTGGGCAGCGCCAATGCCTTTCGCCATGCCAGCCACGGTCTCTGGGCGTTCCGGAGCAAGCCCGCCTACGTGGTCGGCGCGAGGACGGCCGAGGCCGCGCGGGCGGGCGGGTTCGAGGTCGTGGCCATCGGCGAGGCGGGATTGCAATCGCTGTTCGCGCGGTTGCAATCCGAGCACCGCCGTCTCCTGCGCCCCGGCGGCCGCAAACGCGTGGAGCTGCATCCTCCGCCGGGCGTGACCGTGCTCGACCACGTGGTCTATTCCAGCGCCCCGCTGCCGATGCCCGCCGCCTTGGCCGAACTGCTGCGCCGGCCGGCGGTCGTCATGCTCCATTCGCGTGAGGCCGCGCTGCATTTCGTCACCCAGTGCGATGCCCATGGCCTCGACCGGTCGCGCATCGCGCTGGCGCTGATCGGGCCTCGTCTCGTCGATGCCACCCCGACGCCCAGCGACCCCGAAGTGGGCGGCTGGGGCGCGCTGGCGGTCGCCGAAGCGCCCGACGAACCCGCCTTGCTGGCTTTGGCCGCCAGAATGTGCCAAGAACCGGACGGGTCGGAGAAGAATGGGCTGATGGAGGCAGAAGTCGCGAAACCCGTGGAAGCGACACCCTTGGGGACGCACGAAGCGGTCGCGGCGCCCCTCCCCCTGTCGTCGGAATTGCCGAGGCGCAAGCGCTCGCTGAGCGGGCTGATACTGGTCGCGGTTCTGGCATTCGGGCTGGGAGCAGCGCTCGTGACATGGGTGGCCGCGCGAGGCTATCTCGATCGCGTGCTGCTGCCTGATCGGGCAGGCGCAGGCCGGGATACGGCGACATCGGCAGCCGGCGGGACGTCATCCGAGCAGGCGAGCGGCCTCGCCGCCGTCGGCACGGTCGAAGCGCGGCTGGCGATGGTCGAGGACCGTCTCTCCCGGCTCAACCTTCAGGCGGAAGCAGCCGCCGGCAACGCGACGCGGGCAGAGGGTCTGCTGGTCGCCTTCGCCACGCGGCGGATGATCGATCGCGGCCAGCCGCTGCGCCACCTTTCCGACCAGCTTCGCCTGCGGTTCTCCAACAGCCAGCCCCGCGCGGTGGCGACGGTCGTGGAGTTCGCGCAGGACCCGGTGACGCTCGACCAGCTCAGCGCCCGGCTCGAGGCTCTGGCGCCGGAGCTGACCGAGCGGTCGAGCGACGAGAGCTTCTGGTCCAGGGCTTCGCGCGAATTGTCCGGGCTCTTCGTGGTCCGCCACGAGGCATCGGCGCCGCTGAACTCGCAGGCCCGGCTCGACAATGCACGGGTGATGCTCACCGCCGGACGCGTGTCGCAGGCGATCGACCGGGTCAGCCGCATGCCGGGGGCGGAAGCGGCGGACAAGTGGATCGCCGATGCCCGGCGCTACGCGGCGGCGCAGGCCGCGCTGGATCTCATCGAAACGGCCGCGATGCTGGAGCCCGCGCGGGCGGGGAACGCCACGGCCGCCATCGAACGGCAGCCGGGCGAAACGGCGGCGCCGGTTCCGGCAAACTAGAGAGTACGATGACTTTATTGCTTCGTCATTGCGAGCGAAGCGAAGCAATCCAGGGCGGTGCAACGCGGCCCTGGATTGCCGCGCGGCTTCGCCGCTCGCAATGACGAAGCAATAAAGTCATCATGGTCTAGCCGCTGACGGCGGCAAGCCGCGGTATCCTTCTCCCCGCCGGGGAAGCCGAATTCCCCTATCCCCGCAACAACTCGGGCAACTTGCCCGAAACGCCCCGCGCCTCGTCCATGAAGAAGCGCTTGAGCGTCGGCAGGCGCTGCACCGCGCCCATGCCGAGACGCCGCATCGCGCTGGGCAGCCGTCCCGGAATTGCGAAAAGGCGGTTGAGCCCGTCGGTGACGGACATGACCATGAACGTGTCGAGGCTGCGCCACTTCTCATAGCGGGCCAGCATCTGCGCATCGCCGGGCTCCAGGCCCAGCCTCATGCCCTCGGCCAGGACTTCGACCAGCGCCCCGACATCGCGCAGGCCCAGGTTCAGCCCCTGCCCCGCGATCGGATGCATGCCGTGCGCGGCGTCGCCGATCACGGCGAGGCGCTCGTCGATCAGCCTGGCGGAGTGGTGGAACGCCAGCGGATAGGCCATGCGCGGCGCGGCCAGTTCGATCCGGCCGAACACACCGCTCATCCGGCGAAAGACTTCGCCCAGGAACGCCGTTTCGGGCAACTTGGTCACGGCGGCGGCATCCGCCTTCCTGACCGTCCAGACCAGCGCGCTGCGATGGCGCCAAGCTCCTTTGGCCTCTTCATCGTCGAGCAGCGGCAGCAGGGCGAACGGGCCGTCGGGGTAGAAGATCTCCCAAGCCACGTTCTCGTGCGGCTTTTCGTGCACGAGCGCCGTGACGACGGCGCAATGGCGATAATCCCAGCGCGCCAGCGAAAAGCCCGCCTCTTCCCGCGTCGGCGACCGGCGGCCCTCGGCCGCGACCATCAAGCTGCCCGTGAGCACCGTGCCATCTTTCAGCGCCGCGCGCACGCCGTGCGCCCCGCGCTCGCGCTCCGTCACTTCGGCGCCGGTGTGCCACGCGATCGCCGGCTCGGCCCGAGCGGCTTCGAACAGCGCCAGCCGCAGATCGCGGTTGGCGAACATGCGTCCCAGCGAGCCCTCCTTGGCAGTAGGACGGAAGTCGATGCGGCCCCAGTCCGCTTTGGGCTTCATCCCGTCGGTCACGGCGATGGCGTCGATCGGGCAGCCGAGCGTCTCCAGCTTTTCGGCCAGCCCGATATGCGCGAACAAGTTCCAACTGGCGGTCGAGATCGCCGACGCGCGGCCATCCGCGCCGGGCGCGGTCAGTTCGGCCGGATCGGCGCGGTCGACCACGTGGCTGCTCAGCCCCTGCCGCGCGGCGGCGAGCGCGAGCGTCATGCCGACCAGCCCGCCGCCGAGGATTACGAGATCTCTACGCTCACTCACACAAAACTCCGCTCGTCCCGAGCT
>DATEEP010000176.1:0-6050 GCA_035281095.1 Novosphingobium sp. | reverse complement strand
TCGAACCGCATTGCAGCGCGTTGCGCTCGCCCGGTGCGCCGTCTTCGGCAGGCAGAAACTTGGGGACCAGGAACAGGGAGATGCCGCGTACCCCGGCAGGGGCATCGGGCAACCGCGCGAGCACCAGATGGATGATATTTTCGGTCAGATCCTGCTCGCCGCCGGTGATGAATATCTTGGTGCCGGTGATCGCATATCGCCCGTCTCCCAGTGGCTCAGCGCGGGTTCGCAGCAGCCCGAGGTCGGTTCCACAGTGCGGTTCGGTGAGGTTCATCGTGCCCGACCACTCCCCCGCGACCATGCGCGGCAGGTAAAGCGCCTTGATTTCCTTCGGAGCCACCGCTTCCAGCGCCGAGATCGCCGCCGCGGTCAGCCCCGAATAGGTCTCGAACGCCTGGTTCGCCGAGAGCATATATTCGGTAGTGGCCGTAGCGATTACGTTGGGCAACCCCATCCCGCCATGCGCTGGATCCCCCTCGATCGCCATCCAGCCCGCCTCGATCCACCGGGCATAGGCATCCCGGAAACCATCCGGCGTCGAGACGCGGCCGTCGACATGGCGCACGCATCCCTGCGTATCGCCCACCTGGTTGAGCGGCGCCACCACGTCCGCAGCGAACCGGCCGACCCCGTCCAGTACGCCCTTGATCGATTCCTCATCAAGCTGGTCGTACCCAGGCAGATTCGAAAACTGCTCAATGCCAATGACGTGCTTAAGGATGAACCAGGTTTCGTTCGTCGGTGCAGTATAGTGAGTCATGTGTCGCCTTTGTGATGGTTGGCCGAAGCCCCGCAGGGGCCTGCGCCGCGGCTCAGAGCTTGCTCGTCAGCTCCGGCACGACCTTGAACAGGTCGCCGACCAGGCCGATGTCGGCCACCTGGAAGATCGGCGCCTCCTCGTCCTTGTTGATGGCGATGATGGTCTTTGAATCCTTCATGCCCGCCAGATGCTGGATCGCGCCGGAGATACCGACCGCGATATAGACTTCCGGCGCGACGATCTTGCCGGTCTGGCCGACCTGATAGTCGTTGGGCACATAGCCCGCGTCCACCGCGGCGCGCGACGCACCCACGGCCGCGCCCAGCTTGTCGGCCAGCGGGAAGATTACCTGCTCGAACGTCTCGCCATCCTTGAGCGCGCGGCCACCCGACACGATCACCTTGGCCGATGTCAGTTCCGGACGTTCCTGCTTGGCGATCTCGGCGCCGACGAAGCTCGACAGCCCCTTGTCGCCCGTCGAACCTGCGGCTTCCACCGTGCCCGAACCGCCCTCGCGCGCCGCCTTCTCGAAAGCGGTGCCGCGCACGGTGATGACCTTCTTCGCGTCCTTCGACTTGACGGTCGCGATCGCGTTGCCGGCATAGATGGGCCGCGTGAATATGTCCTCGCTCTCGACCGACAGGATATCGCTGATCTGCATCACGTCGAGCAGGGCCGCGACGCGCGGCGCGATATTCTTGCCGTTGCTGGTGGCCGGCGCGACGAAGGCGTCATGGTGGCCCATCAGTTCGACGACCAGCGGCGCGACATTCTCGGCCAGCGCATGCGCAAAAGCGGCATCATCGGCGACATGGACCTTGCCTACGCCCGCGATCTTCGCAGCGTCGGCGGCCACGCCGTCGACGCCCTGGCCGGCGACCAGCAGATGCACCTCACCCAGCTTGCCCGCAGCGGTGACGGCGGAGAGGGTCGCGTCCTTGACGGCGCCGCCCTCATGTTCAACCCAAACGAGCGTCTTCATGCTGCAACTCCCAGAGCCTTGAGCTTCGCGACCAGTTCATCGACATCGGCAACCTTGACGCCGGCCGAACGCTTGGCCGGTTCGGATACCTTGAGCGTTTCCAGACGGGCGCTTGTGTCCACGCCGTAATCGGCGGGCGTCTTGGTCGCGAGCGGCTTGGACTTCGCCTTCATGATGTTGGGCAGCGAGGCATAGCGCGGTTCGTTGAGGCGCAGGTCGGTGGTGATGATCGCCGGGGTGTTGAGCTTCACCGTCTCCAGACCGCCATCGACTTCGCGGGTCACGTTGACCTTGTCGCCCTCGACCTCGACCTTGCTGGCGAAGGTGCCCTGCGGCAGGTTCAGCAGAGCCGCCAGCATCTGGCCGGTCTGGTTGCTGTCGTCGTCGATCGCCTGCTTGCCCAGGATGATCAGGCCAGCGCCTTCCTCTTCCTGCACCTTGGCGAGCAGCTTGGCGACGCCCAGCGGTTCAACTTCATCGTCGGTCTGGATCAGGATCGCCCGGTCCGCCCCCATCGCCAGCGCCGTGCGCAGCGTTTCCTGCGCCTTGGCAACGCCGATCGACACCGCCACAACCTCGGTCGCCACGCCCTTTTCCTTCAGGCGAATGGCTTCCTCAACCGCGATCTCGTCAAACGGGTTCATGCTCATCTTGACGTTCGCCAGGTCCACGCCCGTCCCATCCGCCTTCACACGCGGCTTCACATTATAGTCAATCACCCGCTTCACGGGCACAAGGATCTTCATTGCATAGCTCCTGGATTTCGACATGCCGATCAGCGCAGTTGAAACAGCGCCGCTGCGCCCATGCCGCCGCCGATACACATCGAGATAACGACATTCTTGGCGTTGCGGCGACGTCCCTCGATCAGACTGTGCCCGACCAACCGGCTGCCGGTCATCCCATAGGGGTGACCCATAGAGATGCCGCCGCCATCGACATTGAGCAACTCGTCGGGGATGCCCAATACGTCGCGACAGTGGATGACCTGGACCGCGAACGCCTCGTTCAGTTCCCACAAGTCGATGTCCGAGACCCTCAACCCGTGCAGAGCAAGCAGCCGCGGGATCGCAAAGACCGGCCCGATTCCCATCTCGTCGGGCGCGCAGCCCGCAACCGCCATGCCCCGATAAACCGCAAGCGGGGTCAGCCCTTGCTTGAGCGCGTGGCTCTCCTCCATCAGCACACAAGCCGAGGCCGCATCCGAAAGCTGCGAGGAATTGCCCGCTGTCACGGAGCCCCCGGCGATGACCGGCGCGAGTGCGGCGAGGCTTTCTAAAGTAGTACCGCCACGCACGCCCTCGTCAGCGGTCAGCAGGACCGCCTCTTCGGTTACGGCGCCCGTCGCGCGATCGACATTGCGCCTTGTCGTCGACAGCGGGGCGAGTTCCTGAGCGAAACGGCCCTCAGCCTGTGCGGCGGCGGCGCGGCGCTGGCTGCTGGCCGCCAGCTCATCCTGCGCCTCACGCGAAATGCCGTAGCGGTGCGCGACAATCTCGGCCGTCTCGAGCATCGGCATATAGGCGGCCGGGCTGGCGGCCAGCACGGTGTCGTCCTTTTCGGAAATGGCCCATTCGATCGCGCGGTTCTGGACAAGGCTGACCGATTCCACGCCGCCGGCCACGACCGTGTTCTGGCCATCGACCATGATCTGCTTGGCGGCGGTGGCGATGCTCATCAGGCCCGACGCGCACTGCCTGTCGATGCTCATGCCCGGCACGGTATCCGGGAGCCCCGCCGCCAGCGCGCACATCCGCCCGATGTTGAGTCCGGTGCTTCCCGCCTGGATCGATGCGCCCATGATGACATCATCGATCGAACCGCCCTCTATTCCGGCGCGCCGCACCGCCTCTCGGACGACATGCCCGCCCAGCGTCGGCGCCTTGGTCATATTGTAGGCTCCGCGAAAGGCCTTGGCGATGGGCGTGCGGGCGGTGGAAACGATGACGGCCTGTCTCATGCGTTCAGATTCTCTTTCTGTTGTGTGCCGTGATTACGGTGCGGGCACTTCAGCCAGCAAAAGCAGCGAAACGGGTGACCAGTTGTTGACCGGCCTTGATCTGACCATGGAGCGCGGCCGCACGCGCCGCCGCCCCGTCGAGCCAATGCGCGGCGACTGCGGAAAGGACCGCGTCCTCTGCCTGCCCAGCATAGCCAGCTGCGATCCAGCTCAGCGCGGCGCAGGCAGCCAGATGCAGGAAGGCCGTGGCGCCGCCGTCAACAAGCTCGGGATTTGCCCTGAGCCATTCGGCGGCGCCGACGAGTTCATCCCGGCACGCCAGCCACCGGGCATCGTCACAGCCCGCTGCGGCTTCGAGAAAGGCACGGTAACTGCTGTCATCCATCACCAGCCGCCGGTGCGTCAGATCAAGCGCCTGGATGCCCGTTGCACCTTCAAAGATCGTCAGCACACGAGCATCACGCAACGCCTGTTCGACCGGCCACTCATTGGTGTAGCCCGCTCCGCCCAGAACCTGGATCGCCGCGCTCGAAACGTCGAAGGCCGTCTCGCCACCGGTTGTCTTGACGATCGGCAGAAGCCAGGCGGCCAGCGCCGCCGCATCGCTGTCGCCCCGCGACGCGAGATCGTTGGCGTTGGCGGTGGCGAACAGCAGGCCGCGCAGCAAAGTGGTCGGTGCCAGCATGTCGAGCAATTGCAGCTGGACGTCGGCATGCTGGTTGATCGGCACCGGCTCGGGCTTGCCACCCTGCTTGCGCTCGACCGCATAGGCGAACGCGACATCGGCCGCGCCCGAGGAGATCCCGAGGCCCATCGCGCCCACCGCCAGTCGCATATTGGCGATCATCACGAAGAGTTGGGCCAGCCCGCGCCCAGGTTCCCCGAGCAACCATCCGGTCGCATCCTCGAACCCGAGCGCGCAGGTAGGCGAACCGTGCAGGCCAAGCTTGTGCTCGAGCCGCCGTACGGCGATGCGGTTGCGCGTGCCGTCGGGCAGCAGCGCCGGGACCAAGAACAGGCTCGGGCGCCATCGGCCGTCCTCACCAGCCGTCTGGGCCAGCACGATATGGCCGATCTGTTCGGCCAGGTCGTGGTCACCGTATGAAATCCAGCATTTTTCACCTGCAATTGACCAAGTGCCATCGCCGTTCGGCTCGGCTCGGGTCCGCGCCCTTGCAAGGTCCGATCCGGCACCGACCTCCGACACGCAAATCGTCGCGCCCCACTCGCCACTGGCCAGCTTCCCCAGCCATTGCGTCTTTATGTCTTCCGTACCGAAAGCGTGGATCACGCGAAAGGCGGAGCGTTGCGGAACGGGGAGCATGCCGAATGCGGGGCACACGCGGTCGAACAGTTCCTGCGCCGCAAAGGCCAGGATCGCGGGGAGGCCCTGCCCGCCAACCGCTTCGGGCGCCTCCAATGTTGGCCAGCCGGCCGCGACATAATCGGCCCATGCCGTCTTGTGCCCTGGCGCGGTCAGCACCCGGCCGTCCGCCAGCGTGCAGCCGGTCTGGTCCATCGCGAGGTTGAGCGGCTCCAGCACCTCCCGCGCGAACCTGTCGGCACCCTCGAGTACCGCGGCGCAGGTTTCGAACGTCGCGCTTGACCACTCGTCAGTCGCCGCGCGCACATCATCGATACGGTAGGACAGTTCAATCTGCCGCGCGATGCGGACAAGAACTGTAGGAGGAACATTGGCGCGCACGGTCGGCCCTTTCTGGTCTTGTTTGCGGTCTGCTCAGAGCGCCAAGAAGCCGCCATCGACAGCCAGCGCGGCGCCGTTGACATAGCCCGCCGCGTCGGAGGCCAGAAAGCTGGCCGCCTCGCCGATGTCCTCGACCGTGCCGAAGCGCGGAAACGTGTTGAATTGCCGCAGGAACGACACGGCACCTTCGTCCGACAGCGGCCCGCGCGACATGGCGGTCTGGATGACGCCCGGCAAGATCGCGTTGGTCCTGATGTTCTGCGGCCCGAAATCGGTGGCGAGCTGGCGGGTCAGCGCCAGTACCGCGCCCTTGGACGCACAATAGGCCGGCTCGAGATGAAGACCCGATGCTCCGCCCACAGAGGAGATGTTGATGATGCTGCCCCGGCCACCGCCATCGCGAGCCGATTGGGCCATCATCTGCCGGATCGCGAATTTGCAGCCGAAGAACGTGCCCTTGGCATTGACCGCCATCGTCTGGTCATATTCCTCTTCGGTCTGATCGACGATCGTCGTAAGGCCGGTGAACGTCCCCGCATTGTTGACCATGACGTCGAGCCTGCCGAAGGCCTCGGCGGCGGCGGCAACCGCTGCTTCCACATCCGCGGCGATGGTGACGTCGGTGCGAACGAATATCGCCTTG
>DATEEP010000175.1:0-4061 GCA_035281095.1 Novosphingobium sp. | reverse complement strand
ATCTTGGCGAACAGCCAGATCCAGCCGGGAATCCAGTAGAGTGGCGCCCAATCCAGCGGCGGCAGCCAGCCGCCGAAGAACAGGATGGCGTTGAGGGCGCACATCAGCAGCACGTTGGCGTATTCGCCCAGCCAGAACAGCGCGAAGCTCATCGACGAATATTCGGTCTGGTATCCGGCGACCAGCTCGCTCTCCGCTTCGGTCAGGTCGAACGGCGCGCGCGCGGTCTCGGCCAGCGAGGAGATCAGGAACATCACCCACATCGGGAACAGCAGCAGGTTGAAGAAGAACCCGTTGACGATCCCCAGCCCGTGCCCGCGCTGCGCCTCGATGATGGCGTTGAGGTTGAATGACCCGGCCCACAACACGACGCAGATCAGGATGAAGCCGATCGAGACTTCATAAGAGATCATCTGCGCCGATGCGCGCATGGCGGAAAAAAACGGGTACTTGGAGTTCGACGCCCAGCCCGAGATGACGACGCCGTAAACGCCCAGCGACGAGATCGCGAGGATGTAGAGCAGGCCGACATTGATGTCCGCCACCACCGCGCCCGAATTGAACGGGATCACCGCCCAGGCCATCAAAGCCACGGTGAACGTGACGATCGGCGCGATCAGGAACAGGCCCTTGTTCGCCGCCGACGGCACGATGGTTTCCTGCAGGAAGACCTTGATGCCGTCCGCGAAGCTTTGCAGAAGGCCGAACGGCCCGACCACGTTGGGCCCGCGCCGCAGCGCCATCGCCGCCCAGATCTTGCGGTCGACGTAGATCACCATCGCGACCGAGAGCAGGACGAGCAGGCAGATCACGACGATCAGAACGATCGTCGACAGAGCCCAGGCCCAGTCGTGTGTCATGCCCCAGGATTGCAGCAGCGCGGTCATTCCGCCGCCTCCAGCAGTTCCTCGCCGTGGAGGAGTTCGGTCGAGCATCGCTGCATCGTCTCGCTGGCGCGGGCGATGGGGTTGGTCTGGTAGAAGTCCTTGATCGGATAGGCGATCTCGCCCGAAGCGGAACCGCCGCCCGGCGAAAGCGCGCCGTAATCGGCCAGCCCTTCGACGCCCAGCGCCGGGACTTCCGCGATCATGGCGGCGCGCAATTGGTCGAAGCTGTCGAAGCCGACGTCGGCCTCCAGCGCATCGGCAAGCGCGCGCAGGACCGTCCAGTCCTCGCGTGCGTCGCCCGGCGCGAAGACCGCCTTCTCGGCGAACTGCACTCGGCCTTCGGTGTTGACGTAAGTGCCGGCCTTCTCGGTGTAAGCCGAGCCCGGCAGGATCACGTCGGCGGCATGCGCACCCTTGTCGCCGTGGTGGCCGATATAGACCACGAAGCTCTGGGCGAACTTCCCATAGTCGACCTCGTCCGCGCCAAGCGAGAGCAGCACGCGTGGCGAAGCAGACGCGATGTCCGCGATGCCGCCCTTCTGCGCATAGCCGAGCATCAGTCCGCCCATACGGCTTGCCGCCATATGCAGCACGTTGAAGCCGTTCCAGGCGGTGCCGTCCTCAAGCTCGCGAACGAGCTTCCATGTACCGGCCAGCGCCAGCGCGGCTTCGAGACCACCCCCGGCCAGACCCGCGCCGCCAAGGATTACGGCAGGGCGCTTGGCCGACGCCATCGCATCGCCGACATGCGCCGGCAGATTGCCGAGCAGCGACCGGGCCGGGCCCAGGAACTCGCCGCCGAACGTGGTTTCCCACTCCGGCCCGATCAGGAAGATCTTCGCACCGCGCTTGGCCGCCTTGCGCAGCCGCACGTTCACCAGCGGCGCCTCGACGCGGACATTGCTGCCCACGATCAGGATCGCGTCGGCGGTCTCGACTCCCGCAAACGTCGTGTTGAAGTTCACCGCCGCGAGGCTGGAGGTATCGTAGTCCATGCCGGTCTGGCGGCCTTCGAGCAGGGTCGAGCCCTGCGCCGCCAGCAGCTTCTTCGCCGCGAACATCGTCTCGCAATCGACGAGGTCGCCCGCGATGGCGGCGATGCTCGACCCCGGCGCGGCCCCGGCGACGGCGGCGAACGCCTCGTTCCAGGTGGCGGGAACCAGCTTGCCCTTGTCGGGTCCATTGGCACGCCGGATCCACGGGCGGTCGAGCCGGCGGCGGGTCAAGCCGTCCACCTGATAGCGCGCCTTGTCGGAGATCCACTCCTCGTTCACGTCGTCGTTGATACGCGGCAGCACGCGCAGCACCTCGCGGCCCCGGCTGTCGACGCGGATATTGGCGCCGCACGCATCGGAAACGTCGATGGAAAGCGTCTTCTTCAGCTCCCACGGGCGCGCCTCGAACGCATAGGGGCGCGAGGTCAGCGCGCCCACGGGACAGAGGTCGATGACGTTGGCCGACATCTCGTGGCGGGCGGCGCGTTCCAGATAAGTGGTGATCTGCATCTGCTCGCCGCGATAGAGCGCGCCGATCTCGTCCACGCCGGCGACTTCCTCGGAGAAGCGCACGCAGCGGGTGCAGTGGATGCAGCGGGTCATCACCGTCTTGATGAGCGGACCCATGTGCTTCTCGGTGACGGCGCGCTTGTTCTCGTCATAGCGCGAGCCGCCGCGCCCGTAGGCGACCGACTGGTCCTGCAAGTCGCATTCGCCGCCCTGATCGCAGATCGGGCAATCGAGCGGGTGGTTGATGAGCAGGAACTCCATCACCCCCTCGCGCGCCTTCTTCACCATCTCGCTGTCGGTGCGGATCGCCTGGCCTTCGGTGGCGGGCAGCGCGCACGACGCCTGCGGCTTGGGCGGACCCGGAGCGACCTCCACCAGGCACATGCGGCAGTTGCCGGCGATAGACAGGCGCTCATGATAGCAGAAACGCGGGATTTCCTTGCCCGCCAGCTCGCACGCCTGGAGCACGGTGGCGCCGTTGGGAACCTCAAGCTCCACGCCGTCTACGGTGACTTTAGGCATCCTTTTTCTCTCTCAGGATGAAA
This sequence comes from Novosphingobium sp., assembly GCA_035281095.1. Lineage (GTDB taxonomy): Bacteria > Pseudomonadota > Alphaproteobacteria > Sphingomonadales > Sphingomonadaceae > Novosphingobium. The sequence goes on along the minus strand of DATEEP010000175.1, from coordinate 1,124 downwards.
CCCTCTGATGTGATGACGTCACCGGGCCGTGGAACCCAGTTGGCGGGCCAAGCTCTTTCCCAAGGCTCGCACGCAGGCTTCTGGTCCTTGCAGGCAGGTGCGAGAAAGACCTGAAATACCTTTCCGTCGCGGATTTCTTCGCGGCTAAAAAGCACATACGAATTACCCGGCCCGCCCGCATAGGTATCCCAGACTGGCAACGACGTGGTCAGCAACAATGGAACGACTGCAAGTAGGCTCACTCCGCCGCCTCCCGCAGCCCATGCCGCTCGCCGATCCGCCGCTCCAGCTCCGGCCGGAAGTGGCGGATCAGGCCCTGGATCGGCCAGGCGGCGGCGTCGCCCAGGGCGCAGATGGTGTGGCCTTCGACCTGCTTGGTCACCTGCTGGAGCATGTCGATCTCCTCGATCGCCGCGTCGCCTTCGCGCAGCCGCTCCATCACGCGCCACATCCAGCCGGTGCCTTCGCGGCACGGGGTGCACTGGCCGCAGCTTTCGTGCTTGTAGAAGTACGAGAGCCGCGAAATCGCGCGGACGATGTCGGTCGACTTGTCCATGACGATGACGGCGGCGGTGCCGAGACCGGAGCCGACCGCCTTGCAGCCGTCGAAGTCCATCGGCATGTCGAAGCACTGGTCCGCGGGCACCAGCGGCACCGAGGAACCGCCGGGAATCACCGCCAGCAGGTTGTCCCAGCCGCCGCGAATGCCGCCGCAGTGCTTCTCGATCAGCTCGCGGAACGGGATGCTCATCGCCTCCTCGACCACGCAGGGCTTCTCGACATGGCCGCTGATCTGGAAGAGCTTGGTGCCCTTGTTGTTGTCGCGCCCGAACTGGGTGAACCACGATGCGCCGCGCCGCAGGATGGTGGGCGCGACCGCGATGGATTCGACGTTGTTCACCGTGGTCGGGCAGCCGTAGAGCCCCGCGCCGGCCGGGAACGGCGGCTTGAGGCGTGGCTGGCCCTTCTTGCCCTCCAGGCTCTCGATCATCGCGGTCTCTTCGCCGCAGATGTAGGCGCCCGCGCCGCGATGGACGAACACGTCGAAATCGTAGCCCGAACCACAGGCGTTCTTGCCGATCAGCCCGGCGTCGTAGGCTTCCTGCACGGCGGCGAACAGCGTC
>DATEEP010000174.1:0-55449 GCA_035281095.1 Novosphingobium sp. | reverse complement strand
TAGGCGCGGCGAATCCGGCTGGTGAAGCCCCGGCCGTCGCGCTGGCCGCGTACGCGGGAGGCCGGTGCGTCGAGATAGCCGCCGTCGATCTGGATGCGGCCGCGCGGCTTGAAGCTCCAGTCGCCGTTCCTGAATTCCGGCGCACCCTTGAAGGCGATCCGCACGGGGTCGGCGGACGCCCTCGCCGCCGGAGGCGAGGACGCGGCCGGGACGGGAGGCGTGGAAACCGCCGCCGATGCCGCCGCCGGACGCATCGCCCGCAGCTCGGCCTTCAACGCCTCGACTTCGGCACGCAGGCGCGCGACTTCTTCGGCGAGGGCCGACGAAGCGACCGGATCGGGAGCCACTGCTTGGCCGGTGATGGCCTGTGCGTTCGTTTCGCCGCCGGAGCACAGAGCCTGTGCCACCGCCGCGCAGACCAATACCGTCGATCTTGGCATGACTGATACCTCAATTGTGTCCGCGCATTGCTGGTGCCAGTGATTCTGGTGCCAGTGATTGATGACGGACTTGCATAGCGTTTCAATGGCGTTTGCAGCGCAACCAACCTGTCATCATCCCACCGTAGACATACTTCCGCAACATTCCGGCGGGGACTGAATCATGAACGCAACGATGGCGGATGCGACACTGGGAGCGGGCCAGCCGGCGACCCGCCCGGATCTGGACAAGGGGCTGGGCATTGCCGGCGGAATCGGTTTCGGCGCGGCGATCGTCGCCGCCCTGATCTATGTCGCATATAGTGTCTATTCCGACGCTACCCTGGCCGGTGTGCAGGCGACGACCTACCTGCCGTTCATCCTCCTGTTCGTTGCCCTGCTCATCGCGCTCGGTTTCGAATTCGTCAACGGCTTCCACGATACCGCGAACGCGGTGGCCACCGTGATCTACACCAATGCCATGCCCGCCAATGTCGCGGTGGTCTGGTCCGGGTTCTTCAACTTCCTTGGCGTCCTTCTCTCCACGGGCGCGGTAGCGTTCGGCATCGTCTCGCTGCTGCCGGTGGAGCTTATCCTCCAGGTCGGGTCAAGCGCGGGCTTCGCGATGGTGTTCGCGCTGTTGATCGCCGCGATCGTCTGGAATCTGGCGACCTGGTGGCTGGGCATTCCTTCGTCCAGTTCCCACACGCTGATCGGCTCGATCATCGGTGTCGGTATCGCCAACGCGATGATGCACGGCAAGAGCGGCACCGCCGGCGTGGACTGGACCAAGGCCACCGAGATCGGCCAGGCGCTGCTGCTCTCGCCGCTCATCGGGTTCGGCGTGGCGGCGCTGCTGTTTCTCGCGATGAAAGTGCTCATCCGCAACGAAGCGCTCTATCAGGAGCCGCAGGGCGATACGCCGCCGCCCTGGTGGATCCGCGGCTTGCTGATCTTCACCTGCACCGGCGTCAGCTTCGCGCACGGATCGAACGACGGACAGAAGGGCATGGGGCTCATCATGCTGATCCTGATCGGCACGGTTCCCACCGCCTACGCACTCAACCGCGCGGTGCCCGAAAGCTACACCGCGGAGTTCAGGTCCGGGGCGGCGGCGGCGGTACAGGCCCTGCGCGACGACCGCTCCGCCGTACCGCCCTCCGCCCAGGGGCGCCGCATGGTGGAGACCTATATCGCCGAAAGACAGGTCGAGCCCGAAACTCCGGCGGCGCTGGCCAGCGTCATCGTCGACATCCAGCGGCAGGTCGACGAGTACGGCTCGCTGGCAAAGGTCCCGGCGGCGGCGGTGCAGAACGTGCGCAACGACATGTATCTCGCCTCCGAGGCCATCAAGCGGCTGGGGAAGGACAAGCCCGCCGGAATATCGGAGGCCGATGTCGAGGTGCTGAACGGCTACAAGGCCTCGCTCGACGCCGGGACGCGGTTCATTCCCACCTGGGTCAAGGTCGCGGTCGCCTTCGCGCTGGGCCTTGGCACCATGGTCGGCTGGAAGCGCATCGTCGTCACGGTGGGGGAGAAGATCGGCAAGTCGCACCTGACTTATGCGCAGGGAGCATCGGCGGAACTGGTGGCCATGGGCACCATCTTCGGCGCCGACCACCTCGGGCTTCCGGTTTCCACCACCCATGTCCTGTCCTCGGGCGTCGCCGGCACGATGGCCGCGAACAGGTCCGGACTGCAGATGGGCACGATCCGCAACCTGCTGATGGCCTGGGTGCTGACGCTGCCGGTGTCGATCGCGCTGGCGGGTGGACTGTACATACTGTTTTCGGCAATGATCTGATGGAACGCACGGGGAAGGCATGGCCGAATATTCCGGCTTGATACTGGGGGGGCCGGAAAAGGGCGTGGTCGGACCCGGACTTGTCTGGGGCTTCGATATCGAGGATGCCGGGGCGATCCCGATCGATGAGTGCGATGGACACCAGGGCGATGCCTTGCGCTGGCTCCATTTCAGCCTTGCCAATCACGGCACGCGCCAGTGGATCGAAAAGCAGGCCGACCTGCCGGAGCCGGTGCGCGACATGCTGCTATCGCCCGAAACGCACCAGCGCGCGCTGGTGGAAGGCGGGGCGATCGGATGCGTGCTTCATGACTTCGAGCGCGATTTCAACGTCAAGACCACGAACAGCCTGGGACCGCTGCGCGTCGCGCTGACGGCGCGCCGCGTGATCACGGTGCGGCTCCATCCCATGCGCTTCGCCGATACCGTGCGGGCGCGGCTCGAGGCCGGTGCGAACGTGGACGGTCCGGCGGGCGCGCTGGACCTGCTGGTGGGCGTCATCGCCGAAAATGCCGGGGCGATCGCCCATACGCTGGCTGCCCAGGTGCAGGGGGCGGAGGATGCCCTGCTCGACGGGCGCGATCCGCCGACCCAGCGCGCGATGATAACCCTTCGCCGTCGTCTCGCTCAGCTCCACCGGATGGTCGATGGCATGAGGCGGGTCATCCAGCGTCTTGAGCACGACGCGGAATTGCCCGCGGAAATCGGCCCGACCGTGGAAAAGCTCGCCCAGCGCCTGCAGGCGGTCGATGGCGATATCCAGGAGGCGCAAGGCCAGCTGCGGTTGTTGCGCGACGAGATCCAGGCGCTGGAGGCGCAGCGGACCAACCAGAACCTCTACGTCCTTTCCATCGTCACCGCGCTCCTGCTGCCGGCGACGCTGGTCACCGGGCTGTTCGGCATGAATACCGGAGGACTGCCCTTCGCCGATGGCCCCTGGGGCACGCTCCACGCCGCGGTGATCGCCGCGGGCGCGGCGCTCGCCACTTATCTGCTGCTGCGCAAGCTGGGTTTTATGCAACGGTGACGCACCGACGGGCCGCGCGTTCGGCGGTTCGTCGGTATCGTTCGGGTCAGTATCGTTCGGGGACGTGCATCTCGTCAGGCACCGGGCGGCGGATGTAGTCGGCGTTGCGCACGCGCTCGGGCAGCACCACGGGGGCCTTGGGCACGTCCTCGTAGGGGATCTGCTCCAGCAGGTGCGCGATGCAGTTCAGCCGGGCGCGCTTCTTGTCCACCGCCTCGACCACCCACCACGGTGCCTCGGGAATGTGCGTGCGTTCCAGCATCGCCTCCTTCGCGATGGTATAGTCCTCCCAGCGCCGCCGCGATTCGACGTCCATCGGCGAGAGCTTCCACTGCTTGAGGGGATCGTGGATCCGCATCTGAAAGCGGAACTGCTGCTCCTCGTCGGTGATCGAGAACCAGTACTTGATGAGGATCACGCCGGAGCGCACCAGCATCCGTTCGAACTCCGGCACCGAGCGGAAGAACTCCTCGACGTCCTCCTCGGAGCAGAAACCCATCACCCGCTCGACCCCGGCGCGATTGTACCAGCTGCGATCGAACAGCACCATTTCGCCGGCGGCCGGCAGGTGCTGGACGTAGCGCTGAAAGTACCACTGGGTCCGTTCGCGCTCGTTCGGCGCCGGCAGCGCGGCGACGCGGCACACGCGGGGGTTGAGGCGCTGGGTGATGCGCTTGATCGCGCCGCCCTTGCCGGCGGAGTCGCGACCTTCGAAGACCACCACGACCTTGAGGCCCTGGTGCACCACCCAGTCCTGCAAGCGCACCAGTTCGTGCTGCAGGCGGAACAGCTCGCGGAAATAGGCGCGCCGTTCAAGCTGCTCCAGCTCTGGATGGTCCTCCATGCCATGGAGCAGTTCCTCGAGACGGCTGTCGTCGATCTCCATCTCCAGCTCCTCGTCGAAGCTGTCTGCGATTTCGGCGCGGATACGCGCAAGCGAGGCGTCGGCAAGCGCACTGCGGGGTGAAGACATGCGAAAGACCCTGGACTGAGCGAGAAAGGCAGGATTCCATCTACCTGTGACGGTATGTTGACGACCATTGGCGGAACGGGTCAAAAAACTGTCAAAGAGCCATGCTGTAAGAGGCGAGGCGCGAGAAGGCGGGTCGTCCGTGTCGTCGGCCCGGAGATGCAATGACCGGCTTTCCCAGAAATGCATCGCTGCTGATCGCGGCGGCCCTGTGCGCCGCGACCGCGGCTTGCGGCGGGGAAGGCGGTCCCGCGCCGACACCCAGTCCGACGGCCACGCCCGGTCCGGGTCCGTCGCCCGGCGGACCGGCCAACGGCTGCCCTTCGGGTTTCGAAGATGGGGGCGTGATCGCCGACAAGCGCAACTGCATCCTGCCGCGGGAGGTCATCCGCGACCTTACCGTACCGGCCCGGTCCGGCACGGTATATTCGCTGTCCGGCAGGGTCGATGTCGGGCGCGACATCGGCGGCGACGGCCAGGCGAGCGGGGGCATCGCCGCGACGCTGACGGTCGAGCCCGGCGTGGTCGTGTTCGGATCGGGCGGGCTGGACTATCTCGTGGTCAATCGCGGCTCGAAAATACGGGCCATCGGCTCCGCGGCGGCCCCGATCATCTTCACCAGCCGCGCCAATCTGGAAGGGCTTGCCACCGACGCGAGCCAGGGGCAGTGGGGCGGCGTCATCCTGCTGGGACGCGCGCCGATCTCCGATTGCCTGGGCGGCGCGACCGGGGGATCGGCCAATTGCGAACAGACATACGAAGGGCTGGCGACCACGCTTTACGGCGGCGGTCTCGCGGGCGATTCGAGCGGGGCGCTGCAGTACGTGCAGATCCGCTATGCCGGCTTTGAACTGTTCCCCAACCAGGAGATAAACGGGCTGACGCTGGCCGGCGTCGGCTCGGCAACGGTGGTGGACCACATCCAGGTCCACAACAGCGCCGACGACGGTATCGAGATATTCGGCGGCCGGGCCAACGCCGGATATCTGGTGCTTACCGGCAACGACGACGACAGTCTCGATACCGACCAGGGCTATCAGGGCTTCATCCAGTTCATGGTCGCGGCGCAACGGACCGGGGGCGGCTCGGGCGACGAAGTGCTCGAAGCCGACTCGCCGGACGCGGAAGACAGCCTGCCCCGGCAGTGGACCCGGCTGTCCAACGCCACGCTGGTGCAGCGTTCGACCGGGGCGAGCAGCGCCATCCTGCTGCGCGGCGGCGCGGACTTCACGCTGGCGAATTCCGTGATCTCCACCGGGCGGGCCTGCATCGATATCGACGGCGCGCCGACGATGCGCGCGACGGATGCGGGTCTGCAGGACCAGGGGCCGCCGGTCTTCCGCTCGGTCGTGCTCTCTTGCGGAACGAGTGCCTACCTGAACGATGGCGACATCACCCCGAATGCAATCCAGGCATTGTTCGAATCGGCCCTGTTCGGCAACAATCCCGCCTTCGCCAACTCGCTGGTCAACGGCTTCGTCAACGGCCCGAACGAAACCGCCGCGCCGGCTTTCGATGCTTCGACACTCGGCGGCTTCCCGATCGCCACGAGTTACATCGGCGCGGTCAAGGACGCGAACGATCGCTGGTTCAGCGGCTGGACCTGCGATTCCGCCACCCTCGATTTCGGCGGCGGCGCGCGCTGCGACCGAGTGCAATACCGCTGAGGCGGGCCCGCGCCCCGGTCTCCGCCATGGCTTTGCAATGCCTGCGCAATGATAGTGCCACGCAGCCCCGTTACCGGCGTTCGCAACCGCGATAAAGCTTCGGTTCAGGAGGGCAATAATCATGACTTCACAGAAGATTGGATTGACCGCACGTGCGGCATTGCTGCTTGGATCGGCAGTGGTGCCGGGTCTGGCCGCGCCAGCTGTCGCGCGCAGCGGGGATGAAGCCGCCGTGGAGGAAACCGCCGCCGAAGCGTCCGAGAATTACGACGACGTCCAGATCATCGTCACCGCCAACGCGACCCGTTCGGCCACCGCGATCACGGGCGGCGAAATCCAGAAGATCCTCCCCGGCATCAGCCCGCTGAAAGCCATTCAGACGCTGCCGGGCGTCACTTACATCACGGCCGATCCGTGGGGCAACAACGAGCAGAACGCCTCGCTCTTCATCCACGGCTTCAGTGCCGGCCAGCTCGGCTACACGATGGACGAGATCCCGCTGGGCGATCAGAACTACGGCAACTACAACGGTCTCTCGCCCTCGCGCGCGGTGATCTCGGAGAACGTGGCCCGCGTCACGGTGAGCACGGGCGCCGCCGATCTTCGCGTGGCTTCGACCAGCAACCTGGGCGGCGCGGTCGAGACGGTGTCGAGCGATCCGCGCGACGCGATCGGCATGGAGCTGAACCAGACCTTCGGCAGCCACGATACGTCGCGCACTTTCGTGCGGTTCGACAGCGGCGAGATGGGCGGCGTCGGCAGCAACCGCTTCTACATCTCCGGTCTGCGCCAGCGGGCCCGCGCATGGGACTTCGAGGGCAAGCAGGGCGGCTGGCAGGCCAACTTCAAGTTCGTCCATGACGACAGCCAGCGCCAGATGATCGCGTACTTCGCGTTTTCGGACAAGAAAGAGCCCAACGAGGACTCGACGACGATCTTCAAGACGCCGGCCAATGCCGCGCAGGCATACCAGCCTTACACCCGGCCGTTCCTCTATCCCGATTTCAACGCTGCGCTCGCCTATCTCGACGCCGGCGGCGCCGTGCCCTCGATCGCTTCGGTGAACTACCGCAACTTCTACAGCGACGCGCAGCGCACCGATTTCCTGGTCTATCTCAAGGACGTCGAGCACCTGTCGGACACCGCCGATTTCTCGGTGCAGGGCTATTACCATCACAACGACGGCGTCGGCGTCGTCGCCGGCCCGATCACCGTCGCATCGCTGCCGACGCTGTTCGCGCTCTACTTTCCGGGCCAGAACCTCAAGGCGTCGACCGGCAATTCGGGCTATGCCATCCGCACCACCGAATACCGCATCGATCGGCAAGGCGTGCTGAGCCGTCTGAACGTCGAGCTGGGCAACCACAGCATCGAGGCCGGCGCCTGGTACGAACGCAACAGTTCGGCCGCCTATCGCCGCTGGTACGCGCTCGACGTCACCCGGCCGGACGATTACAGCCCCTACATCCGCCCCTCGGGCCCGCTGTTTACCCAGTACGGCAGCGAGATCCGCAACGACGTGATCCAGCTGCATCTGCGCGACAGCTGGCAGATCACGCCGCGGGTGATGATCGAGGCGGGGTTCAAGTCCAGCCTGCAGTACGCCAACGGCTATTTCACCGTGCAGCCGATCGTCGGCTCGCTTCCGGGTTCGGCCAGCGCGCTGCCGGAAGGCAAGATCACCACCGAGCGCTGGTTCCTGCCCGCCGTCGGCGCCAAGTGGAAGTTCACCGACAGCGAGGAAGTCTACGTCAACGTCCAGAAGAACTTGCGCAATTACCAGACCTACGGCGCGGGCGGCAGCGCTGCTCCGTGGTCGACCGGCAGCCAGTCCGCCTTCGACTTCATCAAGGAGCACGGCCGGCCCGAAACATCATGGACCTATGAACTGGGCCTGCGCAGCCGCCACAGTTTCCCGGGATCGTTCCTCAGCGGGTTCGAAGCGCAAGTGAACGTCTATCACGTCGATTTCCGCGATCGTCTGCTGGCGATCGTCGCGTCGGTCGGCGGCATTGCCGGCGGCTCGATCGCGGGCGGCACGCCCTCGCTGTTCAATGTCGGCAGCGTCAAGACCAACGGCGTCGATGCGGCGGTGACGCTGCGCTTCGGCGATCACTTCACGCTGTACAATGCGCTGTCGTACAACAGCTCCAAATACCAGAGCGACTACAGCACCGTCACGGGCACCGCCACCGGCACCCGGATCGGCGGTTTCACCGTGGTCGGCGGCGTGGTTCCGACCGGCGGCAAGCAGGTTCCGGGCAGCCCGCAATGGCTTAACAAGACCGTTGCAACGCTGAACTTCGCGCCGTTCGAGGCGCAGCTGCTTGGCGACTATATCGGCAAGCGCTATGCGACTTATACCAACGACGCTTCGGTGCCTTCGATCTTCCTGCTGAGCGGCCGCGTGGCGGTCGATCTGCCGGCGGAGAAGCTGGGCCTCGCCAACGCGGAGCTGAGCCTCAACGTGACCAACATCGCCGACAAGAAGGGGTGGCTCTCGGTCGTGGTCGGATCGGCCACCAATACCTACAACGTCTATCCGATCCCGCCGCGCCAGTGGTTCGGCACGCTGAAGCTGCGCTTTTGATGGGATCGGCCTCGATTTCGCGCAGGAGGGCTCTGGGGGGCGGCGCGACGCTCGCGCTTGCCGCCTCCCTGCCGGCTGGCGCTCTTGCCGACGCCGGTCGGTTAGCGGCGAAGCGCCCCGTCAAGCCGCTGGTCCTCGCGCACCGCGGTGCGTCGGCGCTGCGGCCCGAGCATACGCTCGCGGCTTACGCCAAGGCGATCGAGGACGGGGCGGACTTCATCGAGCCCGATCTCGTGGTGACGAAGGACGGGGTGCTCGTCGCCCGGCATGAGAACAATATCGCTGAGACCACCGACGTCGCGGCGAGACCCGAGTTCGCTGGCCGACGGACGACCAAGACCATAGACGGGTCGGCGCAGACCGGCTGGTTCACCGAAGATTTCACGCTGGCCGAACTCAATACCCTGCGCGCGCGGGAGCGGCTCGGCGCCCTGCGTCCGGAAAGCCAGTCCCACGATGGCGCCTTCCGGATCGTGAGCTTCGAGGAAGCGGCCGATTTCGTCGCGGCCGAGGCAGCGGCGCGGGGCCGCCGGATCGGGATCATCCCGGAGCTCAAGCACAGCACGTACTTCGCCGGGATCGGGTTGCCGCTGGAAGGCCGCTTTCAGCAGGTCCTGGCGGGCAGCACGTTCCTGCGGCACGCGCCGGTGATCGTGCAATCGTTCGAAGTGGCCAATCTCAAGGCGCTGCGATCCGCGCTCGCGGCGTTCGGGAACGTTCAGCTCATGCAACTGATCGATGCCCCGCAGAGCGCTCCTTACGACACCGTGGCGGCGGGGCACCCGCGGCCCTATTCAGCGATGCTGACCGAGGCCGGGCTTGCGGAGATCGCGACTTATGCCGATTGGATCGCCCCCAATTCGCGCGTGCTCATCCCGCTTGGCGCGGATGGCCGCCTGGGCCGGTCGTCGGGCGTGGCGGCTGCGGCACGACGGGCCGGGCTGCTGATCGGCGCCTGGACGTTTCGGCCGGAGAACCGGTTCCTTGCAGCCGACTTCCGGGACGATGCCGCCGAAGAAGCGCGCAATCCGGCAGGCAGCGTCGCGGAAATCCGGCGCTACCTCGCCGAAGGTCTCGATGGCTTCTTCACGGACGATCCCGCGTTGGGAAGAACAGCGATCGGCTATCAGGCCAAGTCGGCAGACTCCTGACCGGAAGGGTCATGATCGGATCGATCTCCACGCGATAGAGTGATTTCGAGGCAGGTGGAATCACCTGCCGGCTCGGAAATCACGGCAAACCAAGGATATCCGGATTCGTTCCGGTTCAATCCGGACCGGAACGAGTCTAGCGGCGGACGTCTTGCCGACGGACCGCGAGCAGTATGATCGTACCTTGCGCGAGGTATTTCATCGCCGAGGTCATGTGCCATATTCCGACGCCAGCCAGACACACGACCTTGCTCAGACTTCCGGAATCCGAACATGATCCTTGATTGTCAGGTCCACGCATACGAGGCGGACCATCCCGGCCGCCCTTGGGCGCATCCGCTTGTCGGTCCCGCCGAAGTCACCGGAGACCAGCTGATCGCCGGGATGGACGCGGCGGGGGTCGATGCCGCGATCCTCGTCTCTCCCTGGATGTTGTACCGGTACGATGCCAGTTATGCCGTTACCGTTCGCAACCGGTATCCTGGCCGGATCGCGGTGGTGAAGCCGGTCGACATCCGCGATCCCGACGTGGGCGAGGTCGTCGCCGACTGGGCGGCAACCGCGGGCGCGGTGGCGATCCGCATCTTCGAAATGCCCGACGATCCCGCGACCACGTTCCTGGATCGGGCCGTGCGTGCGGCGGATCGTCATGGCCTGCCCGTCAACCTCATGTGCTTCGAAGGCCATGATCGGCTGGCTGCCCTGGCCCAGGCCCATCCCGATTGCCGCTTCGTCCTGGATCACATCGGCATTCGCCCTCCGCTGCTGCCTCCCGTACCACCCAATCCGTTCGGGCACTTGCCGGCGGTGCTCGAACTGGCGCGGTTCGACAATATCGCGATGAAGCTCTCCGGCTTGTGCACGTTGTCGACCCAGTCCTTTCCCTTCGGTGACATCCGGGAACCGGTGGGACGGGTGCTCGATGCCTTCGGCATCGACCGCTGCATGTGGGGCACGGATTGGACAAGGGCCGTCCGGTTCCTGACTTATCGAGAGGGAGTAGACGCATTTCGTCTCGCCGGGCTTTTGAGCGAGACGGATCGCGAGGCCGTGATGGGAGGCACGGCGCAGCGGATATACGGGTGGGCACCGAGGCGCTCGAACGATCCCGCGCCACCATCACAGGAGTAATCTTCGACCGGCGAGGGGGCAGGCGGTGGATACACGGCCGACGCTATGGAATAGAGCCCGGCTGAGCACTCGAAGATATGTTGAACATCAGAGCAGGAGAGTCGCGTTGAACCGCTCCATTGCCAACGCCAGAAGCAGGGGGCCTTCCGAGCAGGGGAGCGCTAACACCTTTCCCCGCGCTTCTCACGTCGTCGCGGCCATCGAAACGGCCTGATGATGGAGCGGGCGGACGTCGTCATCGTCGGCGGAGGGGCCTCGGCTGCCGCGGCTGCGTGGAGTCTGGCCGATACGCGGATGCGGATCGTCTGCCTGGAGCAGGGCGATTGGCCGGAGCCGGAGCGGTTCCCGACGACCGGGCGGGACTGGGAAGTCCGCCAGCATACCGAATTCAGCACGAGCCCCAATCAACGGCGGGCGGCGGCGGATTACCCGATTAATGACGATGAATCTCCGATCAAGATCATCAATTACAACGGCGTGGGCGGGGGCACCGTGTTGTTCGGAGCACATTTTCCCCGCTTCCATCCATCGGACTTTCGCGTGCGTTCGCTTGACGGCGTGGCGGACGACTGGCCGCTCGACTATGCGACGCTCCAGCCGTTCTACGAAGAGAACGACCGGATGATGGGCATATCGGGACTGGCCGGCGACCCGGCTTACCCGCCCAAGCAGCCCCAGATGCCTCCCCTTCCGCTCGGACGGTCGGGCATGGCGCTCGCCAAGGGCTTCAACGCGCTCGGATGGCACTGGTGGCCATCGGATTCCGCCATCGCCACCCAGGAGTATGAAGGACGTCCCGCCTGCATCAACCTGGGCCTGTGCACGGCGGGATGCGCCCAGGGCGCGAAGGGCAGCGTGGACGTGACGTATTGGCCGGCGGCGGTGCGAGCCGGGGTCGAGGTGCGGACGCGCTGCCGGGTGAGCCAGGTGCTCGTCAACGACGAGGGGTTCGCGACGGGAGTCCTCTATTTCGACGCCGACGGGATAGAGCAGTTCCAGCCGGCCGAGGTGGTGATCATGGCGGCGAACGGCGTCGGCACGCCGCGCATCATGCTCAACTCGGTGTCGAGGCTGTTCCCGCAAGGGCTGGCCAATTCGAGCGGTCTTGTCGGCAGGAACCTCATGTTCCATCCGTGCGCCTACATGGTGGGGATATTCGACGACGAGCAGGACGGTTACCGGGGGCCCCATAACTGGTTCGCCAGTCAGGAGTTCTACGAAACCGATGCCTCGCGCGGTTTCGTGCGCGGGTACACGCTGGAGGGGAACCGAGGCAGCGGTCCGGTCAGGACCGCGGTCGACGGGATGCTGGCGGGCGCGCTCCCCCTGGGTGAAGCGCATCACGAAGCCTTTCGCCGGCAGTTCAATCGGACCACATCGCTTCTCGTCATCTGCGAGGACCTGCCCGAGGAGCACAACCGCGTCACGCTCGATCCCGATCTGACCGATTCCAACGGCATTCCAGCTCCCAAGATCGACTACACGATCAGCGAGAACAGCTGGCGCATGCTCGAGCACGGGCGGGACCGCGCGATCGAAGCCCTGCGCGCCGCCGGCGCGGTCGACGTCAAGGGGATGGTCCCGATCGCACCGGGGGGCTGGCATCTGATGGGCACCGCGCGCATGGGCGCCGATCCGGAGCGCTCTGTCGTCAACGAATGGGGGCGCAGCCACGACGTGAAGAACCTCTTCATCATCGACGGCAGCATCTTCGTCACGTCCGCCGGCGTCAATCCGACACCCACCATCCAGGCACTCGCCCTGTACATCGCCGATCAGATGAAGCAGCGGCTGGCCAACTTGTTCGACTAGGCGACGATGAAGCACCTGACCCCATCCGAATACGAAGCGTTGCGCCGGCTGGCCGGCCGGATGATTCCGTCCAGCGAGCGTTACGGCGTGCCGGGGGCGGACGATCCCGCGATCTTCGAACGGATCGCCACGACGCTGTGCGAGCGGGAGGTGCCTTTGAGCGGATTGTTGTCGGCGATGAGCCCCGGCGACCTGGAAGAGGCGGCGCTTGATGAAGTCGCTTCCGCCCTTGGCGCGGCCGATCCCGACGCATACCGGGCGGTGCTCACCGCGCTGGCCCAATGCTACTATCGGGACGATCGGGTCATGCGCGCGCTCGGGATGGAACCTCGCCCGCCGTTTCCCGGCGGCTTCGAAGTGGCCGAGGGAGACTGGTCCGTCCTTGAGCAGGTGAGGCGGCGCCCGTCGCTCTGGCGCCCGGTATGAGCCGGGACGGGAGCCCGTCGAGCGCTGCCCACCGCAATCTCAGGTCGCGCCCCCGGCCGAGGCCCGCAGGTTCGCCGCCACCGCGAACTGGCGCAGCAGCGTCTGATTTCCCCAATACAACACCATCCACGGCACGATCAGCCACGGGGAATTGACGAGGAAAAAGGTGACCCCGAAGTCCATGAAGCTGTTCGTGTTGACGTGCGAGAAGCCGTCGAGAGCTTCGGACAGGTAGTAATACCAGGTCAGGGGGATCTGTATGGCTTCTACCGCCATGATGATCAGCGTGGCGCGATAGTCGGCGAACCGTGACCGTTGGAGATAAATGAGGCCGAAGATGCCGACGACGGCGTTGGTGATCCCCAGGATTTCCATCGTCAGGATCGGCGCCTCGGGGTTGAGATAGCGGTAGTCGCCGCCGTCAAGATAAGACCACCAAGTGTATGCCCAGGATTCGTTCCGCGCGTTGGCGATCTGTTCGTTGAGAAGCACGAACCCCAGTTCCCAGGTGAGCTGCACCACATAGGACATGATCAGAAAGGGCAGCACGACGCCCTGCAACCGCTCGTAAGCGGTCCACTTGCGCAACGACGGCAGCCACATCGCAGCGAACACCCCGACATAGTAGACGATGACGGTGTGGCTGTTCAGTATTTGGGCAATGAGCTTGCGGTCGGCGCCAGGTTGAAGCGCCAGGCTCGAATATACGGAACCTGCCGCTACAAGCGAGCCGAAGGTGATGAGCCACGTAAGCCGCAAGGCTTTGGAAGGTGGCAGCTTGGTGACCAGCCTGGGTTCCGCAGGCAGCAGATCGGCAGTTGCGTTCATGGGTTCTCTCCCTGTTCCAGCGGCTTCCTTCGCTTGGTTGCGCAAATCGTGGGCGGCCGCTTCCGGGTACGTTCCTGGCGGCATACCTTTGCTTGCCTGGGCCCACGCCGATCGATGCCGCCCCAATCGCGTCGCTAGTGTCGACGGCAAGGGCTGCCCTGTCCAATAGGAATGGCGCCGAGCCCAATCGGGATCGGCTATAAGCCAGAAGGAAAAGGGAGCGTCGGCCCTTTTTCATCTATCGTTGCCACGAGCTATTGCCTAAAATTTGATAATGTCAATATTCTTTCGAATTCCAAGCATTGAATGGCGCGGGGACGTTGTAAGCTTAGACAATCGCGGCTAAGCAACATGAAATGGCAGAAGAAAGTGAAAGCGCAGAGGCCTCGACCGGCCGAGCATCCAAGCGCATCAAATCCGTTGAAATCGGATATCGGGTTTTGCTGGCCGTGCAGCGAGGCCCGGGCGCGGTCAAGCTCGCGGAAATAGCCAAGCGATGTGGCCTGTCCAGCGGCGCGGCGCACAACTATCTAACAAGCTTGGTAAATACCGGCCTGGTCGAACAGGAAGAGCGAGGGCGCTATCAGTTGGGTCCGAGCGCTTTCGCCCTCAGCCTGGCATCGTTTCGCCAACTGAACGGCTACGACGTCATCCGCGATGCGGCGCAGGCGCTGCATCGCCAGACCGGCCAGAGCACCGCGGTCGCGGTGTGGAGCCAGGGCGGCCCCGTCTCGGTCTACATCCAGCGCTCGGAAAACGTCGGCGCCTTCGAATTTCGTTCCGGCCATCTTCCGATGCTTGCTTCGGGCGCGGGACTGCTCTTCATGGCCTATTTGCCCGAAGACCAGACAAGGGAACTGATAAAGTCCGAACTGCGCGACGGGAAGAATACCGACGCCGAAGTCGGCAAGCTGGTGGCGTCGGCACGAGATTCGGTATTGCCCAAAGGGTTCGCGGTCTATCACTACGGGGACGGGCCCAACCACATTGCGCTTTCGGCGCCGATATGGACCGAAGACGGCCGCATACCCTTCGTCCTTTCGATCGTCACCCACCAAGCGGCGGAGGAAGCCTCGCTGACGTCCTGGTCCCAGCAACTTCAAGAACGCGCCTATCAGTCGTCTCTTCTGCTCAATCGCATCGGTTCCGACGGTCCGAAAGCCGATCAGAAACCGCATTCTTCGGCGCAGTGATCTGACCGCCGCGCCGCGCTCCTCGCACCGGGCTTGGTCGGGATCGGTCCGAGCAGCTTGTCTTTACTCGCGGTATCAGCCCGGAACGAACATCGACTTCGTTTCGAGGAATCCGGCCAGACCCTCGACGCCCGCCTCGCGGCCCAAGCCGGATTTCTTGTAGCCGCCAAACGGGGCGGTATAGTCGACGGCGAATGTGTTCACGCCGATATGGCCCGTCCGTACCCGTCGGGCGATGCGCTTGCCGCGTTCCATGTCTCCGGAGAACACGGAGCCGCTCAAGCCATAATCGCTATCATTGGCGATGGCGATCGCCTCCTCGTCCGTGCGATAGCCGATGACGGAGACCACGGGTCCGAAAATCTCCTCCCGCGCGATCCTCATGCTGTTGTCCACGCCATCGAAAATGGTCGGTTCGACATAGTATCCGCGATTGAAGCCCGCCACCTTGCCTCCGCCGATGACTACCCTTGCGCCTTCCTTGCGGCCCAAGTCGATATAGTCGAGGACCCGCTGGCGTTGCCGGGCTATCGAAAGCGGTCCGACAAGCACGTCAGGGTCCCACGGGTCCCCGACCTTGAAGCTCTCCACCTTGGCGACATAGGCGTCGAGAAACTCGTCATGGCGGCTTTCCGGCACCAGTACGCGGGTCTGCGAAAAGCAGATCTGCCCACTGAAGGGCATGGTCAGCAAGGCCACGTGGTCCATCCAGGCGTCGATGTCGGCATCCTCGCACAGGATCGACGCGGACTTGCCGCCCAGTTCCAGGCTGACCCGCGCGACACGATCGGCGCAGACCTTGGCGATATGGCGCCCCGCATCGGTCGAGCCGGTGAAGCTGACTTTGTCTACTCGAGCATCGCTGATGAGCGTGTTGCCGACCTCACGGCCGGCGGGAACGACGTTGAACACTCCCGCCGGTACGCCTGCGGCGGCCACGCATTCAGCCAGGATCAGCGCATCGAGCGGCGTTTCTGGACTGGGCTTCACGACCATCGTGCACCCCGCCAGCATGGCCGGCGCGGCCTTGCCGGTAAGCAGGACCAGCGGAGTATTCCACGGGATGATCAGCGCCGATACGCCCACCGGCTCGCGCAGAATGCTGACCCGTCCCTGAAGCGCGTCCCGGTCCTCTTCGAATGGATAGGACTCTGCCATGCCGGCGTAATAGCGAAACTGCTCGGCGGCCATGGAGGTTGAAAGTTCCACGAAGAACTGCGGCGCGCCGACCTGCGCGGTCCAGACCCGCTTGAGCAAGGGGGTGCGCTTATCCAGCTCGTCGGCGATCCGGAGCATGTAGCGCGCGCGCTCGGTCGGTGAAAGGCGCGGCCATTCGCCCTCGTCGAAGGCGCGTCGCGCGGCGGCGACGGCGGCGTGCATGTCGGCGTCCGCTCCGGCAGGCACGCTCAGCGTCAGTTCTTCGGTCATCGGAGAGATCAGCTCGAACCGCTCCGATCCCGTGGGCTCGCGCCACTCTCCGTCGATGAAGAAGCGCGTCCGTACGTCTTCGGACAATTCCGACGCGGCGTTGAATGCCTCGAGGATCATTGGTCGGTCTCCTTTGTAGGGCTGTGATGTCCGCGCGGGAACGGGAGCCGTGGTGGTGAGGCATTGCCCAGCCCGAGGCCGGGCGGCGTCGAAGCCGGACCCAGGTTGTGTTCACGGGACAAGGATGATTCCCCCGGGGCTCGCGCCACTTTCCAGTACGCGGTGCGCTTTGGGCGCGTCGGCTAGAGGCATCGTAAATGCCTCCAAGGGGGCGATGAGGCCCTTCTCGAACGCCTCGACAACGTCGTGGAACATCGCCTGCGCCTCTTGATGGACTCGCAGAAAGTGGAAGAGAATGGGACGCGAAACAGATGTGGACCGGGCCGCAAGTAGTGCCGGCGAGAAAGGACCTACAGCACCCGAGGATTGACCGAAGTTGACAAGGATCCCGCGATAATCAAGGCATTCGAGTGACTTGAGGAACGTGTCCTGCCCCACCGAGTCATACACCGCCGCGACACCCTGCCCCCCGGTGATGTCCCGCACGCGTTCGACGAAGTCCTCCTCGCGGTACAAGATGGCATGCCGCGCGCCCGATCGGATTGCGACTTCGGCTTTTTTTTCATTGCCGACCGTGCCGATCACCACTGCGCCCAAAGCGCTGGCCCAGCTGCAAAGCAGTTGCCCGACGCCCCCTGCGGCTGCGTGGACCAGGATCGTCTGGCCCGGCTGGACGAGATGCACTTCACGGATAAGCATGCGAACTGTCAGCGCCTTCAGCAGTGAGGCCGCCGCGCCGACATCGGTGAGGAATGGCGGGAGCCGGAAAGCTCTGGAAGCCGGCAGCAGCCGCATCGACGCGTAACCGCCGTATTCGGGCGAGACATAGCCAATGCGGTCGCCCGGCCGGAATGCCTCGACCTCGCTGCCGACGGCTTCCACCACGCCTGCGCCTTCGATCCCCGGCACGCCCGGAAGGGCGAGCGTGCGGTACAGACCGGTCCGGACATAGATATCGTGGAAATTCACGCCGGCGGCGGTTTGACGGATGAGTAACTCGTCCGGGCACGGGACACCGATATCCACCGTTTCGGGACGAAGCGCATCCGGCCCTCCGTGTTCTCTCAGGACGATCGCCTGGGCCCTGGTCACATCAGTTCTGCCGATGTGCGACGATGGGGCCACCATCGTCCGTTGGCCGCGATCCCAGCGCCGCCCGGACATCAGCGGGCGTCGCCAGGCGATGCCCGATCCGTTCCGCGACAGCCTCGACCAGGGTCGGGTTGCCGGCGGGACTCCCGAGTGGGGCATCCTCCAGGCCCACCCGCCAGTGCATGTCGGCGGCAAGGGCGTCCTCGAACAGGCGGGACAGGTCGACGTCCAGCCCTGCGATCATGACTGGCGCCCCCGGCGCCTCTGCCGCCAGAAGCGTCTGGTAAGCGCGCAAGGCATAAGGATCAGGCGGAAAGCCGAACGCCATGCCGTTTGAGAACATCAAGCGATATATCGGCTGCGGCGCAGCCGGAACGGCTTTATGGAGCGCCGCGCCCAAGCGGATGAAGCCCGGCTCGTAGCACGCGAACGAGGGATGGAAACCGTAGTCCGCGGCCAAGCGCAGCCCGCGCCTCATTCCATTCTCGTCGTTGTCATAAATCGTTCCGGGTTTCCCCGCGCCGATATCGGCGAACCGGCTGAGATTGACCGATCCGGTATCGAGCGCGGCCCACTCCAGGAGTCCCCTGCGGGCGAGGATTTCCACGAAGGCGTACCGATCGTCACCTTCGAATGCGATGGTGGGATAGACGATCGCATCCACCTCTTCGCGAATCCCCTCGATCACCGCGGTGTAGAGTTCTGCATCGTCGCTGGGCTGTCCGCTTGCCGCATCGTAAGCGTGAAAATGCACGATCGCAGCTCCGGCGCGGACGCACGCAATTCCCTCTTCGACGATCTCGTCCACGCTGACCGGGATCAGCGGCTGAAGCGCGCGACCCCAGCCCCCGTTCAGCGCAACCTCGAGCCAGACTTTTTGCGTCATGGTGTCCATTCCCCATCACTCTCACGCGCGCGATGTCAGCCGCATTGCGGCACGGCGTCCGCGTCCACGCGCAGCCGGCCGATTGGGTCGAGCCACGACCGGTCAGACGCTATGCAAGCGGATGGGTAAGCTGTCGAAGCCATACAGGCCCCGGTTCGTGCCCGTCACCGGTGTACCCACTTCGATGCGTGCCACACGTTCGATCATGGCTTCGACAAGCACCTCCATCTCAAGTCTGGCCAGATGCATGCCTCCGCACATATGTGGCCCGGTGCCCCAGCCAAGCTGGTCCGTGGGATTGCGGCCGACATCGAACCGGTCGGGATCCGCATAGTGGCGCTCGTCGCGATTGGCGGCGCCATACAACAGCATGACCCGGCTTCCCTCAGGAATGACGACGTCATCTACGCGATAGTCTTCGGCCGCGACGCGTGAGAACCAGCGCACGGTGGCGCTGTAGCGCACACCCTCCAGGACCGTGCTCGACACCAGGGCGGGGTTGCCGCGTAGCAACGCCCACTGATCCGGGTTGCATCCGAGACTATAGAGCAGGTTTCCCTTTGCGTAGATCGTCGTGTCGAGACTCGGCAGCACCAGTGCGCTCATTGCCGCCCGTGCTTCTTCCTGATCAAGCTGGCCGGTCTCGGCTGCCTTGAACAACATCTCAGCCCACGATCCGGGGCGGAGATTGTCGGGATTGATCCGCCGGAGATAGGTCTGGACTTCCCGCAAGGATTCGAAGTCCTCGGCGAGTTGCGCGTCGATCACCCCGTCGCGGTCGAGCGGGCCGGCGCTGTTGAAGCTTGCTGACGCCCAGCGAAGCATGTTCGCACGGCCCTCTTCCGGCAATCCCACAAGGTAGGATATCGCCTCCATAGGAAGATGACGCGCGATCGCCGGCACGGCATCGACCTCGCCTTGGTCGACTATCGCGTCGATACGCTCGCCGATCAGGGACTTCAGCATTTCCCGCTGCGCCTTCAGCGCGGCGGGCATCAGCGGCTTGGTGATCACCCGGCGCAGCTTCATGTGGCGCTCACCCCCCGAGCGGATCACGGGCGGCTGCTCGACAGGCATGTTCACGATGTCGTTGAAGCCGATCCCTCGGGTCGAAACGAGCACATCGGGAGATCGAAGTGCTTGCTGAACGTCGCGGAAGCGGCCGATCGCGTAGACGTCCGGATGATCAAGCCGCACCGCCGCGCCAAGATCGCGAATCTTCCGGTAGTGTGGAAAGGGATCGCGAAGCGCATCGGGCGACACAAGGTCCCCGTGGTATGTCGGGATCGCTTGGGCAGTCCGGTCCGTAGCCGTCGTTGACATCGTCCGCCTCGAAGTCAGCGCCGGCGCGGAGCCGGCATGCGGGGTGAAAAATTCTCGCCGAGCCGAAATCGACAAGAAGTTGACTAACGCCAGAAGTTTGACAATGTCAACATAGATGTGGCAACATATTCTTCAACCATCGGTTTTGCCGCCACCTAGCCATACCGGCCGAAGACTTCTTGGAGAAGTTCGTGCATCGCCTTCCAGGATCGCTGGTCCGCGGAGGCGCTGTAGCGGGCGAAATCGGGTACATTGAGCGCGTCACACCGGTAGTCCGTGAAAGTGTGATATACCCCGCCATAGAGATGGACCTGCCATTTGGCTCCAACGGCACGCATTTCTGATTCGAAAGCGGCGCGTTGCTCAGCGGGGATGGACGGATCTTCACTGCCAAGGCAAACCAGCACTTCTCCCTTGATGGCTGAAGCACCGCTCGGATACGTCGTTGCAAGGCTGCTGTGAAAGCCCACGACGGCTGCTAGCGCCTGCCCCCGGCGCGCCATCTCCAAGGCCAGAGTGCCGCCATAACAAAAGCCGATTGCGGCGATTCTCGTGCCATCGACGGCCGGGTGGTCGGCGAGTGCCTTCAGTGATGCCGCACCCCTTGCGCAGGGACGTTCGGGATCGGCGTACAGCCGTTCCAGTTCGGGCATGACCGCCTCGACTTCCAGGATCCTCTGTTCACCGTGAAGGTCCACCGCCAGCGCGGCATATCCAAGCTCGGCCAATCGCGCCGCCCGCTCGTGCGCGTGATCGCCTAGGCCGAAGATGTCGGGGAAGACCAGCACCCCGGGTACGGCCTTCGGCGCGTCCGGCAGATAAAGCGTGCTCACCATCGCCAAGTCGGCACGATAGGCCAGCGTTTCCGTCTTCACGTCCAATCCACTCCATCCACGTTATCGAACATGCTCTCTTGCGGTCGTCGGCCGGCCTCCGGTGCGACAGTGTGACCGATATGGCAGCCGCGATGGGAGGCCAGCCGGCGCTATCGCACACGTGGATACCGCCCAGGCCCCGGACCGGGGGCGCCTCAATCAGAACGTCTGCCCGACGGTGATGCCAAAGGTCCGCGGCGCGGCCGGGCGCCCGATGTTCCCGTTCGGCGTCAGCAGCGCCGTGGAACTGTTCCATTTCTTGTCGGTCAGGTTCTGGACCCACAACGTGACGTTCGTGTTGCCGTCGTTGGACGTCCAGCGCTCGTTGAGTCCGATCAAGGTCCTTCCCGGAATAGGGAAGTCGTTATTCGGATCAGCGAATATCTTGGAACGGTGGTTCAAGGTCGCGGTGCTGTCGAACGAACCAAACGAAGTTCTCAGAGTGTAGAGTGCCGAGACTTGCAGGCTGGTCTTCGGAGCAAGGGTCACGCGCTTGCCCGTGGCGTCGATCGAACCGGCAACCAGTTCTCCAGTCGGCAGAATCGTATAAGACGGCGCATTGGGATACGATTTGTAGCTGGAATCCAGATATGTTCCGTTCACCGATAGCGTGAAATCCTGAACTGGGCGGACAACAACCTCCAGTTCGGCGCCCTTTATCCTTGCGGCCGCGGCGTTCGTCGTCGTGACGTTATTGTTCACATAAATCTGCTGCTGCAAATTCGTATAATCGTAGAGGAAGGCCGACAGGTTCAGGCGCAGGCGGCGGTCCAGCAAATCCGTTTTCACTCCGGCTTCATATGCATCGACCTCTTCGGGCTTGATGACCGGGTTAAGCGTGTCGTTGAAGAAGAACGCCTGCTGGCTGAAGAATCCGGCGTTGAAACCTCTGCTGAACGACGCATAGGCCATCACATTGGGTCCGAACTTGTGATCGATCGCCAGCCGCAGGTTCGGCTTCTTGAACGTCTTCTCCTGCGTACCGCCCGATGCGGGGCTGAGGACCGGGCTGCCCGTGGTCCTCCCGGTGATTTCACGCTTTTCGATGGTATAGCGCGCGCCCAGCGTGAGATTGGTGTCCGGAAGAACCTCCAGAGTGCCCTGGGCATAGGCGGCATAGGACTTCGCCCTATCCGTTGAAGTCACGGCGAAATCGACGCCGGGCGGCGTGAAGAACGCGAAGCTCGTGACGGGCCCGCCGAACACCGGGCCTACGATGTTGCTTTTGGCGAAGTAGTAATAGAGACCTGCGGCCCAGTTGAATTTCCCGCCCGCTCCGCTGAGCTGGAACTCCTGGGTGAAGACCTGGCGCTTGTCGGTGCGATCGAGAGTGAACGCAGGGGCTGGGCCTCCGTCTATGTCGACAAGGAAGAACTCCTTCGCACGACGGTAGGATGAGATGCTGAGCAGCGTCAGATCGCCGAACGGCTTCTCGAGCGTGACCGCCCCGCCGCCTTCTTCGGACTTCCAACCCGAACGTGGGTCGTCGGTGTTCACGTCATAAATGGTTGGGAGGAAAAGCTTCCCGGCATTTCCCGAATCATAGATGAACGGGATGTTGACCGAGCGCGACAACCCAACCCCGATTTCTCCGCGCCGATTGGAATAGTCCGCCACCGCGGTCACCGTGAAGTCGTCGCCCGCCTCCGCGACGAACTTGCCGCGCACGCCGTAACGCTTCATCGTGTAGAAGTCGCTGCCGTCGAACAGGTTTTTGCCCCATCCGTCATCCTGGTTGTAGTAAAAGCCCGCGATATCGGCAGCCACATTGTCCGCCAGCTTGGCGGCGGCATAGATCTTGCCCGAGATGGTATCGAAGTTTCCGTACCCGAGCTCGAGGTTGACCCCTTGCCAGTCCATCGGGTTCTTCGTCCTGATCTGGAGCACGCCGCCGGTGGCATTTCTACCGAACAGCGTTCCCTGCGGACCTTTCGCCAACTCGATGCTTTGGACATTGCTGAACTCGGTGCCGCCGGTCCCGTCGAATGGCTGATAGACGCCGTCGATGAACGTCAGCACCGAAGACTGAGAGCCGTAGTTGTTGTTGCCGACGCCGCGAAGAAAGATGGGAGAGCGTGAGCCGTTGGAATCCATGGTGACGCCGGGAACGACCTTTTCAAGGTCACTCGCGGTTCGCAGTCCCGCCTGTGCCAACTGTTCGGCATTGAACGCGGCCACCGCGATCGGCACATCCTGCGCCGATTGCTCCCGTCGTTGCGCGGTCACGATGATATCGGCAATCCCGGCGTCCGACGTCCTGTCCGCGGGCTGGCCCGTGGCGGTCGACACGGAACCAGGATCGACTTGCGCATTGACGACAGAGGCATACGTCATCGCCAACAGCGATCCACCGAACAGTTGCAGAACCTTCCGCATGTCATCCCTCCCGTTGTTATTTAGCCATTATCGCAAGAAGTAGATCGGACGGCCGGGTATGCGGCTCGGCGACGCCCAAGTTGTCTCCTGGTCTCGCGGGCGCGAGATGGCCTGCCGTAAACTGGCCAGTGTCGCATCCGGCGTCGTCGGTCTTCGCCCCACCGCAAGCTGCTGGTCGATGGCGCCAGCAAAGTAGAGAAGGGCCGGAAAAACCACGAGTATCAGCCATCCTCTCGATTTCGGGTCGTTTGTATGGCTCGATACTCGCCATCAAATAGGATAATGTCAAGCATTTTGCCAAAAAATAGCTTCCCAAGATTTGTCGAGAGGCTGGCGGGTATCGACGGCTCTCAGGGGGTCGCGGCAAAGCGTCCGGCGGCAAGTGGTGATGGTGGCCTGCATTCCGCGAGCGTCCTGGCGGGCCTAAGTGATTTCGAGGCACGTGGAATGACCTGCCCGCTCGGAAATCCCGGCAACACAGGAAATTCCAGACTCATTCCGGTTCGATGAGAAGCGCAATGAGTCTAGCCGGACGAGCCAGTGGAGCCGGCCGTAGCGGAGTGGCGCGTCGGCCCGGATGGCCGCCCGGGGCATGTAAACCTTCGTTGCGCGCTATGGCTGATCGGTCCCACCCCCCGGCGAAAGATCGACGCGGGTTCCCTCGTACGTTTC
Organism: Novosphingobium sp.; assembly: GCA_035281095.1. GTDB lineage: Bacteria > Pseudomonadota > Alphaproteobacteria > Sphingomonadales > Sphingomonadaceae > Novosphingobium. The sequence goes on along the minus strand of DATEEP010000174.1, from coordinate 31,659 downwards.
ATCGGGCTCGAACAGCAGGAGATTGGTGCCGTCCGGCAAAGGCGCCCAGGTGGGGCGAACACGCATGCCGATCGAAATCCCGTCGATCGGGCATCCGACTATCCCGCCGACGACGTTGACCCCCTCGTCCAGAGTGACGGTGGCGATCAGGAACGGCACATGATCCGCAAAAGGCGGGCGGGCGACATGGGCAACGGTGAAGGCGAAAATCGTACCCCGCCCGGAAACCTCTCGCCATTCGAGGTTCCGGCGCCCGGTAAACAGACTCACCGGTCGAGGAAAAAATTGATACCGGCCGGTCGCTGGACAATACTGCAGCATAATCCTGCGTTCGCGCGTCCCCTCCCAAAATGGCCTGGAAAAGCTGAAGGTCCTGGGGACCGCGTGCGCCACGTCCCGTATGTCGTTCAAGTGTTCGCTCATGTCGGCTTCACCCTTCCGCACCGAGGATCAGGGCGACGCTCGTGCCCCAGTTTCTGGCATAGGGAATATAGCCGATGCCGGTGACGAGCGCGGTGCTGCGATCGGCGACCTGCCGGGCACCGCCGCGTCCGAACAGCTGCCGCACTCCTTCGACCAGATTCGTCCCGCCGCCGGCGAGACCTGCCTGGCCCCCTGAAATCTGCCCTCCCCCTGTGTTCAGCGGCAGGTCGCCGTCGTGGTTGAGGTTCGTGTCGTTGATGAACGCGGCTCCTTGCCCGCGCGGCGCGAAACCGAGCATTTCCATCTGCAGCAGGACCGCAATGAGGAAGTCGTCATAGGGCTGTAAGGACCCGATGTCGGCTGGCGCCAGACCCGCCTGCGCGAATGCGCGCTTGCCGGCGACGGCATGTCCGCTCTCCGTCACGTCGGCCAGGCTTTCCGCGATATTGTGATGCGTCCGTTCACCATACCCGAGCGGCACCACGAATTGATCGAACCCCTTTTCCCTGGCGCGCTTCCTCGTTGTCATCAGCAGCCCATTGGCGCCGTCGCACACCATGACGCAGTCGAGCAGCCGCACGGGCTCTGCGATCATGCGGGAGTCGAGATAGTCCTGCGCGGTGATCGGCTTGCGCAGTTTCTCGCAGGCGTTGTCGTTCATCAGCGCGTGATTGCGTTGGACGACCGCCAACTTGGCCAGGGCGTTGAGATCGAGACCGTAGAGATGATCGTACCGGCTGCTCAGCAGGCCGAAATCCGCCGGCGGTCCGATCATCCCGTGCGGGACGGACCATTCGACATTGTAGGCCCGCATGTTGAGGTTGGATTCCGACGCTTCGGTATCCGCGTTGAGCAGAAGGACGGTCGTGCAGAGGCCGGCGTCAAGCGCCGCGGCTGCCCTCGCGACCGCCCCGGAGGCAGAGGAGCCTCCCAGATCGCAACTTTGGCAGAAATCGAGTTCAAGCCCAAGATAGTCGGCCGTCGTCTGGGACCAGAAGCAGTTTCCCGCGCCGGTCATCGATCCGTTGACGATCATGCCGTCGATCTCGCCCTTCTCGATGCCGGTCTGTTCGATCAGCGAATCCAGAATTTCGGCGCCGAGTTCCCACACGTCCCGCCCGGCGCGCGTCTCGATCTTTGTCTCGGCGAAGCCGACGATCGCCGCGTCACGGAGGGCCATCTCAACCTCCATCCTCGACTACGGAGGTCTGCCCGGGCCCAGCCCGATAGTCGTCGCCGGACTCACCCGGTTTCGCCAGCCGGCGGGCTTGCCCCGACACGAATTCATCCAGCCTCTGCGCGGATTCCGGGCTTGCCACCACGTGGTGGAACAGGCCCTCGACGAACAGGCCGTCGTCGTAGGAGTAATCCTGGATACGCGGTAGGCCGTTCACGATCGCCCAGTTGGTGAGCTTGGCATTCTCCGCGATTCGGTTGGCGAGCGACATCGCCCGCGCGATATGTTCGCCCTGGGGCATGACGTACTGAACGACGTTGAACCGCTCTGCTTCTTCAGGCGTCAGCACCCGGCCCGTGAGCATCAGATCGCTCATGCGCGCGACACCGAGCAGCCGGGCGATCCGGACCGATCCACCACCACCGATGTAGATGCCGCGCTGTCCTTCGGGCAATCCGAAGAAGGCGCTCGTATCGGCGACCCTGATGTGGCAGGACGAAGCCAGTTCGAAACCGCCGCCTATGCATGCGCCGCCGATGGCGGCGACGAAGGGGATGCCGCCGCGGGCGATTGTGTCGAACGGACGGGCCGCCGCCGCCGAGCCGATGCGCATCTCCAGGTGGCGATCGTGGTCGTTCATCCACTTCATCGCCTCTGCCAGATCCAGGCCGGCGCAGAAATGATCGCCATGGCTGAAGATCAGCCCGACCCGCGCCTCCTTCTGCGCGCGGGCGACGGCATCATTCAACTGATCCGAAAGTTCCGCGCTCAGCGCGTTGCGCTTCGCAGGCCGGTTGAGGCCGATTTTCGCGACTTTGCCTTCGAGTTCGTAGGTGATGACGGATTGAGACATCGGCATTCCTTCACTTGTATTATTTCGGGGACGGGGTTGGCCTTCGGATCAGGAGGAGTATCGCGGCAGTTTGAGCCCCCGCAGAGCGATGGTGTTCCGCTGCATCTCGCTGGTCCCGCCGCCCAGCACGCCCATCAGCGAATGGCGCAGGACCTGCTCAGCCTCGGGGATCGGCGCCGAAGGGGCCTCCTCGGAAAGCAGGCCGGCCGATCCCAGGATATCCATGGTTGCCTCGCCCAGGCGTTCCTGTAATTCGCCCACGAACACCTTGCTCATCGCCGCCTCATGGATCGGGACCCGGCCAGCCTGGACAAGATTGACGTTCCGCAACGTGAATTGCCTGGCTACCTCGATCTCGGAGGCGAGAAGGCCGACAAGGTCCCGGATGACCGGATCCGTCCGGGGCGAATGCGGCGAGGCACCGCAGGAGCGCAGATGGTCGATGATCCGGTCGAAAAGATGTTGAAGGTGAGCGACGGTCGTGCCGATCATCACCCGCTCGGCCGCAAGCGCGTCCGTGATCACCTTCCACCCGCCATTCTCCGCGCCGAGCAGAGCGCCGGCCGGCAGCCGCACTTCGTCATAGAAAGTTTCGCAGAACGTTCGGCCGTACATGAACATGCCCGGGCGAATGGTGATGCCAGGCGTATCGAGCGGGACGAGGAACATGCTGATCCCCGCGTGCTTCGGTTGCGCTTGGGGATCGGTCCGCGCGGCCAGAAAAGCATACTCGGACTTGTCGCCGCCGGTCGTCCAGATCTTCTGGCCGGAGATGACCCACTCGTCCCCGTCCCTGCGTGCGGTGGTACGCAAGGATGCCAGGTCGGAGCCGGCTCCGGGTTCGCTGTAATGCAGCGCGAAGGAGCGCTCGCCCCGGAGGAAGGCCGGCAGGAATTCGCGTTTCTGCTCTTCCGAACCGTGGCGAATGATCGCAGGGCCGATGATCGTCTCGGCCCCCATGTGGGCGTCGGTCGGGACTTGCGCGAATTCGATTTCCTCGATGAAGGCGAGCTGCTCGCCAGCGCTTCGCGCTTGCCCGCCGACCTCTTTCGGCCAGTCGAGACCGGTCCAGCCGGCAGCGCCCATCTTCCTGGACATATCGGGATGGAATGCGCGGTCCTTGAACGGACGTCCGCGGTTCGCGGCACGGTCCGCGTCCGTCCAGTTGTCGGCTAGCCAGGCATGTATCCGCTCGCGAAACGCGGTGACGCTCGCGTCGGTATCGTGAGAGGGCAAATTCGACGCGCCGCGCTCCCTGGCAGGATTGGGCGCGAGGAGATGATCGGCCAGCGCCCGACGCGCTCTGGCAGCCCCTCCGAATCGGACGAGATCGGCGTGAATGCTGCGGAAATGGCGTGGCAGCTCATGCTCTTCCGCATAGCCGATCGCACCCATCACGTGATGGGCTTCCAGGATGAGTTGGCGAAGCGACGGTCCGGCATAGGCGATGGCCGCTTCGGCGAAATAACGCCAGTTGGGGTCCCCTCGATCCGAAGCGTCAGCGGCTCCGGCGATCGTCAATCTGGTGCCGTCGAGCCTGCCGAGGCAGTCGGCGAGCTTGTGCTGGATCGCCTGGAACTCGCCGATGACATGCCCGAACTGCTGGCGCTGCTTCGCATGCTCCAATGCCAGATCGAAGCCCCGCTGAGCCGCGCCCAGAGCCCGCGCGGCACTGAAAAGCCGCATGACCAGCGCTGCCTTGGCAAGCTGCGCCTCGGCCAGCGGCACCCAGGCGGAAACAGGCGCGCTCAATTCCACTGCGTGCAACTCGGCTATCCCGAGGCCGGGCGTCGGCGTAACGCGCACATCGGTTCGATCGAGCGGAACGACGGCAACACCTGATGGGTCGCTCGACAGGAGCACCAGGTCGGTCGCCGGAGGCACGCCCTCCACGAATGCGGCCGAGCCTTCTACCCGGCCGTCGACGATCGACAGCCGCCCGGCATTCCGATCTCCGTCAAACGCCGCCAGCACGAGCGCCGGAATAGCTTCTCCCGCCCCCACTGCCGACTGAAAGGACCGTGCCGCCTCGTCGTCGGTTTCGCGCAGCAGCGAGTTGACGATATACACGCTCGCCAGCGGGACCGGGCATGAAGCCCGGCCAAGCTCTTCGAAAATCATCGTGGCCTCGCGCAGGCCCGGACCGTCCGCGGAGCCAAGTTCCATCAGGCCCAGATCGGCGAGCTCGCCCATTTGCGCGCGCAACGCCGCGCCGTCCCTGGAACGCGCGACCGCCTCTTCCACCGGCCAGCTGCGCTCGAGCGTGCGGCTCACGGAATCGATCAGCAGTCCCCGCTCTTCCTCAGACAATCCCATCGCCATGATATCCTCTCATCGTCGCACTGTTTGATAGAGTGGCGTCTTCCTCAAAGACCCGCCGCGATGTCGGCCCAGCGCTCCATCATTTCGTTTTCGTGACCCGGAACGACATGGAACTGCAGCTGGTCGTAGCCCAGATCCCGAAGGCCGCGCAGCCGGTCGAGAGCTTCCGCCTTGCTGCCGGTCACCGTGAGTGCCTTGATGATGTTGCCGGTAAGATGCGTTTCGTCGGACCGCACTGACATCAAGTGGCCGCGATGGTTCATGAGGTAGCGCGCGTCGGCCGGCTCGTATGTCTCGTAGACCTTCCGATAGGCTTCGAGCTCGTCGCGAAACGGAAATTCGCTGCCCATGATGGAGCCGAATTCCCCTTCCTCGACGAAGTTATGGAACACGATCGACGCCGCCGGTCCGGCCTGCTGCCTGGTTTTCACGCTGTCGGCGGACTCTCCCTCATCGAGGACACGGCCTCCGACGGTCGCAATGGTATAAAGCTCCGACGGGTCGTGGCCGGCTTGCTTCCACAGTCGGCGGATATCTTCGAGGTCCGCCTTCTCTCGCTCCGGATATGACGTCACGTTGATCCATTGCGCGCGCTTTTCGACGGTCAGCGCCCGCGCCTTGGGGCCAAGGGCCGAGATTGCCAGCGGGATGGGATCCTTGATGTTGATCAGCCCGGCGTCGGGATCGAGGAAGCGGATCTTGTGCCTGGCACCCTCTGTCTCGAGTTCGGTCAGCCCGCCCGCCAGGAGCGCCTGCACCGTGTCGATATATTGCGCCGTGCGCGAAAGCGTGACGGGCTTCATCCCCATGGTCCGCCGCCCGGTGAAGCCGGTGGAAACTCCGAAGACGATCCGGCCCGGCGCAAGGGCGTTCAAAGTCGCGAGACCGCTCGCAGCCACCGGCGCGAGCCGGTTGGACGGGATCATCACCCCGCTGCACAGCTTGATGCGGGATGTCTTGACCGCCGCCGCGCCCATGGCCGCGAACAGTTCCGCGTTGAGCAGGGGGGTGTCGTAGAACCAGGCGTGCGAGAAGCCCAGCTGTTCGGCCCGGACCGCAACCTCCCAGGAATTGGCCTTGGTCGGTATCTGTATCGACATGTCCATCGTCTTGATCCTCTCGCAAAGGCCGGTCGCGTGGCGGTGACCCCCGGCCCGGGGGCGATCGATGCGGCCGCGCTGCAGCGCGTGTTCGCCCGCCGAAATGTCGGTCCTACCGTTCGGGAGATCCGATCACGTCTGCCGATCTCAGTCGCTCGACATCCTCGCTGCTGTAGCCGGCGTCGCGAAGCACGGCTTCGGTATGCTCGCCCAGCAGCGCGGGCAGCTGCGGACGCGGGCCGCGCGAGCGATCGATCCGGGCGGGACGGCGCATCATCGTGACGGGCCCCGCTTGCGGATGTTCGACCCGATCGAAGATGTCGCTGTGCTTGACCTCCGGGTCTTCATGCACTTCCGGGATGGACAGTACGGCCGCGTAGGGGATGCCCTCGGCGCCAAGAGCAGCTTCCCAATAACTGCGCGGGTGCTGAACGAAGATCGGCCGCATCAGATCGAGCAAGGCCGACCAGTTCTCCACGCGTGTTAGGCGTTCGGCGAAGCGAGTATCTTCCGCGACATCGGGACGCCCGATGGCACGGCACAACCCCCCCCAGGCCCGCGTAAGGCCGGCAAGCTGGAACGAGATCATCCCGTCGGCGCACCGCATGATGAATGCCTGCGACATCGAAGCGCGAAAGTCCGGCTCCATCGCCACGCCGGCATCCGTATAGAACGAGTGGAAATCCGGAACGAAGCCGACCGATGCATCGACCATCGAGATATCGATGCGGGCGCCGACGCCGCTTACGCCGCGTCCGTAAAGCGCCGCCATGATGGCGATGGCCGCCTGCAGGGCGGTTGCCTGATCGGCGAGCGTCGGGCCGCGAAGCTTCGGCTGGTCCGGGTCGACGAACGTGTAGAGGATGCCTGAAAGCGCCTGTCCCACGGTATCGAAGGCGGGGCGATCGCGGTACGGGCCGTCATCGCTGAAGCCCGCGACGGAGCAATAGACCAGGCCGGGGTTCGATTCCCGTAGGGTTTCGTAGCCGATCCCGAGCCGGTCCATCACCCCCGGCCGGAAATTCTCCAGCACGACGTCGGCGGAGGCCGCAAGGCGCGAGAACACCTCCCGCCCCTCCGGCTTCTGCAAATCGAGCGCCACGCTCTTCTTGCTCTTGTTATATGAGCGGTAGTGAACCCCATAGTCCTGCAGGTCATCTCCGCCGACATAGTTCCTGAAGGGATCGCCATCGCCGCGACGCTCGATCTTGATGACATCCGCCCCGAAATCCGCGAGCTGCTGCCCTGCGAACGGACCGGCGATGTATTGCGTCAATTCGATGACTTTTATGCCTCGGAGAGGACTGTCGGATCTATACTCCAAGGATCGGTCGCCGGGCATCGATATCTCCACGATAGCTGTTTTTCATTCTCACCGGGTCGTCAGCGCGGTTCGCTCGATCATCTGCTCCCAAGGGCCTGTCGGTCACGCGAAATGCGTTATCCCGCGGCTTTCGTGACAATCGACAGCGTCCCTTGCGCGGCAGCGCGGACATCCGCTCTCCCACTACGTCCCATAGATTGACTAACGCGAGTATCTTGACATTGTCAAGGCAATCGCTAGCTTGGGCAGGCGGTTTGCGAGAGGTCATCGTCGGGATCAGCGTGCTCGAAAAGCGGCCCGTCATGATAAGACAGGAGAGTATGCGATGATGACGCGTGAAGATAACGATTTCCTGTGCCGTGTGGAGCCGGGAACGCCGATGAACGCGGCCTTCAAGCGCTATTGGCTCGTCGCCGGCATGTCCCGCGACTTTCCGGAACCCGGCAGCGATCCGAAGCGCTCTACCCTGCTCGGCGAGAACTACGTGCTGTTTCGCGACAGCAACGGCATGATGGGCTGCCTGCGCGAACTGTGCTGCCATCGCGGCGCGTCGCTGTGCCTGGGCCGGAACGAGGAAGGCGGGCTTCGGTGCATCTTCCATGGGTGGAAATTCGACGTCTCCGGGACGATCATCGACATGCCCAATGCCACCGACGATCGCTTCATGACGCGCTACCGTCAACCGGCCTTCCCCGTGGTCGAGAAGGGCGGTCTCGTCTTCGTCTATCTCGGGCCGCAGGAAGAGCAGCCGCCGTTCCCGAACTGGCGATGGCTGGATTTCGCGCCGGAGAAGATGTTCGTCGAGCCCGTCGTCTACCGCACGAACTACATCCAGGCGATCGACGGAGGCGCGGATTCCTCGCATCTGACGACGCTGCACCAGGACGCCCTGACACGCGCGCACCCGGTCACCGACAGCAGCGTGTTCCAGCGGATCATGGCCGATGCATCGCCCCGCTTCGATGTCTACACGACCGAATTTGGCCAGTTCTCGGCCGCTTTCCGAACGATCACCAGACCCGACGGCGATACCTACGAGACCTGCAAGACTTCCGTCTTCGCCGCGCCCTCCACGATCATCACCAACGGGGCGTACCCGGACCAGGGCACATTCGCGTTCTTCACTCCGATCGATTCACATCGTACCCTGGGTTACCTCGGAAACTACGACAGCGCCTGGACGACGCCGGAAGAGCCGCTCGCGGCGATGCGGTTCATGAGCCTCGATCCCGAGACCCTGGGCCGGCTCGGGTTCTCGCCCGAGACGTGCAACAACCCGGACAGGGCCGCCCAGGAAAACAATTGGTATCAGGATCGCGAAGGCATGCGGAACGGACGCTTCACCGGCATGCCGCCGTTCATCCCCGAGGACGTCATCGTCGCCGAGTCGATGGGATCGATCTACGACCGCACCCAGGAGAACCTGATCCCGGCCGATCAGGTGGTGGTCCGCATCCGGCGCATTCTGATGAGCATGGCGCGCGACACCCAGGAAGGTCGCAAGCCTATCGGTGTCCGCACCCCGGTCGACTATTCCCGGATCTACGTGGGCGAAGGAGCGGTGGAGACCGGTCAGAACTGGGCCGAGGTGACTTTGCCCCCCGAATTCGTGCGACGTCAGGAGGTCGAGGCCTAGGCTGTGAACAAGCGTGCCGGGTAGCGCGGTCCGCGCCTCAGCCATGCCGAGCCCGACCGACGCGAAACTTCGCGCCGAAGCCCAAGGACCCGCGGATAAAGATGAGAGAATTTGAAAACAAGGTCGCCCTCGTCACCGGCGCGGCTTCCGGTATCGGTTTCGGCATCGCCAGGTCACTGGCCAGGCGTGGCGTTTCCGTGGCCATGCTGGATATCGAGCGCGGGATGCTCGATACGGCGATCAGCAAGTTGTCGTCGTCCGCCGGAGGCCGGTTTCTCCCGATTGCGGTCGATGTCGCCAATCGCGAAGCGATGTACGATGTCGCCCGGAAGGTGCAGGGGACTTTCGGGCGCCTCGATATCCTCGTGAACAACGCCGGCGTCGCCTATAACGTCAAGCCGCTGCACGAGACGCCGGACGAGGCGATCGACTGGAGCATCAACGTGAATCTCCTCGGGGTGCTGAACGGAATAAAGGCGTTCGTACCCCTCATCGTCGCGGGCGGCCGCGGCGGCCATGTCGTCAATACCAGTTCGATCGGCGGTTTCCAGGTGCGCAAGAGCCCGCATTGGCACCAGGGGCTCTATGCCGCGACAAAATATGCGGTAACGGCGCTGTCGGAAGGGCTGCGGCTCGATCTGGAGGATGAGAACATCGGCGTGTCGGTCCTCGCCCCCGCAGCCGTGGTGACGAACATCCTCACGTCGGACCGCAACCGGCATGGCCGCTTCGGGGGGCCGACCACGGGCAGCCAGTCGGGCCTCTTCGCCGACATGTTCAAGCAGACCGGCATCGCGCCCGAGGCCGTCGGCGAGCGAGTTATCCAGGCGATCCTCGACAACGAGCTGTATATTTTCACCCATCCCGAAACGCAGGCATGGCTGGAAGAGCGGCATCGCCGGATCGAAGCGGCGTTCGACGCGACGCGCGAGTATCTGGCGGCTCGCCCGATGGAGGAATAGCGGCGGCGGACCGCCAAGGCCGAACTTGCGAGGGAAGTCCGCCGCCCGGCGGTAATCAGTAGGGATTGCCTTCCCGCAGCCAGGCCGCATAGCTTTCCAGGGCCTGCTCGATCGAATAGCGGGGGGCGTAACCCGCGTCCTGGGCCGCGCGCGTCAGATCCATGACCGAACCTGGCCAGTTGTTAGGCCCAACCCCTGCCTCCATTCGTATCTCCAGGCCGGGGAAGACCGATGCCGCGGCTTCCGCGAAACGCTGGTTCGACACATTCTCCCCGCCGCCGATGTTGTAGGTATTGTGCCGTAGCCGATCCGATTCATGGACCAGCCGAATACCGCGCGCGCAGTCGGCGACGTAGCAGAGGTCGGTGGCATGATCGCCGGCGTGGAAAGGGGCCAGGCCGGCGATATCCAGCGGCGCCGGCCGGTCGCTTACCGCCGCGTGCACGAGTTGCGCGGGCCAATGGCGCAAGGTCCGGTACAGCGGACCGTAAATGCTCGCCAGACGAAGGCTGACGAAATCGGTCCGGCCGGCGGCGGCAAGATAGTGCCCGAGCAGCTCTTCCGCCTTCTTGAAGGCCTCGATCGGGTGCGATGGCGTTAGCCGGACGTGCATGCCCTCGGCAAGTGGGCCTTCCAGTCCCATGTACACGGCGATCGAGCTGGCGATCGACACCCGGCGCGCACCCGCGATCCGGGCGGCTTCCAGGACATTGAGGAGACCGGTCATGTTGATCCGGTATTCCTCGATCGGCGCGACCGCTCCGATGGGAGGGCCGGCCAGGTGGACGATGCTTTCGATGCCATGGCGCATGCATATGTCGATGACCGCGTGGGGGCTTGCAACGTCCAGCGGTTCGACCATCAGGCCACGGCTGAGATGGGGATCGAGGAAGGACGCAAGCCGCTCTCCGCCAAAGCGGGTGGCGACCACCCGCCGCCCATGATCGAGGAACTCGCGCACCAGGTGCGAGCCGATGAAACCGAGACCTCCGGTAACCAGAACCGCCAACGCCGGACCCTTTCTACTCGACGCCGCAGCGTTGGGCCGAAAAGTGGTGAAGGCGGTTGAGCTCGGCCGTGGCCGGTTCAACCGCTTCGGTCAGCTGGCCCACACCCACGATGTAGCGTGCCATCGGCTCGACATCCGTCGCCGCAGCGATCACCGCTTCGGCCACCGTTCCGAAGTCGTCAAGCACGTCTTCCGCCCGCGCTGCCCGGGCGGCCTGCAGCGTATCGAAGATATCCCGGTAGCTGCCGGAGACGATCGGCGCCTGCTTGCCCATGATCGGTGTCCTGAACTGGCCGGGCAGCACCGAGGGCGCGCGCACTCCGAATGGCCGGCCCTCGATGTCGAGGGCGGCGGAAACGCAGTCCAGGGCATGCTTGGACGCGCAGTAGATGCCCAGAAACGGGGTCGCGATGACCGCGCCCACGGCCGTGACGTTGACGATCCTGCCGCCGCCCTGGCCGCGCATGATGGGAAGCACTTCGCGCATCAGCGCGAGCGGGGCGAAGTAGTTCGTTTCGAAAATCCTGCGTGACAATTCGTCCGGCGTATCCTCGATCGCGGCAGTCGCCACGATGCCGGCATTGTTCACCAGGGTGTCCAGGCGCCCGGCACGGCGCATCACGTGGCCCACGGCGGCCGCGCGCTGGTCACTGACGGTGACGTCGAGCTCCAGGCACTCGATGTTCGATGTGTTCTTCAGCGCTTTCGGGGCGTCGGCCGGGTTGCGCATGCTGGCGAAGACGACGTCGCCCCGCGCGGCGAACGCCAGCGCGATCTCCACGCCGAAACCGGAACTGCAGCCAGTGATCAGGCGGATGGGCGGGCTCAAGCGTCTCTCCATTGCAATATTCAACGTCACTCGTCCAAATGCTTGACAATGTCAAGTCTCTTTGTATGGTCGTGATCACCAGCGCTTCGCGTGCGGTGCTCGGTGTGGTGCACAATAATCAGAAGAGGAAATCCGCGTGCAATTCGGCATTTTTGATCATTGCGAGCGCTCCGGGCGCTCGCCCGCGACATCTTATCAGGAGCGCTTCGCGCTTGCCCGGCGAGCCGAAGAGGCGGGGTTCCATGCCTATCATCTCGCCGAACACCACGGAACGCCGCTATCGCTGGTGCCTTCGCCCAACCTCTTCCTGGCGGCGCTCGCGCAACACACCAAGACCTTGCGGCTCGGCGCCCTGGTCTATCTGCTGCCGCTCTACGACCCATACCGCCTGGCGCAGGAGATCTGCATGCTCGACCACCTGTCGGGGGGAAGGGTGGAACTCGGGATCGGGCGCGGGGCCAATCCGATCGAGCTGGGCTTCTTCGGCCTCGACCCGTCGACCGCCAAGGAACGCTTCGAAGACCTTTATCCCCTGCTGATGCAAGGCCTGATGGACGGCGAGATGACGCGGGACGGCCCGGCGGGCGTGATCCAGGCGCCGCTCGACAGCCGGCCGCTCCAGCGGCCCTATCCTCCGATCTGGTATCCCAGCGCCGGCGGCGGCGCGCAGCTTATCTGGGCGGCGCAGCAGGGCTTCCACACGATCCTCAACGGTCCGCTCGCCAACTGCGCGGAGGCGTCGCGGGTGTTCAGGGAGAACTTCAGGCCGGGCGCGCACGAAGGCAATCCGAAAGTGGGCCTGACCCGCTACGTCTACGTGGCGGAAACGGATGAGGAGGCGATCCGCACCGGCGAGGCGGCGCTGGCCTACCATCGGGCCAATCTTCTCAAACTCACCAACAAGGCCGGCCTGACGATAGCGTCCCCGGTCGTTCCGCCCGACAATATCGCCCAAGCGGTGCGCGAAGGCTGGGCGGCGGCGGGCAGCCCAGCGACCGTGCGCGAGCAGATCGCCGCCATGGTCGATCAGGTGGACATCAACTACTTCGTCTTCGCGCCGATGATGGCCGATCTTTCGCTGGAGTGGGGCCTTCGAACGATGGACATCTTCCGCGAAGAGATCATTCCCGCCTTTTCCGACAAGGATGCCATCAAAGTCCCGGCCTGATCGTGCCGTCGCGGCGTCGGGCGCGGCGGCGAAAACGCGGGGACGATCGATTTCGAGGCTTAAAAGGCGGAGGGAAATGAGCGATAGTCCCGAAATCCGTGTCATGGGAGGATGCTGGTATGCTCAGTCATGTTCGGGGTCCGACCGCCGAGCGCCTGCTCGAACACACTATCGGGGACGCCCTTGGCCATGCGGCGAGGGCGTGGCCCGATCGGCCGGCGCTGATCGACCGGGGCCAGCAAGTCCGTCTCGACTGGGCGGAACTTGACCGGCGGGCGGAGGCCCTTGGGGCGGGGCTGCTGGACCTTGGCCTTCGTCCGGGCGACCGCCTCGGCATCTGGTCGCTCAATCGTTTCGAGTGGACGATCACGCAGTTCGCGGCCGCCAAGGCCGGCATCGTGCTCGTCACCATCAATCCGGCCTATCGATTGTCGGAACTCGAGTATGCCCTGAAGCTGTCCGGCTGCGCGGCGATCATCCTGTCGCCCGCGTTCAAGACCAGCGACTACCCCGGCATGATCCGCGCGGTGGTGCCCGAACTGACGCACGAACTGGCCGAGGGCGAGTGGAGATCGGCCCGGCTGCCGCGGCTCCGGCACGTCGTCCTGATGGGCCAGGACGAGGCTGCCGGGTTCGTGCCGTTCGCTTCGCTGGAGGCTCGGGGCGCCTCGGCACTGGCGCGGGGCCTGACGCTGCCCCGGCCACGCCCGACCGACCCGATCAACATCCAGTTCACCAGCGGCACCACGGGCGCGCCCAAGGGCGTGACGCTCAGCCACCGCAATATCCTCAACAACGGCTATTTCGTCGGGCGGGGGGTGCGTCTGCTCCCGGAGGACCGCATCTGCATCCCGGTGCCCCTGTATCACTGCTTCGGCATGGTGATGGGCAATCTCGCGGCCGTCACCAGCGGCGCCGCGATGGTGTATCCGGGCGAGGGCTTCGATCCGGTCGCAACCTTGCGGAGCGTCGCCGAGGAGCGGTGCACGGCGCTCTATGGGGTGCCGACGATGTTCATCGCCGAACTGGAGAGCCCGGAATTCGGCCAATTCGACCTTTCAAGCTTGCGCACCGGGATCATGGCCGGGGCGCCTTGTCCGATCGAGGTCATGCGGCGCGTCGTGGACCGCATGCACATGACGGAAATCACCATCTGCTACGGCATGACCGAGACCAGTCCCGTCAGCTTCCAGTCGTCTCCCGACGACCCGCTGGAGCGTCGCGTGTCCACGGTCGGGCAAGTCCATCCGCATGTCGAGGTCAAGATCGTCGATGAGGCGGGCGAGACGGTTTCGCGCGGCCAGGCCGGCGAACTGTGCACACGCGGCTATTCGGTGATGCAGGGCTATTGGGACGACGAGCCGCAGACGGCCGCGGTGAAGGATGCGGAGGGCTGGATGCACAGCGGCGACCTCGCGACCATCGACGACGAGGGCTATGCCAATATCGTGGGACGGCTGAAGGACATGGTGATCCGGGGCGGCGAGAACCTCTATCCCCGCGAGATCGAGGAATACCTCTACCGTCATCCCGCGATCAGGGACGTGCAGGTCTTCGGTGTCCCCGATCCGCGCTATGGCGAGGAACTGTGCGCCTGGGTCATCCTTCACGAAGGGGCGGCGCTCGACGAGCCGTCCTTGCAGGACTTCTGTCGCGGCCAGATCGCCCACCAGAAGATTCCCCGCTATGTCCGGTTCGTGGAGTCCTTTCCCATGACGGTGACGGGCAAGGTGCAGAAGTACCTTCTGCGTGAAGCGATGGCGGCACAACTCGATCTCAAGGCCGCCGCGACCGCCTGACCGCCGCACCGTACGGGATGCCGTCCGTTCAGGACATCGCCGCCGCGCGAATGGCACCGGCGAACGCCTTCAGGCATCGGCTGTCTTCCACCCGCGCCGCGGCGGCGGGATCGACGAGCAGGCCGATGCGCCGCTTGAGGTGAAACCCCGACAGCGGCGGCATGGCGATGTCCGATCCCGAGAAGCAGCGCGGCATGACGGTGATCGCAAGGCCCGCCCGGACGAAGCCGAGGGCCCGGTCGTCGCTGATCGTTCGCGCCGCGAAGAACGGGCGAACCCCCTTCTGGGTGAAATAGCGGCTTACGTCCGGCAGCGCTTCGCAGTTTCGCCTTACGATCATGCGCGCGTCGGCCACTTCCTCGGCTTCGACCGATTGGCGTCCGGCAAGCGGATGCGTCCGCCACAGGGCGAGCGCGTAGCCTTCCTCGAAGAGCACTTCCCTGGCCCGCGCGTCGTCGCCCAGGATGCCGATGACGGCGTCGACGCGGCCGCGTTCCAGTTTCGGCACTAGGTCCTGCATGCGGCCCTCCACGACTTCGAGGTGCTCGCCCTCGACGCGGCAAGCTTCGCGAACCGCGGATTCGATCCATGGCGAGGGAAGGGTCGATATGATCCCGACGCGGATCAGCTTGCTCTTGTCGTCCTCCGCCAGCGCGCTCTGGATCTTGCCGAATTCGGCCTCGATCGTGCGGGCGTGCGCGGCGAACTTGGTGCCGAAGGCCGTCAACTCCACCCGCCGGTTGGTGCGGTGGAACAGGACGCGGTCCACCAGCGTCTCGAGCTTGGCGATGCCGACCGAGAGGGTAGGCTGCGAAACGCGACAGTGATGCGCGGCCTTGGAGAAGTTTCCGTGGTCGACCACCGCCAGGAAATACTGGATCAGGTATCGCTCGATCATAGACCGGGTCTATGATGTGATTAGGCTCTGGTCAATTTCTCGACCTACCCCGTCCGTGATAGTACCCGGACGAGAACTCGGGGAGAGGACACGATGCACGGCGCCGACTTCGATTTCGATCTGGGGGAAAGCGTCGCCATGATCCGCGAGACGACGCGCCGCTTCGCCGACGCGCGGATCGTGCCGCTGGCCGCGCGCATCGATGCCGAAGACTGGTTCCCTCGCGATGAATTGTGGCCCGCGATGGGCGAGCTTGGGCTTCACGGCATCACTGTGGAGGAAGCGGACGGCGGGTTGGGCCTTGGCTATCTGGACCATGTCGTGGCGCAGGAGGAAGTGGCCCGCGCCTCGGCCTCCATCGGCCTCAGCTATGGCGCGCATTCCAACTTGTGCGTCAATCAGATCCGCCGCTGGGCCACGCCCGAACAAAAGGCCCGATATCTGCCCAAGCTGATTTCGGGGGAGCACGTCGGCAGTCTGGCGATGTCGGAGGCGGGCGCGGGGTCGGACGTCGTCTCGATGAAGCTCAAGGCCGAACGGAAGGGCGACCGCTTCGTGCTCAATGGCACCAAGTTCTGGATCACCAATGCAAGCCATGCCGACACGCTGGTGGTCTATGCCAGGACGGGCGAAGGTTCGCGCGGCATCACCGCGTTCCTCATCGAGAAGCAATTTGCCGGCTTCTCGATCGGCCAGAAGATCGACAAGATGGGTATGCGCGGCTCTCCCACGGCGGAGCTGGTGTTCGACGATTGCGAGGTGCCGGTCGAGAACGTCCTGGGCGCCGTCGATGGCGGGGTCGGGGTGCTGATGTCGGGGCTGGACTATGAGCGCACGGTGCTCGCCGGCATCCAGCTCGGTCTGATGCAGGCCTGCCTCGACGTGGTGCTGCCCTATGTGCGCGAGCGAAAGCAGTTCGGCCGCCCGATCGGGGAGTTCCAGCTGATGCAGGCCAAGGTCGCGGACATGTATGTCGCGCTCAATTCCTCGCGCGCCTATGTCTATGCGGTGGCGAAAAGCTGCGATGCCGGACGGACGACCCGCTTCGATGCCGCCGGCGCGATTCTGCTGGCGAGCGAGAACGCGGTCAGGGTCTCGCTGGAGGCGGTGCAGGCCCTGGGCGGGGCGGGCTATACCAGGGACTGGCCGGTCGAGCGCTACATGCGGGATGCCAAGCTGCTCGATATCGGAGCAGGCACCAACGAGATCCGGCGGATGCTGATCGGCCGCGAACTCGTGGGCACGGCGCCCGGCCGATGAGCGCGCCGCGTCTGGAAAGCGCTCGCGCGCGCGACAGCGAGGCGTTTCGCGACAACGAGGAGGCGAACCGCGCGCTGGCCGAGCGGCTGCGGGCGGACGTCGCGGCGGCGGCGCTGGGCGGCGGCGAGCGGGCAAGGGAAAAGCACGCCGCGCGCGGCAAGCTGCTCCCGCGCGACCGGGTGGAGCGGCTGCTCGATCCCGGCAGCCCGTTCCTGGAGATCGGGCAGCTCGTCGCCAACGGGCTCTATGGCGACGAGGTGCCGGGCGCCGGCCTGGTCGCCGGGATCGGGCGGGTCTCCGGCCGGCAGGTGATGATCGCGGCGAACGACGCCACCGTGAAGGGCGGCACATATTACCCGCTCACGGTCAAGAAGCACTTGCGCGCGCAGGAAATTGCGCTCGAGAACCGCCTGCCTTGCGTCTACCTCGTCGATTCCGGCGGCGCCAACCTGCCGCATCAGGCCGAGGTGTTTCCCGACCGCGAGCACTTCGGCCGCATCTTCTTCAACCAGGCGCGGCTGTCGGCGCGCGGCATCGCGCAGATCGCCTGCGTCATGGGCAGTTGCACGGCGGGCGGCGCCTACGTTCCGGCGATGTCGGACGAAACCGTGATCGTGCGCAATCAGGGCACGATCTTCCTTGCCGGTCCGCCGCTTGTCCAGGCCGCGACGGGCGAGGTGATCAGCGCCGAGGAGCTTGGCGGGGGCGATCTGCATGGCCGGCGATCCGGCGTCGTCGATCATGTCGCCGAAAACGACCCGCATGCGCTGTCGATCGTGCGCGACATCGTCTCCACGCTGGCGCCGCCGCTCGCTCCGGACGTCAACCTGCGGGAGCCGCGACCGC
Source organism: Novosphingobium sp. (assembly GCA_035281095.1). Classification (GTDB taxonomy): domain Bacteria; phylum Pseudomonadota; class Alphaproteobacteria; order Sphingomonadales; family Sphingomonadaceae; genus Novosphingobium. The sequence continues at coordinate 14,053 of DATEEP010000174.1, read as the reverse complement.
CGCGCTATCCGGTCGAAGACCTCTACGGCGTGATCCCGCGCGACGTGCGCACGCCGTACGATGTGCGCGAGGTGATCGCGCGGCTGGTCGACGGATCGGAATTCCACGAATTCAAGGCACTCTACGGCACCACCCTCGTGTGCGGTTTCGCGCATATCTGGGGCATGCCGGTGGCGATCGTGGCGAACAACGGCGTGCTGTTCAGCGACAGCGCGGTGAAGGGCGCGCACTTCATCGAACTGGCCTGCCAGCGCCGCATTCCCCTGCTGTTCCTCCAGAATATTTCCGGCTTCATGGTCGGCGGCAAATACGAGGCGGAAGGCATCGCCAAGCACGGCGCCAAGCTGGTCACCGCCGTCGCCACCGCCAGCGTGCCCAAGATCACCGTCCTGATCGGCGGCAGCTTCGGCGCAGGCAACTACGGCATGTGCGGCCGGGCCTATTCGCCGCGCTTCCTGTTCACCTGGCCCAACAGCCGCATCTCGGTCATGGGCGGAGAGCAGGCCGCCTCCGTGCTCGCCAGCGTCCATCGCGACGCCGCGACCTGGAGCGCCGACGATGCCGAAAGCTTCAAGGCCGCCACGCGCCAGCGGTACGAGGACGAAGGCAACGCCTGGTACGCCACCGCGCGGCTATGGGACGACGGCGTGATCGACCCCGCACAGACCCGCGACGTGCTCGGCCTGGCCCTCGCCGCGACGCTCGAGGCGCCGATCCCCGAACGCGCGTCGTTCGGCGTGTTCAGGATGTGACGCGGTGATCAAATCCGTTCTCATCGCCAACCGGGGCGAGATCGCCTGCCGCATCATCCGCACCGCGCGCGCGCTGGGCGTGCGCACCGTTGCGGTCTATTCCGACGCCGATGCAAAGGCGTTGCATGTCCGAAGCGCCGACGATGCAATCCACGTCGGACCCTCTTCCGCGCGCGCGAGCTACCTGGACGGAGAGCGGATCATCGCGGCGGCGAAAGCCTCGGGCGCGGAGGCGATCCATCCCGGCTACGGCTTCCTTTCGGAAAACGCGGAATTCGCGCGCGCCGTACAGGCGGCCGGGCTCGTCTGGGTCGGGCCCGACCCCGCCAGCATCGGCGCCATGGGCCTCAAGGACCAGGCCAAGCGGCTGATGGCCGATGCGGGCGTTCCGGTCACGCCGGGCTATTCCGGCGAGCGGCAGGACTTGGATTTCCTGGCCGAGCGCGCGGACGATATCGGCTATCCGGTGTTGATCAAGGCGGTCGCGGGCGGCGGTGGCAAGGGGATGCGCCGGGTGGACAGCGCGGCGGACTTCGCCGATGCGCTCGCCTCCTGCACGCGCGAAGCCGTCGCCGCCTTCGGCAATGCCCACGTGCTGATCGAGAAATACATCGAGCATCCGCGCCACCTCGAAGTGCAGGTCTTCGGCGATCGGCACGGCAACGTGGTCCACCTGTTCGAGCGTGATTGCTCGCCGCAGCGCCGGCACCAGAAAGTGATCGAGGAAGCGCCCGCGCCCGGCATGGACGCGGCGACCCGCGCGGCACTTTGCGCGGCCGCCGTGCGCGCGGCCAAGGCGGTCGATTACGTCAACGCCGGCACCGTCGAGTTCATAGCCGATGCCAGCGAAGGGCTGCGCGCCGACCGTATCTGGTTCATGGAGATGAATACCCGCCTCCAGGTCGAGCATCCCGTGACCGAGGCGATCACCGGCGTCGATCTGGTCGAGTGGCAGCTGCGCGTGGCGAGCGGCGAGCCGCTGCCCAGAACGCAGGACGAGCTGGCGATCCACGGCTGGGCGATGGAAGCGCGGCTCTATGCCGAAGACCCCGCGAAAGGCTTCCTGCCGAGCGTGGGCCGCCTGGATCACCTTGTGTTACCGGAATCGGCACGCGTGGATACCGGGGTCGAGGAAGGGGACGAAGTCAGCCCGTACTACGACCCGATGATCGCCAAGCTCGTGGTCCATGCGCCGACCCGCGTGCAGGCTGCCGCGGAGCTTGCTGACGCGTGCGGCTCCGTCAAGTGCGCGCCGGTTCGCAGCAATGCCTGGTTCCTGGCGCGGCTATTATCGGACTCGGCGTTCCGGGCTGGCGACGTGTCGACAGGGTTCATCGCCGATCGCTTCGACGCTTTTGCCGAGCCGCCACAGCCATCCGGCGGGCTGCTTCAGGTCATGGCGGACGCGATGATTTCGAATTCGCTCCATGTTGGCGGGCATAGGACCCAGCAGCACGCGATGCTGGAAGACTTGCGCGGCTTCAGGGTCAACGCCAAACCTAGCCGAAGCGTGCGTTTGCGTGTCGATGGCGCGACGCGCGAGGTCGAATTGTCGCTCACGCCGTCACAACTGCGGGACAGGGGATGGGAGCGGCCGTCTATCTTCCTCGACGACTTCGGCGATGGCGTGGCTTTCGAGGATGGCGCCGCATTCCGGCTCGCCGCCGACCGCCACGACCCGCCGTCCGGCGGCGCGGCCGCCTCGGACGGTGCCGTCCTTTCGCCGATGCCCGGCCGGATCGTCGCGGTGGCGGTTGCCGAGGGTCAGCAGGTGACGAAAGGCCAAAGGCTGGTCACGGTGGAGGCGATGAAGATGGAGCATGCGTTGACCGCGCCTTTCGATGGCATCGTCGCCGAGTTGCCGGCAAGAGAGGGCGCTCAGGTGGAGGAAGGCATGCGGCTGGTGCGGATCGCCGCCGAGGATGGCGTCGGAGAAGCGCAATGAGCGGCCGGTATTTCGACGAATGGCGGCTCGGCGACCGCATCGAGCATCCCATCCGCCGCACCGTGACCGAGACGGACAATCTGCTGTTCTCGGCCATGACCCACAACCCGCAGCCGCTGCACATCGACGTGGAAGCGGCCAAGGCATCCGAGTTCGGCCAGATCCTCGTCAACGGCACTTTCACCTTCTCGCTGATGGTCGGTCTGACCGTGGGCGAGACGACTCTCGGCACCCTCGTCGCCAACCTGGGCTACGACAAGCTGGTCATGCCCATGCCGGTGTTCATCGGCGACACCATGCGCGCGACGAGCGAAGTGACGGCATTGCGCGAAAGCGGTTCGCGCCCCGGTGCCGGCATCGTCACCTTCATGCATGAGCTGATCAACCAGCGGGATGAAGTGGTCTGCCGATGCCTTCGCGCCGCGCTGCTGAAAAAGGCGCCGGCATGAACTTGCGCTCGCTGCTGTTCGTTCCCGGCGACCGCCCCGACCGGTTCGAAAAGGCCGTGGCGAGCGGCGCGGACGCGGTGATCCTGGACCTTGAGGATTCCGTTGCGCCGGAACGCAAGGCCGATGCGCGCGCGGCGGTGGGCCGGTATCTGACGGCGCCGGCGGATCCGGTCAGGCTGGTGCGGATCAACGCTTTGGCGGCCGGGTTTGTCGAGGCGGACCTGGCCGTCGCGTCGCGCGCCGATGCGATCATGCTCCCCAAGGCCGAAGGCGCGGCCAGCATAGTGGCACTCGCATCGCGGCTTTCGCCAGGCGCCAAACTCTTGCCGATCGCGACCGAGACACCTGCCGCGATCTTCGCGCTCGGCACCTACCGAGAGGTCGCGGACAGCCTGTGCGGGCTGACCTGGGGCGCGGAGGACCTTCCGGCCGCCATCGGCGCGGCGACCAGCCGGGAGCTCGGCGGCGGTTACACCGCGCCTTACGAAATGGCGCGCGCGCTCACCCTGTTCGGCGCCCATGCGGCCGGCGTTCCCGCCATCGAAACGGTTTACCCGGACCTGAACGATGCCGAGGGGCTGGCCCGCTATGCCGCCCGCGGCGCGCGCGACGGCTTCACCGGCATGCTTGCGCTTCATCCCGCGCAAGTCCCGGTCATCAACGCGGCTTTCTCGCCCACGGAGGCGCAGATCGCCGAGGCGCGCGCCATCGTTCAGGCGTTCGCGGCAGCGCCGGGTGCGGGAGTGCTCAGGATCGATGGCGTGATGGTCGACGCGCCGCATCTGGCGCGCGCCAGACGGCTGCTGGCGCGGGCGGGAGTTACAGCCTAAATCGCCTGTTCGCCCCTGCGCTGGCCGCTCAATCGAAGCAGGCGAGGACGCGGACCTCGATGCTGGCGCGGGGCACCAGATTCTCCTGGCCGGGTGCATGAAATGCGGAGTGCGGGCAGCCGAGCGGCTGGGCCGGATCGAAATCGGCGGAGAGGAACACGATCGATTCGCTGATCGCCAGGTCGGGCACGTAGAACCACCGCGCACCCTGCTCGGAATGTGCCAGCTTGATGTGCAAGGCCTCGCCGTAGAAGCCGAAGCTCGTCGCCATGACCTGATCGGCCTCCAACACCGATCTGCGGTCGGCAAGCGAGAGCGGCAGGTCCTGCGGCGGCGGCGTCATCGATTTCCAGACGTTGAAGATCGCCGCGCGTTCGAAATCCACACCCTGTGCGGCGGCCACCTTGCGTGCCGCCTCGACATACTGCTCGCGCGGCTGGTCCCAGTGGATGAAGCTCGCGGCCGCGGCCACCGTGCCGTCGGGCCGGCGCGTGCGCTTGATCGGGTCGTACATATTGAGCGCCCGAGCGGTGCCGGTGAGCCGCTTCACCAGATCGAGGCAGCTAGGCACGTAGACGGCATCCACCCACTCCTTGTCGTCCCACTTCGGCGCGGTGACGGGGTGGCTGGCGATGACGAAGCCTTCTTCGGCCAGGCTGGTCTTGCGGCCAAGCGCGCGAATATCGTGGATCTCCACTTCCACCGCCAGCAGGTTCTGCGCCTCCTCCCCGGTGAAGGTCGAGATGCGGCCGCCATCGTTCCGGTCGGCGGCGAAATTGAGCACGCCTGTCACGGACCTCGTTGCTGCGTTCATCGTCCTCTCCTTCGATCTCGAAGCCGGGCCGGCGAGTCTATCGAGCCCGGATCAGCCTGCCGGGCCGCGCGCCCGTGTCGCCGTCGTGCCGCCGGGTCACGGTTCCGTTCGCGATCGTCGCCAGATAGCCCCGTGCGCCTTGCAGGAGGCGGCTGCCGCCGGCGGGAAGGTCACGTGCCGTGCGCGGCTGATCCAGCGTCAGGCTGTCGAAATCGATGACGTTGATGTCGGCTTTCTGTCCCACGGCAATCGTGCCGCGGTCGGACAGGCCATAGAGGTCGGCGTTGCGCTTGGTGTTCTGGTTGACCAGAAGTTCGAGCGGGAGGCGCGGCCCGGCCTTCCGGTCGCGGCCCCAGAAGCTCAGGTGCCAGGTGGGCATCGAGGCGTCGCAGATGATGCTCATGTGCGCGCCGCCGTCTCCCAGGCCACAGATCGCCAGGGGGTTCCGCAGCATCTCGTAAGTGACGGCGGCATTCTCCAGCGGCGTCATGCTGCGAAAGATGCCGATCACGTTGCCGCCGTCACCGGCGGTGAGATAGTCGTAGACATGTTCGTCGACCGTCTTGCCCTCTCGCGCCCCGAGCACCACCGACCGCTGGTCGAGACCGAGTTCATAGCCGAGCGGCGAATCCACCGGGTACATGTTCTCGCGGTTGTTGCCGAAGAACCCCGCGATCGTCCGTTCCATCGGGGTTACGCCCGGATGGTCGAGGTCGTCCGCCTCGGCAAGGATCGCGGCGCGCAACGGCGGGTCGCGCATGGCTTCGGCCCGCGCCGCCACCGGCAGATGCGCGATCGTGCGGTAGGAGGGGCGGTGCTTGAAGATATGCGCGCCATCGAGCAGCTGCAGCGCGCCGGCGGAATAGCGCGACGCGATCTGCGGATGGAGGCGAAGCCCCTCGGCGCTGGCCTGCGCGGTCGCCTCGAACATGATCCGGCGATCTTCCGGGTCGGCTTTGGCGGAGCCCAGAACATAAGTCACCGGCCGGCCCGACGCCTCGGCGATCCGGGCGAACCGGTCGTGCTCGGCCAGGCGCTCCTCCCGACTGGCCTCCGCCGGGCTCAACGGCACGATTTCGAACACCCCGCGCCCGCTCTCGCCCATCGCCCTTGCAAGGCCGAGCAGTTCCGCATCCTCGGCGAAGGTGCCGGGCACATGCGCGCCGGTGCTGGAACGATGCGAGAGGACGCGCGATCCCGAGAAGCCGACCGCGCCCGCTTCCATGCCTTCGCGCACGATCTGGGCCATTTCCGCGATGTCCTGGGGCGTCGCCGCCTCGTGCCGCAGCGCGCGCTCACCCATCACGGCAAGGCGGACGGGCGCGTGCGACAGGTGCGTCGCGACGTCCATCGAGTAGTGGCGGCCGTCGAGCCGGTCCATGTAGTCCCCGAAGCTGCGCCAGTCCCAGTCCATGCCCTCGTCGAGGACGATCCCCGGAATGTCCTCCACACCCTCCATCAGTTCGAGCAGTTGCTGTTTGGTGTCGGGGCGCAGCGGAGCGAAGCCGACGCCGCAGTTTCCCGCGATCACCGTCGTGACTCCGTGGGAGAAGCTGGGCTCCAGCGTTTCGTCCCACAGGAATTGGCCGTCGTAATGCGTGTGCACGTCGATGAAGCCGGGGGTCACCAGCGCGCCGTCGGCATCGACGACCTCGCGCGCGGCTTCCCGGATCTGTCCCACCGCGACGATCGAACCGTCCTTCACCGCGACGTCGGCGGTCACCGGGGGAGAGCCGGCGCCATCGACCACGGAACCTCCGCGGATGAGCAAGTCGTACATGCGGCATTCCTCTCCGTGACGTTCGCGTTGCGCGAGCGCCCTTGGGCTGTGGCCCGTTTCGTTGCGACCAGTTGTCGTGAAATAGCGCGGTCAAGCAATGACCCCTGCTTGAATAATTGGGACCAAATGTCGCCATCCGGCCGCTTCCGATGGGATGGGCACTGGCGTGCACCGCTTTGGGCCAGATAGCAGGTGACAGGGCGAGCGACGGTGAAGGATACCGCTTGGCTATCGGGACAGCTTCAGGAATATCGGGAGAAGACATCATGAAGCAGCGTGCACAAGGCCTGGCCGTGATTACCGGCGCCGCATCGGGCATGGGGGAGGCGGTGGCGCGCCGCATGACGTCGGACGGTTGGCCCGTCCTCCTTTGCGACGTGAACGCGAAGGCGCTCGCCGCGATAGCGGAGGAGCTGTCTGCCTTGGGTGAGGTGCGGACCCTTGCCGGCGACCTGTCGTCCCCGGACTTTGCCGAACGGCTCGCCTCCGCTCTCGACGACGAACCGGTGGGCGCGCTCGTGCACTGCGCCGGGCTGTCGAGCGGAATGGCCGAGGCGGCCCGGATCGTCGAAGTGAATCTGACCGGGACTCTGCGTCTCGTCGATGCGGTGCGCCCCCGGATGGCGGAAGGCGGCGCCGCTGTCCTCTTCACGACGATGGTCGGCGCGGGACCCAAGGACGGCATGCTGGCCGGCATCCAGACCGTCGGGGATGTTCCCAAGCTGTTGGCCGAACTCGCCGAGCCGGCGGAATATGCGTCCCAGCGCGCCTACATCGGCACGAAGCGCGCGATCCAGCTGCTCGTCCGCCGCGAGGCGGCAGCCTTCGGCAAGCGGGGTGCCCGGATCGTTTCCTTGTCGCCGGGGATCATCGACACGCCGATGTCCCGTCATGAGCAGAAGAAGTTTCCGGTCATGGACCAGATGCTGGCGGTCACGCCTCTGGGGCGGATGGGCATGGCAAGCGAGATCGCTTCGGTGGTCGCCTTCCTGTGCTCGCCCGAAGCGAGCTACGTCACCGGCATCGACATGCTTGTCGACGGCGGAATGGTGGCCACGCGCCTGTCGGCGGGCGACGCGCTTCCCGCGCTGTGATCTTTGCGCACGGAGTTTCAGTTCCTCCCGTCATCTCATCTCGCTGTCGACATGACCATCGGGGCCGCTACGTTGGCGGCGCCTGGCGGCGCTGAGACCGAAGGGCGGGAATCTATCTTCGGGAAAGGGTGTATATGAGCAATGTCACCGCGGCGCCGCTGGCCGCGACAGGGGATGCCGTCCCGGAGGGACACTTATCCGACGGTCCCGAGCCGCTGACCGGCCTCTACAACACATATGCCATGACCTTGTTGCTCAGCCTCTACATGGTCAACTTCCTCGACCGGCAGGTGGTCAACATCCTGGCCGAGCCGATCAAGCGGGACCTGGGGCTGGCCGACTGGCAACTGGGGCTGCTCACGGGACTCTCCTTCGCGCTGCTCTATTCGATACTGGGTATCCCGATCGCCTGGCTGGCGGAGCGTCGCAGCCGCCCGGTCATCATCGGCATGTCCGCCACGATCTGGAGCGTGTTCACCATCGTGTGCGCCTTCACCCAGAACTTCGCGCAACTGGTGTTGGCCCGCGTGGGCGTGGGCGTGGGCGAGGCGGGCTGCACGCCGGCGGCGCAGTCGCTGATCATGGATTACGCCAAGCCGGAGAAGCGAAGCTCGGCGCTCGCCTACTACGGGATCGGCGCCCCGCTGGGCGGCCTGCTGGGCATGGCGTTCGGCGGCCTCGTGGCGGACGCCTACGGCTGGCGGACAGCCTTCCTCATCGCGGGGCTCCCCGGCCTGGCGCTGGGCGCGCTCGCCGCGTTCACGCTGCGCGAGCCGCGGCGCAAGCTGGCGGTTCACCCCCAACAGGCGAAAAGCGAGGCGGCGGGCTTCCGGGAGACGCTGCGGGCGCTTGTGGGCAGGCCGGCCTACGTGCGCTGGGTGCTGGGAGTCACGATGATGTCGGTCGTGGTCTACGGCATGCCGTCGTTCTTCGGTTCGTTCTACTTGCGCAACCACGGCCCCGCGCTGGAAAACCTGGCCCGGACGGTCGGGGCCGCGACCGGCATGAACCTCGGCGCGATCGGCGTGCTCGGCCTTTCGCTCGGGTTGATCATGGGCGCGGCGGGCGTGTCGGGCATGTGGCTGGGAGGCCAGCTTGCGGACCGCTACGGACGGGGGGAGCCGCGCCGCTATCTTCGCGGCGTCATTATGGCGACGGCGCTTGGCGTGCCGCTGATGGTCGGCGTGCTGACCGCCCCCACGCTTGGACTGTCGTTCGTATTTCTGGCCGCCAAGGGGTTCGTCTGGTCGGTCTGGTACGGTCCCGCCTATGCCGCCGGCTTCAGCGTCGTGCCGCGAAACATGCGCGCCGTCAGTTCGGCGCTGGCGTTGTTCGTAAACAATCTCATCGGAGCCGGTCTAGCGCCTGTCGCCGTCGGCGTGGTGAGCGACCTGATCGGAGCGCACATGGGCGCGGCGGAGGGCTTGCGCTGGTCCATGGCGCTGTTCAGCCTGTGCGGTTTCATCTCCTCCGCGATATTCTATACGGCGTCGCGCAGCATCGAGGCGGAAGCCGAAAAGTGAGGCGCGAAGGGATGGGTTGGCGCTGGACGGGCGGTGTCTGGCAATGACCAGACGCCGCCCGGCGACGACTTCCCGTCCTCAGAACTTGAACGTCAGGTCCACGCCGTAAGTCCGTGCTTCCTGATAAGTGGAGGTCGCCATGAACTGGAAGTCGATCGGCTGTCCCGGATTGTCGCTGTCGGTGAGGTTCCGGCCCCAGAGGGCGAGTTCGGCCTTCGCCCCCGCCAGATCGAAATCGCGCAAGGCGACGCGCGCGTTCACCAGCCACATCGCGTCCGAGAAGATGATCGGCTCCCACGGTGCCGGATAAGCCGGATTGGGCAATTGCCGCGACCGCGAGCGCCATGCCCCGTCGACGCGGAACATCATGTAGGCGTCGCCGAACAGCGGCTGGGTATCGTATTGGGCGGACAAGTTGGACGTCCACTTGGGGCGCACCGTCGGGAAGCTGCCCGGAACCTTGAGCAAAAGATTGACATCGGTGATCTTCAGATCGGTGTAGCCGACCGCCGCGTTCAACGTCAGGCCGCGTACCGGCGCCGCGGTGAGTTCGAACTCGAAGCCCTTGGTGTCGAGGTCACCCTCCCGAAGGATGAGCGTGCCGACGTCGGGATCCTGGACCGGCAGCGAGCGTCCGGAGGAAACCGCCTGCAGGTTCTTGTACTTGGTCTTGAACAGCGCCAGGTTGGCGCGCAGCCGGCGATCGAACAGGTCGGCCTTGATCCCGGCTTCCCATGATTTCGCGGTTTCCGGATCGAAAGCATAATAGGCCACGGCCCCGCCGGAGACGTAGCCGGTCGAATACTTCGCATAAGCCAGGATGTCGGGCGTGATCTTGTAATTGACGCCCAGCATGAACGACGAACGCGTGTCCCGATACGAAAAATTGTAGACATCCTGCCGCGCGGGCGCCGCCGGGGTGGTCGCCGTGGCTGCCTTGGCCGCGACGTAGACGAAGGTCGTCCCGTCCTTCTTGTCCCGCGTCAGGCGATAGCCGCCAAGGATGTCCAGTTGCGGGGTGACGTGGACTTCCGCCTGGGCATAGCCGGCATAGGACACGCCATCGAAGAACGACAGGTTGCGCTGGCCACCGGGGATGATGCCGCCGAACACGGGCGCCGCGAAGAAGCCGTTCTGGAGACCATCGGTGCCGCCTACCTGGGTGTCGATGTCGAAGTAGATCGCCCCGGCGGTGAGGGTGAGGAAGTCGGAGTCGTAGTTGACCTGAACCTCGTCGCTCCACTGCTTGAGATGGGATTCCACGTTGACGCCGTACATCGTGAACGGCGAGCCGGCTAAGGCGGGAAACCCGAAGAAGTTGGTGGCGACATTCTGTGTCAGGATCGCGCCATAACCTCCGACTTCGGAGTTGGCGACGATGCCGGCCTTGCGATAGCCGAACACGTTCTTGAGCGACAGGTTGTCGCTGACGACGTAAGTGGCGGTAAGGTTGTGGCCGTGCGTTTTCGAATAGCCCGGCGTCGTCCATGGATTGGACACCGCCTTCGGCCGGTGCTCTCCGGGGGAGGGGACCGGATTGCTATCCAGGACGGCCTGGACGGTCGCGCCGTAGGGGCCGAGGAACGCGGGAATGATCGCCACAAGCGCGTTCGCCTCGGGTGTGAAGCGGCTCTCGTTCCAGTCGAACTTGTAGACCAGCTTGAAGGTGTCGCTGGGTTCGAACTTGAGCGCCGCGAACACGGTCTCGTTGTTCTTGTCCCCCAGCCACTTCGGAGAAACCTGTGTCAGCTTCCGCTGGAGCGAGCCGGGCGCGGCATTGTCGCGGTTCCACACCGTGCCGGCGCCCAGGTTCTTCACATCGCCGCGGCGTTCGTTGTGCGTATAGCTGATCGACGCGCTGAGCGGACCGACCTGCGGCAGTTCGACGCGGGTGGACGAACGGAACTGATCGTAGTTGCCGTAAGTGAACTGCTGCCGCAGGCCAAGCTCGCCGCTCGGATCGCGGGTGACGATGCTGATCGCGCCGGCGGTGGAATTGCGGCCGAACAGCGTGCCCTGCGGCCCGCGCAAGACCTCGATCCGCTCAAGATCCGGAAGATCGAACGCGGATCCATAGGCGCTGCCGAGGTACACACCATCGAGGTAAGTCGCGATGGTGCGGTCCTGACCCGAAACCGAGCCATACGTCACTGAACCGCGCATGGTGAAGGTGGGGACCCCGATGCCGCCCGCAGTCACGCGCACGTTCAGGTTCGGCGCCTGCGCGCCGAGGTCCATGATGCTCTGGATACGGTTCGTCTGCAGGGACTCGGCCGAGATCGCGGTGATCGCCACCGGCACGTCCTGCAGGCTCTGCTCGCGCTTTTGCGCGGTCACGACGATGTCGGCGACGCCGTAGCTCTCCTCGGCCTGCTGGGCCGACGCCTGCGACGCGCAGATCATCGCCATGAGCGCGCTCCCGCCAACAAGCCCAGCACGCACGGTTTTCCGGTCAGTAAACATATGCCACCCCCTGTTTTATTCATATCGCGCAGGCTTGTGCCCGCCGAGTATTAAGCTGATTTGCAAGATGCTCCGCCAAATCTTAGCCGTAATGAACATGGCGACAAACAGTAGAGGCCGGGTTTCAATCAATAATCCACCTGTGAATATATCTGATCTTCGAAGATACGTGGCACGCTACTTACCGAGGTTCGCTCGAAAGAACTTCACGATCACATCGTAAGCATCCTGAGCTTCGGGAAGATTTGCCTGATAGATGTAGCAGTGCCCCAATCCCTCACCGACGATCAGGCGGGAATCGACGCCTGCCTTCAACAGGCGGGAATTCGTGTAGATCGCGGGGCTCATGTCCATTGCCCGCGAACCGGTGATCACCAGCGTCGGCGGGAACTTCGCGAGCACGCCAAGATCCTGCGCGGGCAAGACCATCGGACTGCTCATGTCGGCACCCTCGAAATACGAACGGAAGGGGCCGAAGCGCATCGGCGCGTCGGGGCCGCGCGGCGCCGGAAACGTCCCGTCGGTATATGCCGTCACGTATGCCGAATCCCCGACGCCCATCTTCGCGGAACCGGAACCGAAAATGCCGATCGCTCCCGCCTGCGGCAAGCCATGTGCCGGCAGCCAGGCGGCGGCCTGGCCGGAAAGCATGCCGCCGGCAGAGCAGCCATAGATGCCGATCTGCCTGGCTTTGTAGGTCTTGAGCAATTCCCGGTAGACCGAGGCTACATCCTCACTCGCGGCGGGGAAGACATGCTCGGGCCCCTGGCGATAATCGACGCTGATCACCTTGAACCCGCCGAGGGCCGCGATGGGGATCGATTCCAGCTGGGCACAGCCATCCGCGCACATCTGGAAAGCGCCGCCGTGCAAGTTGATCAGGACCCGCTTCTTGTCGATCTTGCCGTCTTTGGGGGTGAACACGCGGGTCGCGACGCCCCCGATCTTCATTTCGGCCACATCGACCGGATAGCGCGCCTTCATCATCTGCAGCATCGGCGCGAGCTGCTGTTCCATGAACTGGCGCGTCTCGGCGATCGTCTCGGTTCTGGGAGACGACTGCATCGGCGGCATCATCGCCTTCATCCGAAGGCTGTCGATCGCTTCCTTGCTCATGAAGATCGAGGGCGGGAGTTCGAATGCCGGGACCTGGACCGCCCCGTCGGGTTTGAACACCGGCCGGGCCGTCTCCTGCGCGATCAGGCCGGGTGCGGCTATCGAAGCCAGGCCGATGGCCATCGCTGCTTTAAGAAACCTGGCCTTCACTGCGTCCTCCCCTCGATATCTCCGCCCACCCGAAATGGCGAAGGTCGTTTCGCGAAGAAATGTGGGATAATTCATGCGGCGTCCAATGCTAGTTCTTGCGAAATTGATATCGCATACGCATCAATTATCGGTGGCTGGAGGGGTGCCAATGATCGAACTGCTGATGCTCAGGCATTTCGTCGCGGTGGTGGAGGAGGGTGGCTTCACCCGCGCATCGGAGAAAGTGTATTCCAGCCAGCCGGCGGTCAGCCGGTCGGTCAGGCGCCTGGAGGAGATCGTCGGCACTCCGTTGCTGGAACGGACGACCCGCAACGTGCGCCCCACCCCGGCGGGTCTCAGATACTACCGTGAAGTCCGCCCGTTCATCGATCGCTTGCAAGTGGCGACCGAAGCCGCGCGGCGCATAGGCGCGGGTGAGGCGGCGAGGCTGCGCGTCGCCGTGTGTCCATCGGTGGAGGCGGCCCGGCTGGGTACGGGGTTCGAGGAATTTCGCCGGCAATGGCCCAAGGTCGAAATCCAGCTTTCTCCTTTGCCCAGCACCTTGCAGCCGCAGGCACTCGGGGCTGCGGAAATCGACGTCGGCATCATGGGTTTGCCGGAAGACGACCGGCACGCTTTCGAATTCCGCATTCTTGCGCGCGATCCGCTCATGGTGGCGGTGCCGTCGGCATGGAACCTGCGCAAGTCGCGCATCGCGCTGGCCGAGCTTCGCGATCGTCCATGGATCATGCCCGATCCGGATTTGGCGCCGCGCGTCCATGCGCAGATGGTGAGACTGTGCCGAGATGCGGGGTTCGAACCCAAGGTCGCCGCGCATGTCGGGGACCTCGTGTCGGGAATTCTGCTGCTCGCCTGCGGGGTGGGCGCCGCGTTCGCTCCCGGCCGGATCAGTGGCGGCAATAGGGAGGGGGCCGACCTGCTGCTGCTGGAGGGACTGCCCGACACCCACGACTCGATCACCATCGCGGCTTGGGCGCCAGGAGCTTGCACGCCGCATATCGAGGAGTTCGTAAGCTGCATGCTGGCTTCCATGAATCAGCATGCTCGGGAGTAGATGCGCGATGCCGTGAGTTGCATCGAAGCCAGCGTCTAGTCACAGGCTGCATGCCGCCCCGGTCGCACGAGGGGCCTAGGCGG
>DATEEP010000173.1:0-36411 GCA_035281095.1 Novosphingobium sp. | reverse complement strand
GCAAGGGGACGAAGGGAGCGAAAGTCATCCTTGCATGATTAGGTAGCGGACCGGGGTCGATCAACCGATCAGCCACCTCGGCGGGGGACAAATCCGGGATAGCATTTGCTTATCCTTACCCGATTTAGGTGTTATGCCTCCTCCACCCTGGGGACTTGAGGAGGGCAACCATGGACATTCCGCCGACCCGTACAGAGCTGCCGGGCGAGAAATCGCTCGTCGATCGCGCCAAGGCGATCATTCTGAAACCCAAAGACGAATGGCCGGTCATCGCCGCCGAAGCGAAAACCCGGAACGAGATTCTCACCGGCTACGTCCTGCCGCTGGCGGCGATCGGCCCGGTGGCGTCGTTCCTAGGCGGGCAATTGTTCGGGTGGAACTTTTTGTTCGTCGAAGTGCACTTCAGCTTCACTTGGGCGCTGGTAACCGCTATCCAGACTTACATTCTCAGCATTGTGGGCTTGTTCGTACTGACTTTTGTCGCGGATTGGCTCGCACCGCAGTTCGAAGGCAAGTCGAACCGGCTGAATGCATTCAAACTCGCCGCATACGGTGCGACCGCGGCCTGGGTCGCCGGGATTTTCGGACTGATCCCGGCGCTGGGGTTCTTCGCTATCCTGGGGCTCTACAGCCTCTACGTATTCTACACTGGAACGGGACCAATGATGTCCATCCCCGAATCCAAGCAACTAGGCTACACCGTCGTCACGTTTTTGGCGGCGGCCGTAGCGTACTGGATTCTGACACTGATCCTCGGCGCAATCGTCGGGCTTTTTGGTCTGGGCGCGGTTGCGACCTCGGGCATTGTGGCAAACGATGTCGATGACGTCACGGTCAACATCCCCGGCGTCGGCAAGATCGACACCGGCAAGATGGAAGAAGTCGCCGCGCAGGCGGAGAAAGTCCAGAAGGGTGAGATCAAGCCGGTCTCCGTCGACACGCTCAAAACCTTGCTCCCCGGCTCGGTCGGCAATTTCGCGCGCACCAGCTCCTCGACGCAGGCGATCGGCCAGATGGGCAGCACGGCCGAGGCGACTTACACGGCGGGCGACAAGAGCTTCACCGTGCGCGTGTCGGACATGTCGGCGCTGGGCGCGCTGGCGGGGATCGGCTCGGCGATGGGCGTCGAGCAGAGCCGCGAGGACGCCAACGGCTATGAACGCACGCAGACCGTCGACGGCCAGATGCAGACCGAATCGTGGAACAAGTCGAGCGGCAGCGGCAAGTTCGGTCGCATGGTCGCCAACCGCTTCATGATCGAGGCGGACGGCTCGGCCGACAGCATCGATCAGCTCAAGGCGGCGGTGGCATCGGTCGATGCGGGGAAGCTGACCGGATTTGCCGAGTAGACCTCGACATAGCGCCCGCAGCACCTTTCCGCGTCATGCTGAACTCGTTTCAGCATCCATCGCGCCGATAGACCGTCGTTTGGGAGGTGAAATGGACCCTGGCACGTTCAGGATGGCGGGATGACTTGGGCAGTTCTCTCCAGTCAGGCTTTCGGAAAATCCCCCCGCCTGAACAGATTGCGAATATCGCCGATACCGAACCGGCGGTCTCCGCTTTTCTGGATCGCATAATCGTCCTGTTCGAGTTCGGGCAGGTTCATCACGAAGCGGATCAACTCGGCGAATGTGCCGCGGCGAATCGTCTTGAACTGATGCGCCACGCCTTCGTCGTCACGCCGGTGAAGCTCGGCGCTGTCCTGCCAGGATATGCCCTGCCCGCCGGACGGTTCTCCCTGAAAAGTTGTGGGATTGATGCTCATCTGGCCCTCCATGCAAAACACTGAACACTAAAAGTTCAACGTGCTTTTCGTGGGCGTGTTCCAGACGAGACTTATTCCAGTCGCCCGTCGTGCAGCCTCACGACCCGGTCCATCGCCAGGGCCAGCCGCTCGTTGTGGGTCGCGATCAGCGCCGCGCTGCCCTCATCCCGCACCAGCTTGAGGAACTGCCCCAGCACGCGGTCGGCGGTCGCCTCGTCGAGGTTGCCGGTGGGCTCGTCCGCCAGCACCACTTGCGGCCGGTTGGCCAGCGCGCGGGCCACGGCGACGCGTTGCTGCTCGCCGCCCGAAAGCTGGCTCGGCCGATGATCGAGCCGCTCGCCGAGACCGAGCGCGGCGAGCAGTTCCCGAGCCCGCTGTTCCGCCTGCTCACGCGGCCGCTCCGCCACAAGCTGCGGCAGCACGACATTCTCGATGGCGCTGAAATCCGGCAGCAGGTGATGGAACTGGTAAACGAAGCCCAGATGATCGCGGCGCACGGCGGCGCGGCTGTCCTTGCCCAGCTTCGAGGCGTCGATCCCGGCGATCTCGATCCGCCCGCCGAATCCGCCCTCCAGCAAGCCGATGGCCTGCAGCATTGTCGATTTGCCCGAACCCGAAGCGCCGAGCAGCGCGACGATCTCGCCCGGCCGGACTGCCAGATCGACACCGCGCAGCACGTCGATCCGCACCCCGCCCTGCTCGAAGCTGCGGGTCAGGCCGGCGATGTTCACGACCGGCGCGTTGGGCGGACTATTCATAGCGCAGCACCTGCACCGGATCGGTGCTCGCCGCCTTGAACGCGGGGTAAAGCGTTGCAAGGAAGCTGAACACCAGCGCCATCAGACAGATCACCGTGACCTCGACCGGGTCGGTGCGGCTGGGCAGTTCGGTCAGGAAGCGGATCGACGGGTCCCACAGGTTCTGGCCGGTAATGATCTGCACCAGGTTCACGATGGGCTGGCGGAAATAGAGGAACACGAGGCCCAGCAGCAGGCCCGCAATGGTCCCCAAGGCGCCGATCAGGAAGCCGGTCGTCACGAAGATCTTCAGCAGCGACCGCCGCGTCGCCCCCATCGTGCGCAGGATCGCGATGTCGCGCGTCTTGGCGCGGACCAGCATGATCAGCGAGGACAGGATATTGAACACCGCCACCAGCACGATGATCGAGAGCACCACGAACATCGCCACCCGTTCCACCGCCAGCGCCTCGAACAAGGTGGCGTTGATCGTCTTCCAGTCCGTGACGATCGCCTGTCCGGCCAGGGTCCGGGTCAGCGGAGCGAGGATTTCTCCCACTTTGTCCGGATCGGTGGTCGTCAGTTCGATCATGCCGATGCTGTCTCCGGTCAATAGCAGGGTCTGCGCATCGGCAATGGGCATGACGACGAAGGCGTTGTCGTAGTCATAGACGCCGATCTCGAACACGGCGACGATCCGGTAGGCGATCTGGCGCGGCACCGTGCCGAAAGGCGTGGATCGCCCCGCCGGGTTGATGATCGTGATCGTGTCTCCGACCCGGGCGCCCAGATTCTCCGCCAGCCGCGCACCTATGGCGACGTTGCTGGCGCCATCCTTGAGAGCCGAAAGGCTGCCCGACTTCACCTGCGGCCTGATACGGGCAATGTCTTCGGCGGTGTTGCCGCGCACCAGGATCGCCTCGACCCGGCCATTGAAACTGGCCAGCAGCGGCTGCTCGATCAGCGGCGAGGCGCGGGTGACACCGGGAGTCGCCCGCACTTCCTTCAACACCTGCTGCCAGTTATCCAGCCGTCCGCCATATGCCTGGATGATCGCATGACCGTTGAGGCCGACGATCTTGTCGAACAACTCGGCGCGAAAGCCATTCATCACGCTCATGACGATGACCAACGCGGCCACGCCCAGCATTACCGCGACCAGGCTGATCCCCGCCACCAGCGCGATGAACGCTTCGCCCCGGCCCGGAAGCATGTAGCGCTTGGCGATGGTCCATTCGAAGGGAGAGAGGATCAAGCGGGGCGCCTGTGCGTGACGGAAGGTGGCGCGGATTTAGGGCGATCTGGCTGGAGTGGCAAGCGGGCCACACGCCGCATCGCGCCCCGCTCTTGCTTTCCGGGGCGAGTGCGCCCAAATGCGGGCCTTGCTGAAGCGCCCTGGCCCGGACGATTTCTATGGACATATCAGACACTCTGCTGGATCGCGCCCCCTGGGATGTCCCACCCTCTGACCCGGATGCCGACAAGCTGCGCGAGGAGTGCGGCGTGTTCGGCGTCATCGGCGCCAAGGACGCGGCGGCAGTGGCCGCGCTGGGCCTCCATGCCCTCCAGCATCGCGGGCAGGAGGCCGTCGGCATCGTCAGCTACAACGGCACCGAGTTCTATGCGAGGCGCGGGCTTGGCCATGTAGCGCAAGTGTTCACCAGCAACTCCATGTTCGAGGAACTGCCCGGCGAGATGGCGGCGGGGCACGTCCGATATTCAACCACCGGCGGTTCGGGCATGCGCAATGTCCAGCCGCTGTTCGCCGACCTAGCCTCCGGCGGGTTCTCCATCGCCCACAACGGCAACATCTCCAACGCCATGACGCTGAAGCGGGAGCTGGTCCGGCGCGGCGCGATCTTCCAGTCGACCTCCGACACAGAAGTCATCATTCATCTCGTGGCCACCAGCCGCTATCCGACGCTGCTCGACCGCCTGGTCGATGCGCTGCGCATGGTCGAGGGCGCCTATTCGCTCATCTGCATGACGCCCGAGGGCATGATCGCCTGCCGCGATCCGCTGGGCATCCGGCCGCTGGTGATGGGTCGTATCGGCGACGCCATCGCCTTCGCCAGCGAGACCGTGGCGTTCGACGTCATCGGCGCGGAACTGATCCGCTCGATCCAGCCGGGCGAGATGGTCCAGGTCGATCACAAAGGCACGGTCTCGAGCCATCGTCCTTTCGGTGAGGTATCGCCCCGCCCCTGCATCTTCGAGCACGTGTATTTCAGCCGCCCCGATTCGGTGATGGACGGCCGCTCGGTCTACCAGGTGCGCAAGCAGATCGGGGTGGAACTGGCGAAGGAAGCGCCGGCCGAGGCCGATCTGGTGGTGCCGGTGCCCGACAGCGGCGTCCCGGCCGCGATCGGTTATGCCCAGCAATCGGGTATCCCGTTCGAACTCGGCATCATCCGCTCCCACTATGTCGGGCGGACCTTCATCCAGCCGTCCGACGGCACGCGGCACGCCAGCGTCAAGCGCAAGCACAACGCCAACCGCGCCATCGTCGAAGGCAAGAAGATCATCCTGATCGACGATTCGATCGTGCGCGGCACCACCTCGCTCAACATCGTCGAAATGATGCGCGACGCGGGCGCGGCCGAAGTGCACATGCGCATCGCCAGCCCACCGACCGGGCACAGCTGTTTCTATGGGGTCGATACGCCCGAGCGATCGAAGCTGCTCGCCGCCAACATGGACATCGCGGCGATGGCGGACTTCATCAAGGCGGACAGCCTCGCCTTCGTGTCGATCGACGGTCTTTACCGCGCCGTCGGCGAAGCGCAGCGCAACAAGCTGTGCCCCCAGTTCTGCGATGCGTGCTTCAGCGGCGACTATCCCACCAGCCTCACCGACTTTTCGGAGCGCGAGACGCCCGACCTTCTGACCCTGCCGGTCCACAGAGTCGCGTGACCGAAACCGCGTTGAAGGACGCCGTCGCCCTCGTCACCGGGGCGAGCAAGGGCATCGGCGCGGCGACCGCGGTCGCGCTGGCTCGGGCGGGCGCGCATGTGGTGCTCACCGCGCGCGACACCAGGGGGCTGGAGGCGGTGGAAGAGCAAATCCACGCGGCGGGCGGCACGGCCACCATCGCGCCCGTCGATCTCGCCCAGCCCGACGGCATCGCCCGGCTGGCGACGGCGGTCTCGCAGCGCTGGGGCAGGCTCGACGTGCTCATGATCAACGCCGCTCTCCTGCCGCAGCTCAGCTCGGTCGCCGACATCGAGCAGAAGGCCTTCAACCAGGCGCTGACGGTCAACGTGCTGGCGACACAGGCGCTGATCGCCAACTTCGATCCCCTGATGCGCAAGAGCGACGATCCCCGGATCGTCGGCCTCACCAGCAGCGTCGGCAAGAAGGGGCGGCCGTTCTGGGGCGCCTATGGCGCGAGCAAGGCGGCGTTCGAAGTCCTGCTCGATTGCCATGCCGAAGAGGTGCGCAACATCTCCAGGGTCCGCGTCGCCATCGTCGATCCGGGACGGACCCGCACCGCCATGCGCGCCCGCGCCTTTCCCGGCGAGGATCCGGCATCGGTGAAGCCGCCCGAAGTCGTCGCCGACCGGATCGTCGCGCTGCTGGGCGAGCCGTTCGAGACCCGCCACCGCGAGACGATTAACCAAACCGCTTGACCGGGCGCTAACCCCGTCGGCCTCACTCCATTGCGGGAGTATATCCGGCACTTGGGTCTGGTGGAGCGTTGCGATGACCATGGTCGAACATGGCGGGGATAGTTACGCGGTCGCGGCGCAGGAAGACCGCTCGGCGCGGCGCACCGAAATCTCCATTCCGGCGATGATCCGCCCCTCGGGCGGGCGACGGTTCCAGACCGTGGTGCACGACCTGTCGCTGTCGGGCTTTTCCGCGATGTCGATCAGCCGGCTGCACGAAGGCACGCTGTGCTGGCTGACGATTCCGGGGCTGGAATCGATGCAGGCGCGGGTGGTCTGGTGGGAAGCCAGCATGGTCGGCTGCGCCTTCGACAAGCTGCTCAGCCCGTTGATCCTGGAGGCGACGATAGAGCGCTGGCGCGGCGAGGGATATCCCCGCTCCGGCTGACCGTCAGCCGCGCCTCACCAGCGTGACTTGCGCCACGTCGATGCCGCCGCCGCGGAAGCCGCCTTCGCAATACATCAGGTAGAACCGCCACAGGTTCACGAAAGGACGGTCGAAGCCCGCGGGCAACAGCCGCCCCTCGACCGCGCGTTCGAAACGTTCGCGCCACAGGCGCAGCGTCCGGGCATAATCGAGCCCGAAGCCCACGCGATCCTGCCACGTCAGTCCGCGCTCCTGGGCCAGCCGCTCGAATTCGCTTTCGCGCACGAGCATGCCGCCGGGGAAGATGTAAGTCTGGATGAAATCGGCGCTGCGGGCATAGCTTTCGAACAGCTCGTCGCGGATCGAGATGAACTGGATCGCCGCCCGGCCGCCCGGCCTGAGGCATCGCGCGATACAGTCGAAGAAGTCGGGCCAGTATCGCTGGCCCACCGCCTCGACCATCTCGACGCTGGCGATCGCGTCATAAATCCGCGTGACGTCGCGATAGTCCTGTTTGCGGAAATCGACCGCACCTTGCGAGGGGTTCCAGCGCGCCCGGGCATAGGCGAGCTGCTCGTCCGACAGGCTGATCGCATCGACCCGCGCGGCGCAACGCTCCGCCAGCGTCGTCGCAAGAGTGCCCCAGCCGCAGCCGATCTCCAGCACCCGCTCGCCCTCGTCAAGCCGCAGACGGTCGGCGATCATGGCCATTTTCGCGCGCTGCGCCGCCTCGATACCGTCGATGTCCGAAGCAAAGCGCGCGCTGGAATAGGCCATCGTCTCGCCCAGCCACGGAGCGTAGAAATCATTGCCCAGATCGTAATGCGCGCTGATGTTGCGCCGGGATCCGGCGCGGGTGTTTCGCCGCAGCCAGTGCAAGGCGCGCGCCGCATATCGCCACGGTCCCCGTGCCCTTCCGGCCTTGCCCAGCGCGACGGCGTTGTCCATGAACAGGGCGAACAGCGGCACCGGATCCGGGCTGTCCCACTCGCCCGCCGCCCACGCCTGGTACCAGCCGACCGAGCCCGAGGTCGCCAGCCGGAGCAACGCGCGATAGCTCCTGAGGTGCACGGTCGCCTTGAAGCCGGGAGCGTGGCCACCAAGAAGGCGCGTCGTCCCGTCGGGCAGAGTCAGCTGGATCGAGCCGCGGCTCAGGCCGCTATCGATCCGATCGAGGATGCGATTGAGGTTGCCCGACCAGACCCGCGCAAGCCATGCCGAGCCGAGGCCGATCGACCGGCCCCCGCCCACAAGCTCCGTACCTCTCCCTGGCACCTGCACGCCCATGCGTTCGAATATGAACAGTCGGGCAGGATTTGAAAAGTCCCCGCCGAGCCGGACATCGGCTTTTAAAGCATGATGACTTTGGTTTGAATCACTTCGTCATTGCGACCCCGGACTTGATCCGGGGGAAGCAATCCAGGGCAGCGAGACACCACCCTGGATTGCCGCGCAGCTCCGCCGCTCGCAATGACGAAGCGATGCAAGGATCATGGTCTAGCGCTTCGGTTTGGGCGCGAAGAAACGAAGAAACAGACCGAATCCCTAAAGTTCCGGGCCGCCTTCGGTGACCGTCCAGGTCTGGCCCTTGGCCAGCAGGCGACCGAGGTCAGGCACCTTGCCGGCATTCGCCTTGGCATCCTGGCCCAGTAATTCCTGCTCGAACGTGGGGCGCGGATCGTCGTAGAGGACGCCCAGCGCCATCGGGAACGGGCCGAACGGCATCTCGACGAGCATGTGGGCGATGGCGCGATTGGTCACGTCATGGACGATCACGCCCGCCTTCTCCCAATCGCCATCGACGACATCGACGACTTCGAGATGAAGGTGGTCGATGTTGAGCGCGATGCCCTTGACGCCGCCGCTCTTCTCGCTGCCGAACAGCATCGGCTCACCGTTCCTGAGCCAGAGCTGCTGGCCCTCGGCGCCCTTGGGCGCGGCGAAATCGTCGAAGCGGTCCTTGTTGTAGACGATGCAGTTCTGGAAGATTTCCACGAAGGCCGCGCCCTTGTGCCCGTGCGCCGCTTTCAGCACCTCGGGCAGGTTCTTCGACACGTCGAACCCACGCGCCACGAACCGAGCGCCCGCGCCCAGCGCGAAAGCGCAAGGTTGCGCCGGACGGTCCACCGAGCCCAACGGCGACGAGGGCGACGGGGTGCCGAGACGGCTGGTCGGCGAATACTGACCCTTGGTCAGGCCATAGATCTCGTTGTTGAACAGCAGGATCTGACAATCCAGATTGCGGCGCAGGATGTGCATCGTGTGGTTGCCGCCGATCGACATGCCGTCACCGTCGCCGGTCACCAGCCAGACGTCGAGCTCCGGATTGGCGAGCTTGATGCCGGTCGCGAACGCCGGCGCGCGGCCGTGGATGGTGTGGAAGCCATAGCTTTCGACGTAATACGGAAAGCGGCTGGAGCAGCCGATGCCCGATACGAACACCGTCTTGGCCGGGTCCGCGCCGATTTCCGGCAGGGTGCGCTGCACCGCCTTGAGAATCGCGTAATCGCCGCAGCCGGGGCACCAGCGGACTTCCTGATCCGATTCCCAGTCCTTGAGAGTCGTCTGGATGGGGGTCATGTCGTTCATGGATTCACCGCCTTGATGGAGGGAAGCTGGGTGGCGTCGGCATCGACCTCGCCGCCCTCGTTGTCCGCAATATCGTCGAAATAGGTGGCGATGGCGGCCTCGATCTCGGCGATGGTGAAAGGCTGGCCGCTGGTCTTGGTCAGCGGTTTCGCGTCGACAAGGTACTGGTCGCGCAGCACCGTCTTGAACTGGCCGGTGTTCATCTCGGGCACCAGCACATTGTCGAAGCCCTTGAGCAACCCGCCCAGGTTCGACGGCATCGGCCAGATGTGGCGGACATGGATGTGGCTGACGGCGAGGCCCTTGGCGCGGGCGCGGCGCACCGCCTGGTGGATCGGCCCGAAGGTCGAGCCCCAGCCGACCACCGCGAGCTTGCCCGAAGTGTCGCCCAGGCACACGTCCTGCGCCGGGATATCGTCCGCGATGCCGGCGATCTTGGCCATGCGCGCGTCGGTCTGGGTCTGGTGCGCGAGCGGAGAGTAATCGATGTTGCCGGTGTCGACCGCCTTCTCGATGCCGCCGATGCGGTGCATCAGGCCGGGCGTGCCGGGCTTGATCCAGGGCCGCGCGCCCTTTTCGTCGCGCTTGAACGGCAGGACCACATCGCCTCCGTTCTTCTCTTCGAGGAACGTGGTCGGAAAGTCCGTGTAGCTATCGATGTCCGGCACTTTCCACGGCTCGGCGGCATTGGCGATATAGCCGTCGGTCAGCAGCAGCACCGGCGTCATGTAACGCACCGCGATGCGGCACGCCTCGATCGCGCAGTCGAAGGCATCGGAGGGTGAGCGGCACGAGATCACCGGGATCGGCGCATCGCCGTTGCGGCCATAGACCGCTTGATAGAGGTCGGACTGCTCGGTCTTGGTCGGCAGGCCCGTCGACGGACCGCCGCGCTGCGAATTGACGATGACCAGCGGCAGCTCGGTCATGATCGCCAGGCCCATCGCCTCGCCCTTGAGCGCGATTCCGGGCCCCGATGACGAGGTGACGCCCAGCTGTCCGGCATAAGACGCGCCGATCGCCGCGCAGATCGCCGCGATCTCGTCCTCCGCCTGGAAAGTGGTGACCCCGAACTCCTTCATCTTCACGAGATTGTGCAGGATCGCCGAGGCGGGGGTGATCGGGTAGCCGCCGAAGAAGATCGGCAGATGCGCAAGTTGCGCGCCCGCGACCAAACCGTAGCTGATCGCTTCGGCCCCGGTGACGGTGCGGTAAAGGCCGGGCTCCGACTCGACCGGATCGAGGCTGATCTTGCGCAGGGGTCCGGCGATCTCGGCAGTCTCGCCATAAGCGTGGCCGGCGTTGAGCGCCGCGATGTTGGCCCCGGCCAGGACAGGGTTCTTCCTGAACTTGTCGTTGAGCCAATCGACGATCGGCTGCCGGTCGCGGTCGAACATCCACAGCGCCAGGCCCAGCGTCCACATGTTCTTGCAGCGCAGCGCTTCCTTGTTGCCGAGGCCGAACGGCTTCACCGACTCGAGCGTCAACGCGCTGATATCGAAAGCCAGGACGTCCCACTTGGCCAGGCTGCCGTCGTCGAGCGGGCTGACCTCGTACTTCGCCTTTTCGAGGTTGCGCTTGGTGAACTCGCCGGTGTCGGCGATGATCAGGCCACCGGCCTTGAGCGCGGGAGCGTTGGTCTTCAGCGCCGCCGGGTTCATCGCGACGAGCACGTCCGGCTGGTCCCCCGCCGTGGTGATGTCGGTCGAGCCGAAGTTGATCTGGAATGCCGAAACGCCGAACAGAGTTCCTTGTGGCGCACGGATTTCCGCCGGAAAGTCCGGGAAGGTGGCCAGGTCGTTGCCCGCCAGCGCGGTCGACAAGGTGAACTGCCCGCCGGTGAGCTGCATGCCATCGCCGGAGTCGCCCGCGAACCGCACCACGACGGCTTCGGGCGCGGCTTCCGCTCCCCGCACGGGGGTGTTTTCGATTTCCGCTGTAATTGTCGCCATTCCAACCTCTGTACGGGGTTAAGCCCCCTTATTTGCTATCGGCCCTACAACGATCGTGCCGAGAAGCAATTTAGAAAAACCTTCATTCCGAAAACCATAACGATAGACCGGCATGGCTGTCATATAGGGATCACGAACCTGACCACAAATTGCGGTCCATATCGTTACGACCTTTACGCCGTGTGCGTGTTATGGTCGCGGCGTTCCATGCCCGCCTGCCTTTTTCGGAGAATGCCTGCCCATGAACGAATTCGCCCACCTCTCCTATCGGCCCTGCGTTGGGCTGATGCTGGTCAACGCCGACGGCAAGGCGTTCGTCGGCAAGCGGATCGACAATCGGGAGGGAGACTGGTGGCAGATGCCCCAGGGCGGCATCGACAGGGGCGAGGATCTGAAGGACGCCGCCTTGCGCGAACTGTGGGAGGAAACGGGCCTGAAGCCCGAGCACGTCACCCAGATCGCGCAGACCAGCGACGAGCTGTTCTACGATCTTCCCGATGAGCTGATGGGCAAGCTGTGGGGCGGAAAATATCGTGGCCAACGCCAGTTCTGGTACTTGTTCCGCTTTGTCGGAAGCGACGACGACGTCCGCCTCGACGCGCACAAGCCGCCCGAGTTCTGTGAGTGGAAATGGGTGGACCCCGAGTTGCTGCCCGAGCTGATCGTGCCGTTCAAGAAGCGCATCTACCGCGCGGTCCTGGACGAATTCCGCGCCCTTATCTGAAGGGGCGGGCCTCGGACTCGTTCCGGATCAATCTGAACCGGAACGAGTTTAGACCATGATGACGTTACATTGGTTCGTCATTGCGAGAGGCCCTTCGGCTGGCAATGACGAAAGTGGGTCCATCCGGAATCATCAGGCTTTGTTTGCCGTGATTTCCGAGCCGGCGGGTGATTCCACCTGCCTCGAAATCCCTCCAACGCCGGGCCGGGTGCTCAGTTGTCGCTGACGACCGGAGCGGGCCGTGCCGCGTCGGCGGAGACGATCCGCTGCGCCGGCACCCGCTCGATCACCGCCGCCAGCTCGCGCACTTCCCTGCAATCGCCCCCGCAGATGCCTTTCAACCGCGCGAGGTTGCGGCGCGCCTTCTCCAGCGCGCCCTTCTCGGCCAGCGCCTCACCCTCGCCCGCGATGGCGACAAGGTTGCGCGGATCGGCCTCCAGCGCCTCGCGGTAGTAGTGCAGCGCCTTGCCCTGAAGCCCTTGCGCGCGCTGTGCTTCGGCAAGGCTGACGAGCACCGCGACGCTGCCGGGGCTGATGACCAGCGCCGATTCGAAAGCGTCGAGCGCCGGATCGACGCGTCCCGCCGCCAGCTCCGCCCGGCCATGCGCGACCAGCGCCGCCGCCTTCGGATCCAGCGAAACGCCGGGCGCCGAGTGGATGACACTGGACGAAACAGCGGCGACCAGCGCCAGAGCAAGGGCGACGGGGGTGTAGCGCATCAACAATTCCTTGGCCGTGATGGAAGCTCGCGACATCGCGGCGTTGCTATCATAAAGGCGACAGGCTTGCGACGAAAAATCCGTCGGTTCCGTCTTGCGCCGGAGTGATCCGGATCCCCTTGCCGCGCCGCACACCCGCGGGAAGCGAGGGTGGTTGCGCGCCCCATTCGGGCATGCGGGTAAGGAACGCGTCGATCTGATTCGCCCCTTCCTCGTCGAGCAGGGAACACGTGACGTAGACCAGGCGGCCGCCGGGCCGCACCAGCACGGCCGCTACGTCGAGCAATCGCGCCTGCAGTGCGACGTAGCGCGCCAGCCCCGCCTCGGTCAGCCGCCAGCGCGCCTCCGGGTTGCGCCGCCATGTGCCGGTGCCCGAGCAAGGCGCATCGACGAGCACCGCGTCGGCGCGGCCTTTCCAGGCCGAGAGTCCTTGTGCCTCGCGACCGGGATCGAGCAGCACGGTCTCGACGATCGCGAGCCCTGCGCGCTCGGCGCGCGGAGCGAGGCGCGAGAGCCGGGCGCGGTCGGTGTCGGAAGCGACAAGCGTGCCCCGGTTGGCCATCGCGGCGCCCAGCGCCAGGGTCTTCCCGCCGGCCCCGGCGCACAGGTCGACCACCGTCTCCCCCGGCCGCGCGCCGACCGCCAGGCAGGCGAGTTGCGAGCCGGTATCCTGCACTTCGATCAGGCCGGACGCATAGGCGTCCCATTGCTCCACCGCTGTCCCGGCGGGGACGCGCAATCCCTGTGGAGCGAGCGTGCATTCGGCTTGCAACGGCAATGCAAGCCCGTTGCGGTCGACCTTCAGCGTATTGACCCGCAGGTCCAGGCTGGCGCGGTCCAGCAGCGCCTCGGCGGCGGCACCCGAGACGCCGCTGCCGGCGAGCCGCGCCTCCAGCCAGTCCGGCGCGATGCCGCCCACGGCGACCGTTTCGTCCTGCCCGATCGCCGCCGGGCCGTGTCGCGATCCGTCGAAAAGGGCGCTCAGCGACGGGTCGACTTCGGCGAGCCGCAGCATCGCCGCCCGGCCGCTCACGGGCACCGGCCCGCAGGCGCGAATCGCCTGGTAGGCCAGCTCACGCACCGCCCGACGGTCCTTGCTGCCAATGAAGCGGCGCGGGCGCGTCCAGTCGGCGATGACGCGATCGGCGGGCGGACCGCCGCGGCGCGCCGCATCGATCACGAGGTCGAGGATCTCGATCGCGGCCTGGACCCGCGCGGCGGGAGTCACCGCATTGCCTCACCGCGTCGGATAGTTCGGCGCCTCGCGGGTGATGGTGACGTCATGGACGTGGCTTTCGCGAAGCCCCGCGTTGGTGATGCGGATGAACTGCGCCTTGGTGCGCAAGTCGTCGATGGTGCGCGATCCGGTGTAGCCCATCGCCGCCTTCACGCCGCCGACGAGCTGATGGATCACGTCCTTGGCCGGGCCCTTGAACGGGACCTGGCCCTCGATGCCTTCGGGCACCAGCTTCATCGTGTCCTTGATGTCCTGCTGGAAATAGCGGTCGGCGCTGCCGCGCGCCATCGCGCCGACCGAACCCATGCCGCGATAGGACTTGTAGGCCCGGCCCTGATAGAGGAACGTCTCGCCCGGCGCCTCATGCGTGCCCGCCAGCATCGAGCCGATCATGATCGTCGATGCGCCGGCCGCCAGCGCCTTTGCGGCGTCGCCCGACGTGCGCAACCCGCCGTCGGCGATCACCGGGACGCCCGCCTTGTTGCCCTCCTCGGCCGCGTCCATGACGGCGGTGAGCTGTGGCACGCCCACGCCCGCGACGATCCGCGTGGTGCAGATCGAACCGGGCCCGATGCCGACCTTCACGCCGTCGACCCCCGCGTCGATCAGGGCTTTCGCCGCCTCGGCGGTGGCGACGTTGCCGGCGATCACTTGCGCCAGGTTCGACAGTTTCTTCACTCGCTCCACGGCGCGCGCGACGTCGCGATTGTGGCCATGCGCGGTGTCGATCACGACGACATCGCATTCGGCCTCGAGCAAGGCCTCGGTCCGTTCGAAGCCCTTGTCGCCCACGGTCGTCGCCGCGGCGACGCGGAGGCGTCCGGCCGCGTCCTTGGTGGCGTTGGGGAAAGTGACCGCCTTCTCGATGTCCTTGACCGTGATCAGCCCGATGCAGCGATAAGCCTCGTCGACCACCAGGAGCTTTTCGATGCGGCGCTGATGGAGCAGCCGGCGCGCTTCCTCCTGCCCCACTCCGAGGCCGACGGTGGCGAGGTTCTCATGCGTCATCAGCTCGCTGACCGGCTGGCTGGGATTGTCGGCGAAGCGCACGTCGCGGTTGGTGAGGATGCCGACGAGCCTGCCGCCGCCGCTTTCCACCACCGGAATGCCGCTGATGCGGTGCGTCGCCATCAACGCCTGCGCCTCGCCCAGCGTGGCTTCGGGGGCGATGGTGATCGGATTGACGACCATGCCGCTTTCGAAGCGCTTGACCGCGCGCACCGCCGCGCACTGTTCCTCGACCGAAAGGTTGCGGTGGAGCACGCCGATTCCCCCCATCTGCGCCATGACGATCGCCATGTCGGCCTCGGTCACGGTGTCCATGGCGGAGGAGATGACCGGAATGTTGAGATCGATGCCGCGCGTCAGCCGGGTGCGGGTGTCGGCCTGGGTCGGCACGATGTCGGACTCGGCCGGACGCAGCAGAACGTCGTCGAAGGTAAGGCCGAGAGGAATATCCATGTGCGCCACTGGTCCTGAAACGGAGAATCGTGGCGGCCCATGTAATCAAGTGGGCGCGCCGGTGCTAGAGTGATTGCGAGGCAGGTGGAATCACTTGCCGGCTCGGAAATCACGGTAGCAGGAAATTCCAGCCTCGTTCCGGTTCGATGAGAGGCTAGACATGATGACTTTACATTGCTTCGTCATTGCGAGCGGCGAAGCCGCGCGGCAATCCAGAGCGGTGCGGCGCGGCCCTGGATTGCTTCGCTTCGCTCGCAATGACGAAGTAATTCAAAACGAAGTCACCATGTCTCGCGCCTCAATGCTCCGGTTTCGGAAACGCCCTGGTATCGGCGAACCAGCGCGCCAGCGCGACATGGAAGTCGACGTCCTGGGCCGCGCCGCCGAGGTCGGTTATCAGCGACATGTCGTCGCTCGGCCGATGGTACTGGGTGTCGAAGAAGGCGCGCACGCGCGCGATGTCCCCGTAAGTGCCGGTCACCATCACCGCGGGCACGTCGTGCTGGAGAAGGGCCCAGCCGTCCTGCCGCCGGACATATTCGTTGGCCCCGTTGCCGGGCAGGATCCGGCGCTGCTCGCGCCGCGCGACTTGCTCGATCGACTTGTCGAGACCGGTCATGCCCCTCCCGACGATTCCCAGCGGCGTGCCCCGTGGCGCCAGCGCGATGCTGTCGATATTGAAGGCGGCGACGATCTGGGTGAGCGGAAGCGGCGGGTTTTCGGCGAAGGCATGGGCCCCCAGCAGCCCCAGTTCCTCGGCCGTCGTCGCCAGGAAATAGACGTCGCGATCGAGCCGCGGTCCGCGCGCCAGGCGACGGGCGATCTCGGTCAGCGCGGCGACCCCGCTGGCGTTGTCGATCGCGCCGTTGCAGATCTGGTCCTCGGCCGGCGGCTCGGCGCAGCGCCCGAAGTGGTCCCAATGCGCCACCAGCAGCACCGCGCCCTGGTCGGGGTTCCTCCCCGGCAGCTTGCCGATCAGGTTATGGGTCCGGATCGTGGTCTCGCGCGTGGTCGCCTCGAGCGAGGCGGAAAGCCCGAGCGCCTGATGGACGAAACCGGGCCGGAGGGCTGAACGTTCCAGCTCAGCCAGGCTGTGCGCCCCGCCCTTGAGCAGCGTCTCCATCCCCGCGCGGGTGATGAACGCCTCGAGATCGCCGCCGATCGTATCGTCGGCCAGGGCATAGCCGGACCGCTTGCGTCGTACCGCCACCTGATCGAGCGAGCGCGGACCGTCGAGGATGGTGAGCACGCCGGAGGCGCCCGCCGCCAGCAGGGCGTTCTGCCGCTCGCCGTCCGCCTCCACCCCACCCTCGGCGGATGCGGTCCCGTCGAGCATCACCGCGATGCGGCCGGCGAGATCGTTGCGCGACAGCGCTCCCGCGTCTCCCTTGCCCACGAACAGCAGCGGCGCATTGCGCACCAGGCTGCGCTTGCCCGACGTCAGCACCAGCACCTCATGGCCGGGAACCCCCACGACGCGCTCCCCCCGGCGGAACAGCGCGGACGAGGCGGCAGGCTCGCGCGCCACCAGCGTGACCGGCGCGAACCATTCGTGCGCCGGATCGTTGGTGCCGGAAACCAGGCCGATCTCGTACCACTGCCGGCCGAGGTAGCGCAGCGTCTTGGCCTCGCCGTCGGTGCCGGGCTCGCGCCCTTCGAAATCGTCGCTCGCGAGAATGGCGATATGCGCGCGAAGGCGGCTTTCAAGTGCCTTGTCCGCCGCCCGACTTGCCGCAGCGACCGGGGACGCGCCGAGTGCCGCAGCGTACATGGCTGCGACCATCGCTGCCCATGCCGCCGGTCCCCTGTTCATGCGCGCCTGACTATACGAACCCTTCGTGTCGGCAAAGTGAATGATTTGCGCGATGAACCGAAATGCGGCGAACGGTTATTCCGCCGTCCAGCCGCCGTCCATCGTCACGTTGGAGCCGGTCATGTTCGCGGCTTCCTCGCGGCAGAGGAACACCGCCATCGCGCCGACATCCTCGGGCTGGACGAACTTCCTGGTCGGCTGGCGCACCAGCAGGACTTTCTCGATCACATCCTCGCGGCTCATTCCCCGCGCCTTCATCGTGTCGGGGATCTGGTTCTCCACCAGGGGAGTCCAGACATAGGCCGGGCTGATGCAGTTGGCGGTCACGTTGTCGGTCGCCAGCTCCAGCGCCAGCGTCTTGGTCAGCCCCGCGAGGCCGTGCTTGGCGGAAACGTAAGCGGACTTGAACGGAGAGGCGGTCAACGAGTGCGCGCTCGCCACGTTGATGATCCTCCCCCACCGCGCGCGCTTCATGTGCGGCACCGCCAGGCGGCAGGCATCGAACGCGGCGGTGAGGTTGAGGGCGATGATCTTGTCCCACTTGTCGACCGGGAACTCCTCCACCGGCGCGACGTGCTGCATCCCGGCATTGTTGACGAGGATGTCGACGTCGCCGGCGAAAGCCATCATCTCCTCGACGCCCGATCGGGTGGAGAGGTCGGCGCCGACATGGGTGGCCGACAATTCCCGCGTCAGCTTCCCGATCTCGACAGGGTCGCCGAAACCGGCAAGCACCACCTCGGCGCCCTCGGCCCGCAGCGCGCGCGCCACCGCCAGACCGATGCCCGATGTCGACCCGGTGACCAGCGCACGTTTGCCTGCAAGGAACATTCTCGACTCCGCCCTGATTATCCTGCGAAGATGTGACCGAATCCGGCTGGAGAGGTCCAGTCCTTTTTCGCAACTGCACAATCGACGGGAGACATCCGATGCGACTGCCCAGGTTCGACACTCGCAACATCCGCGTCAGCCAGGGCGGGGGCGGCGGCGGTTTCCCGCTTGGTGGCGGCGGCAAGATGGGCTGCGGCACGCTGCTGATCGTGGCGATCGGCGCGCTGGTGTTCGGCATCGACCCCGGCCAGATGCTGGGCACGATCGATCAGGTGCAGCAGCAGGCGCCCGTGGACCGGCGGCAGGGGGCCGGGCAGACCACCGAGGAGATCTGCGGCCAGAACGCCTATGCCCTCGAATCGTGCAACGCGCTCAGTTCGCTCAACCAGACGTGGCAGCCGGTCTTCCAGAAGGACGGGATCGCCTTCGAGCAGCCGACGCTGAATTTCTATGCCGGCGGCACGCAGTCCGGCTGCGGCGCGGCGCAAAGCGCGATGGGTCCGTTCTACTGCCCCGCCGATCACGGCATCTACATCGATACCAGCTTCTACGACCTGATGGACAAGGAGATGGGAGCCGGCGGGGACTTCGCCCGATACTACGTGATGGCCCATGAATACGGCCACCACATCCAGAAGCTGACCGGGGAGGCCGACCAGATCCGCAGCGAACAGACCCGCAGTCCGGGAGCGGCCAACGCGCTGCAAGTGCGGATGGAATTGCAGGCGGACTGCTATGCCGGGGTGTGGGCCGGGCACAACCGCGATCTGATCGAACCCGGCGACATGGAAGAAGGGCTGACCGCCGCCAGCGCCATCGGCGACGATACCCTTCAGCGGCAGGCCGGCCAGACGGTCAGCCCCGAAAGCTTCACCCACGGGTCGAGCGCCCAGCGCGTCGAATGGCTGCGAAAAGGGCTGGAATCCGGCAACGACGGCGCCTGCGACACGTTCTCCGACCTGAGGCGCTGACGCTGTGGAATAGGACACGGTCACAGCGTTGCCGATCCATCCAGGCGCGCGGGACCCGGTCGACGGGGCTATCGGGCGCGACGGGAACGATGGCCCCGACCGGACGTTATCGGGCCAACGCGATACGTCGCGTGAGAGTTCGTCATCCGGGGAATTGAAGGTGTTCAGGACCATTGCCGCCGCCGCGCTCGCCGCATCGCTCACCGCCGGCTCCGCGCTCGCGGCGCAGGACAAGGATCCGGGTGTTGCGGCTGAAAAGGCGCCCGCCGCCGAGAAGGCCCAGCCCCGGCTGCTGATGGACCGCGACCCGGACGCGATGGACGTCGCCAAGACGCCGACGACCGACCTCAACATCACCAAGGAGGAAATCCCCGCCGTGCTCGTTCGGGCCACGTCCAACCCCTATGACCTCGCGGGGCTGAGGCAGTGCACGGCTCTGGCGGGCGCGGTCGAGGAACTCGATGCCATACTCGGCCCGGACATGGACCTGCCGCAACAGGAGCGTGACCGGATCAGCGCCGGCCGCGTCGCCAAGACGGTGGTCAACTCCTTCATCCCGTTTCGCGGGCTGATCCGCGAATTCTCGGGCGCCAACGATCACGACCGGCAAGTGCGCGCGGCGATCCAGGCGGGGCTGGCACGGCGCGGGTTCCTGAAGGGTGTGGGCGCGGCCAGGAAGTGCGCCTACCCGGCCGGCCCGGCAACGCCTCAGGTCATCGCCGCCTACAATGCCCGGATCGACGCGGCGGATCGCGCGGATCGCAAGGCGCGAGAGAAGAGCCCCGAAATCGCCACGGCGGAACCGGCGTCGGCGGGCACCGCCGCGGCAAAATAGTCCGCGGGCGGTTGCGCTTGGGCCGGGCATGGAGCTAAGCGCGCTTCATGCGCCTGTCCGATTGCCACAACATCGCCGATTTCCGAAAGCTCGCCAGGCAGCGGCTGCCCTGGCCGGTATTCGACTACATCGACGGTGCCGCCGACGACGAACTGACCAAGGCACGCAACACCGCGGCCTTCGACGATTGCGACCTTGTCCCCGATGTCCTCGCCGGAGTGGACGAGATCGACACTTCGGTCACGATACTGGGGCGCAAGAGCGCATTGCCGCTGATCCTTTCGCCCACCGCCCTGCAGCGCGTGTTCCACTGGCAGGGCGAACGCGCCGTCGCCCGCGCGGCGGAGAAATTCGGCCTGTGGTGCGGCATCTCCAGCCTGGCCACCGTGAGCATCGAGGAGATCGGCGCGATGATCGCCACTCCCAAGATGTTCCAGCTCTACGTCCACAAGGACAAGGGCCTCAACCGTTCGATGATAGAGCGCTGCCAGGCGGCCAGGTTCGACGCCATCGCGCTGACCGTGGACACCATCGTCGCGGGCAAGCGCGAGCGCTGCGCAAGGAGCGGCTTCACCTCGCCGCCCCGCTTCACGCCGTCCTCGGCGCTGTCCTATGCGATCAAGCCGCGCTGGGCGCTGGACTATGTGTTCCGGGAGAAGTTCGCCCTGCCCAACCTCGACACGCATGTGAGCGAGGGGACCGGAGAGGCGGTTTCGATCGCCGGCTACTTCAACACGATGCTCGACCGGTCGATGACCTGGCAGACCGCCGAGCAGATCCGCAACGATTGGGGCGGCACCTTCTGCCTCAAGGGCGTGATGAGCGTCGCCGACGCGCGTCGCGCGGTGGAGATCGGGGCCGACGCGATCATGATCTCCAACCACGGCGGCCGCCAGCTCGACGGCAGCCGCGCCCCCTTCGACCAGCTCACCGAGATCGTCGACGCTGTCGGCGGACGGATCGAGGTGATCTGCGACGGCGGCGTGCGGCGCGGCACCCATGTGCTCAAGGCGCTGGCGGCGGGCGCGGACTGCGCCTCGGGCGGGCGGCTCTATCTCTATGCGCTGGCGGCGGCGGGCCAGCCGGGCGTCGAACGCGCGATCGCGCTGCTCAAGGACGAGATCGAGCGCGGCATGCGGCTGATGGGCGTGACCTCGGTCGACCAGCTCGACCGCGAGCGGCTGCGGTGGCGGTGAGGCAACGAACTCTCTCGCCTAGAGAGCGGAGGGCTTTTGCCCCACGCTGCTCCAGTCGATGTTGCGCGTCGCGTACATGACACCGGCCAAGGCGACGAACAGCAGCACCGAACCGATCAGCAGCGACCACGCCTCGAGGTTCAGCAGCACGAACAGCAGCGCGTAGAGGCCCACCAGCAATGCGCCGATCAGCCTACCGCGCCGCCACGATTTCAGCACCGCCGCGCTATAGGCCGATAGCAGTCCGATGATCGCCGCGCTCGCCGCTACGTAGGCGGCGGTGAAGCCGATCACCTCCGCGAAGGCCAGCAGCAGCACGAAGAACAGCACCAGCCCCGCGCCCGTCAGCAGGTATTCCGCCGCCGCCACGCGCGCGCCGCCGACCACATCGAACAAGAGGAACGCCAGGAAAGTGAAGCCGATGAACAGGAACCCGTATTTCACCGAGCGGTCGACCTTGGAATAGAGATCCACCGGCTCGACCAGGCCGACGGTGATCGCGGTCGCTTGACCCGCAATCTGCTCGGCCGGCGCCGAGGTGCGGGCAGTCGGCGTGTAATCCGTGCCGCCGTCGATGGCCGGCGGCCCAAGATCCTGGGACGATACCGGCGCTTCGCCCAGCGCGAGCTTGTCGACGGTGTAGCTCGCCGAAAAACCCTGGTCGGAAACCTTGCGCGCCTCGGGCAGGAAATCGCCGGAGAAACTGGGACTTTCCCAGCTCGATGCCACTTTCCAGCGCGTCTGCCCGCCGCGCGGCACGACGCTGAGCGATCGGCTGCCCCGCAGGCCGAAGCTGTAATCCACCGTCAGCCCGCCCTCGCCGTTCCATGTCAGGAACGCGAAGAAGCCCTGTCCCGATGTCGCGCCCGGCCCCTTACCCGGCTGCACGTCGAGCGGCGCGCCGTTGGCGACGATGCGCCCGCCCCTGGTCAGCCCCCGCGCGTCGGACGTGCCGATGCGCACTTCGGCGCGGTCCCAGATAAGCTCCTCGCGCGTCACTCCGAAGCGCGGCAAGTCGGCCGGCAGCGCGAACCTGGCCTTGCCGCTCACGTCCGCCTCGAACAGCACGCTCGAATAGATCGACTTGCGCCGTTCCTGCGGCGAAACCCGCGTTTCGACCGCGTTGGAAACGGGCGCGATGTAGAGGAGGCGCTCCACCTGCACGACGCGGGTCGTGGTCTTGCCCTCGACCGTCTCGTTCTGCGTCTCGTTGGTGAGGTAGGGCACCGCGAGAACCGGCCCCGCGATCACCTGCGGCCCGCCCCAGCCGGCGTTGATCGAAGCCTGCGCGGTGCGCGACTGGTCCTGCCGGTCATAGACCAGCGCGTAGACCAGCAGCAGCGGGATCAGCAGCGCAAAGCCGATCAGGCCCGCGAACAGCAGCTTGATGCCGGGTGATCGTTCCCGTTTGCCTTCAAGGCGCGGCGCAGCTTCGGTCATCGGCTCTCCTTCCGATTCGAATGGAGAAGCTACCGTCGAAATGGACGGGATTGAAGCGCGCGCATGTTGCGGACGTTACCAGTTTTTGGTAACTACGGCCGCATGGGCAAAAACACTTCCATCTCCCTCGGCGAACCGTTCGTGGAGTTCGCCAAACGCAAGGTCGCCTCGGGCGAATTCGGCTCCACCAGTGAAGTCGTGCGCGAGGCGATGCGGCACTATGTGGCGCGTGACGCCCGGACAGAACTTCTGCGGCGCGAAATTCAAAAAGGGGTCGATAGCGGCCCCGGCGGACCATTCGACTGGGACGCCTTCATGGAGGAGCATTTTGGCGCGGAAGGCGAAAACTGAAATCGTCTACCGCCCGGAGGCGGATCGCGATCTGGCCGGAATAGCGATCTATACAAAGTCAAAGTGGGGTGCCAAGCAAGCCAGTCTCTATCTTGGCGACATTCGTCGTGTGATAGAAAGGCTGCAGGACATGGGCCAACGTCAGCCGTTGATCGAAGACATCTATCCCGGCCTACGCCGCATCCGTAGCGGACGCCATTTCATCTATTTCATCATGAACCACGAAACGATCGATATTATTCGCGTATTGCATGAGCGGAGGGATTTTGGCGAGTTGTTGGGATGATGGAGTGTCCACATACGAAAAAGGCCGGAGCAATCGCACCGGCCCTTCGTGTTTTCCTACCTCTGCCGCGTCTCAATACACCCGCGCCTTGGGCTTGATGTAGCTGACATCGTCGGTCAGCGTGTATTCGTGCACCGGGCGGTAGCCGATGGTCACCGCGCCGCCCTTGCCGCCCCAGCCGTCGAACCACGCGGCGGTGTGCTTCATCCACACCTCGTCGTTGCGGTCGGGGAAATCCTCGTGCGCATGGGCGCCGCGGCTTTCCTTGCGGTTGTGCGCGGAATGCATCGTGACCTGCGCCTGGCTGATCAGGTTGTCGAGCTCCAGCGTCTCGATCAGGTCCGAGTTCCAGATCAGGCCCCGGTCGGACACCTTGATGTCCTCCATGCGGCGATAGGTATTCGCCAGCTTCTCCTTGCCCTCGGCCATCAGCTCGTCGGTGCGGAACACGGCGGCGTGGGCGGACATCGCCCGCTGCATCTCGCCGCGAATCTCGGCCGTGGGCGAGCCGCCGTTGGCGTTGCGGAAATGGTCGAGCCGGGTGAGCGAGAGGTCGGCCGAATCCTTCGGCAGCTCGGGCTGCGCGGCGCCGGGGACGACCAGTTCCTTGAGGCGATGGCCGGTGGCGCGGCCGAACACGACAAGGTCGATCAGCGAGTTGGAACCGAGGCGGTTGGCGCCATGGACCGACACGCACGCCGCTTCGCCCACGGCATAAAGGCCGGGCACCGTGGCATCCGGGTTGTCGGCGGTCGGGTTGATGACCTCGCCCCAGTAATTGCAGGGGATTCCGCCCATGTTGTAGTGCACGGTCGGCACCACGGGCAGCGGCTGACGCGTCAGGTCGACGCCCGCGAAAATCTTGCCGCTTTCTGTGATGCCGGGCAGGCGCTCGGCCAGCACCTTGGGATCGATATGGTCGAGGTGGAGGAAGATGTGGTCCTTCTCCGGCCCGACGCCACGGCCCTCGCGGATTTCCAGCGCCATCGAACGGCTGACGACATCGCGGCTGGCAAGGTCCTTGGCTGAAGGCGCATAGCGTTCCATGAAACGCTCGCCCTCGGAATTGGTGAGATATCCGCCCTCGCCGCGCGCACCCTCGGTGATGAGCACGCCCGCGCCGTAGATGCCGGTCGGGTGGAACTGGACGAATTCCATGTCCTGCAGCGCCAGGCCGGCGCGCAGCACCATGCCGCCGCCGTCGCCGGTGCAGGTATGGGCGGAAGTCGCGGTGTAATAGCAGCGGCCGTAACCGCCGGTCGCCAGCACCACGGCCTGAGCGCGGAAGCGGTGGATGGTCCCGTCGTCGAGGCACATCGCGATGACGCCGACACATTTTCCGCCGTCCATGATGAGGTCGATGGCGAAATATTCGATGAAGAAGTCGGCGTCGTACTTCAGGCTCTGCTGGTACAGCGCGTGGAGCATGGCGTGGCCGGTACGGTCGGCCGCGGCGCAGGTGCGCTGCACCGGCGGGCCTTCGCCCATGTTCTGCATGTGGCCGCCGAACGGGCGCTGGTAGATCGTGCCGTCGGCGTTGCGGCTGAACGGCACGCCGGCGTGCTCCAGCTCGTAGACGGCGGCCGGCGCCTCGCGCACCATGTATTCGATCGCGTCCTGATCGCCCAGCCAATCGGACCCCTTGACGGTGTCGTACATGTGCCAGGTCCAGTGATCGGGCGTGTTGTTCTTCAGGCTGGCGGCGATCCCGCCCTGCGCGGCCACGGTATGCGAGCGCGTCGGGAAGACCTTGGTGATGCACGCGGTCTTCAGGCCGGCTTCCGCGCTGC
Organism: Novosphingobium sp.; assembly: GCA_035281095.1. Lineage (GTDB taxonomy): Bacteria > Pseudomonadota > Alphaproteobacteria > Sphingomonadales > Sphingomonadaceae > Novosphingobium. The sequence goes on along the minus strand of DATEEP010000173.1, from coordinate 11,676 downwards.
CCATCGTGGCGCGCAGGCCCGAGCCGCCGGCGCCGACGACGACGGTGTCGTAGATGTGATCGATGATCTTGTATGAAGGCTGAGAGGACGCATTAGAAGCCATGGGGTCATGCGCCTCCCAGCGCGAGGCGGATGACGCAGAACAGGCCGAAGGCACCGGCCGCGAAAGTCACGAGGTTGAGCAGGACGATGCTGATGAACTTGTTGGCGTCCTCATGCACGTAATCCTCGATCACCACCTGGATGCCGAGACGGGCGTGCCATACGTTGATGAGGATGAAGAGCGCCATCGCCGTCGCCGGGACCGGCTGCACGACCCACTCGCGCACCGTCGCATAGCTGAAGTTCGGCAGCATCAGCAGCGACGCCGCGAACCACACGGTCAGCAGCAGGCTGCCGATCGCGGTATAGCGGATGATCAGCCAGTGGTGCGAACCGCTGTGCGCCGCGCCGAGGCCGCGCACGCGGCCGATGGAAGTTCCGTTGCCCATGTCTCTATCCCCTCAAGCCAGCAGCACGGCCCAGAACACCGCCGTCAGCACGAAGCCGAGCACGGTGCTCACGGTGGCCCAAAGGTTGTTCTGCCCCAGCTCGTAACCCGCGCCGATATCGAGCACGAAGTGGCGCAGGCCCGTGACGGTATGCGCGATGACCGCCCAGCTCACGCCGACGAGCACGACGAGGCCGTACCACGAGGAAGCATGCCCGGCGAACGTCGCATAGGCTTCCGGCCCGCTGACCAGCGCGCCCAGCCACCACAGGGCCACGAAAATCCCGACGGTGGCGCCCACGCCGCTGACGCGGTGCAGGATCGAGGAGAGCATCGCGGGACCCCATCGCCAGATCTGCAGATGCGGTGACAACGGACGGTTTCGGGTTCCGGCTTGCGCCATGTCTTTCAATCCTGTGGTTGCGGCAGCCCCTCATGCGGCCATCCGGGAATGTCCCTTAGCCAAATCGCCCCGTCGTGCAACCCATGGCGAACAGCCGCCCGCGCGCCTATTGGGAAAGAATGAATCGCAACTGGAAGATCACCGCGACGGCGGATCACGACACGATCGAGCGGGCGCTGCTCGCTCACGAGGATGCGCTCGACTGGGATCACGCGATCACCCTCTCGGCATTCGAGGAGGACGAGGCCGCGGACCGCTGGCGGCTGGAGGCGTGGCTGCCCCGCAAGCCACGCAAGGCGGACACGGCGGCGGTCGGGGCGCTGTTCGGTAACATGACTCCCGCGCTGCTGGTCGAAGAGGTGGCGGAGGCCGACTGGGTGGTGGAGAGTCAACAGGGGCTGGAACCGATCCGCGCCGGGCGCTTCCACGTCCACACGCCGGACCATCCGGCCAGTACGGACCCGGCGGTCGTCGATTTCACCATCCCCGCCAGCCAGGCTTTCGGCACCGGCCACCACGAAACGACCGCCGGCTGCCTCGCCATGCTCGACCGGATGCGGCGGCGGGGAACGGTCGTGCGCAACGCCGCCGACATCGGCACCGGCACCGGCCTGCTCGCTTTCGCCGCGTTGAAGCTGTGGCCCCGCGCGATCATGACCGCATCGGACATCGATCCGGTGAGCGCGCAAGTGACGCTGGAGAACGCCGGGCTGAACCATGTCCCCGTCGGCGCTCGCCAGGGCGAGGTGACCGTGACCGTCGCCAACGGGATGGACCATCCCCTGATAGCGGTGCGCGGGCCCTACGATCTGGTCATCGCCAACATCCTGGCGGGTCCGCTGATCGAGATGGCGCCCCACTTCGCCGCCGCGCTGGTTCCCGGCGGCAGCCTCCTGCTCTCGGGGCTGATGACCGCGCAGGAGAGCGCGGTCAGGACCGCCTGCTTCCGCGCCGGACTGCGCCTCGCGGCGCGCGAGACGCGGGGCCAGTGGTCGATCCTGTGGCTGCGACGCCGCTCCTTCAGATAGCCCGCGCCGCACGCGCCGTCCTTGGCTGGCTGGCGCTGCTGGTCGGGCTGTTCATGCTGGCCGGATGGATCGGCTCCTCGATTCCGCGCAACGCCGACTGGCGCGAACCGGCGCGAGGCGTGCCGATCATGGTCGCGACCAACGGCGTGCACACCGCGCTGGTCCTGCCCGCGCGAACCTCGATCAAGGACTGGCACGAGACGTTCCCGCCCTCCGACCTGAAAGGCCCCGCAACGCCCCTGCAACGCACTTACACCCACGTTGCATTGAGCTGGGGAGAGCGTGAGGTGTTCCTGGCAACCCCGACATGGGCGGACCTCTCGCCATCGACCGTGGCGAGGGTCATTTTCTCCGGCGGCGACGGCCTGCTCCACGTCGAGCATTACCTGTGGCCCGCGCCGGACGAGAATTTCCGCCGGCTGATCCTGACGCCCGGACAATATCGCCGGCTGGTGCGCCACGTCGAGCGCTTCGTGCCCGAGGACCCGGCCCCCGATCCCTTCGGCGGCTATGGCGGGAACGACGCCTTCTACGCGGCGCCGGGCCGCTATACCCTGGGCAATACCTGCAACCAGTGGACCAGCGACGCGCTGGCGGCGGCGGGGGTGCGCACCGGATGGTGGACACCCTTCGCGGGCGGCGTCATGAAGTGGACGAGATAGAGGAGAGCCCATGCACGTGATCCTGATGGCGGTCGGCGACGACCGGCCGGGCCTGACCAAGTCGCTCGCCGACGCGATCGGCGAGGCGGAGGGGAACTGGCTGGAGAGCCACTTCGCCACGCTGGGCGGGAAATTCGTCGGATCGGTGCTGGTGGAACTGCCCGAGCACATGGTCGCCCAGCTCGAAGGCGCGGCGGGAACGATGGCGGCGTCGGGGTTTCAGGTCAGCGTCCTGCCCGCCGCGGCCGCGACGCCGGTGGGGAGCAAGGCGCTCAGCTTCGAACTCGTCGGCGCCGACCGGCCGGGCATCGTGCGCGAACTTTCGACCGCGCTCGCCCGGCTCGGCGTCAGCATCGACGATCTCGTGACCGAGACCGAGGAAGGCGCGATGTTCGGCGGCGCGATCTTCCGCGCCAAAGTCCGCGTCGCCGTGCCCGACGGGGTGTCGGTGGATGAAGTCCAGACGGCGCTGGAAGACATCTCCGGCGAGATCATGGTGGATTTCTGAGGGCACCCGCGTCCGAGCTTCGGCTGGAGCATGATGACTTCGTTTTGAATCACTTCGTCATTGCGACCCCGGACTTGATCCGGGGGAAGCAATCCAGGGCGGGGCAGCGCGGCCCTGGATTGCCGCGCGGCTGCGGCCAAAGGCCGCAGTTCATCCTGAGCGGCTGTTGCAAAACAGCCAGCCGAAGGGCCCCTCGCAATGACGAAGCAATGTAAAGTCATCATGGTCTAGCACCCGCTTTGCGGCCGCAAGCCTTCGTACCCTCTCCCGTCCGGGACGTGTTACCCCGCCGCCTTGACGATTTCCGCCCAGCCCGCCTCATCGATCACCTCGATGCCGAGTTCCGCCGCCTTCTTCAGCTTCGAGCCGGCGCCGGGCCCCGCCACCACGAGGTCGGTCTTGGCCGAGACCGTTCCGGCCGACCGGGCGCCCAACCGCTCGGCTTGCGCCTTGGCCTCGTCGCGGCTCATGGTCTCGAGCTTGCCGGTGAACACCACGGTCTTGCCGGCGACCGCGCTTTCCCGCGTCTCGACCACGTAATCGGGCGGCGAGACTTCCGAGAGCAGATCGTCCCACACCTGCTTGTTGTGCTCCTCGTGGAAGAAATCGCCCAGCGCCTCGACCACCACGGGCCCGACGCCCTCGATCGAGGTCAGGTCGCCCGCCGCTTCCGCATCGCCGGTGCGGGCGGCCTCGGCGGCGGAGCGCAGCGCCGCCAGGGTGACGAACCGCTTCATCAGGTCGCGCGCCGTCACCGCGCCGACATGGCGGATGCCCAGCCCGAACAGCAGCCGGGCCGAGTCGGGCGCGCGCTTGTTTTCCACCGCCGTCAACAGGTTATCCACAGACTTTTCCTGCCACCCTTCGCAGGCCAGGATCGCGTCGCGTCGGCGGCGCAGGCGGAAGATGTCGGCGGGACTTTCCAGCCATCCGCGCGCGAAGAAGTCGGCGATGGTCCGCTCGCCCAGCCCCTCGATGTCGAGCGCGCCCCGGCTGACGAAGTGCTGAAGGCGTTCGGTGCGCTGCGCCGGGCAGATCAGCCCGCCGGTGCAGCGCACGTCCACCTCGCCTTCCTCGGCCACCGCCTCGCTCTGGCACTGGGGGCACAGGCAGGGAAACGCGTAAGCCGGACGATCTTCCTCGCGCGTCAGGTTCTCCACCACTTGCGGGATCACGTCCCCGGCGCGCTGGATCGCCAGCCGGTCGCCCTCGCGCAGGCCCAGCCGCGCGATCTCGTCGCGGTTGTGCAGGGTCACGTTGGTGACGGTGACGCCGCCGACCAGCACCGGCCGCAGCCGCCCCACGGGGGTGAGCTTGCCCGTCCGCCCGACCTGGATCTCGATCCGTTCGAGCGTGGTCTCGGCGCGCTCGGCCGGGAACTTGTGCGCCAGCGCGAAGCGCGGCGCCTTGGCGACGAAGCCCAGCCGCTGCTGCCAGTCGAGCCGGTCGACCTTGTAGACGACGCCGTCGATCTCGTAGCGCAGCTCGGGCCGCAGCGCGGCGATGGCGCGATAATGCGCCAGCGCCGCCTCCACCCCCTCGGCACGGGTGAACGCGCGGCTGACCGGCACGCCCCAGTCGGCGATCTGCTGCATCATCCCGAACTGGGTCTCGGCCGGCATCTCGCTGACGACGCCCCAGCCATGCGCGAAGAAGCGCAAGGGCCGGCTGGCGGTGATCGAGGCGTCCTTCTGGCGCAGCGAGCCGGCCGCGGCATTGCGCGGGTTGGCGAACTGGCGCACTTTCGCGGGCTCGAAGTCCACGCCCCTGGCCTTGGCGGCCGCCCTGCCCTCTTCCATCAGCCGTTCGTTGAGGTCGCGGAAGGCGGTCTTCTCCATGTAGACTTCCCCGCGAATCTCGAACACGGCGGGAACGTTCCCACCCTGCGGTGCCTTGGCCAACACCTCGGGAATGTCGGCGATCGTCGCGACGTTGGGGGTCACATCCTCGCCCACCTGCCCGTCGCCACGCGTCGCCGCGCGCACCAGCCGCCCCTGCTCGTAGCGCAGCGAGCATGACAGCCCGTCGATCTTGTCCTCGGCGGTGAGCATGACCGGCTCGTCTTCGGCCAGGCTGAGGAACCGCCGCACCCGCGCGATGAAATCCGCGACTTCCTCGTCCGAGAACGCGTTGTCGAGGCTCATCATCCGAACTTCGTGCGCCACCTTGGACAGCGGCGAGGCGGCAATGGCGTGGCCGACCTTGCGGCTGGGCGAATCCGCGCGGATCAGGTGCGGGAATGCCGCTTCAAGCTCCGCGTTGCGCCGCACCAGCGCATCGTAGGCGGTATCGGCGATCTCGGGCGCATCCTCGGCATGATAGAGCCGATCATGCCGCGCGATCTCCCGCGCCAACCGCATCAGCTCGTTGGCGGCGTCGGCTTCGGAGGTTGGTGTCAAGGTTCGCCCTCATGATAGTGGAGGTCGAAATCGTCGTAGACTTCATCCTTGTCCCGATGGCCGACCGAAATCACGATGACGACCAGATGGCTGTCAAAGACCCGATAGGCCAGGCGATACCCCGCCTTGCGCAACTTCAACCGATAGGAATCGCGATAGCCCGACATTCGCATCGAAGGAACGTTCGGATTGTGGACGATCTTCTCCAGCTTCCGCGCGAACTGCTTGCGGATTGCCGGGTCGAGGCGGTTCCATTGGCGCAGCGCATGCCGGCCGAACCGCAGCTCGTAGACCTTCACTTCAGCAAATCTGCTATCGAAACCGGAGTGGCATCATCCAGATCGGAGAGATGCGCTTCGAATTCACGCGCCAGCTTGCGTTCGTCGAACACGTCGAGCACGTGATCCCACACTTCGGGCGAAATCACATAGGCAACCGCGCGGTTGCGGCTGGTGATCGCCACCTGCCGCTTCCGCGCCTCCGCGATCACCGCCGCCGGGTTCTTCTTGAGTTCGCTGATGCTGGCCGAAACGTCGGCCAGTATGGGCGAGACTTGCGTAGGCTTGAACGGCTTGTTCATGGTCTTTCAATAGGTCTTCGGACAGGTCTCGTCAACGTGACCACCACCCCCAACCCCCTCCTCCGAAGAGGAGGCTTCTGGATCGCCCCGCACGTTCACGCCTCCAGCAGCCGGTCGGCCTGCGCCCGCGCTTCGTCGGTCACTTCCGCGCCCGAGAGCATCCTCGCTATCTCCTGGCGCCGGCCTTCGGCGTCGAGCAGCGCCACCGACGTGCGGGTGACGGTGCCCTGGCTGGCCTTGGCGATCATGTAATGCGTCGCCCCGCGCGCCGCGACTTGCGGGCTGTGGGTCACGACCAGCACCTGGCCTCCATCGGCAAGCCGCGCCAGCCGCTCGCCGATGGCGCTGGCGACCGCGCCGCCGACGCCCCGGTCGATCTCGTCGAAGACGATCGTCGCCGCCCCGCCCTGCTCCGCCAGCGCCACTTTCAGCGCGAGGATGAAGCGCGACAACTCGCCGCCGCTGGCGATCTTGGCGAGCGGGGCGAAATCGGCGCCGGGATTCGTCGATATGAGGAATTCCACCGCGTCCATGCCGTGCGGGCCCCAGCGGTCTTCGGGCAAGGCGGTGATGGACGTGCGGAACCGCGCCGCGTCCAGCTTGAGCGGAACCAGTTCGCCCGAGACCGTCAGATCGAGCCGCCGCGCCGCCGAAACCCGCGCCTCGTGCGCCGCTTGCGCCAGCGCGCGATATTCCTCGCCCGCCGCTTGCGCCGCCTTCTCCAATGCGGCGACGTTCTCCTCGCCATGCTCGATCATGTCGAGCGCTTCACGCATCCGGCGCATGCGGGCGGGCAGTTCGTCGACGGTGCAGCTTTGCTTGCGGGCGGCGGCGCGCAAGTCGAACAGCCGCGTCTCGACCCGGTCCAGTTCGGCGGGATCGTGTATCAGGGCCTCGGCCGCGCGCTCCAGCCGCTCCTCCGCCTCGGTCGCTTCGAGCACGGCGCGGTCGAGCGCGGCCAGCGCCTCGGCCAGCAATTCGTGCTCCCCGGCGATGCGGTCGAGCCGCGAGGCGGCACCGCGCAAGCCGGCCAGCGCCGAGTCCGATCCGGTCCACAAATGCTGGAGCGCGGCGAGATCGCCCGAAAGCTTCTCGCCCTTCTGCATCGTCGCGCGGGACAATGCGAGGTCCTGCTCCTCGCCCTCGACCGGTTGCAGCGCGGTCAGTTCGGCCAGATGCGCGAGCAGCAGGTCCTGTTCCGCCGCCGCGCTCGCCATCGCGGCGCGCGCGGCGTCGAGCGCCTCGCGGGCCTCGCACCAGCCCCGCCACGCGGCCTCCAGCCCGGCACCGTCACTCCCGGCGAACCGGTCGAGCAGCAGGCGATGGCCGCGCGGATTGACCAGCCCGCGATCGTCGTGCTGGCCGTGCACCTCGACCAGCGCGCCGGCCAGTTCGCGCAGCAGTGCCACGCCGACGGGCTGGTCGTTGACGAAAGCCTTGCTGCCGCCGTCCGCCCTGATCTGCCGGCGCAGGATCAGCGACTCGCCGGGTTCGACCTCGATCTCGGCATCGCCAAGACTGTCGCGCAGGGCTTCGGGCAGCTTCCCGAAATCGAAGGTGGCGGCAACGCTGGCCCGGTCCTCGCCCGCGCGCACCAGGCCGCTGTCCGCGCGCGCGCCCAGCACCAGGCCCAGCGCGTCCAGCAGGATCGACTTGCCCGCGCCGGTCTCGCCGGTCAGGACGCCGAGCCCGCCCGCGAACTCAAGGTCGAGCGCTTCGATCAGGACCACGTTGCGGATGGAAAGGCGCGTCAGCATCGTCGCGCGGGTTCTACCCTATCGCGCGTGATACGCCACCCAAAGCTGACGCCCGCCCCCGCGGGTAACGTCCGGACCCTTGCTCAACCGAAATGGCGCTCAGCCGAAATGGAAGGCCGCTCAGCCGAGATGGAAGGCGGCGTTGATCCATGCGGCGGCGACCACCAGACCGATGGCATAGACTTCAGGCACGTAACGCGGTCTCCACCCATGCGCCGCATCCCTCCGGACCCGGTCTCTCCACACGACGCGACCTTTTTCTTCTTTCACAGACACCTCCCGTCGGCGAGACGGGGGGCAAGGAGTGCAAGCGCGACCTGGTTGTCGTTGTAACGCTATCGTTATCCAGTTTTGCCGGCCTGCTCCGCCTTTGCCAAACCGCATCTCTCGCCCGTCGTTAAGGATACCACCTTTGGGGGGCGAGTCGAGAGATTATGACGGTTCCGCGTCGCATTTCCCCATTTCAACGAAGGGCGGCGACGAAAGTTTCAGTGGGTAGCGGCCGGCGCGGAGCGATAACGCCGTCAGGGCCTGATGACTTAAAGTTGCTTCGTCATTGCGAGCGGCGAAGCCGCGCGGCAATCCAGGGCGGTGTTTCACTGCCCTGGATTGCTTCCCCCGGATCAAGTCCGGGGTCGCAATGACGAAGTGATTCAAACCGAAGTCATCATTATCTAGCTGACGACGGTGCCCGGCGCGTGCTTTTGCATCAGCGCGAAAGCCTCGCGATACCACTCGCTGGCCGGATAGTTGACGCCGAGGACGGCGGCGGCCTTCTGCGCCTCTTCGGGAATGCCCAGCGACAGATAGCTTTCCACCAGCCGATAGAGCGCCTCGGGTGCGTGGCTGGTGGTCTGGTAGTTGTCGACCACGTTGCGGAACCGCAGCGAGGCCGCGAGCCACTTCCCGGTGCGCTGGTAGAAGCGGCCGATGTTCATTTCCTTGCCGGCCAGGTGATCGTTCACCAGGTCGATCTTCAGCCGGGCATCGCGGGCGTAAAGCGTGTCGGGATAGCGGCGCACCACTTCGGTCAGCGCCTGCTTGGCCTGGCCGGTGATCTGCTGGTCGCGGCTGACGTCGCTGATCTGCTCGTAATAGGACAGTGCGATCAGGTAATAGGCGTAAGGGGCGTCCTTGTTGCCCGGATGGATCGATAGGAACCGCTGCGCCGACTGCGTCGCCTTGGTGTAATCGCGCGCGGCGTAATAGCTGAACGCGCTCATCAACTGGGCGCGGCGGGCCCAGGGAGAATAGGGATGCTGGCGCTCCACTTCGTCGAACAGTTCGGCCGCCTGGCGCGTCTGCCCGCGATCGAGCCGGTCCTTGGCCGCCATGTAGAGCGTATCGACGTCGCGCGCGACGTAGGCGGTGTCCTTGCCCGCCTTGTTGCGCCCGGCGCAACCCGCGGTCATGACGAGCGCGCCGGAAAGCACGGCGGCGACGGAGAGCTTGAAGAGCGCGGAGCCTGAATACGATGCCATGGGCGGGACCTATAGCCAGCGCATCGCTGAACGCCAAGTGAAGTTGCGCCGCCCGCCGCTTCCTCCGCCGCCTCCCAGGTTTGCCGTGAGTTCTAGCGCGCCAGCGCGGCGTCGCCGACGAAGGGGTTGGTTTGCCGCTCGTGTCCGAAGGTGCTGACCGGTCCGTGCCCCGGCACGAACGTCACGTCGTCGCCCAGCGGCCAGAGCTTGCCGGTGATCGCGCCGACGAGCTGGCCAAGGTCGCCGCGCGGGAAGTCGGTGCGTCCGATCGAGCCCTGGAACAGCACGTCTCCGACCACCGCGAAGCGCGAGGGCCGGTGATGGAACACGACGTGCCCCGGAGTGTGGCCGGGGCAGTGATAGACCTCCAGCTCGAGATCGCCGACCGTCACCGTGTCCCCGTCGTCCAGCCACCGGTCCGGCTCGAAGGCGTGGCCCGGCATGCCGAAGCGCCCGCTGTCCGCGTCGAGCTGCTCGATCCAGAAGCGGTCCTCCTCGTGCGGGCCTTCGATCGGCACGCCCAGTTCCTTCGCGAGTACGCCGGCCATGCCGCAGTGGTCGAGATGGCCGTGGGTGACCAGGATCTTCTCCAGCGTCACCCCGGTCTGTTCCAGCGCGCGCTTGAGCTGGTCGAGGTCGCCGCCGGGATCGACCAGCGCGCCGCGCATCGTGCCCGTGCACCAGATCAGCGAGCAGTTCTGCTGGAAGGCGGTGATGGGAATGATCGCCGCCTTCATCGGCGGCCGGGATGCGGGGCTTGGGGCACTGTCGGTCATGGCCGGGAGATGGCCCGCGGCAACCGCATTTGCAATGGCGTTGCACCGCCCCCGCAAGCGGGCCGAAGCGCCCTTACAGCCGCCCGCCCTTCCACACGACCCTGCCGACGACCCTCAACTCGGCGGGATCGACCTCGATCGGCTGGTAGGACTGGTTTTCGCTCAGCAGGGTGATCCTATCCGATCTGGACGTATCCACCCGCTTCACCAGCAGCACGTCGTGAAGCAGCACGACGTGAATTCCGTCGCGCAACCCGCGCGGGGTCGCATCGACGAGGATTTCGTCCCCGTCCCGCAAGGCCGGAGCCATCGAATCGCCCGTCACCGAGATCACCGAGAGCATGGCCGGCTCCAGCCCCTGTTCGCGCAGCCAGCGGGCCGAGAAGCGCAGCGAGCCGATCGGCCGCTCCTCGCCCGCGAACACGCCCGGCCCGGCCGAGGCGCCGAGCGCGCGGCGCGGCAGGTCGACCCAGTCTCCGGCTTTCCGCCCGGTTTTCAAGGAAATTTCCTCCGGAGCGCCAAGCTCGGCCTCGTCGATCCCGAAGAACCGCGCCAGCGTCCGCCGGTCGGTCTCCTCCAGCTTGCGCGGGCTGCCTTTGCGGACGAATTGCTGGAGATACGTGGAATTCCGGTCGATCAGGCGCGAAAGCTCCGCAAGGCTCACCCCCCGCCCGCTAGCGAGATCCAGCAATTTCCGTCGGGCGCCGTCGATTTCCACTATGGGATCCTACATGATGTAAATTTCCTAGACAAGTAGGATTTTACTTGAGAACATTCAAGGAACACTGAGCGATTCGACGGTCGGATCGAATGCGGAGACACACCAGATGCTGATACGCCGGATCGAGAAATTCCTTCGGAAAACCGGCATGCCGGGGACCAGGTTCGGCCGGCTTGCCGCCCGCGATCCGTGCTTCGTCAAGGACTTGCGCAATGGCCGCATACCCCGTTCCCCGACAGCGGAACGGATAGAACATTTCATGAACAATTACGAAGAGGCGACGAAGAATGCGAATTGATCCCGAAAGCCACCGCAAAATGATCGAAGCCCTGCGGCGGGGCGGCGCGCGCGGCACATGGCTGCGCGTGGTGGAAGCGGTGCTGGACCTGGCGGGCGGCGAGGTCGAGTTCCTTCGCCACGCCGAAAAGCGATGGCACAGCGCGACATTCTCCGGGACGCGGCACACCGTTGCCCTCGCCTTCACCGGCCCGCGCGCGATCGCCGCGGGCGAGGCTTTCATCGCCGGCTTGCCCGATCACGAGTTCGCGATCGCCGGTCAGCTCGTGGCCGAAGCGAAAGTCGTGTCGGTGGAGCACGTCGCGCTGCCCGAGCCTCGGCTGGAGCTGGAGGCGGAACTGCTGCTGCTGGAAGAGGTGTGACCCTCCCTTCGTCATTGCGTCCACGGCAGTTTTGCATCGCCCTGGATTGCTTCCCCCGGATCAAGTCGGGCGTCGCAATGACGAAAGTCGCGACAACGAGGAAGGTCATGGTGATGACGAAGCTTATGGTCCTGTCTTCGCCCGTAGCGCCTCGTCCTCGGCGATGGTCTCGCGCAACGCCTGCTTGAGACCACGCGGAAAGGCGTCGGCGG
>DATEEP010000172.1:0-45577 GCA_035281095.1 Novosphingobium sp. | reverse complement strand
CGGGAATTCGTCGAAAGCTTCGAGAAGCTGATCGTCATCGGCGACTATCTGTTCGTCCACGCCGGGGTGAACCCCGATTCGCCCCTGGACGACCAGGCCGGCCACGACTGCCGCTGGATCCGCGAGCCGTTCCTCAGCCATCCGGGCTGGCTCGGCCAGATGGTGATCCACGGCCACACCATCACCGAGGAAGCCGACATCCGCTCCAACCGTATCGGCATCGACACCGGCGCCTTCGCCAGCGGCAAGCTCACCGTCCTCGGCCTCGAAGGCTCCCAGCGCTGGCTGATCCAGTCCGAACAAACCGGCGCCGAGATCCAGACTTTCGCGCGGGCGGCGTGATAACGGCCCACTGGCTTCAGGACCAGAATTTCGTCATTGCGAGCGAAGCGAAGCAATGACGAATGCAAGAAAATGCCGGCGGCCTGTAAGCCGGGTTCTGTCCCGCGCGCGGTATCGCCGATGTTTCCAAAGGCGACCGGCGCGCGGGGGCAACCATTCCTCTCGGCGACGCATTGCTGCGCCGCTCTAGCGACCAACCCGGGCGATCGGCGCGAAACCCGCCTGTCCCGACCTTTAGCGTTGCCGCCTCCAGCCAGAACGCGCCGCCCCTATTCGGTCTTGCTCCGGGTGGGGTTTGCCATGCCGCCGCCGTTGCCGGAGGCGCGGTGCGCTCTTACCGCACCCTTTCACCCTTGCCTGTGAGCGAAACGCTCCATCGGCGGTATGCTCTCTGTGGCACTTTCCCTCGACGGGACCGAAGCCCCGCCGGGCGGGCGTTACCCGCCACCCTCGTTTCGTGGAGCCCGGACTTTCCTCGGCCCCTCACGAATGAGGAGACGCGGCTGCCCGGCCGCCGGCACACGGCCTATGTATCATGTCCCGCGTCGCGTTCCAACAACAGCTCGAACAGGATGCCGCCGATCTGGCCGTCGATCTCGCCATCGATCTTGCGGGGCCGCCAGCGCCGCTGGAACGCGCGCACCGCCGCGTGACCGTCCGAGATGTCGTAGCCGAAGCGCTCCAAGGCGAGGTAGAAGGCGCTGGGATTATCGTAAAGCAGTGCCATGCGCGCCCTGGGCCGGGGCAGCGCCAGCCCGATCCGCGCCAGCCGCTCCCAGTCGAACAGCTCGCCGGGATCGTCCTTGCGCGCGGGGGCGATGTCCGAATGACCGACGACATTGGCGCGCGGCACGTCGTGCCGGTTCTTGATGTCGGCCAGCAGCGGCAGCAGCGCGTCCATCTGCTCCTGGGGAAACGGGCGGTAACCCCACTCATGCCCCGGATTGACCAGTTCGATCCCCACGCTGGCCGAATTCACGTCGGTCACCCCGCGCCAATAGGACTTGCCCGCGTGCCAGGCCCGCTTGTCCTCCGGCACCAGCGAAGTCACCGTCCCGTCCTCGTCTATCATGTAGTGCGCCGATACCTTGGCCCTGGCGTCGCACATCCGCTCCAGCGCATCCTCGGCGCTGCGCATGCCGGTGTAGTGGAGCACGATCATCGAGACCGGCAGGGCCCGCTCGTTCCAGTTCGGCGAGGGGGCCGCGCGGTTGACCAGCCAGCGGTTCACCGGCGGCTTGCTCTCAGGCTTCCGGCAGGACCGCGCCGAGCACCAGCGCTTCGTCGGTCAGCGCGAATTGCAGCCTGCCGCCCAACATATGCGCGAGTTCGGCGATCATCGTCGCCGGAGCGGTGCGGCTCGATACGTCACCCACCGGCAGCGACCCTTCCAGCGCCCGGCCGATATCCTGATCGAAGGCGATCTTCTTGCCCGAAGCCCGCACCACCAGCTCGGTCACGCCGCCGCCGTCACTCGCCCTCAACTCGCCCGCGATGTCGAGCGTACCGCCGCGCACGAGCGCATCCATCGCGATCAGCGCGAAGTTGAGCAGCGTCTTGATCGCGGGCTTGGGTAGCGAATCGCTTCCCATCTGCCAGTTCACCGCGATGCGACCATTGTTGGCGATCAGCGCATCAACCAGCGGGCGTGCTTCGGCCACCGGCACCATCTCCGCGAAACCGCCCGCCGCGCCGAACGCCAGCCGGAAGAACTTGAGCTTGTCGGTCGATATGCGCGCGCTCTGCTCCAGCAGTTCGAAGCAGCGCTGGCGCATTTCGGGATCACGCTCATCGGCCAGCAGTTCCAGTCCGTTGGACAGCGCGCCGACCGGGCTCAGCATGTCATGGCACAAGCGCGAACAGAGGAGGCTGGCAAGATCGACCGGGCTGATCGTCATTTTCAGGGCGCTTTCGTTCATGAATTTCGAGCCGGGATGAGACGCATCGCGGACATTGTGACCTCAACCGGGCTATGTGGTCAAATGCGCGCGCGCGGCAAGGGCGAACAAGTCCGGCGGAGTCAAATTTCCCGTGGATCGTTCGATACTTCGTGGGCGACTTGCTCGAACCCCGCCGGTCCGTCGCGCCAGAACCGCACTTCGCCGCCGGCGATGATGGCCCAGACACGCGCGTCGCCGCTGGCATGCTCGCAATCGGTGGCGGACGGCACCGGGTGGCCGGCGGGGTGCGAATGGTAGTAACCCAGCACTTGGGGCCCTCCGGCGCGCGCTTCGCGATGCGCGGCGAGCAAGGCGGCCGGCTCGATCTCGAACCGGCGCTGCCGGTCGTCCGCGACATTCGTCGCCGAACGGACTTGCAAGATACGCCCGCCTTCGCCCAGCAGGAGCCCGCAGCACTCCTCCGGGGCGGCCGCTTTCGCTTCCGCCAGCAGTGTTGCAATCGCGCCACTTGTCACTTCAAGCTTCATGCACAGATTGTACGCATGGGTTCCGGGGAAGAGAATGGGGTGATCGAGGGTGTGGTCGCGTTCGGCGGCCAACGCCTGGACAAGGCGCTCGCCGACGCAACAGCATTATCGCGTGAGCGGATCAAGGCGCTGATGGCCGAAGGGCGGGTCGAGATCGACGGCAAGCCCGTCACCCAGCCCTCGTTCAAGCCTGAGGCTGGATCGCGTTTCAGAATCGCGGTGCCCGCGCCTGTCCCCTTGGAAACCGCCGCGCAGGACATTCCTCTGGCGATCGTGTTCGAGGATGAGCATTTGCTGGTGGTCGACAAGCCTGCCGGGCTCGTCGTCCATCCCGCCGCGGGCAATCCCGACGGGACGCTGGTCAACGCGGTGCTGCACCATTGCCGGGGTCAGCTTTCGGGCATCGGCGGGGTAGCGCGGCCGGGCATCGTCCACCGGATCGACAAGGACACGTCGGGTCTGCTCGTCGTTGCCAAGACCGACGTGGCGCATGAGGGGTTGGCGCGGCAGTTCGCCGACCATTCGATCGAGCGCGCCTATCTGGCCGTGGTGGCCGGAATTCCGCGACCCGCATCAGGCACGGTCACGGGCGCGATCGCGCGGTCGACGGCCAACCGCAAGAAGATGGCGATCGTCGAGGAGGGTCCCAATAGAACCAGGGGAAAGCACGCTAGGACGCACTTCCGCACGCTCCAGCCGCTTGCCGGAGCAGCGCTGGTCGAGTGCCGGCTGGAGACCGGGCGGACACACCAGGTACGCGTTCACATGTCGTCAATCGGCCATCCGCTATTGGGGGATCCAACTTATGGGCGCCCTCCGCATCACCTCCGGCTCTTGCTCGCGAAACGACATTTCGCCCGGCAGGCGCTTCATGCGGCGGAACTCGGCTTCATCCACCCCGTTAATGGAGAAAGAGTGCATTTCAGGAGCGAAATGCCGGCAGACATGAAAGGTCTGATCGACGAACTGCATCAGTGAAATCGGCTTTTCTCAAATCGCTTCCGCCGATTCCATGCTAGTGTGCACTCGTGGCCGCAACCGGGACGCCTCGAAGCAGGGTCCCAAACGCAGGCCGACAAGGAAAGGGAATGACAGTGAGCAAGGAACGCAATCTCCCCACGGTCCCCGCGCTGGGCGGTGAGCAGAGCCTCAACAGGTATCTGTCCGAGATCAAGAAGTTCCCGGTGCTCTCGGCCGAGCAGGAATACATGCTTGCCAAGCGTTACCAGGAACATGAGGATTCGCAGGCGGCCGCGCAACTGGTGACCAGCCATCTTCGTCTCGTTTCGAAGATCGCGATGGGCTATCGCGGTTATGGACTTCCCGTGTCCGAGCTGATTTCCGAAGGCAACATCGGCCTGATGCAGGGCGTCAAGAAGTTCGAGCCCGATCGCGGCTTCCGGCTCGCGACTTACGCGATGTGGTGGATCAAGGCGTCGATCCAGGAATTCATTTTACGCAGCTGGAGCCTCGTCAAGATGGGCACCACCGCCGCGCAGAAGAAGCTGTTCTTCAACCTCCGGCGGATGAAGAAGAACCTCGACGCCTACGAGGATACCGACCTTCACCCGGACGACGTGCGGACCATCGCCACCACGCTTGGCGTTTCCGAGGTCGAGGTGGTCAACATGAACCGCCGGATGATGCTGGGCGGCGACGCCTCGCTCAACGTGCCCCTGCGCGAGGAAGGCGAAGGCCAGTGGATGGACATCCTGCAGGACGAAAAGCCTCTGCAGGATGAGATCGTCGCCGAGGCCGAAGAAAAGACAGTGCGCCACGGCATGCTGGTCGAGGCGCTGGACACGCTCAACGATCGCGAGCGGGACATCCTGACCGAACGGCGCCTGACCGAGGACCCCAAGACGCTGGAGGAACTCAGCCAAGTCTACAACGTCAGCCGCGAGCGCGTCCGCCAGATCGAGGTCCGCGCCTTCGAGAAGCTGCAAAAGGCGATGAACCGCATCGCCACCGACAAGCGGCTGCTCCCGGCGGGGTGATCGAAACCTGCCTCGTCATTGCGAGGAGCGTAGCGACGAAGCAATCCAGCGCGGTTTTAAGCCGCTCTGGATTGCCGCGCGACCTACGGCCGCTCACAATGACGATATGCTTTTGTAGCCTCAGCAGCGCTTGAGCATGACCGGCGTGTCGTTGCCCTCGCCCGCATCATGCCACTCTTTCCGCCTGGACAGCGCGGGGTTGAGGAACATCAGCGGCAGCTTGAGCAGGACCAGCGTCTTGTGCACCATCCAGTCGGCGGCGCGTTCCCGCCATGAGGGGATGGCGCCGCCGAACTTGTCGAGCCAGTACTGGTAGGGCTGCCAGTGATCGGGTTCGTCCTTGCGGATAACTTCGAAGATGCGCGTCAGCGTCTTGTCGGACAGCACTGCCGGCGAGCGCAGCAGCACCTCTAGCTGCCGCTCGCCGCGCCGTTCGGTCAGCACGATGATGCGGCACAGCTTCTTGAACAGGGCATCGTCGGCGACGATCGCATCCACTTCCATGTCGTCGATAGTCGTACCGAACGTCTTTTCAATCAGCCGGTCGATGTGCCCGCACGTGCGGTCGACCCGGTAAGGCATCGCGCCTTGCGTCTCGAAATAGCGCTTGAACATGACGAAGTGCTTGCGCTCGTCCGCGCGGTGCTTCTGCACGGCAGCAATGAACTCGGCTTCCTCCGGGCACTTGCGCACCACCGCTTCCAGCACGCGGTCGATGCTCGAATAGCCGCGATGCTCGTTGTAGATATAGAGCGAGCCCAGCACGTCGAGGAAGCGGCGCCGAAAAAATATCCGGGGCCCGATCATGCGCGGCCTCCTGCCGTCGCATGGCGGGCAAGGACGATGCGGTAGTCTTCAATCACGTCGTCCAATATCCGGTCCCAGCTCCAATCCAGCGCTGCACGGCGGGCCGCTTCGCCCAATGCCGCGCGGCAAGCGGGGTCGCGGAGAAGATCGGCCGCCAGCGCGGCGAAGGCGGCCGGATCGCTGGGCGCGACCATGCCATTGACACCGTGCTCGATCAGGTTCGCGCTGCTTGGCACATCGGCGGCGATCACTGCCAGTCCCGAGGCCATCGCCTCCAGCGTCACGTTACCGAAAGTCTCGGTCAGGCTGGGATTGATGAACAAATCGGCGCTGGCGACAGCCGCCGCGAGATCCGCCCCGGCCAGATGTCCGGTGAACACGGCATCGGGCAGCAACGTCCGCATGCGTTCGCAAGCCGGACCCTGGCCGACGACCAACGGCCGCACGGGCAGCCCCTGCGCCCTGAGAATCCGCACGGTTTGCGCGTAAGTGTCGATGCCCTTTTCCAGCACGATCCGCCCGAAGAACAGCACGGCGATCTCATGCTCGCCAATGCTCTGCGCAATGCGCCATGCCGTCCTGCGGCGCGCCGGATCGAACAGCGCGGTGTCGACGCCCCTGCCCCAGACGCGCAGCCGATCGCGGCCGAGCGCGGGCGCCATCTCCTCCACCATCCCCGGCGTCGGCACCAGTACCATGTCCGAACCGCCATAAAACCCGGCGAGAATGCGCTCGATCATGGGACGCACGATACCCAGGCCGTAGTACGCGCAATAGGTCTCGAACCGGGTGTGCAGGCTGGCGACGATCGGCACGCCGAGTTCCCGCGCGAACCGCTGCGCGCGATGGCCCAAGATGTCGGGCGTCGCTACATGGACCACCTGCGGCGAAAAGCGGCGGATGTCGTCGCGCGACACGCGCGGCAGGCCCAGTGCCAGCCGGAACTCCGATCGTCCCGGCAGCGCCACCGAAGGCACCGGAACCAGCGTCCCCTCGGGCTCAAAGGCGGGTGTATCGGTTACCGGCGAATAGACCCGCACTTGCGCCGCGAGCCGCCGTTCAAGATGGGCTACCAGCTTGTTGAGCGCCTGGTTGGCGCCCTCTTTCACGTAGTTGTAGTTGCCGGTGAACAACGCCACCCGCAGCCCGGTCAACGGGTCGATCGCGTCGGCAGGCTGCGCTGCGACGTCCGCAATCCTGAGTGCTGTGTTCATGGTCAGGCTCCGGCGTCCGGCACATAGCACACACCGGCAAACTGCCGTTGTCTATAGCAAAATGCGGAAATCCGACCGATCAGCCTCCGGACGCGATTGCGCCGGCCGCTCATTCCCCGCTAACCATGCGCCATGGCGTTCGACTATTCTCCGCGCCGGACCGAAGCAGGGCTGTTCCTTCGCATGTGCCGTTTCCTCACTCGCGCGATCATCTGGTTCCTGGCCGTGAGCATCGGCCTCACTATCGTCTACCGTTTCGTGCCGCCGCCGATGACGATCACGATGCTGGTGGACGAGCACGGCTTCACCAAGGACTGGACCCCGCTTTCACGGATCGACCGCAACATGGTGGACGCGGTGATCGGCGGCGAGGACGCCAAGTTCTGCACCCACAACGGCTTCGACCAGCAGGCCATCGAGCAGGCGATGGAGCGCAACGCGGCCGGCAAGCGGCTGCGCGGCGGCTCCACCGTCAGCCAGCAGACCGCCAAGAACGTGTTCCTGTGGCAGGGCGACGGCTGGACGCGATGGCTGCGCAAGGGCCTGGAGGTGTGGTTCACTTTCCTGGTCGAGACGCTGTGGGACAAACGACGCATCATGGAAGTCTACCTCAATGTCGCCGAGACCGGACGCGGCACTTACGGCGTGGAGGAGGGCGCGCGGCGCTATTTCGGCAAGTCCGCCGCCAACCTCTCGCGCAGCGAAGCCGCCCGCATGGCCGCCGCCCTGCCCAGCCCGAAGACCCGCGCGGTCAAATCGCCCGGCGGCTTCACCCGCCGCTACGGCAACGCGATCGCCGCGCGGATCGGCGTCGTCCACCGCGACGGGCTCGACGCCTGCATCTACGAGTGACGGCATGAGCGGCGATCATTCCCACCACCATCACCACGCGCCGCCAGGACCGGGAAATCGCGGACGGGCTTTCGCACTCGCCATTGTTCTCAACCTCGGCTTCACGCTGGCCGAGTTCGTCGCCGGCCTGGTAAGCGGATCGATGGCGCTGGTCGCCGATGCCGGGCACAATCTATCGGATGTACTCTCGCTGCTGCTGGCATGGGGCGCGAGTGTGCTTGCCGCCCGCCCGCCGAGCGAGCGGTTCACTTACGGTTTCAAGAGTTCATCGATCCTGGCCGCGATCTCCAACGCGGCGTTGCTGTGGGTCGCGCTGGGAGCGATCCTAGTCGAAACGATCCGCCGCTTCGTCTCGCCCGAGCCAGTGGAGGCCGGGCCGATGATCGTGGTCGCTGCGCTCGGCATCGCCATCAACGCATTGTCGGCATGGCTGTTCGCCGCCGGGCGCAAGGCGGATCTCAACGTACGCGCCGCATTCATGCACCTGATGGCGGACGCGGCGGTTTCGGCCGGCGTGGTCGTGGCGGGCGTCCTGGTATTGCTGACCGGCGAACGGCTGATCGATCCGACTACTTCCCTCCTGATCACGGGGGTGATCGCCTGGGGCAGCTGGGGTCTATTGAAGGATGCGCTGCGCATGGGGATGCTGGCGGTGCCCCGGGGAATCGACTTGGCGAAGCTGCGAACTTTCCTCGCCTCGCAGCCGGGCGTGAGCGCGGTGCATGACCTGCACGTCTGGCCGATGAGCACCACCGAGACCGCCCTGACCGCGCACCTCGTCATGCCGGGCGGGCAGCCGGGCGACGGCTGGCTCCACGCGCTGGCGCACGAACTTGAGCACGAGTTCAGGATCGGCCACCCGACGATCCAGATCGAAACGGAGGCTGGAGACGACTGCGCGCTGGGAGACGAAGGAGTGGTTTGAGGCAGGAAGTAGCGCCCCTCCACCATGCTTCGCATGGTCCACCTTTAATTAAGCCGCCTGTTCCTTCGCCTTGTCGCCCTTGAGCACGCGGATCGGTTCCTTGCGGCCATCAACGACATCGGCATCGACCACCACTTCGGCGATGTCCTGCTCGGTAGGCAGGTCGAACATCGTATCCAGCAGGATACCCTCGACGATGGAACGGAGGCCCCGCGCGCCGGTCTTGCGATCGATGGCGCGCTGGGCGATCCGCGCCAGCGCGTCGTCGGTGAAAGTCAGTTCAACGTCTTCCAGATCGAACAGCTTGGCGTATTGCTTGACAAGCGCGTTCTTGGGTTCCTGGAGAATCTTGACCAGCGCATCGACGTCGAGGTCTTCCAACGTCGCGATCACCGGCAGGCGGCCGACGAATTCGGGGATCAACCCGAACTTGAGCAAGTCCTCCGGCTCCGCCTTCTGAAGCAGTTCGCCGACGCGGCGCTTGTCGGGATCGGCGACATGCGCGCCAAAGCCGATCGAGCGCTTCTGCAAGCGATCGCCGATGATCTTTTCCAGGCCGGCGAAGGCGCCGCCGCAGATGAAGAGGATGTTGGTGGTGTCCACCTGCAGGAATTCCTGTTGTGGATGCTTGCGTCCGCCCTGCGGCGGCACGCTGGCGGTGGTGCCTTCCATCAGCTTGAGCAGGGCCTGCTGCACACCTTCGCCCGACACGTCGCGGGTGATCGAGGGGTTCTCCGCCTTGCGGCTGATCTTGTCGATCTCGTCGATGTAGACGATGCCGTGCTGCGCCTTCTCGACGTTGTAGTCGCTGGACTGCAGCAGCTTGAGGATGATGTTCTCCACATCCTCGCCGACATAGCCGGCTTCGGTCAGCGTCGTCGCGTCTGCCATGGTGAAGGGCACGTCGAACGTCTTGGCCAGAGTCTGGGCCAGCAGCGTCTTGCCCGAGCCGGTGGGCCCGACGAGCAGGATGTTCGACTTCGAAAGCTCGACATCGCCCGACTTGCCGCTGTGCTTCAACCGCTTGTAGTGATTGTGCACCGCCACCGACAGCACGCGCTTGGCGCGGTCCTGACCGATGACGTAATCGTTGAGGGTATCGCAAATTTCGCGCGGGGACGGCACGCCGCCGTCCTTTTTGCCGGCGATACCCGCCTTGGTTTCCTCGCGGATGATGTCGTTGCAGAGCTCGACGCACTCATCGCAGATGAACACGGTGGGGCCAGCGATAAGCTTGCGCACTTCGTGCTGCGACTTGCCGCAGAAGCTGCAGTAGAGAGTGCTTTTTGCGTCAGATCCGCTCAATTTCTTCGTACTCTGGCTTCGTGTGATGACCTGAACCGATTCGCCAAATCTAGTCAGGCAAACGTAATTATCAATCCCGCGCTATAACAGAACAAGCTTGCCGAAGCCTGAAGCCCCGGCGAGCCTATCCAGCATCAGTCCTTCTTGTCGGCCGGCTTGGCATCGCCATCGCCTGCCTTGTCGGCGTCGGGGCGCGTCTCGAACACCTTGTCGACCAAGCCGAATTCCTTGGCCTCATCGGCTTCCAGGAACGTGTCGCGGTCCATCGCCTTCTCGATTTCCTCGAGGCTGCGGCCGGTGTACTTCACGTAGAGATCGTTCATCCGCTTGCGGATGCGCAGTATCTCGCGCGCCTGAATCTCGATGTCGGAGGCCATGCCGCGCGCGCCGCCCGAAGGCTGGTGGACCATGATCCGCGCGTTGGGCAGCGCGATCCGCATGCCCAGCTCGCCCGACGCCAGCAGGAAGCTGCCCATCGATGCGGCCTGGCCGATGCAGACGGTCGAAACGCGGGGCCGGATGTACTGCATGGTGTCGTGGATCGCCATGCCCGCCGTTACCACACCGCCCGGCGAGTTGATGTACATCGAGATGTCCTTCGACGGGTTCTCCGATTCGAGGAACAGCAGCTGGGCAACGATCAGCGAAGCCATGTTGTCCTCGACCTGGCCGGTCACGAACACGATGCGTTCGCGCAGCAGGCGGCTGAAGATGTCGAAGCTGCGCTCGCCCCGGCTGGTCTGCTCGACGACGACGGGCACGAGTGCGCCGGTCTCCGGATCGGTCGTGAATTGTCCCTGAGTGCCGAAAACACCGGTGCCGGAATGGCCGAACAGGTCGATCATGAATGTCCTCATCTAAATTGACCGCCTATGTCGCGCGCGCGTTCGCGATGTTCAAGGGGATTAACCGAAATACTGAGAAGCTGGTGCCACAACCAATTCTTTCGTCAGTGCGAGCGACCGTCACCTCGCACGGCAATCCAGGGTCGCCCGGTGTTGCCCTGAATTGTCGCCCTGAATTGCTTCGGCCAGCGGCCTCGCAATGACGAAGTCAGGAATCAATCTTCTTTGGCGGCTTTCTTGGCCGGAGCCTTCTTGGCAGCCGGTTTCTTGGCGGGAGCAGCTTCTTCCGCAGCAGCATCAGCCTTGGCCGCCTTCTTGGCCGGGGCCTTCTTCGCGGCGGGCTTCTTTTCGGCCTTGTCCTCGGCAGGAGCGGCATCAGCCGGTACCTCGTCGGGAGCAGCCTCGGCCGTCTTCGCCGGAGCTTTCTTGGCAGCTGGTTTCTTCGCCGCGGGCTTCTTCGCGCCCACCTCGTCCGCTTCCGCCTCGATCGCGGCCTGAAGCTCGTCGCGGGTTACTTCGCGCTCGGTCACTTCGGCCTTGTCGATCAGGAAGTCGACGACCTTCTCCTCGTAGAGCGGCGCGCGCAGCTGAGCAGCGGCCATGGGATCGGACTGGACGTATTCGGCGAAGCGCTGGCGATCCTCGGGACGGTACTGCTGCGCCGCCTGCTGCACCAGCATGCCCATTTCCTGGCGCGAGACCTCGATGCCGTTGCTCTGGCCGATTTCCGACAGCAGGAGGCCAAGGCGCACGCGGCGCTCGGCGATCTTGCGGTAATCGTCCTTCTCGTCCTCGATTTCCTTCAGCGCGGCCTCGGGATTCTCGTCATGGCTCGCCTCGTGGGTCAGCTGCGACCATATCTGCTCGAACTCGGCGTCCACCATCGAGGGCGGAACCGCGAAATCGTGCGCGGCGGCAAGCTGATCGAGCAGCGCGCGCTTCATCTGCGTGCGGGTGAGGCCGGCGGTCTCCTGCTCGAGCTGGCCGCGCATCAGACCGCGCAGCTGCTCCAGGCTTTCGAGGCCCAGCTGCTTGGCGAAATCCTCGTCGATCTTGGTTTCGGCCGGGGCCTTCACTTCGTGCGCGGTAATGTCGAACGTCACCGCCTTGCCGGCAAGGTGCTTGGCGCCATAATCTTCGGGGAACGTCACGTTGAGCTGGCGCTCCTCACCGGCCTTGATGCCCACGAGCTGCTCCTCGAAGCCGGGGATCAGGCGGCCCGCGCCGATCTCGATTCCCTGCTTCTCGGCCGTACCGCCCTCGAACGCCTCACCGTCGAGCTTGCCGACGAAATCGCAGATGACCTGATCGCCCTGTTCGGCGGCGCGGCCATCGACCGTCTCGAAGCTTTTCTGCTGCTCGGCGATCCGGGCAACAGCTTCGTCGACCTGCTCCTCGGCCACCGGCACCGTCAGCTTTTCGAGCTTCAGACCTTCGAGCGACGGAGCCTCGATGGCGGGCAGCACTTCCAGGCTGACCGAAAGCTCGGCGTCCTTGCCTTCCTCGTAGCCTTCGCCCAGCGCGACCTGCGGCTGCATCGCCGGGCGCAGCGACTTGTCCTGCACCAGCTTGTCCATCGCGTCGCGGATGGTGGAATTGAGCGCGTCCTGGTGGAGCGACGGGCCGTGCATCTTCTTGATGAGGTTCACCGGCACTTTCCCCGGACGGAAGCCCGGCATGCGCACTTGCGGCGCCATGCGCTTGACCTCGCCCTCGATCCGCTCGGAGATCTGCTTCGCGGGGATGGTCACCGTATAGGCGCGCTTCAATCCCTCGTTGCTGGTTTCGACGATCTGCATTTTAATAGAAACCTTCCCTGCAATGCCTTGTGCTTCACCTGCCCCCTTACCGGCCCCATTACCGGCCTTGCCCCCGTATGGGGTGTGGCTGCGGGCTGGTGCGGGCGAAGGGACTCGAACCCCCACATCTTGCGATACTGGAACCTAAATCCAGCGCGTCTACCAATTCCGCCACGCCCGCGAGGTGAAGCCCCAAGATCAAGGCCAAAAACTCAAGCGCGAGCCCTTATAAGCATGAGCGCCAAAGGGCAAGCGCCGCGCGGGCGGGTGTGGACTGGCGATACGGAACGCAATGCCGGGCTCGATAGTTCATGACGGGAAAGGTGGATTTCCCATGGCGACGCAACACGATCCCGCCCCCGACAGAATCGATCCGAGCACTCCGCCGGAAACGCCGGCCCTGCCCGACGATCCGCCGCCGCCGACATCGCCCGATGAGGCTCCGGAAATCGAGCCGGATTTCGATGAACCCGATGTCAGCCCGCCCGAGACACCGCCGGGAGATCCTGCTGCCGCCCGACTAGCGTGATTCCAAACCGGAACGAGTCTAGCGCTTCATGCCCGCCAGTCGCGCAAGCAGGGCGAGCGTTCCCGATGGGCTGAGGCCGTTAAGCGTCGCGGCCGGAGTGGCCGGGCACTCAAGGCAATAGGCCTGCATCCCTCGGGTGCCCAGCATCGTGTCGGCCCGCGTCACGGCCCGCGAAAGGATAGCCTGCTGCCGGAATGCGGCAAGTGCGGCCAGATCGCGCGGCGCGCTTGCCTCCGCCTCGCCGCCGGTCAGCATCCGTAACATCTCGGTGAAGGGATCGGGCTTCGCGCCGAGGAACTCGGCATGCCATTCGCCCGGTTGCAGTTTCGCCTTTCCGGCCGCATGGGCGAGCGCGTCGTCGAGCCCGCCGAATTGATCGACGAGACGAAGCTGGCGCGCCTCTCCGCCCGCCCATGGACGCCCTTCGGCCCAGTCGGCTGCCCTCTCGCCCGAAATCCCGCGCGACTTCGACACCAGCGTCACGAACTTGCGGTAGCCGTTCTCGATATTGGCCTGCACCATCGCCGAGACTTCGGGTGCAAGTCCGGTGACGAGGTCGGGCTGGCCCGACAACGGCGTCGTCTTCACTCCGTCGCCGGTCACGCCGATATCGCCCAGCGCGCGCTCGAACGTCGGCAGGATGGCGAAGATGCCGATAGAGCCGGTGATCGTGCCCGGCTCCGCATAGATACGGTCGGCGGCGGTCGCGACCCAATACCCGCCGCTCGCCGCGACATTGGCCATCGAGACGACGACGGGAATGCCTTTTGCCTTGTAGCGGGCGATGGCGGCTCGGATCTGCTCGGAGGCGATCACCGATCCCCCCGGCGAATCGACCCGAACGACGAGCGCGGCCAGGTCCTGGTCCAGCGCCGCGTCGAGTATCTCGGTGATCCGGTCGCCGCCCGCGATGCCGGGCCCTGCATCGCCGTCGACGATCTCTCCCGCGATGGTGACGACGCCGATCGCCTTGCCCGTGTCATCAGGCTTGTTGGCCGACAGCCAGGTGCCGAGATCGGTGGAGGCGAAGTGGCCGGTGCCGGGATCGCGCTTGCTTTCCCCCACCAGTTCGGCGACGCGCAAGCCGAACTCGGTGCGCGATCCGATCCGGTCGACCAGGCCGGCGGCCTTGTCCGCCCTGGCGGTATCCCCGCCCGACGCCGCGAGCCAGGCGACGGGGTCCTTGGTCACCAGGTCGAGCTTGGCCTGGGGCCGCGCCTTGGCGAAGTCCGTCCGCCACTCGCGCCAGATCGCGCCGTAGAGGTCTTCGTAGGATTCGCGCGAGGCGTCGGACTGCCCGTCGAGTATCCAGGGCTCGACCGCGCTCTTGAAAGTGCCGACACGGAACACGTGCGCGGTGACTTTGAGCTTTTCCAGCAGCTTGCCGAAATAGAGGTGGTTTCCGCCCGGCCCGGAGATGAAGGCTCCGCCCATCGGATCGATCCACACCTCGTCGGCATGGGCGGCCAGCAGCATCCCCTCGTCGACATAGCCGATCGACCAGACGAGCACTTTCTTCTTCGCGGCGCGCACTTCGTCGAGCGCATCGCCGATGTCCTGAAGGTGCACGAAACCGCCGCCGATGAAGCCCGACAGGTCCAGCACCACCGCCTTGATCCGGTCATCCTTCGCCGCCAGGCGAAGCGCGCGCACGACATCGCGGGAGCGGTGCTGGCCGACCGGCGCCTCGCCCGAGACGAGGATGGTCAGCGGATCGGCCTCGCTCGCTTCCTCCACCACCATCCCGTCGAGTTTCACGAGCAGCGCGCCGTCCTCGACCTGCCCCGCGCCCGGCCGCGCCGACAGCACGGCATAAAGGCCGACGAAGAACAGCAGCAGGAGCAGGAGAGCCATGCCGTCCTTGACGGCGACCAGCAGCTTCCAGACCTTGCGTGCGAATTTCATGATGGACCTCGGTAGACGTGGCCTGCACGCTTAGAACAATATGCGTCCGCCACAAATCGTCATTGCGAAGGGAGCGCCGCGGTCCGGCCCACCCCGCTGCGACTTACATTGCTTCGTCATTGCGAGGGGCGAAGCCCCGCGGCAATCCAGGGCGGTGTCTCACTGCCCTGGATTGCTTCACTTCGCTCGCAATGACGAAGCAAACGCTCTAGCTTCGCCCTTCGACAAGCTCGGGGCTCCGCAAGGGTAGGGATCGGGGCCGGGGGTGGGCGAGCAACGGCGCGACGGTGGAGAGTTGCCAACCAGCACTTGAGCAAACCCCTCCCCTCCCCTAAGGCACCGTCTTCAATGACATCGCCGACATTCACTTATCCGGCAGGCTCGGCGGCTTTCCCGCACCGTGGCCTGGTCGGCATCGCCGGGCTCGCCCCGCATGAGATCATGTTCCTGCTGGACGAGGCCGAACAATGGGTCCGCCTCAACCAGCTTTCGCAAAAGCACGACGACCGGCTGGCGGGCCTCACCATCATCAACGCCTTCTTCGAGAACTCCACGCGCACGCTGCTGAGCTTCGAGATCGCGGGCAAGCGCCTGGGCGCCGACGTCGTCAACATGGCGGTGGCGCAGTCGAGCGTGAAGAAGGGCGAAACGCTGATCGACACGGCGATGACGCTGAACGCCATGCACGCGGACGCCATCGTCATCCGGCATGCCAGCTCGGGCGCGGTGCGGCTGATCGCCGACAAGGTCGATTGCCCGGTGCTCAACGCCGGCGACGGCAGCCACGAACATCCGACGCAGGCGCTGCTCGACGCGCTGACCATCCGCCATGCCAAGGGAGCCATTTCAGGCCTCACGGTGGTCATCTGCGGCGACATCCTGCACAGCCGCGTCGCCCGCTCGAACATTCTATGCCTGCTCTCGCTGGGCGCGCACGTAAGGGTCTGCGCACCGCCGGGACTGATGCCCGCCGGGATCGACGCCTCGCCGGTGGAGGTCTTCCACGATTTCAACCGCGCGCTCGATGGTGCCGACGTGGTGATGATGCTGCGCCTGCAGCTTGAGCGGATGCAGGGTCAGTTCATCCCCTCCCCGCGTGAATATCGCCACTTGTTCGGGCTGACCTCGAAGCGGCTGGCGCTCGCCAGGCCCGACGCGCTGGTCATGCATCCCGGTCCGATGAACCGCGGAATCGAGATCGACAGCAACGTCGCCGATCACGTGAGCCGCTCGCTCATTACCCGGCAGGTGGAGATGGGCGTCGCGATCCGCATGGCGTGCCTCGACGTGCTGACCCGCAAGGCACGCGGCGTGGAGGGCTGGTCATGAGCGCGGCGCGACCCCTGATCATCGCGAACGGCCTGCTGGTCCTGCCCGGCCGCGCGCCGGTGGCGGGCGCCATCCGTTGCGAGGACGGTCATATCGTCGCGCTGGGCGAGGTGTCGCCTGAAGCCGACGATCGTGTTCTCGATGCGCAAGGCAAGCTGATCGCGCCCGGCCTCGTCGATCTCGGTGTCTTCACTATCGACAAGCCCGCCTTCCATTTCGGCGGCATCACGCGGGCGGCCTTGATGCCCGACCAGAACCCGCCGCTGGATTTTTCGGCGGGCGTGCGCTTCGCCGCCCAGTCGGGCAAGCCGGACTTGTGGGTCCACCCCCTTGCCGCCGCGACGCAGGGGCTGGAGGGCGACAAGCTCGCCGAGATGGCACTGATGCGCGATGCCGGGGCCAAGGCCGTGGCTACCGGCCGGCGGTGGATCGCCGATTCCGGCACGATGTTCCGGGTGCTGCAATATGCCGCGATGCTCGATCTGGTGGTCGTGAGCCACGCCGAGGACGGTGGACTGGCAGGCCACGCCGTCGCGACGGCGGGCGACATGGCGACGCGGCTGGGACTCTCGTCCGCGCCGGCTGAGGCGGAGGCGCTGGCGGTCATGCGCGACATCGCGCTGGCCGAGTTGACCGGCGCGCGCCTGCATTTGCGCAACGTCACCACGGCGGGCGCGCTCGACCTGGTGCGGCGGGCCAAGGCGCGAGGGGCTTGCGTAACGGCCGGCGTCTCACCCGCCTACTTCATGCTCTCCGACCTGGCGGTGGCGGATTTCCGCACCTTCATGCGGCTGTCGCCGCCGCTGCGGTGCGAGAACGATCGCCAGGCGGTGATCGCGGCGATCGCCGACGGCACGATCGACGTCATCGCCTCGGGCCACGATCCGCGCGGACCGGAAGACAAGCGCCTCCCCTTCGCCGACGCCGCTCCCGGCATGGCCGGCGCCGAGACACTGCTGCCGCTGACGATGAGCCTTGTGCGAGACGGCAGGATCGGCATGGGCCGCGCGTTCGAGCTGATCGCCGAAAATCCGGCAGCGCTGCTGGGCGTCAACGCGGGCAGGCTGGAAGTCGGCGCTCAGGCCGACATCGCCGTCATCGATCCGGACAAGCCGTGGATCGTCGATTCGGCGCAGATGGCGGCAAGCGCGGGCAACACCCCGTTCGACAAGCAGCCGGTCCAGGGCCGCGTCATCGCCCTGTTCAAGGGCGGCGCGCAAGTGGGCGGGAAGTGAAGACCCACCCCGCTGCGACTAGCTTCGCCCTTCGACAAGCTCAGGCCTCGGCAAGTCTCGCGGCCCTCCCGCAAGCGGGAGGGCTGATGCGGGGCTCTGTCCCCCTCCCGCTTGCGGAAGAGGTCGGGGGTGGGTGCCTCAGCGCTGAGCGAGGCGCGCGGCGCTGGCGGCCTTGGCCAGGGCACGGCCCGAAACCACGCCCGGAAGCGGCCGCGCCACCGCATAGGCGAAGCAGGCCCCGCCCCGGCTCTTGACCGTCGAACACATCGACCGGGCCGAGCCGCCGTCGAAACCCGAAGCGGCGACGCGCCAGTATTGCTTGCCGCGCACGATCGCCGGGGTGATCGCCATCTTGTAATTCTTGAGTTTGGGATCGCGGGCGGTGAAGATCTTCCACGCGCGGCGGGCGTTCGCTTCTGTCGAGAACGAACCAAGCTGCACCATGTGCGTGCCGAAGCTCATCTCCGGAGCGCGGGCGGCGGCGGGCTTGGCGGGCGCGGCGGCAGAAGCCTTGGCGGTTTTCGGAGCGGCTTTGGGCGCGGTCCTGGGCGCAGCGACCGGAGCGACGGCGCGGACCGCCTCCGGGACCGGGTTGTAGGCGGGCTGCGGCGCGGGCACGGCGACGGTCTCGACGACCGGTTCCGGACGGGGCGCCTCGGCAAGCCAGAAGCTCCCCCCCTGCTCGATCGGGGCCAGTTCCGCCGTCTTCGCAACCGGAGCGGACGCGGCGACCGGCGCCGGCGCTTTCGCGGGGTTTGCGTTCAGCGCCAGTTGCTGCGGCTGGCCCGGATCGGACACCATTGGCGCGCCCAACATCGCGGCGACGCGGGCGCGGTAGTCCTCGGGCTTGCCCTGCATGGCCCATTCGGCGATCCGCGTATCCACCTGATCGGCGGGCAGATCCTGCGCGGCCATGACCTTTGCTTCGCCCCAGCGGCCATCGAGGGCATAGGCATAGGCAAGGTTCTGGCGCAGCTTGGGCGTATCCTCGCCGGCGCGAAGGGCGTCGGAAAGCATGGTCACGCCGCGCCCGGTTTCACCCGCCAGCGCCAGCGCCAGGCCGAGATCGCCCGCCGGGATCGTATCGCCCCATGCATCGAGCGTGGCGACGGCCGCGCGCTTGTCGCCAGCGCCGATCTGCGCCAGCGCCAGACTGAGCGCGGTGCGCGGGCTGGTATCACCCAGCCGCATCGCATCGTCGAAAGTCGTCACGGCCGATTCGAAGCGGCCCGACGTCAGGTAGGCCTGGGCGAGCGTGGTCCGGGCGGCAACGCTTTGCGGCGCCTTCCGGACGGCCTGCTCCGCCTTGAGGATGATCTTGGCCACCTTCTTGCCGACAACCGCCGAAGCGGTGGACGCCGCTTCGGCCGGCTCCAGCGAAACGGATGCGACCCCCGCGATCAAGGCTGCGGCGAGCGCGGTGCAGACGACGTTGCGAACAACGGGTCGGGCGGCCTGATGGTGCGGGAAGGGGCTCTTCATGGTTGGTCCTTTGCTCAGGATTTCCGCGGCTTGGTGCGGGCTTGTTCGGCGAGTGCCTCGATCCCGGGCATTCCGGCGAGGTAATGGTCAAGCGCGTCGGTCACGATCGCCTGGGCGCTACGATGGTGAACGGCGCCGGCAAGCCGCAACCGCAAGTGACGCTCGGCATCGATGCGCAGAGTGAAGGCGCAGCGCCGACCTTCGTCGAGAGCGGAGCGGCGCTCGGCCTTGTCGGATCGGCGACTGGTCGTGGAGAGCTTTGCCGCGATCTTCCCGCGTTGGC
This sequence comes from Novosphingobium sp., assembly GCA_035281095.1. GTDB lineage: Bacteria > Pseudomonadota > Alphaproteobacteria > Sphingomonadales > Sphingomonadaceae > Novosphingobium. The sequence continues at coordinate 26,300 of DATEEP010000172.1, read as the reverse complement.
GGACCACTTCGGGAACCACGGCGGGCGAATGCGGCTTGGCGGTTCCGATGGCGATGATGTCCGCGCCGACCTCCACCGGATCGCCCATATCGTTCCAGCCGAGATCATTGCTCCAGTCATCGGGCAGCCTTGCAACGGCGTCGCAAGGCTGTTGCAAGGCTTGCAGCTGCGAACGCATCGCGGGCTTGGCCCCGCCCTTGCGCGCCAGGAGACACGGCGAGAGGGAAGCGAAGTTGCCGGAAAGGCCCATGCCCGCGGCCGCCTTCAGGAACCGGCGACCCGGCGGCCGAAGCCGCCCACGGGCCGTTGCGAGCCCGGCAGGACCGCGGTCGCGGCAGCGGGGACAGCGAATACCGTTCGGCGGAAATTCTTCTCCAGCCGGTCGGCGATATAGTTCCACAAGGTCACGACCTCATTGGCGGATCGGCCGCCGGGATCGACTTCCATGACGGTGCGGCCATCGATCATCGAGGCCGCGAAATCGGTGCGGTGATGCATGGTGATCGGCGCGACGGTGCCGTGCTGGGACAGCGCGACGGCGGCCTCGCCGGTGATCCGCGCCTTGGGCGTCGCCGCGTTGACCACGAAGATCAGCGGCTTGCCGGCGCGCTCGCACAAATCGACCGTGGCGCCGACTGCGCGCAAGTCATGCGGGCTGGGCCGGGTCGGCACGACGATCAGTTCGGCCACGGAGATCACGCTCTGGATCGCCATCGTGATAGCGGGCGGCGTGTCGATCACAGCAAGCTTGAAGCCCTGCTGGCGCAGGACCTGCAGATCGCTGGCGAGCCGCGCGACGCTGGTCTGCGCGAAGGCGGGATATTCCGCCTCACGCTCGTTCCACCAGTCGGCAAGCGAACCTTGCGGATCGATATCGATCAGGACGACGGGGCCCGCCCCGGCTCGTTGAGCCTGCACCGCGAGGTGCCCGGACAGCGTGGTCTTGCCAGACCCCCCCTTCTGTGATGCCAACGCCAATACGCGCAAAGCGATATCCCCCAGACCTGCTGAAAAAAGAAACCTGTCGGGTACCGGATCGCAGATCGGCCCTAATTTTAGGTTAACAACAGGTCAGCAAGCCGGGCGCGATCCAAGCCGCGATCCGGGCAAAGCCGCATAAATCCTTTGGCAAGGATATGTTCACTATGTCAGTTAGACATGCTTGCCGGCGGCCGGGTGCGTGCCGTGCGGGCCACTCGACCGCAAGCACATCAGGACGTACACCATGACCATCATCGCGGCCTTCGGAAGGAACGCTGTGCCCATGCAAGCCCGAGGGTGGTCGCGAAACGCCGTTTCCCTTGCCGTGCTGGTCTTCTGTGGCGTTTTTTTCCCGGCAATTCCGGTACATGCAGACGTGAAGGCGGGCGTCGACGCCTGGTCGCGGGGGGACTATCCGGCCGCGATTCGCGAATGGAAGGGCCCGGCCGAGCAGGGCGACGCGGACGCGCTGTTCAACCTGGCGCAGGCCTACAAGGCAGGGCGCGGGGTCAAGCAGGACCTCACCAAGGCCGAGGAGCTTTACGGGCAAGCGGCGGCGCGCGGGCACTTGCAGGCGTCCGACAACTACGGCCTGCTGCTGTTCCAGCGGGGCGAGCGCGCCAAGGCGATGCCTTACATAACCGCCGCCGCCGATCGTGGTGAGCCGCGCGCGCAATATGTCCTGGGCCTTGCCTATTTCAACGGCGAGAACGTGCCCAAGGACTGGGTCCGCGCCTATGCGCTGGCCAGCCTCGCACAACGCGCGTCGCTGCCCCAAGCGGCCATCGCGCTGGCCGAGATGGACAAGTACGTCTCGCTGGAGGACCGGCAAAAGGGCGTCGCGCTGGCGGGCGACCTCGCCGCGCGGGCCGAAGCCACCCGGTCCCGCCAAGTCGCCGCCGCCGATCTCGGATCGCCCGGTGGCCTTCCCTGGACCAAGCCGGGCAACGCCGAGCCGATCCGCCCGTTCACGCCCGACGTCTCCACCCTCACCACCGCCGAACGCGCGGCGGCCGATGCGTCTCGCGCGGCGGGGACGAGCCAGGCTACCGCCGGCGCGGACTACACCCGGCCGAAACCGGGCGTCCCGCCCGTCGCGGCGATCATGGCCAAGCCCGCCCCGAAGCCCCCGTCGAAGCCCGCCCCGGCCAAGCCCGTCGAAGCAAAGCCCCAGCCGAAGCCCAAGCCTGCCCCCCCCGCGCCTCCTGCCGCCGCCGTTTCCGGCCCGTGGCGGATCCAGCTTGGCGCGTTCGCGGTGCGCGGTAATGCCGATGCCTTGTGGAACCGGGTCAAGGGCCGTCCCGAGCTCGCGGGGCATGAGCGGATCGTCTTGCCGACCGGGCGGCTCACGCGGCTGCTCGCCGGCGGGTTCGCCAGCCAGTCCGACGCTTCGGCCGCCTGCGCGCGCCTGAAGGGTGCCGGGTTCGCCTGCCTGCCGACCAGGGACTGACCGGTTGCGCGACGGGCCCGCGGACCGGGTCGCCTCGCTCGATCTGATCCGGGGCGTGGCGGTTCTGGGCATCCTGGCCATCAATATCGCGGGGTTTGCCGGGCCTCCCGGCGCCGTCCTCAACCCGCACCTGCCGCAACCCGGCACCGGCGGCGACGAGATCGCCTTTTCGATCAAGTTCCTGTTCTTCGAAGGAAAGATGCGCGCGCTGTTCAGCATGCTGTTCGGCGCGGGGCTGATGCTCTACATTGATCGGACGGACGCGGCCGGCGGTTTCGGCGCGGGCCGGCAATTGCGCCGGCTCGGCTGGTTGGCGCTGTTCGGCCTCGCCCATTTCTATCTGCTGTGGTGGGGCGACATCCTGTTCCTTTATGCCGTGGCCGGCGTGATCGTGCTGTTCATGCACGAGTTGCCGGACCGCACGCTGGCGCTGATCGGCGGCGGCGTTTTCGTGCTGTGGCACGCGATCGGCGCGGCGCTGGACCATGACGCCGTCGCCACGGAGCAACTCGTCTACAACGGCTTTGCAACCGCGTTGCAACGCGAATGGTATGCCGGAGCACGGCAGGCGATGGCCGACTACGCGGACATCGAGAGCGCCATCGCCGCACGGGACTTCGTCGGCATCGTCGCGCACCGGATTGAAAGCGACACCCTGCGTCCGCTGGAGATCGCCTTCACCGCGCTGGGCGAGACCGTTCCGCTGATGCTGTTCGGCCTGGTCCTCCATCGTCGGGGCCTGTTCGCCGCCGAGTGGCCGGCGAGACATCTGTGGCGGATCGCCCTTGCCTGCCTCGCCGCCGGCCTCGCCCTGACCGCGCTGCTGCTCGCATGGGCGATCCGGCACCGGTTCCCGCCGCTGGCGATGCAGGCGATCTTCATCAACTGGGGCGCCATTCCGCATCTGCTGATGGGCTTCGGCTACCTCGCCGCCCTGACCGCCCTGGCTCCCCGCCTCGCGCCGACCTGGCTCGGGCGCAAGCTGGTCGCGGCCGGCCGGATGGCGTTCAGCAACTATATCCTGACCTCGCTGGCGATGACGGCGCTGTTCTACGGCTGGGGCCTCGGCCTGTTCGGCCGGCACGGCCATGCCGGGCAATGGGCTTTCGTCGCTCTGGGCTGGGTGCTGATGCTGCTGTGGAGCGCCCCTTGGCTGGCGCATTTCCGTCGCGGGCCGCTCGAATGGGCGTGGCGATCATTGATCGAAGGACATTTTTTACACAATCGCCGCTAAACGCTATTGCGATCCATTCTCACGAAGCTATATAGGCTGGCAAGAGGAGCGTCCATGTACGTCTGCGTCTGCAATGCCATCCGTGAATGCGAGTTCCGCACAGCCGCCCGCGGCGTGCGCGGCGATGCCGAGGCGATCTACACCGCGCTGGGCCGCCCGCCGCAGTGCCGACAGTGCCTGGACGAGGCCGAGCACATCCTTTTCGACGAGAGAAGCCGGGAAAATCTGCCAGTTCTGGTCACGCACTGACTTGCCTGATTCCGCCGTTGTCCCCATATCCGCCGCAGGGCGAACAGGAGAACGCGCATGCAGGGCGACAAGCAGGTCATCGACTTCCTCAACAAGGCGCTGCTGAACGAGCTGACCGCGGTCAACCAGTATTGGCTGCACTATCGCATGCTCGCCAACTGGGGCGTGTCCAAGCTCGCCGATTTCGAACGCCACGAATCGATCGACGAGATGAAGCATGCCGACATGCTCGCCGAGCGCATCCTGTTCCTCAACGGCCTCCCCAACTTCCAGGCGCTGGGCAAGCTGCGCATCGGCGAAGGCGTGGAGGAGATCCTCAAGGCCGACCTCGAGGTCGAGCATGAGGCGATCCCGCTGCTCAAGGAAGGGATCGCCCATTGCGAGGCGGTGCGCGACTATATCAGCCGCGAAATCTTCGAGCGGATCCTCGAAAACGAGGAAGAACATGTCGACTTCCTGGAAAAGCAGTTCGACATGATCGAGCGGATGGGCCTGCAGAATTACATCCAGCTCCAGAGCGGCCCCGCCGGCGAAGGCGAGTAGGTTCGCGGGACCTTCCTGGAGTCCCCCGACCACCATCGTCATTGACCACCATCGTCATTGACCACCATCGTCATCGCCGGGGCCGCAAGGCCCGTGGCAATCCAGTGCCGTGCGCGACCGCCCTGGATTGCTTCGTCGGCTCCGCCTCCTCGCAATGACGAACTTTGCCGCGATGACGCCAGGTCAGATCAGCCCCTATCCGTCGCCCGCGTTCCCCCCGCTTGCGCCGCGTCCACGGGGTCCGCTCCGGTGAACTGCGACGCGAAGATCAGCACGAACAGCGCCACCGCCAGCATCACGCCGGGCATCGCCCAGCATGCGCCCCTGTTCCGAGTGTTCGGAGCCTCCGCGTCGATCGATGTGAGGAAATCTTCCTGCGCCATGTCCCTTAGACAATGAGGATTTTACATTGCTTCGTCATTGCGAGCGGCGAAGCCGCGCGGCAATCCAGGGCGGTGTCTCGCTGCCCTGGATTGCTTCCCCCGGATCAAGTCCGGGGTCGCAATGACGAAGTGATTCAACCGAATCCATCGTACTCTAACGCGCGACGCGGCAAGTAAGTGCCTGGCCACGCCCGATTTCAGGCACAACTCATCCGCAATGGGCGGGAAGCGCCCGCTCAATCCTTGGCGAACGGGTTCTTCGGGCTGCGCAAGTTCAGCCGTACCGGCACCGATCCGAAGCCGAGATCGCGGCGGATGCCGTTCACCAGATAGCGCTGGTAGCTTGTCGGCAGTTGATCCAGCCGGGTGCCGAACAGCACGAACGTCGGCGGGCGTATCCGTGCCTGGGTGATGTAGCGCAGCTTGATGCGCTTGCCGCCGGGCGCGGGCGGCGGGTTGGCGGCGAGCGCGTCGTCGAACCAGCGGTTGAGGCCCGAGGTCGGCACCCGGCGGCTCCATGCCTCGCGGATGTCGAAGGCGGCGCGCATCATGTCGTCCAGCCCCTTGCCGGTCCGCGCCGATACCGCGATCAGCGGCACCCCGCGCACTTGCGCCAGCCCCTCGTCAAGCGCGGCGCGGATGCCGTTGAACAGGGAGGATGCGTTTTCCGCGACGTCCCATTTGTTGATGGCGATGAGCAGCGCACGGCCTTCCTCCAGCACCATGGAGGCGATCTTGAGGTCCTGGTGCTCCAAGCCCTTGGTGGCGTCGAGCAGCAGCACCACGACTTCGGCGAAGTCTATCGCCCGGCGCGCGTCGGCGACCGAGAGCTTCTCCAGCTTGTCCACGACGCGGGCGCGCTTGCGCATTCCGGCGGTGTCGATCAGCCGCACTTCGGGCCGCTCGCCGCTGACGGGATCGATCCAATGCCAGTCGATCGCGATGGAATCGCGCGTGATCCCCGCTTCCGGCCCCGTCAGCAGGCGATCCTCGCCAAGCAGTTGGTTGATCAGCGTCGACTTGCCGGCGTTCGGCCGCCCGACGATGGCGAGCTTGAGCGGGCCGGCTGGCACCTCGTCCTCCCCGGCTTCCTCGCCCTCCCCGCCCTCGGCATTGTCGGCGCCAAAATCTTCGTCGTCGGGCTGCATCGGCTCGATCAGCGGACGCAGCGCCTCGAACAAGTCGGCCAGCCCCTCGCCGTGCTCGGCCGAGAACGGCACCGGCTCGCCAAGACCCAGCGCGTAGGCTTCGAGCAGTCCGCCCTCGCCCGCGCGGCCTTCCGCCTTGTTGGCCAGCAGGACCACCGGCACCGAGACGCCGCCCGGCCCGCCTTGCGCGCGAAGATAGCGACCGATCTCCTCGTCGAGCGGCGTCACCCCCGCCCGCGCGTCGATCACGAACAGCGCGACGTCGGCGCCGACCAGCGACGCTTCGGTCTGCGCGCGCATGCGGCCCGGCAGGCTTTCGGGATCCTCGTCCTCCCAGCCAGCGGTGTCGACGATGGTGAATTCCAGCCCGAGCAAGTGCGCCTCGCCGAATCGGCGGTCGCGCGTGACGCCGGGCTGGTCATCCACCAGCGCCAGCTTCTTGCCCACCAGCCGGTTGAACAGCGTGGACTTGCCGACGTTGGGCCGGCCGATGATGATGACGTTCGGCAACATGTTGCCGGGCAGGTGGCCCGCATTGCCAAGCATTGCAAGCGCCACGGCAAATCCTTGCCGCGCCGTTTACCAGGTTTTGCAGGCTCAGCCTAACCGCGGGAGGTCAATATGGTCACCATGAACGGTCACCATCTTCCTCTCGCCATCGCCCTGTTCTGCGTCGCGGCCCTCCCGACGCAAGCGAGAAGCTCCTTCGATACCGGCGCCGTCAACGGCGGATCGAGGGAGCTTCCTGCCTTCCTCCAGTGCGTGCCTTATGCGCGGGACATGACCGGGGTGCAGATCTATGGCGACGCCTGGACCTGGTGGGAACAGGCCGCCGGGCGCTATCGCCGGGGTCACCGGCCGCAGCCGGGCGCCGTCATGGCGATCCGGCCTTACGGCAACTCGACGCTGGGCCATGTGGCGGCGGTGAGCCGGGTCGTCGATTCGCGCACCGTGCTGCTCAACCACGCAAACTGGTCCGAACGCGGCAAGATCGAGACCGACGTCCGCGCGGTGGACGTCTCGTCCGCCAACGACTGGAGCGAAGTGCGCATCTGGCACGGCCCGTCACAGGCGCTGGGCACCAATCACTGGCCGGTGGCGGGGTTCATCTACAGAGACAGGACTTCGGCCGAACGGCCCGCACCCGGCGCCTCCCGGCCGGCCACGGTTCCCAAGCCCGCCCTCGCGCCCGCCGTCGCCCCCGCCCTCGTCAAGGTGGCTCGCCATTCCAGCGATCCCATCGGCGACATCATCGCCGGGCGTTACCGCTAAGGCTTCAGGACACTCGTCACTGCGAGGAATGGAGTGACGAAGCAATCCATGGCGGTTCTACGTGGCCCTGGATTGATTTCCCCAGATCAGGTCCGGGGTCGCAATGACGAAGTGATTCAAACCAAAGTCATCATGCTCTGAATCCTAAACCTTCGCCACGGGCGGATCGTCGCCCAGATCCTCGTACCAGGCTTCCACCGGACCGTTGAGCTTGATGGTCAGCGGCTGGCCCCGGCGATCGAGCGACTTGCCGGCCTGGACCCGCACCCAGCCTTCGGAAATGCAGTATTCCTCGATATTGGTGCGCACCACGCCCTTGAAGCGGATGCCGATGCCGCGCTGCAGCTTGTCCGAATCGAAATAGGCACTGCGCGGATTGATCGCGAGGTGATCGGGCGGGACATCGGCCGCACCGGTCTGTACGGTGGTGTGCTCCGGGGTGGTCTGCTCTGGCGTGGTATCGTCGGTCATGGTGGGGCGCTTTAGGCCGCCAAGGACGCTTGTCAATCACGGGCGCGTGGCCTAAGGGCGCGCCTTGCCGCAGCGGATGCGGGCGCGTAGCTCAGTGGTAGAGCACACCCTTCACACGGGTGGGGTCGCAGGTTCAATCCCTGCCGCGCCCACCATCCGGGCAGTTCGCGTCCTAGAGTGATTTCGAGGCAGGTGGAATCACCTGCCGGCTCGGAAATCACGGCAAACAAAGGATATGCGGGCTCGTTCCGGTTCAATCCGGACCGGAACGAGTCTAGAAGTCTGCGGTGATCTGCAGCTTGTAGCGCCGCCCTTCCTTCAACTGATAGGTCGCCGGGGCGAGCACGTTCCATTCCTTTTCATCGAACACGTTGAAGGCCTGGAACCTCAGGCTCATGGGAATCTTGCCGGCCGCGAACTGGTAGCGCGCGCCAAGATCGACATTGGTGAACGGGTCGATGAACGCCTGCCGTCCGCCCAGCTCGGCGAACCCTTGCGCGGTCGCGGCACGCTTTCCGTAATAGGACGCCGACACGGTCACCGAGAAGCCGGGCAGCGCCGTGCGATAATCGGCGTCGAGGCGAAGCTGGGTCGCCGTCGGCCCCACCGGCCGCGCACCGGCGAGGCCGAGGTCGCGCGCCCTGCCGCTGACCTTGGGGTCCATCAGCACCGCTCCCGCAAGCAGGTTGAGGCGAGTGCCGATCCTTCCCGAAAGCGATACCTCGAAGCCGCGGTGGGTGACGTCGCCCACCGCCATGAAGCGGTTGTTCTCGTCGAAGCTGAAATAGGGCTTCTCGATATCGAACAGGCTGGCGACGATCTTGATGCGCCCCAGATCCAGCCGCGCGCCGCCGTCGATCTGGCGGGTGCGCGCGGCCGGGAGCAATTCGTCGCGGTTGGCCGCCGATTCGGGCGCGGCGCCGCTTTCCTCCAGCCCGGTCACGTAAGTGGCGTAGAGCGTGAGCCACGAGTTCGCGTGAACGACCAGCGCCGCATTGTAGAGCCACGGGCTGTCCGACGCTCGCGTGGTTCCGCCGTCGTGCGCGAAGCTGGCCCGGTAATCGGTCTTCTGCAGCCCGAGGTTGAGTTCCAGCAGCTTGCCGACGCGGGCATTGTAGCCGATCCCGCCGGTCCACTGCCTGACGCGGCCGACATCGATCTCACCGAACGTGAGCGAAGGCTCCGGCTCGGGATCGAGCTGGCCGAGGATCACCGGCCCGAGGTCGAAAGTGCGGCCGCCGCCGCTTTCGGTGCGCCGATCGCGCCCGCGCGCCATCAGGATCACGCGATGGCTGATCCGCCCTCCCCCGCCGCGCCACGAAAGCTGGACCTCTCCGGAGTTGGAGCGAGCGTCCTGCCTGGGATCGGCGATCACGAAGTGGCGACCGCCGCCGTCGATACGCTCTACCAGCGTGATGTCGCTGAACTTGTTGTCCCGCGCCACGCGCGAATGCCATGCGCCCGCGCGCAGGGAGATGCTGTCGGTCACTTTCTGCCGGACAACGAAGCCCACGTTCGTGTTGTCGTTGCCCGTCGCTTCCCAGGACTGACCGAGGTAGCGTCGGTACGGCGGCAGCCTGGGCACGAACGCGCCCCTGCCGACCACCAGCGGGCGGGTCTTTTCGTCGAAGAACCGGTAATAGCTGAGCATCGCCACGATATCGCCGGTGCCGTGGCGAAAGCGCGATACTCCGCCCACGCTTCGGGCCTTGTAGTCGGACCCGTCGGGCTGCTGGGTCCTGTCGAGGCTGGTGCCGAGGCCGATGCTGAGCTTGTCCTTGATGATCGGAAACTTGCGCTCGCCTTCGACGTGCACGCCGCCGTAGGCATTGAGGTAAGCCGACGCGCTCCCCGAAGCGCGATCCCCCGGAATGCGCAAGGTGTAGTTGGTGATGCCTGTCGGCGCGGGGAACGGATAGTCGACCGCCGCCACCCCAACGCGCATGACCGCACCCGCCCTGGCCGAATTGTTGAGCTGAGCCAACTGATCGAAGTAGACCCCCTCGATCCGGGCATTCCCCGCCTTGATCGACGAAAATCCACGGACGTCCGTGGAACTGTAAATGCCGGTATTCTCATTGCCGACCTGAGTGCCGAATGCATCGTCCGCGCCGGTCACCGCATTCTCGGCGGTGCGTTGCGCCAGTGCAGGAGCGCCACCTAAGCCGCCTACAATGATCGCAATCACGCAAGACTCGGCAATTCTTCTGGTTTTCAACATCCCGCCCCGGACTATCGAGTGCCGCATTGCTGCGAATATTGCCCCCGCCTTTTACCGGGACGAGGGCTGAGTCAATCCTCACCATGCTTACTTTATGAAGCGGAACGGCGGCGCATTGCCGTTGAAAGCGAGGGCGGGAGCGGGCATAGCCCGGCGCGATGCATGACATTCGCCTGATCCGTGAGAATCCCGCCGCCTTCGACGCCGGCCTTGCCCGGCGCGGGGCGGAGCCGGCATCCGCCGCGCTGATCGCGCTCGACGAAGAGCGTCGCAGCGTGTCCACGCGCATGCAGGAGAGCCAGGCACGCCGCAATGAGGCATCCAAGGCGATCGGCCAGGCGATGGGCAAGGGTGATGGCGCCACCGCCGAGGCGCTCAAGGCCGAAGTCGCCGCGTTGAAGGACGAGTTACCCGCGCTCGAAGCGCAGGACCGCGATCTGGCCGCGCAGCTCAATGACGCGCTGTCGCGCCTGCCCAACCTGCCCCTCCCCGAAGTGCCCGAGGGCGAGGACGAGACGCAGAATGTCGAGGTGGCGCGCTGGGGAATGCCCCGCGCGTTCGATTTCGAGGCGAAGGAACACGCCGACATCGGCCCCGCCCTCGGCCTCGATTTCGAGACCGGCGCCGCGATCTCGGGTGCCCGGTTCACGTTCCTCAGGGGCCAGATGGCGCGGCTCCACCGCGCGCTGGCGCAGTTCATGCTCGACCGGCAGACGGGCGAGAACGGCTATCTGGAATGCAATCCGCCGCTTCTGGTGCGCGACGAGGCGGTCTACGGCACGGGCCAATTACCCAAGTTCGCCGACGATCTGTTCCGCACCACCGACGGCCGCTGGCTGATCCCCACCGCCGAAGTCTCGCTGACCAATGCGGTGCGCGACCAGATCCTGCCCGAAGACGCGCTTCCGCTGCGGATGACCGCGCTAACGCCGTGCTTCCGCTCCGAAGCAGGCGCGGCGGGACGCGATACGCGCGGCTTCATCCGCCAGCACCAGTTCGAGAAAGTCGAGCTGGTCGCCGTGTGCCGCCCCGAGGATTCGCCCGCCGAACACGCGCGGATGACGGCAGCGGCGGAATCGATCCTGCAGGCGCTGGAGCTTCCCTACCGCAAGATGCTGCTCTGCGCCGGAGACATGGGCGCGACCGCGCGGATCACCTACGATCTGGAAGTCTGGCTGCCCGGCCAGCAGGCCTATCGCGAGATATCCTCGATCTCGAACTGCGGCGACTTTCAGGCGCGGCGGATGAACGCGCGCTACCGTCCGGCGGATTCGAGGAAGACCGAGTTCGTCCACACGCTCAACGGCTCCGGCCTCGCCGTCGGCCGCACGCTGGTGGCGGTGCTGGAGAACGGCCAGCAAGCGGATGGCTCGGTGGAAGTACCGGCGGTGCTGCATCCGTATATGGGCGGGGTAACGCGATTGGTCCCTGCCTGAATATGGGAACCGCATGTCCTGAGCTTGTCGAAGGACCGCGTTTCTTTCGGACGGTGCAAATCAAGAACAGCCCTTCGACAAGCTCAGGGCAAGCGGAAAGTGAGTCTGGCAAGAGCCCATGCGCATCCTCCTGACCAACGACGACGGGATCGGCGCGCCGGGCCTCTACGTCCTCGAAAAGATCGCGGCGAAGTTCTCCGACGACATCTGGATCGTCGCGCCATCCGAAGAGCAGTCGGGCGCGGGCCACTCGCTGTCGCTCTCACGCCCGGTCCGGCTGCGCGAGCACGCGCCCAAGCGCTTCTCCGTCACCGGAACGCCAACCGATGCGGTCAATCTGGCGCTGGGCAAAGTGCTCGATGGACCGCCCGACCTGATCCTCTCGGGCGTCAACCGCGGCGCCAACCTTGCCGACGACGTGACATATTCGGGCACGATCGCTGCCGCCATGGAAGGCGCGCTAGCGGGCATCCGCTCGGTCGCCTTCAGCCAAGTCTATACGCGCGAGGACGTGGGCAACGAAGTGTCGTTCGAAGCCGCCGAGATCTGGGGCGAAAAGGTGCTGCGCGCGCTTGTGGATAGCCCCTTTGCCGAGCGCACACTGATTAATGTAAACTTCCCCCCACTGAGTGCTGGCGAGATAGGGGGTATCCGCGTCGTGCGACAGGGATTTCACGATTATTCACGCGGTTCGATCGTCGAGAACATCGATCCGCGCGGCTTTCCCTATTTCTGGTTCGGGTTGCAGGGGATGGAGCATACGCCCGGCCATGCGACCGACCTCGAGGCCATCGCCGATGGCTTCGTTTCGGTCACGCCGCTGCATATCGACCTGACGCACGAGGCATCGTTGGCGACGCTGGCCCGGCGGTTCGAGGCATGAGGCGACCGGGCATTGCGCTCGCGGCCGCCCTCCTCGCCGCATCGACCTCAGCAGTGGCGGCACCGCCCGAGCAGGAAACCGAACACCTCGTCGCCAGCGGCGAAACGCTGAACGGCATCGCCAACCGCGCCGGGGTGTCGCGCCAGCGGATCATCGAGGCCAATGGGCTGAAGGAGCCCTACGTCGTGCGCCTGGGGCAGAAGCTGAAGATCCCTCGCGACGGACGTCCGGCCAGCCGGGTGATCCAGGCTTCCAGACCAGCCAAGGCGACGATCGCGAAGGCGGCGACCGCGAAGGCAACGGCAACCACGCCGGACGGCGCCAGCGGCGTCTCCGCCTACGTCGTCCAGCCCGGCGAGACGCTGGGCGGCATCGCCAACCGCGAGCAGGTGCCGCGGGTGATGATCGCCGAAGCAAACGGCATGACCCCGCCCTACACCGTGCGCGCCGGCCAGAAGCTGCTGATCCCCCGCACCCGGCACCATGTCGTGTCGAAAGGCGAGACCGGGTTTTCGATCGCCTACGACTATGCCGTGCCGTGGGAGACGATCGCGGTCGCCAACAACCTTCAAGCCGCATCGGCGATCAAGCCCGGCCAGAAGCTGCTGATCCCGGCCGTGCTGGGCCGCCCCGATCCGGCTCCCGCCGTTTCGTCCGCCAGCACGGAGGAGACCGGCCGCTTCGCCTGGCCGCTCGCCGGTACGGTGCGGCGCGGTTTCCGCGCGCGCGGCGTCAGCGACTATCATGACGGGATCGACATCATCGCCGCCAAGGGCGCGGCGGTCAGGGCCAGCGCGGCCGGGACCGTCCTGTTCGCGGGCAAGGAGGAGCAGCAGTTCGGCAACCTCGTCGTCGTCGACCACGGCGGCGGCTGGGCCTCGGCCTACGGTTCGCTCGACAAGGTGACGGTGAAAAAGGGCGACAGGGTCGGTAAGGGCGAGCGGGTGGGCCTAGTCGGCAGCAGCGGCATCACCGGCGCCACCGAGCTGCACTTCGAAATGCGGCGTGACAACACCTCGGTCGATCCGCTGGAACAACTGCCCGAAAAACCATGAAACCGAAGCCCGCGCACTTCGGCTCGTTCCGTTTCAGATTGAACCGGCACGAGTCCGGATATTCTTTGTCTGCCGTAATTTCCGAGCCTGCCTCGAAATCACTCTAAGCCCCGGCGATCTTATCATCGAGATCACGCCTGTCGATACGAATCCGCCGAAGCTACTGCAGCACCCAGAACACAGCGCCCATGAGAAGGTAGGCCGCAAGCCAGTACCCGCATGCGATCAGCTGGCGCTGGCGGTCCAGCCCTTCGCGCGCGAGCGTCAGCCACACCGCCGGGATCACGAACGCCACCGCGATCCCGCCCGACTGCATGAAATAGAGCCACGGCTTCGCGGCCAGGGTCTCCGGCCCGATTCGGGCGAAGGCGTGGCCGAGCATCAGCGCGCCGACGGGCAGCGCCACCGCGAACGGCCACAGCATTCCCTTGGGATGAGGCACACGGCGCAGGAACTGGCGGCGGGTGCGGAACAGCGGTCCATGCCACAACGCGGCCAGCCCGCCCGCGAGCACGGCAGCCACCATCACGGCCAGCCAGTTCACAGGTCCCATATCGTGCTTCCTCGTTCCGGCCGTCCGCGTTCCTATATGCGAAGCTAGCGCAAATGCGCATTCCCGTGTAGGGGCCCGCGCCACATGGCAATCGAACTACCTTCCGCTCCGCGCGTCGGCATGGTCAGCCTGGGCTGTCCCAAGGCGCTGGTCGATTCCGAGCGGATCCTCACCCGGCTTCGCGCCGACGGCTACGACATGAGCCCGGACTATGCCGGCGCCGACGTCGTGCTGGTCAACACTTGCGGCTTCCTCGATTCCGCCAAGGAAGAGAGTCTTGCCGCCATCGGCGAGGCCATGGCTGAGAACGGCCGCGTGATCGTGACCGGCTGCATGGGCAACGAGGCGGAAGTCATCCGCGCCAGGTTTCCCGAGGTTCTCGCGGTAACCGGGGCGCACCAGTACGAGCAGGTGGTCGATGCGGTCCATGAGGCCGCGCCGCCTAGCCAGGGCCCGTTCGTCGACCTGATCCCGCGCCGCGACATGGACACGGAAGTGAAGCTGACGCCGCGCCACTATTCGTACCTGAAGATCTCCGAAGGCTGCAACCATTCGTGCAGCTTCTGCATCATCCCGCAATTGCGAGGAAAACTGGCAAGCCGCCGCATCGACGCGGTGCTGCGCGAGGCGGAGAAGCTAGTCGCGGCCGGCACGCGCGAGCTGCTGGTGATCAGCCAGGACACCTCGGCCTATGGCGTCGACATCGGTCATGAGTCCCGCCCGTTCCACGGACGCGAAGTGCGCGCGCACATGACCGGCCTTGCCCGCGAACTGGGCGGGCTGCGCACGCCGGAAGGCGAGACGCCCTGGGTGCGGCTGCACTATGTCTACCCCTACCCCCACGTCGATGCCGTGATCCCGCTGATGGCCGAAGGGCTGCTGACGCCTTACCTGGACATCCCGTTCCAGCACGCCAGCCCCTCGGTCCTGCGCTCGATGAAGCGCCCCGCCAACGAGGCCAAAGTGCTGGAAAGGCTGAAGAACTGGCGCGTGATCTGCCCCGACATCGCCATCCGTTCGAGCTTCGTCGTCGGGTTCCCCGGGGAGACCGAGGAGGACTTTCGCTATCTGCTGAATTGGCTGGAAGAGGCCCGGCTCGACCGCGTGGGCGCATTCCGGTTCGAGCCGGTGGCGGGTGCCAGCGCCAACGATCTGCCCGGCGCCGTTCCCGAGGAGGTCAAGGAAGAACGCTACGCCCGGCTGATGGAAGTCACCGCGCGGATCAGCGCCGAGAAGCTTTCCGCCAAAATCGGCAAAGTGCTTCGCGTCATCGTCGATGAAGTCGGCGAACCCGACGAGGAAGGGGATATCGGTGCCACCGGGCGCTCCCAAGCCGACGCTCCGGAGATCGACGGCGCCGTGCTGCTTCGCAGCATTACCCCCTCCGTGAAAGTCGGCGATTTTCTCAACATCCGTATCGAGGATGCGGATGAACATGACTTGTACGGCGCAATTGCGTGATGCTTTTCACATCCGTGATTATGACTTGCAAAGAACGCAATGATCTTCCCGCCTTTCGCATTTGCAGCAAAGTGCGATTCGCATCATAAGGGACGGGCCTTTCAGGCATCCTCTCCCAAACTTCCAAGGGCCGGTCATCTGACCGGCCTTTTTTTTGGCCGACCGGTCGGGCACCGCTTCGCCCTGCCACTGGCGATATTCGGCCATTTGCCTTAGGCCACTCCCATGGCCGATTCTCGCATCTTCACCGCCGCGCTGATCGTGATCGGTGACGAGATTCTCTCCGGGCGGACCCACGACAAGAACATCGCGCAAGTGGCGTCATGGACCGGCCTCCACGGCATCCGGCTCGCCGAAGTGCGCGTGGTGCCGGACCGCACCGAGGCGATCGTGGAGGCCGTGAACACGCTGTGCGCGCGCAACGACTATCTGTTCACCACCGGCGGCATCGGTCCGACGCACGACGACATCACCGTCGACGCGGTGGCCGAAGCGGTGGGCGTCAGCGTGATCGTCCATCCCCATGCCCGCGCCATCCTTGAGGAATACTACGCCACGCGCGGGGGGCTCACCGATGCGCGGCTGCGCATGGCGCGCGTGCCCGAGGGCGCCGAGCTGATCCCCAACCGCTTCACCGGCGCACCGGGCATCCGCTACGGCAATATCATCCTGATGGCGGGCGTTCCCCAGATCGCCGCAGGTATGCTCGATGCGCTGTCCGGCCAGCTTCAAGGCGGGCTTCCGCTGTTGTCGGAGACGATCGGCTGCTGGGTGCAGGAAAGCGAAGTCGCCGATCTGCTGCGCACGACCGAAGCCGCGCATGCCTCCTGCCAGATCGGCAGCTATCCGTTCTGGCGCGACGGCAAATCGGGCGCGAACTTCGTCATCCGTTCGGTCGACGCGGAGGAACTGGCGGCGTGCGCGCGCGCATTGGTCGTGGCACTCGAGGCAATCGATCGCCCGGCGGTGTTCGGCGGAATCGACGTGGTGACCGCAGGGTGACCCTCGTCAGGGCGCCGGTGGCGGTTCGACCGAGCTCCGGACCGGCGCGTCCCGGTCCACCAGATAAGTGATGACCAGCCTCGCGGGTTCCTTGCCGACATTGACGAAAAAGGCCGGGAAGATCGCTCCTCCCGGCCTTTTCAATTGCAGTCGGCCAAAGGGCTCAGCTACCGGCGAGTTCCGCCGTGTCCAGCTTCAGGCCGGGGCCCATGCTGGAGCTGAGCGAGACCTTGCGTAGGTACTTGCCCTTGGCGCCCGAGGGCTTCGCCTTGACGATGGCGTCGACGAACGCGGTCAGGTTGGCCTTGAGCGCGTCGTCCGAGAACGACATCTTGCCAATGCCCGAATGGATGATGCCCTGCTTCTCCACGCGGAACTCGACCTGGCCGCCCTTGGCGTCCTTGATCGCCTGCTCGACGTTCGGGGTCACGGTGCCCAGCTTCGGGTTCGGCATCAGGCCCTTGGGACCCAGCACCTTGCCGAGACGGCCGACCACACCCATCATGTCCGGCGTCGCGATGACGCGGTCATAATCGAGGTTGCCGGCCTGCATGTCTTCCATCAGGTCTTCGGCGCCCACCTTGTCGGCACCGGCGGCCAGTGCCTTATCGGCATTGTCGCCGCGCGCGAACACCGCGACGCGCACATCCTTGCCGGTACCCGAAGGCAGCGAAACCATGCCGCGCACCATCTGGTCGGCGTGACGGGGATCGACGCCCAGGTTCATGGCGATCTCGATCGTCTCGTCGAACTTGGCGGTCGCCAGTTCGCGCAGCGTCGAGAGAGCCTCGTCCACGTTATAGAGCTTCAGGTTGTCGCCCAGCTTCTCGGCGAGCGACTTCTGCTTCTTGGTCTGCTTTGCCATGTGATCAGCCCTCCACCACTTCGAGGCCCATCGAACGCGCGGAGCCTTCCATGATCCTGGTGGCCGCTTCGACGTCGTTGGCGTTGAGGTCCTTCATCTTCAGCTCGGCGATTTCGGAGAGCTGCGAACGCTTGATGGTTCCGGCGGAAACCTTGCCGGGCTCCTTCGAGCCGGACTTGAGCTTGGCCGCCTTCTTGATGAGAAACGAGGCCGGCGGGCTCTTGGTCACGAACGTGAAGCTGCGATCGGCGTAGACGGTGATGATCGTCGGGATCGGCATCGACTTCTCGAGTTCCTGCGTCGCGGCGTTGAACGCCTTGCAGAACTCCATGATGTTGACGCCGCGCTGACCCAGCGCCGGACCGATCGGCGGCGAGGGATTTGCAGTGCCTGCGGGCACTTGCAGCTTGATATAGCCGGTTATCTTCTTGGCCACTGGGCCACTCCTTTCACACTGTCGCCGGAGGTTTGGGTCCGGCTCATGTTAAGCGGTACAGACGGGGCGCCGAGGCACCCCTCCCGCATGGTTTCCGCGGCCGCCGGTCTCGACAGCCTTTGGAAGGCCGCGCCGATAGTCAAATCCGCGCGAAATTGCAATGAGCTTACTTCGAAAGCTCGACCTGCTCGAAGTCCAGCTCGACCGGGGTCGCGCGGCCGAAGATCGAGACGGAGACCTTGACCTTGTTCTTGTCGAAGTCGAGTTCCTCGACCACGCCGTTGAAACTGGCGAAGGGCCCGTCGAGCACCTTGACGCTGTCGCCGATCTCGTAATCGATGTCGACCTGCTTGCGCGGCGCGGCGGCGGCGGCTTCGGCGGCACCGAAATAGCGCGCGGCCTCGCTCTCGCTGATCGGCTGCGGCTTACCCGAAACACCAAGGAAACCAGTGACTTTCGGGGTGTTCTTGACGAGGTGATAGACATCGTCGTTGAGGACGAGCTTGGCGAGCACATAGCCAGGCATGGTCTTGCGTTCTACCTGGACCTTCTTGCCCCGCTTCACTTCGGTCACGGTTTCGGAAGGAACCTGCACTTCCTCCACCAGTTGCGACAGGCCGATACGCTCGGCCTCGGAAATGATCGCGTCGCGAACCTTGCTCTCGAAGCCTGAATAGGCGTGGATGATGTACCAGCGGGCCATAGGGTTCTCTCGAAGTATCAGTGTTGAATGTAGGGGATCGAACGCAAGCTCAAAGCGTCGAAAGCGCGAAGCGCACGATCGCGCCGAACAGCGAATCGACGCCGAGGAAGAACACGGCGAGGATCAGCATCAGGATCGCCACGAAGATCGCGGTCGTCACCGTTTCCTGCCGGGTCGGCCAATGGATCTTGGAAGCTTCGCTGCGTACCTGACGGATGAATTCGCCGGGACTGGTCTTGGCCATGGCTCTGCCTTCGCTTCTCGAGAATTGGTCGAACAAGGTTCACGGCTTCCGCCTAGGGGACATCGCCCCCCGGTGCGTACCGGAAGAGCTTGATGTTCCCAATGTCGGAAGTGGGAGGCGATTTAGCCGCCTGTGTCCGGTTTTGCAAGCCGGGCCAGGAACGAATGCGGCGTGCGATGGATGATCCGGGAACCGGGGGGCATCGTCACGGGCGTCACCTTGCCGACATACCAGAGATAGTCGGCATGCGTGGCCGGCTCGAACGCCGCCAAATCGATGTGCGGGCGCCCCCAGTAGAGGATGCGCTGGCATGGATCGGCGAAGGGACGGCCCGGCCCGAAACTGCCCTCTTCCACCCGCAGCATGTGGATGTCGCGCAGCGCGAAGTTGGTATTCGCCAGCGCGCTTTTGCGCACCACGGCATAACTCGCCAGATGCTCGAAGCTGGTGATCCGCCAGTCGCCAAGATCGACCGGGATCGCCATGGCGACGTGCGCCCCGCGCGGCAGCGTGTCGAGTTCCGCTACCATCGCCTCGGTCGCCTGCGAGCGCTCGTGCCAGGTCGCGGTCGTGACGCCGAGGCGCGCGAGGAACAGGCCCGCCGCCAGCCAGACCGTCCAGGCCGGCGTCCGCCAGTCGATCGCCAGGCACGCGAGCATCAGCGCTACCGACACCAGCCGATAATCGGCATAGTCTCCGCCAAACACATGGCGCGGTACCGCCAGTGAGAGCAGCGCCATCAGGAGCGCGGCCCAGCCCAGCCGCGCGTCGATTCGCCGATGGCGCAGCGCCAGCACGATCACGATGAGCACCACGAGAAGGCCGATCACGTCGAGCGCATAGACCTGGTCTCGCATCGCCTTGAACCAGATCGCCGTCTTGTAGGTCACGATGAACCGCCCATAGGAGATCAACGCGTTGGTCCCTTCCCCGGCCAGCATGGCGAACAGCGGAAAGACCAGCGGCCAAGGCGCCACGAAGGCGGCCAGCCCTTTGCGCCGCGACCATTCGTAGCCGAAGACCATGACGCCCAGCACGCCCCAGCCCGATGCGTGGCACAGCCAGACCGCAAGGCCCACCGGTACGAACACCGCCCACCGCCACGATCTATCCTCCAGCCGCATCCATGCGGCGAAGGCGAACAGTGCCAGCGCCAGGGAGAGCGTGAAGTTCAGGAACCCGAGCAGCAGCGATGGCGACCAGATGAACGCGAAAGCCAGCACCGCGCCCATCCCGACGCGGCGATACAGCGTCCACGAAACGCAGACGAGGCCGAGCCCTGTCAGCAGCGGGATCAGCGTCACGATGATCCGTCCGGCGATCTCGACCCCGAACAGCGAACCGAGCGGCCATGCCAGCAGGTCGGCGCCGAGATTGCCGGTCCAGTGCCAGTCGTACCCGTAATATCGCGCGAGGAACGGGTCACGCCCCCGTTCCAGCATCACCCGATAGCTTGCCAGGTGGGCAGGATAGTCGGTCATCTGCGGAAAGCGCGCCACCAAGCTCGGCAAGCTCGCGAGTGCACTCAGAACCAGTCCGAGCCACAGTCCGCTGCTTCCGGTCAAAGCCTTATCTGCCGTTGCGTTGGCCATCATGCTCGCCTGTTCGATTCGCCCCGAGCCGTACATCCGGCTCGGCGGGTAGCAAGCGCCAGTCTTCGCAATACGGTGGAAAGCGGGAACATCGATGCCGCTTCGGCGGGCGAAGCTCGGCGTCACTTCGTAACGGTACTGGCAGGAGTGGGGGGACTCGAACCCACGACATTCGGTTTTGGAGACCGACGCTCTACCAACTGAGCTACACTCCTGCGGGCCGGCTGGCTCTAGAGGGTGACGCTCGCGATTACAAGGCGGCGATTGGGCCGGCCCAACATGCGATATCCGATCGATCCCGTTTTTGGTAAGATCGGCCGGTGCACGCCCCCACCTCATCCCGGATCATCGAGCCCGATGTGCTGCTGCTGGCCTATCGCGGCGGCATCTTTCCCATGGCGGATGCCCGCGACGATCCCGATGTATTCTGGATAGAGCCCCGCATTCGGGCGATTCTGCCGATCGAGCACTTCGATCCCTCGCGCTCGCTGGCCCGCACGCTCAGGCGCGGTCGCTTCACGGTGACCTGCGACGCCGCCTTCGCGCAAGTGATGGAAGAATGCGCCGCACCGCGCCCGGCCCGACTTTGCGAAGACGGGAGCGAAGGCGAAGGCGGAACCTGGATCAGCCATTGCATCCAGGCAAGTTACCAGAACCTGCATCGTCTTGGCTGGGCGCATTCGATCGAATGCTGGCAGCGCGAGGAAAGCGGCCGGCTTCTGCTCGTCGGCGGGCTGTACGGCGTCGGCTTCGACCGGGTATTCTGCGGGGAAAGCATGTTCTCGCGCGTGCCGGATGCTTCAAAGGTCGCGCTCGCGTGGTTGGTCGCGGCCCTGCGCCGCGCTGGGGCAGAACTGCTCGATTGCCAGTTCATGACTCCGCACCTTGCTTCGCTCGGCGCTATCGAGATCGACCAGGAGCACTACGTCGAGCGGCTGCTGGCGGCGCAACGGCGCTATTCCGCGAGTGGCGCTGGTGCAGCGGGAGGCGCGGGAGGCGCCACGACGGGAGTCGGCGCTGGAGTGGGAGCGGGCGAATCGCCGCCGCTGTCGTTGCCCGATGCCTTCGGCGCGCTCTTGTCCGACGCGGCGGCGGCGGGCTTTTCCTCCTCGCCCGGGAACTTCATCGCGCAATCCTTGACCCACACGTCATAGATCGGGTGCTCGACCACGTTGAGCGAGGGCGAGTTCTTGAACAGCCAGCCGGAGAACAGCGTGCGCCATTGCAAGTCCGCGCGCGGAGCGGGACGTTCGTGGACGAACACCTGAACGAAAGCGCCGATCTCTTTCGGAGTCTCCCACGGCAGCGTGCGCTCGCAGCTTTCAACCTTCACCACGATATTGCCCACGCGCCGCGATTCGCCGGTCTTCAGCACCAGGTCCTGTGTCAGGTTGTTGCGCTTGTTGAGCAGGCCGATGGTGGCGACGCGGTCCTTGTTGGGCGTGCCGATGCCGTGGCCGGTCGGGATCATGGCGGCGGGGTTGCGCTGGGCGGCAACCTTGGGAACGGCGGTGGTGGACGCGTCGGGACCGTCACCGCCGTCGCCGCACCCGCTCAGCACGGCGGAGGCGAGGAGCAGCAACGCGGCAGGTGCGCCCCAGTTCATGGGAATGGGCCGCATCGCCCGTCTCAGGCGTCCGGCGACCAGGCTTCGTAGTCGCCGGTGGCGCGGGCACGCTGGCCACCGCGCTCCAGCGCGCCTTGCGGGCGATAGGCCGTGGCGGTGCCGGTGGCGTTGGGCGTATAGTCCACTTCCCAGATGCGCGCGGGCGGCAGGTGGCTCTCGGGCACCGCGTCAAAGCTGCCGTGCAGCCAGCCGTGCCATTCTGCCGGCACCCGGCTGGCATCGTTGGCGCCGTCATAGATCACCCAGCGCCGCTCCGACCCCGCGAAAGGCTGGCCGGCGGGAACGCGCTTCTTGGCGCGGTAATACTTGTTGCCCTGCGCGTCGGTGCCGACATGCTCGCCGTTGCGCGAACTGAACAGGTGGGTGCCGATCGTCGCGCCGTCCCACCAGGTGAAGATCTTGGATAGCAGTCCCATGGCTGCCCGTTACCGCCCCACCGGGCCACGCGCAAGCGGCATGGCGCGCGGCTACCAAGTCACCCTGTCGCCGGGCGCGATGCCGAGTTCGGCCGCCCGTCCGCCGTTTAACTCCAGCACCGCCTTGACCGGCCCCACCGACGGCACCGGCTCCTCGCTGTAAGGGGTGGTCTTCGCCGCGATGTTGAGGATGCGTCCATCCCTGCCGATGAACACGATGTCGAGCGGGATCACCGTGTTCTTCATCCAGAAACTGGCGTCACGTGGCGGCTCCATCGGGAACAGCATGCCCTCGTCCGCGCCCATCGCGGTGCGGAACATCAGGCCCTTGGCTTGCTCCGCCGAAGTGCGCGCCAGTTCCACGCGGAAGGGGTAGATCTCTTCGCTGGCGGCGATCTTCAGGTCGATGACGGGAAGGCCGGATTCGGGATGGACGGCGGAACTGGCCGTCGCGACCGGTTGCCGCGCATCGGAGGCCACGGGCGAGCAGGCGGATGCCGCCACCAGCAAAGGAAACAGAACCCCGATCGCGCGCATTGCCAACCTCATTCGTCCGATGCTTCGGCCGCCCATTGCTCCGCCTCGGCCACGCTGGCTGCATCCACCATCCGCACCGCGCTGTCGAGAGCGTGACCGGCGCGCAGCATGGCGGCGAGTTGCTTTTCGCGCATCGGGCGATCGAGCGCGACGCCGCCGAACGGCCCGAACCGGCGCTTGCGCGCCAGCGCCAGCGCCGCCCAGCGGGTCTCCGCCTCGGCCGGAGCCAGTTCCTCGCGCACCTCGTCCTCCACGCCCGCCGCCCGCAGCGCCTGCCCCACCCGAAGCATGCCATAGCCCCGCCGCAGCAAGCTGCCGGTCTTCATCCGCGCATAGGCGGCATCGTCGACATAGCCGGCCTCGGCAAAACGGTCCGCGATCGCCTGTGCCGGGGGCTCGCCCGCCCCGCTCCAACCCCGCTCGCGCACCTTTCGCACGAGATAGGCCTCCAGCTTCGCCCGCGTCGTGGCGAAACGCGCGACGTAGGCCAGCGCCAGTTCCTCAAGGCGCGCGGGGTCGAGCGGAGCGGGGGCGCGGCCGGCCGATTTGCGACTGAAACGAGACATCCTGCCCTATTCGTGCCACAGTCCCCACCGATTGGGGAGAGCCCGCGAATGCAAGCAACGAGGCACGAATAAGGCCCCCGGCCCGAACGGTCGCAGTTCACGGACGAAACAATGGCACAACAACAACGGGTTAGCGCACGATGAACGACACCGCCACAATGGTGCCGCCCACCGCACAACAGCTTGTCCCCACGCCCAACGAGGACGATCTGCCCCGCCGTTTCGCGGATTTCGCCACATTCGGCGAGGCGCTGGACTACGCGGCGCAAGGCAAGCGCGGCTTCAATTTCCACGATCCGCGCGGAAATCTGACCCATGTCTATCCGTTCTCCGAACTGCGGCAGGACGCCCTAGCGACCGCCCACCGGCTGATCGCGCGCGGCATTCGGCCGGGCGACCGCATCGCCATCATCGCCGAGACCGGGCCGGAATTCTCCGCCCTGTTCTGCGGTGCCATCTATGCCGGCGCCTGGCCGGTGCCGCTGCCGCTGCCGACCAGCTTCGGCGGCAAGGACAACTATATCGACCAGATTGCCGTCCAGATGGCGAGCGCGGAGCCGAAGCTGCTTTTGTTCCCCGAGCAACTGGCTAGCATGGCCAATGCGGCCGCCGAACGCCAGGGTTGCAAGGGCATTGCATGGGAGGCTTTCGCCGCCACCGACGCTCCGGCCGTGGAACTTCCCGAAGTCCGCCCCGACGACATTTGTTTCCTGCAATATTCCAGCGGATCGACCCGCTTCCCGCACGGCGTCGCGGTCACCCATCGCGGCTTGCTCGCCAACCTCGCCGCGCACAGCATCGGTATGGAAGTCAGGCAGTCCGACCGCTGCATCAGCTGGCTGCCGTGGTATCACGACATGGGTCTGGTCGGCTGCTTCCTGTCGCTGATCGCCAACCAGATCTCGGCCGACTACCTAAAGACCGAGGACTTCGCGCGCCGGCCGCTGGCATGGCTCGACATGATCAGCCGCAATCAGGGCACCTCGTGCTCCTATTCGCCCACGTTCGGCTACGACATCTGCGCCCGCCGCGTGTCGAGCCAGACCAACGTCGCCGAACGCTTCGACCTGTCGCGCTGGCGCCTCGCCGGCAACGGGGCGGACATGATCCGGCCCGACGTGATGCAGAACTTCGTCGACCGTTTTGCCGACGCCGGCTTCCGGGCCGCGGCCTTCATGCCGAGCTACGGCCTGGCCGAAGCGACGCTGGCGGTTACCTTGATGCCGCCGGGCGAAGGCATCCGGGTCGAACTGGTCGAGGAGGAACGGCTGTCGGGCAGCCCTCGCGACCTTTCGCGCCCCGCCCGCTACCGCGCCATCGTCAACTGCGGCAAGCCGGTACGCGGCATGGAGCTTGAGATAAGGGGAGAAAGCGGCAGCGCCCTGCCCGACCATCACATCGGCAAGGTCTGGTGCCGGGGCAGCAGCGTCATGCACTCGTACTACCGCGACCCCGAAGCGACCGCGGCCTGCATGGTGGACGGTTGGCTCGACACCGGCGACATGGGCTACCTTGTCGACGAGCACCTGTTCATCGTGGGCCGCGCGAAGGACATGATCATCATCAACGGCAAGAACCACTGGCCCCAGGATATCGAATGGGCGGTGGAGCAGCTTCCCGGCTTCCACCAGGGCGACATCGCCGCTTTCGCGGTCGAGACCGAAAACGGCGAAGAAGTGCCCGCGGTGCTGGTTCACTGCCGCGTCTCCGATCCGGAGGAGCGCCGCAAGCTGCACCACGAGATCCGTGAGAAAGTCCGCTCTATCACCGGCATGAACTGCGTCGTCGAACTGGTCCCGCCGCGCACATTGCCACGCACCAGCTCGGGCAAATTGAGCCGCGCCAAGGCCAAGAAGCTTTATCTGGAAGGCGTGATCGAGCCGCTGGACATGGCGGCTTAGTCTGCCCTACTTCTCGTCATGCTGAACTTGGTTCAGCATCCATTGCGTCGCCGGACCGTCCATCCGATTGGCAAAGATGGACCCTGAAACGGAGTTCAGGGTGACGGGTTTTCGAGAACACGGAGTCGATGTCGCGAATTGCTTTGCGACATCGGGCCATCATCAGCATAATGCCCGCCCATGCCGAAAATCCGCGCCGAAACCCTTGAAGACCACCACGCCGCCGTGTGGGGAGACCTGATCGCGGGGCTGGAACGCCTGCTGGCGACCCGCTCGTACGAGGAGATCAGCATCTCCGACATCGCCGCGAGCGCGGGGATGGCCCGCAACACCGTCTACAACTACGCCCCCGACAAGGCGACGCTGGTGGCGACGGCAGCCAACAAGTCCAACCAGCGCCTGCTGGAGCAGGTGACTCGTTGCGCCGAGGGGCCGGAGCCGGTGGCCGAGCGGCTGGAAGCGATCCTGACCGCCATCGTATCGTGGTTCGGCGCGGCGGATCACCGCAATCTCGTACTCGTCACGCTGTTCAGGCCCACCCCGCAGATCGTGCGAGAGACCGGAGTCGAACCGCTGGACAGCATCAGCCCGGTGGTAGCCGGGATCATCGCCGAAGGGATCGAGGCCGGCGTGTTCCGGCCGGTCGGCGATATCGACCTGGTGGTGGAACTGATGTCGGGCGTAAGCCACTACGCCGCCACACGCGTGATCCGCGCGCCCGAGCAAGTCGGCAAGGTGGTGGCGGAAGTCAACGCATTCGTTATGGCCGCGCTGGGGTGCGAGCGGGTGGGGGCAAAGGCTTAGAGCATGATGACTTTAAGTTGCTTCGTCATTGCGAGGGGCCAAGCCCCGCGGCAATCCAGGGCGGGTCTCACCGCCCTGGATTGCTTCGCTTCGCTCGCAATGACGAAGTGAATCAAACCCAAGTCATCATGCTCTAAACCCGGCCTTTGCCCGCAAGGCTATCGACCGTCTGGGTCTCGCACCCTGGAGCCCTCACCCGCCCCGTGTCCTGATCAGCGTCTCCACCACGCTCGGATCGGCCAGTGTCGAGATATCGCCCAGGTTCGA
>DATEEP010000171.1:0-23470 GCA_035281095.1 Novosphingobium sp. | reverse complement strand
GGGTATCGTCAAGATCGGACTGACCCGGCGGCTCGATCCTATCGACCGCGTCCGGGAGCTGGGCGATGCCAGCGTGCCCTTCAGCTTCGATACGCACGCGATGATATACAGCGACGATGCACCGACCCTGGAACGCGCATTGCACAACGAGTTTGATGCCGAGCGGGTCAATGCCCAGAACTTCCGCAAGGAGTTTTTCAGGGTGACACTCGATCAGGTAGAGGGCGCGCTTGTCCGCCTTGCTCCAGAAGCACCATTCTTCCGGGACATCGAGGCGCAGGAGTTTCGCGAGACCCTGTCCCGGCGACGGCTCGCGCTGGAGGCAAGCCAGGCTGTCGCCAACTCATCCTTTCCGGCGACGCTGTAACCGGGACACCGCGTGGTTGGACCGACTTAGATTTGTTGTCAGTGGGACGGTTCGATTGAGAGCGCGCCAGCCGTGGCATTTTGGCCGTCGCTCACGCTCGGCAATCACCTCGCGCTCGAACTGCGCGAAGGACCGTAGAACATTGAGCGTCAGCCATGCGCTCAATGCCGGGCTGTCGCTGCGGGTGCCGTTCGAATTCAACTGAGCGGAGCCTGGCGGGCCGGACGCTATGGTTCCAGGCCGTTCAGCCACTCTGCAATCATTGCCCTGCCGCCGGACACCGCGGTCTCACCGTGCGCCGCGTGCGCCGCGCGCAGGCTGTCGGCGTCGGTGCCGGCCTGGCCTATCGCGTCGGGCCACAGATCGACCCATTCGTCGAACCTGGGGTCGAGCCCCATTTCTGCATGAAACTGCAGCGCCAGAACGTTGTTTCCCCGCCGAAAAGCCTGATGCCGGTAGGCGCGGCTGGACGCCAGGAGCTCCACTCCCGGGGGCAGGGTGAAAGTATCCCCGTGCCAGTGCAGCACGGGCACGTCGACCAGATGGCGCAGCGGTCCATGCAATGCCCCATCGTGAATGACGACAGGATCGAAGCCGATCTCGGTTACTGGTCCCTTGTAGACTTCCGCGCCCAGCGCGGCGGCGATCATCTGCGCGCCGAAGCATACCCCCAGGGTGGGGCGGCCATCGTCCAGCCGGCTGCGCAGCCGCCGCAGCTGACACGCGATCCATGGATGCTCATCCTGCTCGTAGACCCCCATCGGCCCGCCCATCATGATGACGAGATCGGGTTCGCGCAGGTCCAGAGTGGAGAACACCGGGTCGGCGACGTCTATCCGGGTGATCTCGAAGCCCGCATCTTCGATCGGTGCCCGGAAGCCGGCAACCCCCTCTACGGGCACGTGGCGGATGATGAGCGCGGTCTTTGCAGCCATGATCGCGAAAGTCTTAGCCTCGTTCCGTTTCAGATTGAACCGGAACGAGTCCGCATATGCTTTTGTTTGCCGTGATTTCCGAGCCGGCAGGTGATTCCACGTGCCTCAAAATCACTCTAGCGGCACGTCGGGACGAAGGCGAGTGGCGATCATGCCTCGATCGGCGCGGTCGCCAGCCCGAGTTCGGGGATCGTCACCGATCGCCGTCCGCTGAAATCGGTTCGCACGACGATCAGCCCGGTGCGTTCGAAATGTTCGAGCAGGCGGCGGACGCGCCCCGGGGAACTTGTGCCATAGACGCGGGCAAGTTCATCGTCATCGGGGCACGGTGCGTTGTCCAGCGCCGCGCGGGCCATGACGAGGAACGGTGCCAGCAAGTCGTCGGACAGGTCGCGCGCGGCCGAGAGCACGGTGGGCCATGGTTCGCCTGAGGGGTCATGGACCCCCGCCACCGACAGGGCGAAGCGGCGCCGGAACTGCGCCATGTCGATATGGCCCGCGCGAATCCGCTGCACGCGGCAGCGTACCGCGAAATCCTGAAACAGTCGTGCGGGCGACTGGTAGGTACAGCGCTCTTCCATCGTCATTTCCAGGAGGACACGGGCGATGGCGGCATCGTCGTCCGGTTCGGCCGCCTCGCCGGTTGTCGGCTCGGTGCCGGGCCCATGCCGTTCGACCAGCGGCACGGCGGCAATCCGCTCCAGCAATCGATGCGCCGGCAGGACCGGCTCGGGCGGTTCGGACGGCGAGGGCCGGGCAGCTTCGCCGGGGAGCGGATCGGCGTGGATCAGCGCGTGCAACTCGTCCGCGCTGACTTCGGGAGGCGGCGCCAGCGCGTGCGACAGGACACGCGGCCCCGTGCGCACGGGGCCGATCCTCACAGGCACCGGTCGCCGGCTGATCGCGGGACCAAGGCCGAGGAACTGCCCGCGCTGGAGATCCCGGATCTGCTCCGCCTGCCGCCGTTCCATCCCCAGCAGATCCGCGGCGCGGGCCATGTCGATATCGAGGAAAGTGCGGCCCATCAGGAAGTTCGAAGCTTCCGCCGCCACGTTCTTCGCCAGTTTGGCGAGGCGCTGGGTCGCGACGATTCCGGCGAGGCCACGCTTGCGACCCCGGCACATGAGGTTGGTCATCGCACCAAGCGACAGGCGGCGCGCCTCGTCGCTGACATCGCCGGCAACGGCGGGCGCGAACAGTTGGGCCTCGTCTATCACGACCAGCGCTGGAAACCACTCCTCCCTAGGCGCGTCGAACAGCGCGGAAAGGAACAGCGCGGCGCAGCGCATCTGTGCCTCGACCTCCAGCCCGTCCAGCGTCAGCACGACCGAGGCGCGGTGCGTGCGGATGCGCGCGGCGAGGCGGGTGAGCTCGGCCGGCGCATAACCCGCGCCGTCTATGACGATGTGCCCGAAACGATCGGCCAGCGTGACGAAATCGCCCTCGGGGTCGATGACGATCTGCTGCACGATAGGAGCGCTCTCCTCCAGCAGCCGCCGCAGCAGGTGCGACTTGCCCGAACCGCTGTTGCCCTGGACGAGCAGGCGTGTGGCGAGAAGCTCCTCGACATCGAGTGTCACGGGGGAGCCCGCCGGGTCGACACCAATTTCGATATGTGCGCTCACCGCGCGGCGATTAGAAGCCGGCCGGCCAAGGGCCAAGGGCCCACCGCCGGTTTTCCAGAGTCGCGTGACAGACCGTCCGTATCGATACGTATTGTGCATGAAAAAGAAGATGGAATGCATTGGACGTATGGTTCTGGTCTGGCGTAAATTGCGCGGCGATACCGAGGAGAGGATCAATCGATGAGCATCGAGGCAGGCAGCCGGATGACGCGGCGGAGCGCGCAAGACTCTGATGCCGACTTCGGAGCGGAGGTCGCTGTCTCGACGCCCTTTCCAGACCGTCCGCCGCTGCTGATCGAGCCAGCTTCCGCGGCGTTGCGGTCTGACCTCGACGCGGCGGTCGCCTGGGTCGGCGATCACAAGCCGGCGATCGAAGAGGCGCTGCTGGATTCAGGCGCGGTCTTCCTGCGCGGCTTTCCGGTGGACGGCGCCGCCGACTTCGCCAGGCTGATGTCCCATTGGAACCGGTTCTCGGCGGGCTACGCAGGCGGGGCGAGCGACCGCAAGGCAATCGAGGGCGACGTGATGGAGGCCACCCGCACCCCACCCGATATCTACATCTTCCTGCACCAGGAGATGTCGTATCTGCCTTACAACCCCCGTCTGATCGCGTTTCATTGCCATGTGCCGTCCGTAACCGGCGGCAACACCGTCATCGCGGACATGCGCGGCGTGCTGGAAGCGCTGCCGGACGATTTGACGCGGCGCTTCATCGAGCACGGCATGGTCTACCGCCGGCACTTGCGCAACGCGGACATCGACGATTGGCGGGCAAACCCCGCCTATCCGCATCCCAGTTGGCAATATTGGTTCCAGACCGACGACCGCGACACAGTCTCGGCGGACCTTGGCGGCAGGGGCCTGCACTTCGAGTGGGAGGACGAGGGCAGCCTGCGGATCGAAACCCGCGCGCCCGGCGTCACCACGCATCCGGTCACCGGCGATTTGCTGTTGTTCAACCAGCTCTATACCCAGTTTCAGCACCCGATCTCCTACGGCGAGGAGCGCGTGCGCGTGCTCACCGACGCCTACGGCGACCGCACCGACTGGCCCACCTCGATCCGCTTCGGCGACGGCACCCTTGCGCGGGAGGAGGACTTCCAGGCCGTGCACCGCGAAATGCAGAAACGCACGGTATCGTTCGA
Organism: Novosphingobium sp.; assembly: GCA_035281095.1. Lineage (GTDB taxonomy): Bacteria > Pseudomonadota > Alphaproteobacteria > Sphingomonadales > Sphingomonadaceae > Novosphingobium. The sequence goes on along the minus strand of DATEEP010000171.1, from coordinate 19,398 downwards.
CTGGCAGGCGGGCGATGTCATGATCCTGGAGAACAAGTTCACCGCCCATGGCCGCGAGCCGTTCGAAGGCGAACGCGACGTGCAGGTGATGTTGTTCGAATAGACCGGGGTGGAGCAGGCCTGTTGAAAAGGAACAGGCACTGTCACCAAACCGTCGTGCATCCTTCACCTAAACTTCACCCAAGCTCCATCCAAGCGTCACGGACCGGGCCTATCAGCCCCCTTGCTGCATTGCACAACAAGGGGGGTACACAATGCGTCTTTTCACCATCGGCCTGCTGGCCACCACCGCCATCGCCAGTCAGCCCGCGCTCGCCGCCGCTGACGTCGAAGCCGAAACCGTCGCCGCCGACGCTGCCGGCTCGGACGAGATCGTGGTTTTCGGGCAGGGCGAGACCCGCCAGGTGCAGGAAGTTGGCGCCGCCGCCATCTTGGTCCTGACACCGGGTTCAAGCCCGATCAACGCCATCGCGAAGCTGCCCAGCGTCAACGTCCAGACCGCCGATCCTTTCGGCAACTATGAATGGGCGACGCGCGTCACCATCCGCAGCTTCGCGCAGGCCCAGCTCGGCTTTAATCTCGACGGCATCCCGCTTGGCGACATGCAGTACGGCAATTTCAACGGCCTTCACGTCAGCCGCGCGATCAGTTCGGAGAACCTCGGCACGGTGCGCGTGTCGCAGGGTGCGGGCTCCCTCGGCACGCAAGCGACCAACAACCTGGGCGGCACGATCGAATACTTCTCGATCGACCCGCTCGATCACTTCGCGGTGCAGGCCAACGGCACTTACGGCAGCGCAGACACGATGCGCGGCTTCGTGCGTTTGAACGTGGGCAGCGCCGATGGTCTGCGCGCTTACGTTTCCTACGGCTACGGCTCGACCGACAAGTACAAGGGCTTCGGCAAGCAGGACCAGCACATCGTCAACGCCAAGGCGGTGCTGCCGGTGGGCGATGGGCAGATCGATGGGTACTTCAGCTATTCCGACCGGCGCGAGCAGGACTACCAGGACATGTCGCTCGGCATGCTGGCACGGCTCGGCTATGATTTCGACAACGTCACCGACGATTATGCGCTTGCGATCCGCCTGGCCGACATCGGCAACAACCGCGGCGACACCGGCGCGCCGGTGTCGAACGCCGCGGCCGGAACGGTCTATCCGGGCGGTATCACTTCGGTCGACGACGCCTATTTCGACGCTTCGGGCCTGCGCAAGGATACGCTGGGCGCGGTCGGCTTCTCGACGCCGCTGGGCGAGACCGCGAACGTGCGCATCAAGGGCTACTACCACCACAACGAAGGCATGGGCCTGTGGGCGACGCCTTATGTGCCGAGCCCCAACGGCGTGCCGATCTCCATCCGCACCACCGAATACGACATCGAGCGCTTTGGCGCCTTCGGTTCGGCCGACTTCGAGATCGCCTTCAACAAGATCACCGTCGGCGCGTGGTACGAGCATAACAAGTTCAACCAGGCCCGCCGCTTCTACGGACTTGCCAGCCGCACCGATCCGGGCGTCTCTTTCCGCGACTATCCCAAGAACCCCTTCGCGACCCAGTGGGAATTCGATTTCACCACCAAGACCATGCAGTACTACGTGCAGGACTCGATCGACCTCGGCGTGGTGAAGGTCAACTTGGGCTGGAAGGGCTTCAAGGTCGAGAACGAGGCCGACGCGGTCATCAAGGATGTTTATCCGGAAGGAAAATTCAAGACAGAGGACTGGTTCCAGCCCCATGTCGGTGCAGTCTTGGCGTTGGGCGGCCAGGCTGAAGTCTTCGCCGGATTCACCCAGTCGACGCGCGCCTTCCCCTCGGTAAATGGCAGCATCTGGGGCACTACGCAGGCCGGGTTCGACGCGATCAAGAACACGATCAAGCCGGAGACCTCCGACACATACGAGATCGGGGCGCGCTTCAACGGGTCGAGCCTGAGCGGGATGCTGGGCGCATATCTGGTCAACTTCCATGACCGCCTGTTGTCGATAACCAGCGGTGCGGGCATTCAGGGCAATCCCTCGGTCCTCCAGAACGTCGGTTCGGTTCGCTCGGTCGGTATCGAGGCGGCGGGCAACTGGAAGATTAGCCAGGACTGGGGCCTCTACGCTTCCTACACTTATACCGACTCGACCTACCGCGACGATGTCCGCAACCGGGCCGGCGTTGTCGTCGCTCCCACCAAGGGGAAGGACGTGGTCGACACGCCCAAGCACATGGCTCGGGCTGAACTGTCGTTTGACAATACCGAGGCGTTTGCCCGCTTCGCGGTGAACTACATGTCGAAGCGATACTTCAACTACCTGAACGATCGCTCGGTCGATGGACGGTTGGTCGCCGATCTGACACTCGGTGGGCGCTTTGGCGCCGACAAGCAGTACGAAGTCCAGTTCAACGTCAGCAACCTGTTCGACAAGCGGTATATCGGCACGCTCAATTCGAACGGTTACGGCAACAGCGGAGACAACCAGACGCTGCTCGTCGCCGCGCCGCGCCAGGCGTTCATGACCCTCAAGGCGGGGTTCTGATCGTGCGGGCCGCGCTGCTTTTCGCCGCCAGCCTCGTTTTCGCCACTCCGGCGACGGCGGAGCCCGTGCTGCTCATCTCGATCGACGGGCTGCGGCCCGGCGATGTGCTGGAAGCGGAGCAGCGCGGCCTGAAAATTCCCAATCTGCGCAAGTTCGTCGCCGAGGGCGCCTTTGCCACGGGGGTCAAAGGCGTCCTCCCCACCGTCACCTATCCCAGCCACACCACGCTGATCACGGGCGCCGCGCCGGACAAGCACGGCGTGGTCAGCAACACCACGTTCGACCCGATGCAGATCAACCACGGTGGCTGGTTCTGGTACGCCAGCGACATCAAGCTGCCGACGCTGTGGTCGACGGCGGCCGGAGCCGGCAAGACGGTGGGCAACGTCCATTGGCCTGTCAGCGTCGGCGCCAAGGGAGTCACGTGGAACCTGCCGCAATACTGGCGCAGCGGTCACTCCGATGACGCCAAGCTGATCGCGGCGCTCTCTACACCGGGGCTGGTGGCGGAACTCGAGAAGGCAACCGGCGAGTCCTACTCCGCCGGGATCGACGAAAGCATTGATGGCGACGAGCAGCGCGGGCGCTTCACCGTCAAGCTGATCGGGGCTCACAAGCCGGATTTCCTCACCGCCTACTTCACCGCGCTCGACCATGAGCAGCATGCGCAGGGTCCGGGCACGCCGCCGGCACATGCGATTCTCGAACGTATCGATGCCATCGTCGGCAAGGTGGTCGCGGCCGAATTCGCCGCGCATCCCGACGCGGTGATCGCCGTCGCCAGTGACCACGGTTTCGAGACCATCGGCCGCGAGACCAGCTTCTTCCGCGCCTTCATCGACGCCGGGCTGATCACGCTGGATGAGAAGGGCGCGGTCCAGGGCTGGGAAGCGATGCCCTGGCCGACCGGCGGCTCGGTCGCCTTCGTGCTCGCCCGCAAGGACGATGCGGCGCTGGAGAAGAAGGTGGGCGACTTGCTGGCGCAGATGAAGGCCGATCCCGCCAACGGCATCGCAGCGATCGCCGGCAAGGCCGAGATCGCCAAGATGGGCGGCAATCCCGACGCCGCCTTCTTCGTCAACATGGCGCCCGACACCGCCGCCGCCGGTTTCGCCGGAGCCTCCGCGCCGCTGCGGGGCGTGCCCAAGTACAAGGGGACCCACGGTTACTTCCCGCAAATTCCCAACTTGCGTTCGACTTTCCTGATCATGGGCAAGGGCATCCCGGCCAAGCGCTCGCTCGGCGAGATCGACATGCGCGCGATCGCACCTACGCTGGCGAAAGTTCTCGGCGTTCCGCTGCCCGACGCGCAAGTCGCGGCGCTGCAGCTTTCAGAAAAGTAGAAGTGGGTCCCTGTCGCCGGCGACCGGCTGTCGTGGCGGACGACCCGCCTGCGATATCCGGGGGCGAGCTTCAAGCCGCGATGGCAGCGGCGGCCGGAAAAGAATATTCCGCTGTGACGGAAGTCTGGCTGTGACAAACTAATACAGTAGTGCTTGTTGACCCGGCCCGCATGCATCCTGCATGGCGGGATGAACAGTCATTCGCAAGAAGTCCCATGGCCTTCCCGAAATCCATCGTCCTTCTCCTCGCCGCGATCACCTGCGCCTGCCAGGGTGGGGGCAAGGATGAACACGCGGAACGGGTTCCCGAAGTCGGCTACCGCGTGATGCGGCCAACCTCGGTTCCGGTCATGACAGAGCTTACCGGACGAATAAACGCGTGGCGTAGCGCGGAAGTGCGGCCGCAGATCTCGGGCGTCGTTCAGCATAGGTTGTTTCGCGAGGGTACTCTCGTGCGCAAGGGCCAGCCGCTCTACCAGATCGATTCGAGCATCTATCGTGCGGCCGTCAACCAAGCGACCGCCAACCTTTCGAGCGCACGGGCCGCGGTCGACGCGGCTAGCGCCAAGGCGGATCGCTACCGTCCGCTGGCGCGCGAGCAGGCGATCTCGCAGCAGGACTACACCGATGCCGCAGCCGCGGCGAGGCAAGCCCGCGCGTCGGTGGTACAGAGCCGGGCCGCGCTCGACACGGCTCAGATAAACTTGCGCTTCACCCGAGTACCCGCGCCGATCACCGGCCGCATCGGCCGGTCGCTGTTCACCGAAGGCGCGCTGGTGACGAACAACCAGGCGGAGCCGCTGGCGGTCATCTCGGTGCTCGATCCGATCTATGTCGATATCCAGCAGAGCTCGGTCGAGATGCTCAATCTGCGCCGGCGGTTGGCGGGGGGCGGAGCCGCGCCGATGGCTGCCGAAGTTCGCCTGATCCTCGATGACGGCAGCGCTTATCCTTACGCGGGCACCGTCGAATTCTCCGAAGTCACGGTCGATCCGCAGACGGGAACGGTGACGCTGCGCGCGCGCTTCCCCAACCCCGAGGGTCTGCTCCTGCCGGGCATGTTCGCGCGCGCCAGATTTGCCCAGTCCAGCGTCAGCAACGCCTTCCTCGTGCCCCAGATCGCGTTGACTCGCGACCAGAAGGGCACCGCGCAGGTCTATGTGCTGGAGAAGGGCAACAAGGCGGTGGCGCGCACCGTCGCTGCCGAACGGACGCTTGGAGACAACTGGGTCGTGACATCCGGTCTTAGGGCCGGGGACCGGGTGATCACGCATGGTTTGGGCAAGCTGCGCCCGGGACAGACGGTCAAACCCTCCCCCGAAAGAACCGCACCCGCGGGAAAATCGATTCCCAAGCGGGCCGGCTAAACCGCGATGTCGCGGATATTCATCGACCGGCCGATATTCGCATGGGTCATCGCCATCCTGGTGATGATGCTCGGGCTTGGCGCGTTCTATACGCTGCCGGTGGGGCAGTACCCTGACATCGCCCCGCCTCAGATAAATGTCCGCACCATCTATCCCGGCGCCTCAGCGGCGACGCTGGAGACCAATGTCACGCAGATCATCGAGCAGCAGCTGACGGGCATCGATGGGCTGCTCTACTTCAGTTCGAGCTCGACCGCGCGTGGACAGTCGAACGTATCGATCACCTTCGAAAAAGGCACCGATCCCGACATCGCGCAGGTGCAGGTGCAGAACAAGGTGCAGCAGGCGCTCAGCCGGCTGCCGCAACAAGTCCAGCAGCAGGGCGTCACGGTCACGAAGTCCAACCCGGACTTCCTGATGATCGTGGCGATCTACGACGAGACCGACCGGGCGTCCAATCTCGACGTCGCGGATTTCCTCATCTCCAACTTGCAGGACACCTTCGCCCGTATCGAGGGCGTGGGCGAGGTAGACGTGTTCGGATCGCAGTACGCCATGCGCGTCTGGCTGGATCCGGCCCGGCTTGCCGGCTTTTCGCTGGTGCCGGCCGACGTCGTTGGCGCAATCACCGCGCAGAATGCGGAAGTGGCCGCGGGCGAGGTGGGCGCGGCTCCCAGCGAAGCCGGCCAGATGCTCAATGCCACGGTGACGGCGCAGTCCCGCTTCACCACGCCCGCCCAGTTCGCGAATATCGTGCTCAAGACCCTGCCCGACGGATCAACGGTGCGCATCAAGGATGTCGCGCGGGTAGAGCTGGGCGCGGAGCGGTACGGCGTCATCGGGCGTACCAACGGTCATCCTGCGACGGGCATGGCGATCAACCTCTCGCCCGGCGCCGACGCGCTGAGCACGGCCGAAGCCATCAAGAACGAGCTGGAAGTCCGCTCCAAGAGCTTTCCGTCCGGTTACAAGTACGCTTTCCCCCAGGACGCGACGATCTTCATCAAGCGATCGGTGGAGGACGTGGCGATCACCCTGCTGGAGGCCATCGTCCTGGTCGTGATCGTGATGTTCGTCTTCCTGCAGAGCTGGCGCGCCACGCTGATCCCGGCGATCGCGGTGCCGGTGGTATTGCTGGGGACGCTGGCTGTGTTCAGCGTCGCCGGGTTCACGATCAACACGATGACGCTGTTCGGCATGGTGCTGGCCATCGGCCTGCTGGTCGACGATGCCATCGTGGTGGTGGAGAATGTCGAGCGGCTGATGGCCGAAAATCCGGGCATGACCCCGCGTGAGGCCACCATCCAATCGATGAAAGAGATCCAGGTCGCTCTCATCGCTATCGCGTTGGTGCTGTCGGCCGTTTTCATGCCGATGGCGTTTTTCGGCGGTTCGACCGGCGTGATCTACCGCCAGTTTTCGGTCACGATCATCTCGACGATGGTCCTGTCGGTCATGGTCGCGCTGATCCTGAGCCCGGCGCTGACAGCGACGATCCTCAGGCGGCATGAGGACGAGGACGTGACCGGCTTCGTCGGGCGCAACAGCGCGCGGATGCGGATCTGGTTCGACCGCAATTTCTCGCGCCTCGTCGAATGGCACCAGGTGCGGGTGGCGCGGATGGTGGAGCGCAGGCAGCGCCCCCTGCTGCTCTATGGTGCCATTGTGGTGCTGCTCGCGGTCCTGTTCCTGCGGCTGCCGACCGGCTTCATCCCGAACGAGGATCAGGGCACCGTGTTCATGCAGTACAACCTGCCCGCCGGCGCTACCCTCGAGCGTACCGACGCCGCGGCGCGCGAGATCGAGCGGTACATGGACACCAAGGCATCCGCCAACGTTGCCCAGGTTCAGATCGTCGCGGGCGGCGGACCCGGCGTCTCCGGGCAGAACGGCGGGCGCGGATTCGTCGGCCTGACCCCGTGGGATGAGCGCAAGGGCAGCGAAAACAGCGCGGACGCCATCGCTCAGCGGGTCAATCAGGCCCTTTCCCACGTGCCCGACCTGGAATTCTACGCCACCGTCCCGCCCGCCATTCGTGGCCTGGGACAGTCGAGCGGTTTCACCGCCGAATTGCTGAATAGCGGGGGCTTGAGCCGCGAGCATTTCAAGTCGGTGCAGGAGCAGGTCCTGGCCGATGCGCGCGACGATCCGCGGCTCGCCAGCGTGCGGCTGTCGCAATTGCCCGATCAACCGACACTGAAGATCAACACCGACGCCCAGAAACTGTCCGTCTATGGTCTGACGCAGACCGACGTGAACACTACGCTCTCGACCGCGTGGGGCGGGCGATACGTCAACGACTTCGTGGACCGTGGACGCGTCAAGCGGGTGTTCGTCCAGGGCGATGCACCCTATCGCTCGGCGCCGGAAGATATCGGCCAGTGGCACGTTCGCGGCAGCAACGGCCAGATGGTGCCCTATGCTGCGTTCGCGACCACCGGGTGGAGCACGGCGCCTGTGTCGGTGAGCCGCTTCAACGGCGTGTCCAACTACGAGATCAACGGACAGGCCGCACCGGGCACCAGTTCGGGCGAGGCGATGGACGTGATCTCGGAAATCGTGGCGAAGTACGATGGGGTATCCGTCGCCTGGGCGGGCGCCTCGTTCCAGGAGCGGCTGTCGTCGGGACAGGCACCGTTCCTTTATGCGCTCTCGCTGCTGGTTGTGTTCCTGTGCCTGGCGGCGCTTTACGAAAGCTGGTCGATTCCGCTCGCGGTGCTGCTGATCGTGCCGTTGGGGCTGGTGGGAGCGGTGTTCGCCGTGACGCTGCGCGGGCTGGAGAACGATATCTACCTCCAGATCGGGCTGCTCACCACGATGGGGCTGGCCGCCAAGAACGCGATCCTGATGATCGAATTCGCCGAGCATGCGGAGCGGCTGGGCAAGAGCATCATTGAGTCCGCGCTCGAAGCGGCGCGGATACGGCTGCGGCCGATCCTGATGACCAGTTGCGCCTTCATCTTCGGCGTCCTGCCCTTGGCGATCGCCACCGGGCCGGGGGCCAACAGCCGCATTGCCATAGGAACCTCGGTGATCGGCGGGATGCTGACGGCGACGATCCTGGCGGTATTCTATATCCCGCTGTTCTTCGTCCTCGTCCGCCGCACGACAAGGGACGCATTGAAGCGCCTTCATCCCGGCAAGGAAGCGGCGACATGATGCGCTGCATGGTTCTTGTTCTGCTTCTTCCGCTCGCGGTGCTGGGCGGCTGTAGCATGCAGCCGGACTATCGCAGGCCCGAATCGCCTGTCCCGCCAAGCTGGCCGACAGGCGATGCCTATGTTCGCCAGAGCGAGGCCGAGCTTCCCGGTTACAGCCATGCTCAGGTATTCGGCGACCCCCGCCTTTCGGTGCTGATTGATCAGGCGCTGGCGAACAATCAGGACGTGCAACTGGCGGTGGCCAATATCGCGGCGGCTCGGGCTCGCTATCGCATCCAGCGCGCTGAACTGTTCCCGCAGGTCGACGTCGGCGCCACCTATCGCCGCAGCGACGCCGATAGCAGTGCCGCGGGCGAGCGCGACCGGTTTTCCGCCGATGCCTCCATCACCGGCTATGAGTTGGATCTGTTCGGCCGTATTCGCTCGCTGTCCTTGGCGGAGCGCAATCGCTATTTCGCTAGCGAGGCGGCCGCCCGTGCGGTGCGGCTGACGCTGGTGGCAGACATCGCAGATGCGTGGCTGGCCCATGCCGCGGACAGCAGTTTGCTCGGCGTGGCAAAGCGGACCGCCGCCGACGCGCGCGAGAGCATGCGGCTGACCAACCGGCGCTTGCAAGGCGGTGTGGCGCCGCGTTCGGACGTGCGCCAGGCGGAAATCGTGTTGCGCACCGCCGAGGCCGATGTCGCCGAGCTGACCACCGCGGTGGCGCAGGACCTCAATGCGTTGCAACTGCTTCTCGGAGCGCCGGTTGATCCTGCGTTGTTGTCCGCCTCGATCGAGGAAGCGGGGTCGGGTCTGGCGGAGGTCCCGGCGGGGCTGAACTCCTCGATCCTGCTACGCCGTCCTGATGTCGTCGAAGCCGAGTACGAGCTGCGCGCCGCCAATGCCGAGATCGGCGCCGCCCGCGCCGCGCTGTTCCCGAGGATAACGCTGACCGGCCTCCTGGGCTTCGCCTCCAACGCGCTGGGCGGGCTGTTCGACAGCGGCGGCTTTGCCTGGCAGGCCGGCGCCGACGCGAGCTACTCGATCTTCAGCGGCGGGGCCGCACGCGCGGACGTGGCTCTCAGCAAGGCGCAACGCGATGCGGCGCTGGCAAGCTACCGCAAGGCGGTTCAGAGCGCGTTCGCCGATGTCGCCAACGTGCTGGCGCGGCGCGGCACCATCGATGCGCAGCTGACAGCCACCGCCGCGAGGCGGGATGCTGCGGCCGACAACGCGCGGCTGGCTGGCCTGCGCTATCGCGGCGGCATCGAAAGCTACATCGAGGAGCTTACCGCCCGCCAGGCGCTCTACGCGGCAGAGCGCGCGCTGGTGCAGACACGCCTGGTCAAGGCAGGCAATCTGGTGGCGCTCTATCGCGCGCTGGGCGGCGATCCGTTCACGCAGCGCGGGATCGGCGACGGCGGGGACTGATCGTGTGGGATTGCATCCCGGCGGCTGCAAGGCCAAGGAACGGGGAATTGAGAGGGAGCAGGAAAGATCGTGCTGGGGAATGAGTTCAAGACGGTGGCAGTTCGCCGCTTCGCCATGCCTGTAGCGGCCGTTGCATCGGCTGTGCTCATGCTCGCTGGCTGCGGGGACAAATCGGCACCGCCGGGAATCACCACGGTGGCAAAGGTCGAAAAGTGCGCCGCGGGCAATCGGCCCGAAGCGGCGCTGCAGGGGCAGGTTCCCGCGGCCTTGCGCGCAGCCGGTTTCGACGGCTTCAATTGCAACCTCGATCTCATCGGCCAGGCGAAGGGCGAGGGCGCGGGGTTCTCGTTCGCGGCCTTCACCGATTCCGCCGGACGGACATGCGCTTATGTGTCGACGACATACCCGTTCGATGACCAGGGCAAGCCGATTAAGGGCCGCAAGTCCAAGGGCGTGCCGGTGATCGACGTGACCGATCCGGCCAAGCCGGTGCAAACCGACATCCTCACCACTCGCCCGATGCTGGACCCGTGGGAATCGCTGCGCGTCAACGAGCAGCGCCAGGTACTGATGGCGGCGGCCGGCCGGAAAGGCGGCGGTGGGCCTGAGGTCGATTTCTACGACCTGTCGCAGGATTGCCGCCATCCCCAGTTGCTGTTCAGCGGTCCGGTAGGGACAGGTGCGGACGGCGGCCTCAAGCTCGATCCCAATCCGCTCGGCCACGAAGGCAACTTCGCCCCCGACGGGCGCACGCTCTATCTCGGCGATTCCAAGCAGAAGAAGTATTACGCGATCGACATCTCGGATTTGCGCAAGCCGAAGATGATGGCGCGTTTCGATCCGACCACGACCACGCTGGGCGGCGGCGCCCACGGCCTCTCGATCAGCGAAGACGGCAACCGCGCCTATTTCGTCTCCAACGGGAGGATGAAGGCTGAGGACGTCGGCAACCCCAACGCCAAGGTCAACAATGGCTTCTTCGTGATCGACACCAGCGGGATCCAGTCGCGCAAGCCCAACCCTACTTTCAAGGTGCTCTCGCAGGTTCCGATCCGGCAGGGATCGGCGGCGCAGCACACTATCCCGATCAAGGTCGCCGGAAAGCCCTATCTCGTGCATGTGGATGAAGCTGCCGCCGGATCGTTCGAGGCTGCCTGCGCCGCCGGTTCATCGCCTTTCGCGATGGCGCGCCTGTTCGCCATCGGCGACGAGCGCCGTCCCAAGCTCGTTTCGGAAATCGTATCGGAAGTGAACGATCCCGCGAACTGCGACAAAGTCGCCCCCGACGTCACCAACCTGATCTTCAACTACGGAACCCACTATTGCAGCGTCGACAACCGTCTGAACGCTACGGTGCTCGCTTGCTCCACCTTCAATTCCGGGATTCGCGTCTACGACATCCGCAAGCCGGATGCTCCGCGTGAGATAGCCTATTACAACCCGGTTGGATCGCGCACGCTTTCCATGGCGTCCGCGCATGCCTTCGGCGTCGCGCCTTATTGGAAAGACCAGTGGTCGCCCGGCGGGCCCGACTGGTGCAGCGCCAGCCTTTATTTCGATTTCGCCAAGCGCCTCCTAATCACCAGCTGCCAGGACAACGGCCTGCTGGTGATGCGCTTCGCCAAGGGCGTGTGGCCGATGGCGGAAAGCACCCCGGCCAAGGGCCTGACCAACTAGTCGGAAGGGAGGAATCCCGCATCATGCGCACGGTTGCCATTCTGATCGTCACCGTGGTCGCGCTGGTCGGCGCGTTCTTCCTGTTCAGCGAAGGGACCGCCCCGCCATCGCCGACGACGGCCGCGAAGCAGGCGCCGCCGACCCCGAAAGTCATCGCGCTGACGTTACGCGGCGGGAAACTGGCAACGGGTCCGGCAATCACGCGCGTCGCGCAGGGAACCCGCGTCGTCATGCGCGTGGAAAGCGATCTGCCGGACGCGATGCATGTTCACGGGTACGACCTGCATCTGCCCCTGGAAGCCCGGAAGCCCGCCGAGCTGGCATTCACGGCGACCGCCACCGGCCGCTTCGAATACGAGCTGCACGAGCATCACGCCGTGCTGGGGGCGATCGAGGTCTATCCGCGCTAGACATCAGGAATGGCCAGCGTTCCCAGACTTGCCGCAGGCGCCGTCGCACTTCTGGCGCTGTCATGCCAGACCGCCGGGGCGCACGCGTTCGGGACGATGTATGTCCTGCCCATTCCGCTGTGGATGTACGCCTACAGCGCCAGCGCGACGCTGATCGTCTCGTTCGCGGTCGTCGGCATCTTCGTGACGCACAAGAGCGCGGTGCCGCGCGCGTCGGTCCCGCCGCCCGAACGGCAAGAGAGCGCGCGGCCAGGCATCGCCATCCGGGTCGCCGGCGCGGCCAGTGTCGCCCTGCTCGCCCTTACCATCGCGACTGGGCTGTTCGGCACCGCCAATCCGGCGACGAACTTTGGCATGACGTTCTTCTGGATCGTCTTCATCCTGGGCTTTGCCTATCTCACCGCCTTCATCGGCGACGTCTACGCGGCGATCAATCCGTGGGCTGTCGTGATCCGGTGGGTCGAGCGGGCATGGCCGCGCGCGTTCGCTTCCCGGATCACCTACCCGCGCCGGTTGGGATATTGGCCTTCGGTGGCGTTCTACGGCCTGTTCATCTGGATCGAGCTGTTCGGCCATTTCGGGCCCCGCGCGCTGGGGACGGCGCTTGCGGCTTATTGCGTGCTAACGATCGCCTTGGCGTGGCTCTTCGGGAAAGAGGCGTGGTTCAGGTACGGCGAGTTCTTCGGCCTTTTCTTCCGGCTGATCGCGGCGATGGCGCCGGTGGGCCGGGAGGAGCGGGCCGGAAGCATCCGCCTCGTGCCGCGCAAGCCGTTCCTCGGTCTTCTGCGCGAGCCGGCGGAGCGCATGAGCCTGGCCCTTTTCGCGCTGTTCACGCTGTCCTCCACCGCGTTCGACGGCGTTCACGAGACGTCGTTCTGGGTCGATCTTTACTGGCGGCGTGTCTGGCCGTTCCTCGCGCCGTTAATCGACGGGCACGTGTCGAACATCTATGCCGCGTCCACCGAGGTGCTGCGGGTTTGGCAGAGCCTGATGCTGGTCCTGTCGCCGTTTGTGTACCTTGCCGTATTCCTGCTGTTTTCGGCGCTGACGAAGTGGGCGGCGCGCAGCGAGCTATCGGTGCGGGAACTGGCGCTGCGCTTCGTTTTGACCCTGGTGCCGATCGCCTTCGTCTACAACGTCACGCATTATTACACGCTGCTGCTGACCGAAGGACCCAATATCATCCGCCTGGTCTCCGATCCGTTCGGCTTCGGGTGGAACCTGTTCGGAACGCGGGACGGCGAATTGCCGAACCTCCTGCCGCAAGCCGGCTCGATCTGGCATTTCCAGGTGGCGCTGATCCTGATCGGCCACATCGTGAGCGTTTATCTTGCGCACGTTGAGGCGTTGCGGCTCTTCGCGGATCGCGGCCGGGCGGTGCGCAGCCAGGTGCCGATGCTGCTGCTGATGGTGGCGCTGACGACGATCGGCTTGTGGATACTGTCGCTGCCGATCGACAGTGGTGCGGTGGTCGTGCCGTTTCAGGAAGACGCCTGAAGCGCGAACCGGGCTAGCACAGCGCACGGTTCCCGACTACACGTCGCCAAGCCGCCCCGGGAGGTGGACAGCGGAAGGTGAGAAAATGACTTTGACCGGCGATCAGAAGATAACCCTTTTCACGAATCTGGTTCGCGTGCGCGAACTGGATCAGTGGTTCATCGACGCGCTGCTGTCGGGCAAACTGCCTCTTTTCTATCACAGCACCCAGGTCCAGGAAGCGGTCGGCGTCGGCGGCTGCACCTTCCTTGAGGATGGCGACTGCGTCTATGCGACGCACCGCGGCCACGGGATCAGCAAGCTCATCCCGCGGGGCGTCAGCATGGAATCGATCCTGGCCGAGCATTACGGCAAGCTGACGGGCAACTGCGGCGGCGCCTCAGGCTGGCATCCCGTCGCGCCCGACAAGGGCTTTCCCATGTACACCGCGCTGATCGCCGAGAACCTCGGTCTGGCGAGCGGCACCGCGCTTGCCGCCAAGCTTGACGGCAAGCAGCGCGTGGTCGTCTCGTTCGAGGGCGACTCCGCCGCCGCCAAGGCTGAATTCCATGAGGCGATCAACTTCGCCGCCGCCAACAAGCTGCCGCTGGTCGTCGTCATCGAGAACAACGAGATGGGGCAGCACACCCCGCTCAGCACCTATCTGGTCAACAAGGACATCGCCAACTTCGCGCCCGGCTATGGCATTCCCGGCGAAATCGTCGACGGGCAGGACGTCATCGCCGTGCACGAGGCGGTCCAGCGCGCGGTCGTGCGTGCCCGCGCCGGCGAGGGGCCTAGCCTGGTCGAGTGCAAGACCTATCGCTTGCGCGGCCACTCGGAAGGTGGCCCGGACGTGTCGATGGACCAGCCGCGTTCCAAGGAAGAGGCGGATCGCTGGCTGCGCGACAAGGACCCGGTGAAGCTGTTCGGCGCGAAGCTGCTGGAAGAGAAGATCCTGACCCAGGCGGACATCGACCGCATCCACCAGGAGGCGAAGGAAGAGATCGAGGAGGGGCTCCGGCTTGCCGACGCGGCGCCGATCATCCCGAGCTTCGAGCACCTGCAATCGCTGCTTTTCGCGGATTGAGACAGCCTTGGGCTGGCTTGGAAAGAACAAGATTACGTGAGGGATACCGATGAAGACTGAACAGCGCACGATGTTGCAGGTCATGAACGACACGCTCCGCATGGAGATGTCCCGTGACGAAAAGGTCATCTACATGGGCGAGTGCGTCGTCGGCAGCGCCATGGGGATGACCAACGGGCTCTATCAGGAGTTCGGGCCGAGCCGCATCATCGAGACCGGGCTGATCGAGAACACCATGGTCGCCGCCGGCATCGGTCTGGCCGAGCGCGGATATCGCCCGATCGTCGATCCGATGATGGCTGACTTCCTGACCCCCGCCTACGCGGCGATGACCGTGGCCGGCAAGAACCGCTTCATGCACGGCGGCAAGCTGGATATTCCCATGGTCATCCTCACGACGATGGGCGGCTACCTAGGCCTCGGCGCGGAGCATTCCGGCTGCCCCGAAGCGCAGGTCATGCACATCCCCGGCCTGAAACTGGTCGTGCCCAGCACTATCGCCGACGCGCGCGGCCTGTTGATGACCTCGATCCGCGACAACAACCCGGTGGTCTACTACTTCCACAAGCGCCTGATGCGCGAGAAGGGACCCGTCGCGGAATACAGCGACGCGGACGCGATTCCGTTCGGCGTGGCCGACATCAAGCGCGAGGGCACCGACATCACCGTCGTCGCCACCGGCTACATGGTCTCGATGTGCCTCGACGTTGCCAGGAAGCTGGCCGACAAGAACATCAGCGTCGAAGTGGTCGATCCGCGCACGCTCGTCCCGCTCGACATCCAGACCATCGTCAAGTCGGTGAAGAAGACCTCGCGCGCGCTCGTCGTCGACGAGGACTACATCACGTGCGGCGTCGGCGGCGAGATCGCGATGCAGATCATGGAGCATGCGTTCGACTATCTCGACGGGCCGATCAAGCGCATCGGCGCCAAGGGCTGGGTTCCCGCCACCTCGATCGACAAGATGGTGCTGCCGATGCCGCAGGAGATCGCGGACGCGATCACCGAGCTCGTCGGCGCGGAGCGAATCGCGATGGAGAACGAGCTTCCGGCGCTGTCGCTCTATGCGAAGCCGGCCGCCAAGTAACGACGCACATAGAATTCAGGGAATTGCGAGATGGCAGAGCAACTTATCGTGCCGAAGCTGGGCATGGCGGCAGCGGTGGTGACATTGACCGAATGGAAGGCCAATGAAGGCGCCAGGATCGAGAAGGGCGATGCCGTGCTCGACATCGAGGCGGAGAAGTCCACTTTCGAGATGACCGCGCCGGTATCGGGCTATCTGCACATCCTTTACCCGCAAGGTGCCGAGGCGGACGTCAGCACCGTTGTCGGCGTGATCGCCGAAACCGAGGAGGAATATGCTTCGTTCGGCGGGGGCGGCAATGCACCCGCGCCGAAGGCCGAGACAGCGGCTACGCCGACCGCGGCGGAACCCGCGCCTGCGGCACGCACCGGCGGGAAGATGTTCATCTCCCCGCTCGCGCGCCGGATGGCGAAGGAGCATGGTATAGATTATGCCGCGCTGACCGGCTCGGGCCCCAACGGCCGTATCCAGCGCCAGGACATCGACGCCGCGATCGCCGCGCGCCAGTCGGGCCAAGTGCCGGGGCAGCGGTCTCAGCCCGCGGCCCCGCCCGTTTCCTCCGCTCCGTTCGATCCCGCCGGCCGGACGCTCAAGGAGACGATCCCCTACAGGGGTATGCGCAAGGTCATCGGCGAAAACATGTTGCGCAGCCTTGCGATCAATGCGCCCAACACGATGTCGGGCGACTACGATCTCACGGTCATGGCCAAATACCGCGACAACTTCATTGCGCACGAAAGCAGGCTCGGCACGCGCATCACTTATGCCGACATCATGATCTGGGCGGTTTCGCGCGCGCTAAGGCAGTTTCCGCTGATGAACTCCAGCCTGATCGAGAACGAGATCAGGGTGTGGGACGCCGTCAACGTCGGCATGGCGGTGGCACTTGGCGAACATGGCGAGAAGGGGCTGGTGGTCCCGGTCATCAAGAATGCCGACAAGCTTTCGCTGGTCGAAATCTCCAAGGAAACGAAGCGCCTTGGGGCCCGTGCGCGCGCAGAACAGCTGATCCCCGACGAGATGAGCGGCGGCACCTTCACCGTCAGCAACTTCGGTTCGCTAGGCGTCAGTTCCTATTCCACGCCGATCATCAATTCGCCGGAATCGGGCATCCTGGGCATTGGCCGACTCCAGAAGAAGCCGATCGTGCGCAACGACGGCATCGTCATCGCGCCCATGCTGCCCTACAGCCTGACGCACGACCATCGCGTGACCGACGGCGCGGCCGCCGAATACTTCCTGGGCATCCTCAAGAAGCTGGCCGAGAACACCAGCGCGGAACTGAGCGAACTTATCCTGTTCTGAGCGGAAGGGGCCCGCGCCCTGGCTCCTCGGTTCCGACCGGCGGGGACAAGCGGCGGTATCGTGGTCCGCGCCCGATCGACAGCACGCAATCCCGAAATCCGCCCAGTGCCGATGGTCGGCGCAACATCCGGATGTCCCCGAACCGCTATGCCACTTCCTGCGTGGCGACGAAGTGCATGCATTTCTCGCGATCGAGGAAGCGAAACTCGTCCTCCATGTACTCGTCGCCATGCTCCTTGCCGATTTTCAGGAACTCCTGCATGTCGGCGTCCGTGGCGAAGGAGATGACGGTCACGGCATCGAAGGCATCTTCAACCTGCGGCCGGTTCCCGTCCTTGTCGATGAAGAAGTCGTCCATGACCATCTGACCGCCGAGATAGTTGCGCCGATAATCCTGGATCAAATGGCCTTGATAGCGCCGGGCCATGTCGGCGTGGCTGGTTTCGTAATGAACCTTGAACGCCTCCTTGGACATTCCGGGCTTTCTCTTCAGCAAGAGGACCATCTGCGGCATTTCGGTCTCCACTCCCATTCAGCCCGGTCGTTTTTCGAACCGGTGCCAGTCCAGCGTTTCGCGGTGAACGCCAGGTCAGTCTGTCAGGCCAGGGACGGGAGGGCAATGCCGTATCGGCACCGCCCGCACCGTCAGCGGACAACCTGCGCACGGCGCTCGGCCTAACCTGACCACATGGGCGCGGTCAGGGCTCTATCTCGCCGCGTGGCAAGGTTGGAGCGGGCAGGGAAGCCGAGACCGTCGCCGTTTGTGGTCATGTTCGGGTCGTTCGACCTGTTCGTCGAGGTAACGGTGCTGCCGGAGATTGAGGCGGGGCACCTCTCGCGCGTCGATATGGTCGATGTGGTCGCTGCACTTCGCCGCTGGGAGGAAGACGGCACTTGGGGCCGTCCGGTCTGAGCGGCGGGAGATTCGAATAAGGTTGCGCGGGTTCTGTTCCCCGCGCCGAGGTTAAGCGGTGAGACCCTCGTTAAACACATCCGCCGCAACAGCGGGGAACGGGCCTTCTCGCATCGCCCTGACGCTGCCAGCGCCTCGCACTCTCGGGTGCGAGGCGCTGTTTTGACAAACTCAGTTTCGCGCCACGAGTGGTGAGGTGGCGGGCAATTCGTAGCGGGAGGCGGCGTCCGGTTTCACGCGATAGCCCTGCTCGGTCAGAAGTAGGTCTGCTGGCAAGGGGATCGCTCCGGTTGGCATGATCGGCAGTGCTTGAGTAGTGGGCCACCTCGCCAAGACTTTGCGCATGGCTCGCTCGCGGAACCGTGTGGCGAGTTTGGGGTCTTCACCCTTCGAAAACGAAAGCCATGCGCGACCCAAATTGTTGGGCAGGTCCATCACTGATGCGAGTGATTCCTCATCGTTATCACCTCTCCAGACGGCCGCATGGATTGTCATTGGAGTAACGTCTGAGAGTTGCTGCAACTCCTCTGGGGTGGACGCATCGAGGTGAAGACCCTCCGCCTTTGCCTCGGAAGATAGCAGCGCCAAGAACTCGCTGCGTTCAGCCGCGCTCGGCAGCGGCACTTCAAATGCAGCAACCGTGCGAGCGCTTTCCGGCTGATGCGCTACTCCGCACCCGGACAAGACAAACATGAGAAAGGGTGTCGCCCACCGCATGGCATAAGGTTAGGCGCGGCGTCTGCGGCGTCAACGGCATACGGGGCTAGAAATACGCTAGAGCGCGCACGCAGCCACCCGCCAGACGCGGTTTTACCCCTAGCTAAGTGGCTGTTTTATATGGTAAAAAGTGGTGGACGCACTAGGGCTCGAACCTAGAACCCGCTGATTAAGAGTTTGAAATTAGGTCTTTTTATTCTAAATCATGTTGCTTCATATTGTCCATAAGAAATTGACTGGTCGTGTCTTTGGTTGTTCAGGTTTCCGCAGACCGCCTCACGCTCTTTCATGCAATCTCGGGCGCCCGGGACCCCGTTGATACCCACACGGAAGACCGTCGAATTTCTGGGTATCAGAGCGTGGAAGATAATGGCGGTGCGAGCTGTCCACCAGCCGAGCAACAGCTTCATATCAATCGCGATTGCCTGCGTCAGGCAAAATCCCGCTCGTCAAGCCATGCTCGATGATAGTAACGAGTGGTTGACTTTTGCGCAGCATAAGTCACGATATCGTTACTAAGGTTTGGAGAATGGCACGCTGCCGTTCCTTACCGCCCATGAAGGGCCATCATGACGAAGCGAACGACGGGTGAATATGAAAAGGTGATCGCAGGCGGCGAAGAGGTTTCGGCCTTCCTGCCCCATGCCTTGCCGCCACGTGATCCCGAGTTTGCCATGTCCGACGTACTCAGCAGGCGTCTGCGTGCCGCTGAACAAGCCTTGGTGCGGCTTGACCTGGCGACAGAGATGGTGCCGTCGTTGGACTGGTTCCTCTATGGTTTCGTTCGCAAGGAAGCGGTGATCTCGTCACAGATCGAAGGGACCCAAGCAACCCTGCTCGACCTGCTCAGCTTCGAAGCGGATGACGTGAAAGCGCCGGATGCGGACGTTGAAGAGGTTTGCAACTATCTCGAT
>DATEEP010000170.1:0-3299 GCA_035281095.1 Novosphingobium sp. | reverse complement strand
GATCCTGTTCCACCGGCTGGGTGCGAGCCATATGGCGCCGATCGTCGACATCCAGGTCGGGCGGGTGGCGAAGCTGCTCAAGGACAGGAAGGTGGTGCTGGACCTGACGGACGGCGCGCGGGCGTGGCTGGGGCGGGTCGGCTATGACCCAGTCTATGGCGCGAGACCCTTGAAGCGCGCCGTGCAGCGTTATCTGCAGGACCCCCTGGCCGACCTGATCCTGCGCGGCGAGGTGCCGGATGGGTCGAAGGTGCGGGTCGATGAGGGGGATGGCGCGCTGAAGTTGAGTGTGGGGTAACAAAAGGGGGGCGGCAGTAGCTACTGCCGCCCCCTCCATTTTTGACGGCCCGAAATCAGAAAGTGACCGACGCGCCAATGAAGAAAGACCGACCCAACGGATCATAAGTCGCGGGGAAAGCGTTCCCGCTGTTCTCCGCCGTGCCACCATAGTCGTTGCCGACAACAGGGGGCTTCTTGTCGAACAGATTGTTGATGCCGCCCCTCAACTGGAAGCGTTCGGCGACCCGTACCGTACCGCTGAGGTCGAAATAGCTGCGGGCTTTGATAACCGGCACCACATAATCCGCCGGATCGGCTCCATTCAGGACGATGTCATCCTTCGTCAGCTTGCCAATATAGCGCCAGCGCAGGAGCAAGCTGACCGGACCGTAGTCAAGTTGCGTGTTCTGAATAAACTGCCACTTGGGCTGCGGCCGCAGGCAGGTCTTTCCTACCAGTCCAACGCAGTCGTAGGACGGGAAGATCGCCGCAGGCTGATCCACCACCTTGATCGCGCGGGTGGCGTTGATGCCAAACTGAAGTCGCGCGTCCTCTCCAATCTTGAATTGATAGGCGGCGGCAATGTCGATGCCGGTGCGTTTCAGCGAAGCCGCATTCAGCGTGCTCGCATCGACGCCCGTTTCGGTGCCGCCGCTCAGCGACCCGTTGATCGGATTGCGGTTGATCAACTGGCAGAAGAAGCCGTTGGGATCCTGCTCCTGTTCATAGCAGGCATCGACGATGACCTGCTCCGAAAACTGGGTGATCGCGTTCTTCACCTTGATGTTGAAATAGTCGATCGACGCGGTGAAGCCCGGCAACTGACGAGGCTGGAGGACCAAGCCGATGCTGTAGGTGTCGGACTTTTCCGGAGTCAGCGAAGGGTTGCCGCCCACGAAGTTGTTGATCTGGCCCGCAATCGGCCCATTGACCGCACCGATACGACCGGCGGGAACGCCAGTGTCGAGGCAAAGCTGCGACAGCGCTGCATTCCCGACAGGATTGGCGCCGGCGCAGGGATCAGTTTCCAGATCGCCCGTGCTGGAAGTGCGCGGTTCGCCAAGTTCGGCAAGGTTGGGTGCACGAACGGCCCGCTGATAAAGACCGCGGAACCGCACGCCTTCAACGGGAACCCATTCGCCACCAGCTTTATACGTCCAGTTGGAGAAGCTGTTGCCGAACGTTCCGCCTGAGACCAGATTGACGACGTCGCTGCTGTAGCGGGAGTAGCGAAGACCACCTTCCAGCACCAAAGACTGGGCGAAGGCCATGTCTTCGAGCAGCGGCACACGGATTTCGCCATAGAGTTCCTTGACGGTATATTTCGCGTCGATGGGAGATTGGGCGCCGAAACCAGGCGAATTGCCGGCAATGAGGTTCGCGTCGGGACGAGATACGGTCTTTTCACGCCGATATTCGGCGCCCACCGCAAAGCCTACCGCAGAAGTCGCCGTCGGCAGGGTGAAGATTTCGCCCGCCAGCGATGCACCGGTCACAAACTGGGTCGTCTTATCATTCGCTTCAAGATCGAGGCGAATGAAATCCCCCGCTGCCTGGGTCAAATTGCCGGCGCCGAAAAGGTTCACCGGCACGCATCCATTGCTGGGGTCGATACAGGTAGGAACGCCGTTGACATTACGGACCAGCAAACCCTGCTGCGTCTTGGCAAAGTTGATATCATTCAGATATCGCTGCCGCCGCTTGACCTGGCCATATTGCGCGAACACCTCGTAATTAAGGTTGTCGCTAATGTCGCCACGCAGGCCGCCCACAAATTGCAGCGCCTTGTTGCGATAGATGGAATCGCGTGTCCCAAGCTCCGTCGTGCGCCGCCCGAAAGCGATATCGACATCACCATCAGCGTCCGTATCCAGTGGCGCCAGAACGCTGCGCGCCTGATTCGAAAGGAACGGGTTGTCGAGATTCACCGTGAACGGGAAGAAGAAGGTCCCCGATGGCGCCAGGATTGTCGTCACCTTGGTATCGATATAGGAAACGCGCCCATAGAACCGGGCGGCGTCCGAGAATTCATATTTGAACAGGGCATGCGCCTGATAGCGTTCCTGCGGGACCTGGAACAGGTTGTAGGGGTTGAAATTGAAGGACCCGGCCACCGGCCCCAGATCACCGTTCGGCGAAAATTGAGCGAAGCAATTGCCATCGTCGATGTCGGCTTGCGAACAGATAGTTGGGAAATTGTCGGAAATATTTCCGGGGGTATCGGTAAGGCTCCCCGACGGCTGGAGATCAGCCTGGCCCAGCGCGAATCTGGAGAAGCTTCGCCGTCCCTGACCTAAAGCCGCCTGTTTGGTGTAACCCCCATTCACAACCAGATGGCCGCGTCCTCCGCCGAAACTTGTGCCATAGGTGAGGCTGGCGTCGAACTTACGGGCGTCTCCACGGCTGGTGATGCCGTATTGGACGTCACCCTTGATGCCCTGAAACTCGTCATCGAGGATGAAATTCACCACGCCTGCGACGGCATCCGAACCATAGACCGCCGAAGCGCCTCCGGTCACAACGTCAACACGCTTGATCAGCGCGGCGGGGATCATGTTCACATCGACGATGCCGTCCTTATTATAAGGAACGAAGCGCTTTCCGTCGACCAGAACGAGCGTCCGCTGCTCCGTCAGATTACGCAGGTCGATGGTCGCCGCACCTTCGTTGCCGTTGTTCGTTTGGCTACCGATTCCTGGAACGGCCTGAGGGATGTCGCGCAGCACATCTTCCACCGAGGTCGCGCCCGAAAGCCGAATGGTATCGGCGGACACGACTGTAATTGGGGAATTGGAAGTAAGATCCGGCCGGGAAATGCGCGATCCGGTGACGATAATCGTCGCCTGCGCTTCTTCTGCCCCCTCTTGAGCAGTCGTCGTTTCCTGCGCGGCCTGCGCGAAGGCAGGCGCGGAAAGGGCGGCAAAACCGGCGCCTGCCAATGCAAGCGCCTGCAACGCCGCGCTTCCGCGCAGCCAGGCGGTATTAGAGCTTGTCTTCACAATCCAGTCCCTTGCTCTGGA
>DATEEP010000169.1:0-2200 GCA_035281095.1 Novosphingobium sp. | reverse complement strand
CGCCGCGCGCGAGGTATAGACGGTCGCCAGCATGCCGATGTCGATATGGCGCTGCCACTGTTCGTCGGTGGTTTCCAGGAAGCGGGCGCGCTGGGCGACGCCGGCATTGTTGACGACGATGTCGATGCCGCCGAAGGTCTTGACGACATCGTCGACCATCGCCTTGGTGTCGGCGGAGCTGCCGACATCGGCCTTCCACGCCTTCGCCTTGCCGCCTGCCGCTTCAATGTCCTTCACCACGCCCTCGGCCGCGTCGCCGCTCGACTGATAGTTCACCGCGACCGCCGCGCCTTCCGCCGCCAGCGCCAGCGCGATCTGCCGTCCCACGTCCCGCGCCGCGCCCGTGACCAGAGCGACCTTTCCTGCAAGCTGTTCCGTCATGTCATTGTCCTTCCTGTGGATGTTTCGCCCGGCTCTGCCCGACCAGCCGGAACAGGCGGTCGGGCGTCGCGGGCAGGGTCTGGATTTCGATGCCGAGCAGCGAGAGCGCGTCGGACAGGGCGTTGGCGATCGCGGCGGGCGCGCCGATGGTGCCGCCTTCGCCCATGCCGCGAAAGCCGCCGACATTGTTGGGCAGGTCCGCCTCGATATGGACAATGGCGATATCGGGCACATCGGTGGCGAGCGGCAGCAGATAATCGGCGAGGCTGGCCGTCACCAGCTGGCCGTCATCGTCGTAACGGATTTCTTCCAGCAGCGCCGCGCCGATGCCCTGCGCGACCGCGCCATGCACCTGGCCGTCGACGATCATCGGGTTGATGATGCGCCCGCAATCCTCCGCCACGACATAGTCGGTGACGCGCACGCCATAAGTTTCGGGGTCCACCTCCACCACCGCGAGATGGCAGGAGGAGCAGGCGGTGCCGAGATAGGGATCATAGGATTCCGATCCGGTCAGATCCTCCCGCTTATCATGCGGGATGCGGCCCATCTGCATGTAGACGGCGTTCGCCAGTTCCTTGAAAGTCATCGACGCGTTGGAAGAACGCGCGCGGATGATGCCGCCGGACGCCTCAAGATCCTCGACCGGCACATCCATCAGCAGCGACGCGGCGCGCAGCACCTTGGCCTTGACGACGCGCGCCGTTTTGGTCGCTACGCCGCCCGCGATCACCGCCGAACGGCTGGCATAGGTGCCGGTGCTCATCGGCACGAGCGAACTGTCGCCCTGCCGGATCTCGATATCCTCCAGCGCGCAGCCCAGTTCGTCCGCAATGATCTGCGCCAGCGTGGTTTCCAGCCCCTGCCCGTGGGAGGCTATGCCGAAGGCGGCGATCACCGATCCGGTCGAGTCGATGGTGATGATGCCGGTTTCCGTGCCGGTGTTGATCGGCATGCCGGGCGCGACCGCGATGCGCGATCCGATGCCGGTCAGTTCCGCATAGCAGGACAGGCCGATGCCGATCCAGCGGCCCTCGGCACGGGCCTTTTTCTGCCGTTCGAGCAGCGCGGGATAGTCCAGGCGGGCGCAGGCCGCCTCCAGACATTCCATGAAGGCCGACTTGTCCCAGATGATGCCGGATCCGGTGCGGTAGGGAAATTCGTCGCCGTCGATCAGGTTGCGGCGGCGGATTTCGGCCGCGTCCATGCCCAGCTTGCGCGCCGCCATGTCCACCAGCCGCTCCATCGCGAAAGTGGAGGAGGGGCGACCCACGCCGCGATAGGGGCCGGTGGGCGGCTTGGGCGTCAGCACGCCGCGCACCCGCCCGCGATAATGGTCTATGCGGTAGGGACCGGGCAGGAAGCTGACGACCTGGACGGGCTCCAGCCCCGCGGTCCAGGGATAGATGGAGTACGCGCCGATATCGCCGATCACCTCGGCGCGCAGGGCGAGGAAGCGGCCTTCCTCATCGACGGCAAGTTCGGCGTCGATCAGCTCGTCGAACGCCTGGCTGGACGCGGTCAGTTCCTCCAGCCGGTCGCCGGTGAACTTGACCGGCCGCTCCAGCTTACGGGCGAGCGCGCAGACCAGCATCTCCTCATGGTAAAGCGATCCCTTGCCGCCGAAGCTGCCGCCGACATCGGGCGCGATCACCCGTACCCGGCTGCCGGGCAGCGACAGGCTGTCGGCCAGCGCGTCTTTGACGATGCCGGGGATGTTGCTGCTGGTCCACAGCGTTATCGCCATGCGCCTGCGGTCATAGTCGGCGAGGTAGCAGCGATTTTCCATCGACGTCGCGGTCTTGCGCGTCATGCGGAA
>DATEEP010000168.1:0-2102 GCA_035281095.1 Novosphingobium sp. | reverse complement strand
TGGCCGTGCTGACCACGGGCAGCGACTCCGACGACCCGCGCGCGGCGCAGCTCAAGTACCCGGACTTCGACATCCAGGTGCACCAGCAGGACCGCGGCATCAAGATCGAGCTGATCCACGCGCCGGCGCTGGCCTTCGTGGACGGCGAGATCATCCGCGGCGTGGCCGAGTTGCTGTACGCGGTGGTCCGCGACATCGCCTACGTGGCGATCGAGATCCAGGGCAGCGCCAAGTTCGACCTCGACACCAGCGAGGGCATCACCGGCGCGGTGTTCGAGATCCTGCGCAACGCGCGGGTGCTGCGCCCGCACGTGGACCCGAACCTGGTGGTGTGCTGGGGCGGCCATTCGATCGGCCGCGAGGAATACGACTACACCAAGAAGGTCGGCTACGAGCTCGGCCTGCGCCGGCTCGACATCTGCACCGGCTGCGGCCCGGGCGCGATGAAGGGCCCGATGAAGGGGGCCACCATCGCCCACGCCAAGCAGCGCCGCGGCGGCAACCGCTACATCGGCATCACCGAGCCGGGGATCATCGCGGCCGAGTCGCCGAACCCGATCGTCAACCACCTGGTGATCATGCCGGACATCGAGAAGCGCCTGGAGGCCTTCGTCCGCATGGGCCACGGCATCATCGTGTTCCCGGGCGGCGTCGGCACGGCCGAGGAAATCCTGTACCTGCTGGGCATCCTGCTGCGCGAGGAAAACGCCGAGCTGCCGTTCCCGCTGATCCTGACCGGCCCGACCGCCTCGGCCCCGTATTTCGAGCAGATCGACCGTTTCCTGCGCCTGACCCTGGGCGAGGCGGCGACCTCGCGCTACGAGATCATCGTCGGCGACCCCGAGCGCGTGGCCAAGCGCATGGCCGCCGGCATCCGCCGGGTCCGCGAGAACCGCATCGAGCACAAGGATTCGTTCTTCTTCAACTGGTCGATCGACATCCCGCTGACCTTCCAGAAGCCGTTCATTCCGACCCACGAGGCGATGGCGGCGCTGGACCTGCACCACGGCCGCAAGCCGCACGAACTGGCGGCCGACCTGCGCAGAGCGTTTTCGGGCATCGTCGCCGGCAACGTCAAGGAGGACGGCATGCGCCGCATCGAGGAATTCGGCCCGTTCGAGATCCACGGCGACCACGACATGATGCAGTCGCTGGATGCCTTGCTGCGGGCCTTCGTCGAGCAGCGCCGGATGAAGATCGCCGGTGAATACCGCCCCTGCTACCGCGTCGTGACCTGAGTTAATTTCGCTCCGAAGTGTTGACGAAGGGCGGGGCATTGAGCATCATATGCAGCCCCGCCCGAATAGCTCAGCCGGTTAGAGCACTTGACTGTTAATCAGGGGGTCGTTGGTTCGAGTCCAACTTCGGGCGCCAAATACCGGAAGGCCTCGCAGAAATGCGAGGCCTTTTTTGTTGGTTCGCTTCCTGTGCGGTTCTCCAGGAAAGCCCGGCGTTCAGCGAGTCTGTCGACGAATGCGCCGAAGCTCGGCTCGCAAGTCATCTTGCGACGATCGCGTCGGATTGGGCGCGGATTCGACGCGTATGCCCCGATGCCTGAGCATGCGATAGACGGCGGAGTGCAGTGTCGCTTCGCCCGTGGGCGGATGCGCTCGGCAAACCGCGCGGTGGTCCGGAAGGAGTCGCCGACCGCTCCGGATGCCGGTCGCACGAAGGGATGAGGCAGGGGCGGCTGTGTCGGCCGACCCTAGGGACCCAGCCGCCACACCGTCCCAAGGCGCTGGCCGAGCCGCCCGGCCCGGCTCGGCCCGTCCGGATTTCGCGCATCGGCTGCCGGGAAGCCGCTTGCGGCGTGACGCAGGTCGGGATATTTCCAGCCCCGAAACCACTGGCCAACCCAGCCCGACCGCTCGTCGGTAGTGTGCCATTTGGGGCCAGGAGCCGCTGTTAGCATCCCTCATGTCCTCTGGGGAAGAGAACCGCTCATGCCAATGCGTCGGGCTGCCGGCTTCACACTGATCGAGCTCATGGTCACGATCGGGATCGCTGCGATCCTGTTGGCCCTGGCGCTGCCTACGTTTACCGAATCGATCCGCTCCAACCGCGTGTCGACGGCGACCAACCAGATGCTGGCGACGATCAAT
>DATEEP010000167.1:0-61293 GCA_035281095.1 Novosphingobium sp. | reverse complement strand
GGTGTTGTCAGATCGGCGTGGCAGTCGGCGATGAGGGCTGCTAGCGTCCTGCGATGCCCCGCAAATCCCGCGCACTTCCGCCGAGCCCGTTCCGCGGATTTCACTCTTCGCCGGAGGTGATCCGGCTCGTCGTGTTGCTGTACGTTCGGTTCCCGCTGTCCCTGCGCAATGTCGAGGATTTGCTCTTTGAGCGTGGCATTGACCTTTGTCACGAGACGGTGCGGTTCTGGTGGAACAAATTCGGACCTATGTTTGCAGCGGACATCCGCAGGCAACGGGTTAGCCGGATGCGTGGCTTCCGGCATTGGCGATGGCACCTCGACGAGATGTACGTGAAACTGAACGGCGAGATGGTCTACCTGTGGCGAGCCGTCGATCACGAGGGCGAGATCCTGGAGAGCTTCGTCACGAAGAAACGTGACAAATCCGCGGCTTTGACTTTCTTCAAGAAGACGCTGAAGCGTCATGGCAAACCGGAGAAGATCGTCACCGACGGCTTGCGATCCTATCCGGCGGCGATGCGCGAGATCGGCAACCTCGAGCGGCGGGAAATGGGGCGCTGGCTCAACAATCGGGCCGAGAATTCACACCTTCCGTTCCGGCGACGAGAGCGGGCCATGCAGCGATTTCGCCGGATGAAGTCACTGCAGAAATTCGTCTCGGTTCATGCCTCGCTGTACAATCACTTTAACTCGGAACGCCATCTCGTCGATCGCCAGACCTACAAGGAACGTCGCTCCGCCGCCTGGGCGGAGTGGCAGTCGCTCGCCGTCTGACACGTCCGCCTTCTGGCATAAGTCTGCCAAGTGGAGACCGGTTCGCATCTGACTGACACCACCCCTGCGCCGGCTATTCGCTGGACAGCGATCCGCTGATGGCCGCCGGGATGCCGCCGACGCGCGACATCCTCAAGTGCCAGCTGAAGCCCCTTCGCCGCGCCGACTACGCGGTGGCTTTCACCCCGACGCAATGGACAAGGCTCCAGACGGCTTTCCCCACCGGCGTCTGCGACTGGAGCAAGCCGGGCGTCGGACAGCAGCCCGGCATCCCATGGCTTTCCTTCGCCAGTGGCCCAGGCGGCAGACCTATCGGCCCGGAACCCGAACCAGGATCGTAGGGAGATAATGCAAAAAATCGTTCCGCAGGATGTGCGACGGGATGCGAGGCGAATTTCTTGTAATGATGCGGTGGAGTATCGCTCCGTCACTGACTTATTACGGAAGGATAGCCACTGCGCCAAGAGTTCGGCTGGAACCGCACGCAGGTCCTGGCGGTGCCGGCTTGCCGGCCTCGTGATGGCACTTCTCCCACCGTTCATCGGCGTCCTCATCGAAGAACGGGGAGTCGGGCGCGCCGCGCTGACAGGGACGGTCCTGACAGCATGGCCGAAGGGCTCCTTCGGGCTCGCGCAAGGTACACCGACACACTCGTCGTCGGGACCGGCAGCATCCTTCGCGCCGGGGTCAGTCCGCAATCCGCATGAGATAGACGCCGCCGCCTTCTCCGATATCGCCGATGGCAGCATCGCCGACCTGGAAGGCGACCGACTTTGCGTCGGGGCTGATCACCGGATTACTGACCTTTCGGGTTGAACCGGGCGCCGTGCCGACGATGAGCGGTGACAGCTTGCCGTCAGGCACCAATTCAAGTCGGCAAATGTCCAGAAGCGGAACGACCTCGGCGCCTTCACGCCGGCCACATTCGACCGCCGCCCAGCTGCCATCGGGTGCCACACCCTCTACCTCGGCATAATCCCTGTCCCTTGCCTTGTGGAAGGTCGTGGGCTCGTCTCTCGTCAGGTCATGGCCGAAGATCCCCATGAAGCGGCCCGCGCCGTCGGATCCGCCGCAAGTGAGCACCAACTCCGTCCCGTTGCGTCGGAAATCTTGAACTTCGCCCCGACATCCCTCTGGTCCGGGAGCGATACGGCGCGCGGCTTTCAGGCGCGGCTTGCCACGGTCATATTCTATTCGGCCGACGTAGGTTTCAAGTGGGAGGCGTTGCGACGCCTGCAACCACGTTTCCCCCTTGTCCAGGATCGACCCTGCGGGAATCTGTTGCCAGGCGATCTCGTCGTGCGGGCCGATCGCCACGCCTTCGAAGACGCTCTGTTCCAGAGGCCATAATCCACGCAGCAAGCTGCGGTCGAGCACATAGAGATCGACTTTGATCCGGCTTTGGGCGCCGGTATTCCGTCTAGGTCCAATCAGCAGATAATCGCCGTTGTGAAGATAATGGACTCGCAGGAAACCCTGGTGCGGAAAACTATTGGTCAGATTGCGAACGTTGCCGGTCGCAAGGTCGATCTCGTACACGTCACCATAGCTTTTTCCGATAAACGCGACGCGGGAACCATCGGGGGAAAATGCGGGCCGCTCTCCAAACGCCGAGAGCATTTCGGCGCTTTCAAACGGGATGCCCGCGCCCTTCGCTGCAGCGCTCGAAGAAAACAGCGGCGCGCCACTCATAATGAGGCATGCAGTGATTAATTGAATTACTTTCATCGCTGACCTTCCCAAGCCAATAGCTTTTCCACTCAGGGCTGACCGAGCACAGCCCATCCTCGTCGGTTTAACAATGCACTCACACTGGGCACCTATTCGCTGCCGTGAATTTGCCGCCGGGAGCGTTGCCCTCGCCGAGGCAGCCGTCCGCTGCTTCGGCGGGCTTGTCGCGGGCGAGTTTCCACGCCGCTTGCCTCCAGGCAGTAGTCGACACGTCGGCGAATGAGGGAACGAGCAAGCATGAGGCAGCGGGACTGACAACCCGCCGACCGTCGCTCGCCCATTGCTTTGAAAACATCGGTCGCGCCCGTCGAATAGTTAAACGGAGGTCCATCGCGGCACGCGATGGTTCAGCTGCTTCCTACTTCCAGGGGGACGGGCGGTTCCTCCATTCGTAGGCGACGATGGCGCCTGCTGATGCGGGCCCTATCTCGGCAAGGTCTTTCGCCCAGGCCATGCGGATCAGCACGATATCCGAATCCCCGTCCTGCCATGTCCCGTCCGCTCCCATGCTTGCCGGATTGTGCAGGACGCGATTGTCCACCACACGCGAGGCTCCCCGGGGGATCGGGGGCACGGTTTCGCCGCGCCGAAAAAGCCAGACAAGTTTTACGCCGGGCGTGCGACCGGGCTCCAGGCCCAGAGGTTCGCCTTTGACCACCTTTTCCTCGACCACGAAATTCTGCGATGTGACATCGTACCAGTTGCGCCGGTCCGCCTCTATCCGCGCCTTGTCCTCCAGCAGGAACGGCTTCCATGGCTCGGAAAATAGCTTCGTCCAGGATGGAACCCACAGTTCGGTGATGGCGTCCGGGCCACCCTCCGACGTGGTCAGGTTCACCGTGTAGCCGATGATGTTGGGCGTGTACGCCATGCCGATGAAGGTATGCAGTTCCAGATACTTCTGCTGGTACGTTGCCCGGCTCACCGACTTCGGTCCACGGGTGAAGACGGAGATCGTCTTGTCCTTGGCTTCCGCGACGGTTCCGGGAACGAAGGTTCTGCCGGGCCTTTGAGGAGCGGCCGCCTGCTCGCCGATGGCGACCGATGGCAGCGTGGCCAACAGACCCGCGACAAATGCGCTGAACAGCGTCCCCCGGAAAAATACCGAACGTTCTTGCACAAATCCTCTCCCTGGACTGTACCGCACTACACCCCGCCACGTTCCGGCAGCTAGATCAAGAAGCCTTGATTGTTTCAGTCTACATCACGGCGGCTCTCATGTGAACTGCCAGCGCCCCAGTCTTTCACGACCACTTGAATTCGTGCTTCACCTCGCGACCGTCGGTTCGGCATTGTTCGCCCTGACCGAACGATCCGGCCCGAAAAAATTCCCATTTTCGCGTGAAAGCGGGTGCCCGAAAAGGCTCCGTGGTGTTGTCAGACCTACAAGCAACGTCGCTCAGCCGCATTGGCCGAGTGGCAGTCGCTCGCAAGCTGAAGATACCTCTCCAAGGGATCAATGCGCCCACTGGAGACGGGTTCGCAGGACTGACAGCCCGCCGACCATGGCTCGCCCTATTGCTTTGACAACACTGCCAGAAGAGACCAGGCAATGACACCATGGAGAATACGAAACGCTGGACCAGACGTCCCGCAGGCTCCAACTGGGGAGACTTCGGTGTCGATGACGAGGTGGGCCGCCTCAATCTGATAACCCCGGAAATCCGTCGCGCGGCAGTGGAGGAGGTCAGGGATGGGCACTGCTTCATGCTCAGTCTGCCCCTCGATTACCCAGGCGGTTTCTCGAACCCGATGCGCGAACCGCCGCAGCTGTTTTCCCGTGGCTCCGATGGTGAAGTCTATTACAACTGGGAGTGGGGCCAGCTGCTCGTCTGTGACGATGCGGTCGTGATGTGGCTGCAATACTCCACCCAATGGGATTCGCTTGCCCACATCGGTGAGAAGTTCGACGTCGATGGCAGCGGAAGCGAAGTGCCCGTATATTACAATGGCTGGCGCGCCCACGAGCATATCGTCGGGCCCAGCGACGGTGAGCCGCCTTGCGCGAGGCGCCTGGGCATCGAGAACATGGCCGTCACCGGCGCGCAGGGGCGCGGTGTTCTGTTCGACTTCGTCAGGGCATTCGGAACCGCCAAACGCCCGGTCGGCTATGACGACCTGATGAAGGTGATCGACGACCAGCGCATCGAAGTGCGCAAGGGCGATTTCCTGTTGTTCTATACCGGTCTCGCGGACGTGGTGATGGAGATGAGGAAGGAGCCGGATCCGGCGATCCTTTCGAACATGGGCGCGGCGCTCGATGGCAGGGACGAGCGCCTGCTCCGGTGGATCGATGACAGCGGCGTGGTGGCGCTCATCGCTGACAACGGCGGCCTTGAGTACAACGATGTCGAGACGACGCTTAACCCGGCGTCGGATCAGTTCCTGCCGCTGCACCGGCTTTGCTTGTTCAAGCTGGGCATCCACATCGGCGAGTTTTTCTGGTTGAGCGATCTTGCGGCTTATCTGCACAAGGTCGAACGCCATGCCTTTCTGTTCACCGGCCCGCCGCTTCGGCTTCCTGGCGCGGTGGGCTCGCCGGTTTCGGCGGTTGCGACTGTTTGAACAAAATGCGACGTGCCTGCTGATCGCCTGCTCGCGGGACGGGTGCTGTCAGAGCAAATGCACCGTTCGGTAATGAGGGCGAGGATAGGTCGGCCCGATGCCCCGTCCTCGCAAGCCCGCCCAGCCCATTTCGGTACTTCAATTCATCGCCGGAGATTATCCGGTTGGGGGTGCTAATGTACGTGCGGTTTCCGCTGTCGCTGTGGAACGTTGAGGATCTACTGTTCGAGCGCGGCATCGATCTGTGCCAGGAAACTGTCCGGCACTGGTGGAACCGGTTCGGTCCGATGTTCGCAGGCGATATCCGCCGCCAGTGTGACAGCCGGATGCGTGGGTTTCGGCAGTGGCGCTGGCACGTCGATGAAGCCTACGTGCGGATCAACGGCGAGATGCGCTACTTCTGGCGCGCGGTCGATCACGAGGGCGAGGTGCTGGAAAGCTACCGTGAACGCCGCTCAGCCGCCTTGGCTGAGTGGCAAAACGTCATGGCCTGAAACATCGCTACTCCAAGGATCGGTCTGCCAAGTGGAGACGAGTTCGCATTAGACTGACAGCACCTCCTGATCGCATCTCGCATTGCGGGCGAGATCATCCTGTCGAGACCCGCCGCGCGGCGGATGGACGGCCGTAGAACATAAGAATCATTGCGAGACCCGCCGCCGACTTGACCGCGATGATGGCGAACAGAAGTAATTCGTAGCCGCCCGTCCTGTCGAACACCTCTCCGGCGAAACGCATGGCAACCATGGTCGAAATCGCCTGGATTGGCTGCGCCAATCCGGTGACGGTCCCGAACGAAGCCCTTCCGAAATGGTCTGCCACCACCGCATTCAGCAGCGCGGACGTCATGCCTGCGACAAGTCCCAGCGGAGCGACGGAGACGAGCAGCATGGCATAGTCGTCGGCAACAACGACGAATGCCGTTGCCACGGCACCCCCAAGATAGATGCCCACCAGCAACATTATCTTGGAGACCCGATCGCCGATTACGGCGAGCACGAACTTTCCGACAATGCCCGAGGTCGACATCGCCGAGATCAGCATTGCCGCCTGGGTGAGCGACAACCCTTCCCCGCGCGCGAACGGCGCGAGCGAAATGGAGAAGGCGGTCGAGGTGGCCAGGACCAGGGCGCCGCTCAGGTTGATGATCCAGAACTGGGCATTCCCCAGCAGCTCCCGCACCGTCCACGCCGGAGCGGGCGGGTCGAGCGTGCCGTCAGCCGCGTTTTTCCCGCCCCATTGACTGCCCGGTTCGATATCCCCGGCGCCGGGGCGATCGCGCATGACCAGCGCCACGCAGGCCAGGATCGCTCCGACCACGATGCCGATCACCAGCAGCGCCATGCGCCAGCCGTGACCTTCGATGAGCAGCGCGGTCAATGGAGCAGACACCGCCGATCCGAGAGAAAAGCCCATCTGCGCGATAACCATGGCCCTGGCCGTTTGGATGGAGAACCAGCGCACGATCAGCACTGGGATCGCCAGTGAGCAGGCGGCCATCATGGCGAAAGGCAATGGCAGTAGCAGGATCGCGACATCCAGCGGCAGAAGCGGAGACAGGGCCAAACCTACCAGGCTGAGCGAGAAAAGGCATGCCCCCACCATCATCACCTTTGGCACGGATGCCCGATCAAGCAACCTGCCGACGAACGGCGCCTGAAATGCCATGCCTAGGTTTAGGATCACGAGAGCCGTGTTGGCGTCCGCGCGGCTGAGCCCGAACTCCTGACTGAGCGGTAGCACGAACAGCCCGAAGGAGGCATATGTCGCTCCCATGAAAACCATGTTGCCGACCACGCCCGCCGCGACAACAATCCAGCCGTAATAGAACGTCGATGCTGCCTTCATTCTCATCGAAGTCCATTTCCATTATGCGAGTGGGTGGCGCGCCCCATTTTGAGGGGGTCGGCGTTGTCTCCTGGAGGCGTCTCAAATTCCACCATACTTTCAAACACCATACCAGCAGATGGCGACCGGTCGGATCAGTGCCATCCAGAACTCTCCCCGTGCACTTCGTCAGACTGTATCGAACATGTCACGCTTGCAGCGCCGAATCTGTTTGCGGTGGAATTGCGGCCATGGGCACGCCCAGATTCTCACGCAACGTCCGCCCTTCGTACTCGTGCCGGAAGAGACCACGGCGCTGGAGTTCAGGAATGACAAATTCGATCACGTCGTCGAGCGAATCCGGCAGATAGCCGCACATGACGTTGAACCCGTCGGCGGCACCGCCCTCGAACCAGTATTCCATCTGGTCGACGATATCCGAGGCCGTTCCACTGACGGTGAAATGCGCGTTGTTGGTGGCGGCGCGAATGATGATGTCCCGTAAGGTCAGGTTGTACTTGAGGGCCATCGCCAGATGATTTTCCGCACGACCTTTCACGCTTTTGGTCACTTCATCGGGCAAATCCGAAAACGGAGTGTCGAGCGGGTATTTGCCGAGATCAATCCCGGCCCCGCCTTCGGCAATGCTCGAGACCGCTCGCCTGCGGCACAGTTCCATATCGAGAAGAGAGTTGAGATATTCTTCTTTCTCCCTCGCTTCCGCTGCGGTTCGTCCGACGATAATACGCACACCCGGAAGGATCTTGATCGACCCGGGGTCGCGGCCCCGCGCGGCCGCGCGCGATTTGATGTCGTCATAAAACCGCTTGGCCATGTCGAACTCGCTCCACGCGGTGAAAATCACCTCCGCTATGCGCGATGCAAAATCCCGTCCGTCTTGGGATTGACCGGCCTGCACCAGCACCGGTCTGCCTTGGGGTGACGGGCTGACACTCAACGGACCCGAGACGGAATAGTATTTGCCATGATGGGCGATTGCGTGGACCTTCTTCAGGTCGGCGAATATTCCGGTTTCCCGGTTTTGAGGAAATGCGCCGGGTTCGATGCTGCCCCAAAGCGCCAACGCGACATCGACAAATTCCTCGCCGCGTGCATAACGCTCGGGCCGGCGGACGGCCTCGGCATCCCCATATTGCTTTGCGTCCGCAGCCACCGAGCCGGTAACCACATTCCAGCCAGCCCGTCCCTTGCTTAGCAAATCGAGCGAGGCCAGTTCGCGTGCTACGTCATATGGCTGGGCGTACGACGTCGACATCGTGGAAACCAAGCCCAGATGGGTCGTTACCATCGCCAGCGCCGAACACAGGACTATCGGCGCGAAACGCCCGCCTCCAGAACTTCTTTCAAACGCTTGCGGCGTGTCGAAATAGCTGAGCGATGCAGCATCGGCGACAAACAGCATGTCGAACTTTGCGCGTTCAAGCTTTTGAGCGACGTCGATCCACGGCTGAATATCTGACGACATGTTGCTATAAGCATTGGGATGCCTCCAGCCGGCGAGGTGATAATGAGACGCGAACAAGCTCAGCTTCATTTTATCGCGTGTTAATCGGTCATTTTTTGCCATGTTGCATGCCTATTAAGTTCGCACCTCGCGGCGCAGTCCCCTTGGTTGTGAGTCACATTCAGCGTCGCGGCGCCCAGTCCGGTACCGCTAAAGTAATTGCCCCTTCGTTATACGCTCAGCCCTCCGCTGGCGTCTCAGGCTCCAAGATAACAGCCGGCCCGTAGGGACGGGTTCCCGCCATCTCGGCCCTCAGCATGGTGCGCGCGAACCCCGCGTAGTCGTTGACCGCATAATGCTGGGTGCAGCGGTTGTCCCATATCGCCAGCGAACCCTTCTTCCAGCGGAA
Organism: Novosphingobium sp.; assembly: GCA_035281095.1. GTDB lineage: Bacteria > Pseudomonadota > Alphaproteobacteria > Sphingomonadales > Sphingomonadaceae > Novosphingobium. Next base: position 52,520 of record DATEEP010000167.1, on the reverse strand, counting down.
GCGGCAGGTGAATTCCGGGCGACTGACGAAACCGTTCAGGTAATCGATCAGCGGCCGCGCCTCCGCATCGCTCATGCCCTTGATCCCCACCATGTGATCGCCGGTGACGTAGAGGATCGGGCGACCCGTCGCAGGGTGCGTGCAGACCAGCGGGTGCTCGACCCTGTGCGTTTCCGGATCGGGCAGAGCGTCGCCGATCCCGAGCGGCCCCTTGTCCCCCGGCGGGCGCGTCCTCGCCACAACGGCGCGACGGTGGAGCGGCGGGCTGTGCAGCGCGATCAAGGGATCGCAAATCGTCCTAAGCGCCGGCGAAAGCCCCTCGTACGCGGCGCAGAGGCTCGCGAAAAGAGTGTCGCCGCCATATGCCGGCGCCTCCAGACAATAGAGCGCGGCTCCCATGTTGGGCTGTTCACGGGACCCCTGGTCGGCGTGCCAGCGGTCCCCGAGGTTGCGGGTGGAACTGGGCACATCCGCGGCGCGATGCATCCGGCCGACCAGTTCCTCGCCCTGGCCCGCCTCGCCCGTCGGCGAGATCAGCGGCGCAAATCTTTCCACGAAGGCCGCCAGGCTTGTCGCGTCGAGTTGCTGGTCCCGGAAAAAGATGGCGGCGTGATCGTGGAATGCCTGCTCGATCTCGGCGAAAGCGGCATCGTCGATGCAGGACAGATCCACGCCGGCAATCTCGGCCCCGATCGCACCGGTGACGGGTTCGACACGGATCCGTCCGTACTTACCAAGGTTGTATGGCATATATTGCTTTCACTATCTGTCGTTGGGTACCATTTTGCAGTGGCGAGCTTGTCCCAGGCTCGAGCGACACCTTATCGCTGCCCGCCCCATGGCCGTCGCGCAAGGGGTTACCGGGCGCCGCGCACCAGCCGCCCCGCAACGCCCACGTTGCCCTCGAACAAAGCCCCGCCCGTCCCGTCCGCAACCGTCCCGCCACAGATCACCATATCGAATTCAGACATTCTTCTCTCCAGATCGGCTATGCTCCCCGCTGCCGCCGACTTTTTGTTAAGTGCCAGTGCTCATAGCGAAGACCTGTCCTAATTTCAAAGTCAGTTCGGCAGCTCTACCGTAATTTTGCAGTTACGGAATTTGCGCTTCAATCCACCAAGGCGCTCACTCAGGAGTCATCCTAGTGGATGAGCGGATGAGGGCGTTATTTTTTCGTGACTACGGAATTGAGATGGACAACTTGCCATGTGGCAATGCGGTCTTTAGCCTAGAAACCCCCTCCCCGACGCACACAATGGCGTGTTTTTCAGAATTTTCAGCCGTACTAAATGAACGGAGATAATGCTCGGATGTTCGACTCAACCCGAGCCCATCGGACGTTGATGCTACTGGTCGATGCCACGGCGTTGCAGATGGATCACCTCTTCGGAGCAGGGCGGGGCTTCATTTCGGAAATGAATCGATGGACCGGCAGCTACCTTCTGACCGAGCAACCGCGGCGGTCCGACGAGGCGGGGCTTGCCGCTGGTCGGCTATTCCTGTGCCACCTTACGACTGGCGACCAGCGTTTTCTCGACTGGGCCACCCATATTGTTGATGGGATCGCTTCGGCGGTGGAGAAGGCTGACGATCATACGCACGCCAGCATGGACCTCTACTATGGCCTGTGTTGGGGCGCTAATATCACAGGAAATAGACGATGGGCGCGCGCCGCCACGCAATCGATTTATAGGCGTATCGAGGCGAGCTGGTCTGTTAGCGCGAACCGTTTCGTGACCGAACTCGGAAATGGCAGCGTCGCGGCCATTGAAGGGCTAGCATGGAACGCGCCCCTGCTGGCTTGGGCGATGGCACGTGACAGCGAATTTGCACCCTATCTCCACGCCGTGCTCGACCTCGTCCTCGAGGTCGGCCTAGTGCGCGCCGACGGCTCCAGTCACCATGTCGCGGAGTTCGACGCCGACCACCAGTTTCGTCGGTTTTCCACCTACCAAGGCTACTCCGAAGCATCCACCTGGGCGCGTGGTCACGCGTGGGGAATGCACGGCTTCCTGATTGGCTGGGAAGCGACGCGCGAGCAGCGATACCTTGAGGCGGCCCGCGCGATGACCGACTGGTGGATTTCTCGCACGCGAGAGGACGCCGTTCCCTTCTACGACTTCGACGATCCCGACGCTCCAGAAGTACCCCGCGACTCTTGCGCGGCCGCGATCGCGGCCGATGTCATGCTAAGACTACGACGGGCGGTTTCGAATGCGGATCTTGTGCGTGGCTATTCCGCGGGAGCCGAGGCGACCATGGCCGAGTTAGCCAGCAACTATCTATCCCCCGGTGGGGTGTTACTCCACGGTAGTTCCGGGAAAATCCGGGAGACGGTCTTCGGCCGCCGCTCTTCGCGCCTACCGCCCGACCGGGCGCCCGACATGCGAACCACCCGCTTTCCAATGGAGGAGGTGATGCCCTACGGCAACATGTTCATACTGTCCGCCCTATTTCGACACTGTCACGAGGACTGGACGGCGATCGACGTCGACTCGGTCTAGCTAAGCGAGCTCTGTTCGCGTGAAGTGATCGACTTTTCAAAGAGCGATCGCAATGAAATCTCTTTCCGAGGGGGTGACGTGACCCAGGCGTACAAGATGAGAAGAAGCAAGGCGACTTCGGCCGCGCGTGCACTGGACGTGCTGGAATATTTTGGTCAACTGGGCCGACCGCTCCGTGCAAAGGAAATCGTGCGAGAATTCGGTCTTGCGTCCTCGACCGCGGAACAGCTCCTCAAGACGATGGTCGAAGCCGGTTATCTGGTCTTTGATGCCCAATCAAAGCTTTACGATATGTCGTTCCGACTGACGCGCTTTGCGCGCGGGCTGGTGCAAGATTGTTTTTTGGGAAGCGATATGTCACCCGTCCTCGACGACTTGTGTCAGCGAACAGAAGCCAATGTCTACTTGGCACAACGCACCGATAACTTCATGCGAGTGGTGGAGATGCGGGCTCCTGTGGGAAAGGAGCTCGGAAGTGGAGACGGTCTCCTCTTGCCGCTTGACGCGATGACCGGGCAGGCTTTTCTCGCTTCATGTGAGGACAAGGATGCCACGCGCATCGTCGCTCATGCGGCCCGTCATCGACACCTGGCGCCCAACTCAGCCCAGTTGCTGGTCGAGAGGGTGCGGGCGGTGCGGTCGGCGGGCTACGCGATGGGGGCGGCGCATAGCGTAGCGCTTCGTACCGTATCGATGCCCTTGTGCTACAATGCGTCCCGGCCGACCCGTACCCTTGTGCTGTCGATCACGGGAACGGAGGAAGGCATGATGCGCCAGCAAGACCACATACTTGTCCTGCTTCACGAATGGACCGCCCGTCTCTTGCAAGGGTGTGAGGCCGTCAGTCCGGCGCAGGATAGCAGGAGCGACCCTTTGTAGCCCACTATTCGTTGGAACGTGGTTGGGGCGCGCACGCAATCGAGGCGCTGCACCCTCGTTTGGCCCCTGTGGCCCCCGTGTCTCATCGAAAAGACCGACTGAATGTCTCGGCGGTGATCAATTCTCGACCTCGGCCAGCGCAATCTGGGTTTCGATTGGCGAAGAACGTTCCACTGCTCTGCAGATCGACTCAAGCACTCCGAAGGACCGGGCCCGGAGCTTCGTAAATACGGAAATGCTCCATTACGCCTCTTTTCAGTTGTGTCTGCTCATGCGGTGCGCCATTTTAAACCCTATTAAAAATAGTTTCGACTGTTTGATAAGTCGGCTTCGTAAGGGAGAGTTAAATGGGGCGTTCTGGCAGGGTGGCATTCGCAAAACTTCTGGAATACAGCGCGATTGCGGCGATCGGCATATCAACGCAGGCCCACGCTCAGGGCGCGGATACCAGCGTCGGCGTGGCTGATATCGTCGTCACCGCGCAGAAGCGAGAGCAGAGCCTACAAGACGTCCCGATTGCGATCACCGCAATTTCGCAGGATGCTTTAAAGGCTAATCGCATCATAAACGTGCTCGATCTTGCCGGCCAGGCCCCGAACCTCACGTTGCGTAACACCGCTGGCGGCTCCGGTGTGCCCAACTTCTCGATGCGCGGCTCTGTCAGCTACGGTAACGTTGCCGGAACGGATAAGGCTATCTCGCTCTATCTCGACGGCGTATATATGGGCAACGCGGCTGGCTCGGCATTCGAGATGCCAGATCTGGAGCGGATCGAAGTGCTTCGCGGACCTCAGGGTACGCTGTTCGGCCGCAACTCCACCGCCGGCGCGATCAGCATCATAACCCGTGACCCGGGCGGCGAGTTCGGGCTTACGCAGCAGCTCACATACGGCAACTACAATCAATTTCGTTCGGCGACGCGTGTCGAATCACCCCAGATCGGGCCTTTCAGTGCTTCGATAAGCTACACGCATAACGAACGCGACGGAGATATGAAGAACCTGGGCGCTGGCACGGTGTGGGATCGAACCGGCGCGGTCGGTCCGCAGAAAGGCTTCACCGTGTCGCCGAAGCGACTGGGCAACCAGAATGTCGAGGCGGTGTTCGCGGCCCTCAAGTTCGAGCCGAGCGACGACTTCAAGATGGTATATAAATTCGATTGGATGGAGAACCACTTCACTCCCGAAGGCGGGGGCACGGTCGTGTTCCTCCCCGCGCGACTTGGGGCGGGGGGCGGCCCGTTGGCGGCTGCATACGCCGCCAACGGCGTGCCGCTCATCGCCGATGGTAAGAAACCGAAGGCGGTATGGAACCAATACGCCACGCCGGGATACCAGACGCTCCAGGGACACAGCCTGACCAGCACCTACGTCGTAGACGACAGTCTTTCGATCAAGAACATCCTCGCCTACCGCAAGTCGCTTATCTACGTGAACACCAGTTTCGAGAGCCTTGGTCCATTGGTGGTTACGCCTGCGGTTGCGGCGCTGCTGGCAACCCGCCCCGGCTTCACGCCTGAAAGCGCGGCGGCGTTGATAGGATCTCCTTTCATTGGGGCAGTTACGGGCTCTGAAGCCAGCTCGGAACAGTGGAGCGCCGAGCTTCAGGTCAACTACGATTCCGATTTCTTGACCCTGACCGCAGGTGCGATCTGGTTCAAAATGGACACCGTGCTAGGCGCGGCCGATAATCTTCGCGGTACTTCTCTTACCAACCAGCCGGTCCTTAAATATCGGATCCCGTCGGGTGAGCGTAATCTCAATTTCAACACGGGCAAGGCGCTGGCGGGGTATGTCCAGGCCGAAGTCCACCTCACTCGGCAGCTTGATGTCGTCGGCGGGTTCCGCCTGACGCAGGACAAGAAATCCGGCGACGCCTATGTGTTCAGAAATAATGTGCAGAACTTCTTCCAATTCACATATAAAAAGACGCGCCCCAGTTATCTGATTGGCGTTAATTTTAAGCCGAACAACGATATCCTTCTTTACGCGAAGTATTCGACTGGCTTCGTCTCGGGTGGTTCGGTCGCGGGTGTCGCCTTCCCTGCCGAGACGGTGAAGGCATGGGAAGGAGGCGTGAAGGCTGACTTGCTGAATGGTCGTTTGCGCGCCAACCTAGCGCTGTTCAAGGCGGACTATGATGACCTTCAGGCGAGCGCTACGGGCGCCACTCTGCAGCCACCCAACCCCAGCCTGCCGCTGATTATCCTTCGCGAAGCCGACCTTCACACCAAGGGCTTCGAGCTTGAACTTTCGGCGGTGCCTGTTCGTGGTCTCACATTGAACGCGGGACTCGGGATGACCGACAACAAGTTCACAAACGTCAGCACGATCCTGCGCCCAAATGGCGGCTTGCCGACGGTTAGGCCGAAGTGGACGTCAAATCTCTCGGCACAATATGAAACCGATCCGCTCGTCGGCGACGCGAGCCTGATGTTTCGTGTCGACGCCACTTGGCGGTCCCGGATGCGATTGCTGTCTAATCTCGCATACTCGATTGAGTACGATCCAATTGTAACGGCAAAACCAACTTGGAAGCTGAATAGTAGAATCGCACTTCGAGGGGTCAAATTTGGCAGTGGAACAGCAGAATTGGCCGTCTGGGGCAAGAACCTGGCTAACTCCACTCCGCCCGGACAACCGATCGATTTCACATTCACAGGCTTCACCGCGTGGGAGCAAAGCCGGACATACGGCGTGGACCTGACCCTTGAGTTTTGATGCGAGAGTGCGTCTCCAACGCGGCTTCGTGAATCTGCCCACCGCCAAATGGGACGTGCGCTTTCCGTTAAAACTGTATCCGTGGAAGCCTTATGTTTGAAGATATGCAGATCGGGATGTGCGTGCCTTGCCGGACATCACTGAATGAAGCCCGGTCCTATTGGCGCCAGATGGATCAGCTTGGTTTCGACCGCATCGGCATCGCCGATACCCCAATGCTGGCGAAGGAAGTCTATCTTTCGCTGGGCCTGGCCGCGATGGATTCGCCCAAGGCGAAGTTCATCCTGATGGTGAGCAATCCGATCACGCGGGACATAACAGTCACAGCAGGGGCGATCCGAGGGCTGCTGGATGTGGCGGGCGACCGTACCATATATGGCTTCGGAATCGGCGACAGTTCCGTGGTTGGGGTGGGGCTGCGACCCGCCCCTATCGGTCGTGTGGGCGAATACATCGCTTCTTTGCGTGACATCTTGGCAGGCGGCACGGCGGACTTCGATGGGCGCAAGCTTCGCGCTGCATGGGGAGAATGGGAGCCGCTGGTGCCTCGGATGATGATGGGCGTTGGTGGCGAAAGGAACCTGCGCGCTGCCGGCCGTACCGCCGATGTCGTGATGACCACTTATGGAATACTTCCCAACTTGGTCGAAAAGATTCACGACCTTGTCCATGAGGGTGCGGTCGAAGCTGGCCGCGATCCGGCCGCGATCGACATATGGCATCTGGTTACGGTAATGCCGGGGGAGACGCTTCAAGAGGGCTTCGCCAACATCAATATTCTGACCCAGGCCAAATTCTTCGCGCTGCATGGGGACGCCGGTAAGAACCGGCCGCCCGAGGTCCAGGAGGCGTTGCGCCGGCTTGCGCCGCTTTACGGAATTGATCGCCACTCCGGGACGAATGAAGAAGTGTGGGAGATCGCTAGCGAGACGGGAACGGTTGATTATTTTGTCCAGCAAGCGGGCGGGATGGTCGGTCCGGTCGATTATACCGCGGCGGTCGAAAGGATGCGCAATGCAGGAGTCAAGAACCTGATGCTTGTCGGACTTGGACCCGACAAGCCCGCGCTAATCAATGCGATCGGCCAAGCAACCGTCTGCAAAAGAAACATTGTATCAATAGCAGGGTAAACTCTGGAAGGGTCGGAACTTGCGGCCGGGCAGGCCGAGAGATGTCTACGGGAAGCTATCGTTCGAAATGCCTACCCTGACCAACGATTTTCTTGAAGCAGCCATCGTCTTCGTCAGCATTCTCGCAATTATGCAAGACTTGTGACTGGAAGGTAGGAACTCATTCGAGGTCGGTCAAACCCCATTGCTTTGACAACACCCCTGGAACCATAGCTTCGCGCTGCCTGCCCGGACGAGCTCATCTAGGCCACGAAGAGCCGGAGGCAGGCAAAGGTGTCCTCTGAAGCCGTGTGAGGTCAATTAGAACTCAAATGTCAAATCGACGCCGTAGGTGCGAGCGGGCTCGTAGCTTCCGACCGCTGCGCCCAAGAACTCATACGAAACGGGGAACAATGGACGGTCCTGATCGGTAAGGTTTTTACCCCAAAGAGCGACTTCTGCTTTCCCGCCGCCGAACTTGATGTGACGTAACGCCACACGGCCGTTCAGCAACCATCCGGCCGGCGACACCGCAAGATCCTCAAATATTGGGTTGGTTGGAAGCTGCGAAAAAAGGGGCAATGGGGAGCGATAGTTGCCATCGATCCGGGCGAAGAAGGTCATTTCGCCTGAAAATGGCTGGCTTTCATATTGAGCGGAAAGCGCGCCGGTCCAACGCGCCCTATAGGACAGTCGATAGAAGGGCAAGGTGCCGAGGATTGGATTGAGATTAGTAAGCTTGTAGTCAGTGTAACCGACGCTGCCATTCAACGTCAGTCCATCGATCGGAGCGACAACGATCTCGGCCTCGACGCCCTTCGTGTCGAGGTTACCTTGTGTCACGACGATGGTTCCGAGTTCGGGTCGTGGCACCGGCAACGATGCGCCGCCACTAACGGCTTGAAGGTTTTTATAATCCGATTTGAATACCGCCAAATTGAAGCGCACGCGGCGGTCGAAAAGATCCGCCTTCAAACCTGCTTCCCACGATTTAACTGTTTCCGGGGCAAAAGCGATCGTGGAGGTGACACCGCCAGCCACAAATCCGGTAGAATACTTGGCGTATACCATCATATCCTGCGTCGGCCGATAGTTGGCACCAATTGAATAATTAGATTTTGTATCGTCATAAGTGAACGGAAAGGCAAGGCCGACGCCGTTGGCCACAACGTAGTTAGTGCCGTCCTTCTTGTCATTGGTAATACGAAAACCGCCAATTACGTCGATCTCCGGTGTGACATGCACTTCAGCCTGGACAAAGCCAGCCCAAGATTCTGTCTTGAGGGTATTTCTATCAAGCGGAGAAACTCCGATAACTCCATTCGGGAAGCTCGCGAATACCGGCACCCTCCTCAAGCCGACGGGCGCACCTTCCTCTCCCTTGAAGCGAAAGTAGATGCCACCAGCGGTCAAAGTCAAAAAATCCGACTCGTAGTTCGCTTGTAGCTCCGCGCTCCATTGTTTGGCTCCGCCTTCGACTTGGAAGCCCAACGGAACAAATTGCGCCCCCACTGGACCGAAAGCTCCGAACAGATCCTTGAACCCGCTAAGACCTGTCAGATCCGCAGCGGAGAAGACGTACGATTTTCGATGAGCCAGAATGCTCTTAAGTGACAAGCTGTCGCTGACGATTAGATTGGACGTGAGATTATGACCCTGCACGCGCTGAAAGCCCGGGATCGTCCAAGGCGCACTGGCCGTCTTTGGGCGTTTTCCACCGGCGATCGGTGCGGGATTAGCCAAAAAATATGCGCGAAGTAGTCCTGCGAATTGAGGGCTCAACAGCAGCGGATTTGACTGAGCTATCGCCTCAGGATTGAAAACTGCGAGCACGCTGCCTTCAGGCGTAAACCGACTCTCTGCCCAATCGAACTTGTAGCTCGTGTTGAACGCATCACTGGGTTCGAACTTGACCGCGACAAAAACCGATTCCTTGTTCTGGTCGCCAAACCGCTTCGGAGACACGGCTTTGCCCAAACCGACGGCGGTGCGGTCCCAGACAAACCCGGCGGCTAGATTTTTGACGTCGCCGTTGCGTTCGTCATGCGTGTAACTCACCGAAGCGGAGAAAGGACCGATTTGCGGAAGTTCGACCCGCGTGACGCTACGAAACTGGCTGAAATTGCCATACGTCAGTTGCTGGCGGAGACTAAAATCACCGGATGGATCGCGGGTGATGACGCTGATCGCACCGCCAGTTGAATTGCGACCGAATAGCGTGCCTTGCGGCCCACGCAGAACTTCGATGCGCTCTAGATCAGGGAGATCAAAAGTCGAAGCCACGGGACTGGCGATTGAAACGCCATCGAGATAAAGAGAAACCGATTTGTCCTGACCAGAAACAGACCCTAAGCTAACCAGGCCGCGCATTCCGAACGCGGGGATACCGGATCCCCCGTAAGCGCTCAACACCGTTAGATTGGGGGCAATTGAAGTCAGATCGGTGACGTTGGTGATCCTGTTCGATTGCAACGTATCTTGGGTAACGGCCGTGATGGCGATAGGAACGTCCTGGAGACTTTGCTCGCGCTTTTGTGCCGTCACGATGATGTCACGAACACCTACGGACTCTTCTGAATCCTGCGCATGAGCCTGTGGTCCTGCGCCGATTGCGACCAAAGCGCTGCAGCTCACTAGAGCGATACGCTGTATATTTTTGTATGCTTTCATTTGTCGATCCCCCCCAAATCGTTGCTACAGTTGCCCGTGGCATTCATGAGCACTTGACATGCAATGTATTTTGAACATGACCTAACTTTGAACGACGCACAATGGGGAAAGCGACCACTGAGATCCAAGGAGGCGCGGCATCGCCGGGCCTGGATCAGTCTGCTTTCAGAAGAGTGATGGACATAGCCGTCATTCGTCTAGCTAGGAGACAGCACCTGCTTCAGCAATATCTGACAACCTAAAAGGCCTTTACGATCCCCATTTCGGTTCGCAGGCGCTTCTGGTCGTAGAGGCTGACAGTGGAAAGGTTTCGCGTCCAGGTGACCCGGAGCGATGGGGCGAAGCCGGCGATGTTCCAGTCGCGCTTATAGATGCTCGCCGAGGCCTGCAGCCGCCAGTCGCGCCGTAGCCGGCCGAACAGCAGCAGAGGCGCATCGTTGATCTGGCGGCCGACTTCGAGAGACAGTTGCGGGCGGAAGCCCCCGCGGAACTCCTTGAGCGCGCCGAAGCCGAGGCGGGCCTGCCAGTTTGAGTAGCCGGGCTCCCTGGCGATGCCCCGCTGAATGTCGGCGTAGGCAAAGCCGAGCGCCGATGCGCCCAGCGCGCGGTTGGCGGAGAGGTTCACCTCAAGGTCCCAGCCGTCAACATCGGCACGGCGGGCATAGGCGTTGCGCCGCGCCGCCAGCGAAGCTTCGAAGCCCCATTTACCGCCGATCAGCTTGTCGTAGTTGAGCCGTCCGCCGAGGCTGGTGACAAGAACCCTGTCGCCGTACCAGCGGTGCAGGCCGGTGGCGGCGACGCGCAGCCGCCCCCCCGAAAGACGGAACTCGGGACCTGCCTCGCCGCCGACGTAGATGTCGTTGAAGCGCTTGTCGCCGTAGCGGACCATCCGCCCATAGGCGGCAAGATAGAGGGGGACCGTGCTGTCGCGCCAGACGCGCACCGAGGCGTCGGCCGCGACGATCACGCCGACACCCGGGCGGGCGCGGGTATCGGGATCGAGCTGGAATGGCAGGCCGAGGATCTCCACGCGCTCCTTGTCGGTAGCCGAATTGATGTTGGTATCGGGCGCGAGGCCGAACGAGAGATTGAAGCGCCAGGCCCGGCGAGCGCGGATCGCCTCGCGGAAGCGGGTGATGTTGCGGATCACCGCCTCGGGCGGCGTCTCGGCGATGGCGAGCCGGAAGTGGTAGTCGGCTTCCTCGTCCTTCTTCATCAGGAAAAGGGTCTGGGCAAGCTCGAGCCTGACCCGGACTAAGGCGGGATCGCCTGCCAGTATCCTGCGAAACATCGCCTCGGCCCGCGTATAGTTCTTACGCGCCAGCGCGTTCGTACCGTCGAGGAAGTCTCTCTCGATCCCGCCGGCGCTGTCCTGGGCAAGCCGGTCGAGTAGCGCCTGCGCTTCGTCATAGCGCCCGGCGTCGATCAGCCCGCCGGCGATCGCCAGCACGTTATCGGCGGAGAGATGCTCGAGGCGGCCGGCCTGGGGCGGCTCCTGCGCGCGCGCACCGGGCGCCGCGATCAGGGCAATGGGCAAGGCCAGCAGGCGCAGCGCATTCGGTTGCCGGGTCACGTGTCATTCTCCGCTGCGGCAACGCGGGCGCGACGCGACAGGGCGGGCACGGCGCTGCCGGCCGGGTGCCCAGGCGCCTCTCCGCGGGGAGCCGGGCCGAACCCTCAGGGCGCTGCGCGCTGGCCGACGAACGCGTCGAAGTAGCTCGAGACTGTGCCGTCGCTGCCGATCAGCGGGAGCGACCAGATGCCGCCGACCTCGGCCGCTTGCGGACCGAAGAACGCCCCCGTGATCACGCCCGCCACGGCCCTGGTGATGTCGGCGACCGGGGTGCTGTCGGTGCGTTCGATGTGCACTGAACCCGTTCCGGAAAGCGGGATCGCGAAGTCCGCGCCGATGAGGTTCGTGGTGCCCGAGGTGCGCAGCGCCAGCGTCGCCTTGCCGATCGTATTGTAGGATTCGTCCTCGTTGAGGATCGGGTATCCCTCGTCGTCGGTCTCGAACAGGTCCTGGATAGCCGATCGTTCGTAGACGGCCGAGAGCTTGGCCTGTCCGAAATCGACGTTGAGGAACTTGCTCTCGCTGAAGCCCGTGCAGTCGGTCACGTCGGAATTGCAACCCTCATTGGTGAAGAAGCTGCGCAGTCCGTACCGCGCGGTTCCAGTCGCCGGTATGTCGCTCGACGCCGTGCGCTGGCCGAACACCAGGGTGCCAGCGGTTTCCTTGGTCACCTTGTAGTTCTCGGGCGCGGGAACGCCGCTGGCGTTCTCCTGATAGAACTGACCCCACTGCGCCGCCGAGAGGTAGCGGGGTCCGCCGTCGAGTTGCCCGACGTTGAAGAGACGCAGCCAAGTCGTGATGACGCGCGGCGCGCCGTCAGACGTGGTTCCGGCCGGAACGGTGTTCGTCAGCAGGTCGCCGCGCGCCTTCTGGGCGATCGGCGAGAAGAAGTCAGGCGTCGTGCCGCTGGTCAGCGGGCCGTTGCGCGTATAGCCTAAGTCGGAATTGGCAGGCATGGTCATCTTGTCGGAAGGGAACCCATATGGCCCCACCGCGGCCGTGAGCGTATAGGTCCGGGTATTGGCATCGACAGCGATCGTCACCGAACCCGCCGGCGCCACCTGATCGGGCTCGACGAACTGGGTGGCATAGATCGTACGCCCGTCGGGCGTGGTGACGGGCGCGGGTGTGAGCGTGAAAGACCGATGCGTGGCAATGGCTTGATAGGTCCCGCTCGTCGTTGCGGGCGTGGGCGGCAACGGGGTTCGCGTGTTCTGAGCTGTTTGGGTCGTCTGGGTGGTTTGGGGCGTCGCGGCAGGCACAGCTGGCCCCGCCAGGGACGAGGCGCTGTTGATCTCACCGCCGCCGCCACAGCCGGCGAGCGCAGCGGTGGTGGCGAGCAGCATGGCGGTCAGGACGAATTGTCTCGGCATTGTCCTTCTCCTTCGCTGAGAGACCCCGGCACGCTATCACGGGCGCGGCCGGGACACCGTGAAGCGGCGCCAAAGACTTGCTGAAATTTGGCTGAAGGTTGCGCAGGGCCGGGCAAATGCGCCGGTTCAGCTGGCGAAGCGCAGAGTCAGCCCCATCCGGCGGCCCTCACCCAGGAACAGGTCGGTCGGCCGGGGAATGCCGTTATAGAAGGCCGGGCCGCGCGGACTGGTGAAGCTGACATAACGGGCGTCGCCGAGGTTCGTGCCCCAAAGCTCGATCGAGCAGGTTCCGAACGTGAACGACATGCGTGCGCCCAGCAGGGTCCGGGCGCCCGAATAGAGCCCGTTTATCGGGTCGGCGAAGACATTGCCCTGATGGCTGATGCTGGCGTGCAGGCGCAGGCCGGGCAGTGCTGGCACGGGTGGCGAGACGGTCACGCCCGCCGTCCAGGTGGTCTTCACGGCGCGGTTCGGGCGTTTGCCCGAGATGTCTGGCACCAGCTGGCCCGGATTGATCAGGCTCGCTCGGATCGTGCAGAAACTCGAGAACGTGACGCCCGGCGCCAGCCCGCAGTAAGAGCTGCTGCCGGGATCCTCGCTGCCAGGCTTGAAGCGCGGGCGAGTGTAGCTGTGGGCGAAGTCGACCTGCAGCCAGCGCGCAGGCGCCAGCTCGGCGCCGAGCTCGAACCCTTGGGTATGGATGCCCCTGGTATTGCGAATGATCAGCGCATTGACGCCCGGTGAGGTCGAGAAGCCGAGGATCTGGCTGTTGCGCCAATCGATATCGTAGGCGACCAGCCGCGCCGAACGGACCAGTCCGGTATCAGAATATTTAACGCCGGCTTCCGCCGTCCAATTGCTCTCGGGCTCGTACGTCTGCTCTGCAGTCAGCAGATTGGGAACCGTGTTGATCCCGCCCGAGCGCGAGCCGCGCGCATAGGAGACGAAGGCCAGCCAGCCGTCGTTGGGGCGCCAGTCGAGGCTGAACCGCGGGGTGATGTCGTGGAAGTAGCGGGCGCCGAAGCTCTTGCCGAAGCTTGCCGCGAAATTGGCGCGGCGACCGTCGACGACAAGCCGTTCCCAGGTCACCCGCGCCTCGCCACGAAACCTCACCCGTTCGGTCAGGCGGTAGTCAGCGGTAGCGAACACGGCGATGGTCCGCCGCGCATCGACCACATCGCTCTGGACGATCTGGCTCCGGCTAGGATCATCGACTAGTGCGAAGTTGACGGCTGCGGGCGCGCCGACGCGCAGCGGGTTTGCCAGGACCAGCGAGCTGAACCGCTCGCCAGCGGCCAGCTCGCCCCGCGCACCGCCCAAAGCCAGAATGGTCCGCACCCGTGTCCGGAAAACAGTGCCGCCGATCTGCCAGTCGAAGCGGTTGTCGCCGTTGCCGCGGATCCGCAGCTCCTGGGCGAACTCCCGCGCCGCAACCGCGCGTTTAAGCACCATGTTGACGCGTTGCAGCCGTACGACTGGGATGGTGAAGCTGCCGATTCCGCTGCAACTGACGGCCACGATGCAGACGCCGTAGACCTCGCCCTCCGCGGTGCCGTCGAAGTCGTTGTACGAGCCGGTTTCGGCTTTGTAGAAGCTGGTGTCCGATCGCAGCTCGACGCCGCCTTTTTCCAGCGCCAGGCGAAGCGCGACCTGCCCGCCGCGGGAGTAGCTGTCGGGAATATCGGGCGAGACCGAAATTTGCTCCGGAAGCGGCGCCGGTCCGCAGAAATAGCTCCAGAAGCCCGATGCCGGGTCGCGACCGCCGCAGTTGTAGTCGCGATAATCGAGCGTGGCGCGGGCGGCGTTGTTGGACTGGCCGTTGCTAAAGCGCGCCGAAAGCCTGGCGCTGAACGGCCCGCTGTCGTCGCGCGTGGCCAGGCTGGCGGCGACGGCGAAGCGCTCGGCGTTGCCCAGGTGCCGGCCGGGAAGCGCGGCATTTTCATAGGTTCCATCCGAGCTCTTCCACGACGCCGCGATCCGCACCTTGAATAGGGTGCCCAGTGGCCCGGATAGCGTTCCGCGTAGGCCCCGTAGATTGTCGCTGCCGATGTCGGCGGCGGCGCTGACATAGAGGCTTTCGGTCGGCTCCGCGGGGATGAGGTGGATCAGCCCGGAAAAGCTACTGTGGCCGAACAGCGCGCTTTGCGGGCCATGCACCACCTCAATGCGTTCCAGGTCCAGGGGCTCCGCGTCGACCGCGTTGCGATTGGCCTGGTAGACGCCGTCGATGAACATGCCGACGGCATCGATTATGCGCGGATTGGGCTGGTTTTGCCCGCGCAACGCCGGGGTGGCGAAATTGCCGCCCGGGCCCGACTCGAACGACAGCCCCGGCACCCGCGCCGCCAGCGATGGGAGGCCGGCAACACCCCCCGCTCCGATGTCGTCGGCCCGCACGACGTCGACGGCGAGCGGCACGACGTCCGGTCTTTCGTCCCGGCGCCGCGCGGTGACGACGATCGGGTCATCGGCTGCCCAGGCCGGTGCCGGCAAGGCGAGAGCGCCCAGCACGACGCCTCCTATTAGCCGCCGGGAACAGCATGGGCCGATAAACCGAAGCATGGCTTTCAGCGCTCCGCACCTGTCAGCCTGCGCGGAACCTTGCCTGCCCGGCGCAGCGCGTCGAGCTTTCCCCGCTGTGCGCGCGCCGCCTGCCGGTACATCTCGGCCACTGCTCTGAATCGCGGATCGGAGCGGACCGGTGCCCAGACCGGGTCCCGCTCGACCACATACCACCAGTGGCGGATATCGTGTCCGCTCTCGACCGAAGCTCTCAGATTGCTGAGTGCCTCGCTGCGTTCGCCCAGCAGCATCATCGCCGATGCCCGGATGCGCATATGCACCGGCATGCCATAGCTCGGATGTGCGTCGATCCACTGCACGGCGTGGGTGAGAACCTTCGTACCACGCGACCGGTCGCCCTTGGCCAGCAGGATATGTCCCAGCGCGACCGCGCCGTTGACCTGACTGGGGGATAGGACGCGCGGATCGGCAAGATCAATGCCATAGCGTTCGGCAACCGCCCGCGCGCTGCGATCGTAGTCTCCGGTCTGCACCGCGTAGTCGCGCACCGCCTGCGGCCAGTTCCAGCTCTGGTATTGATTGAACAGGTATCCGCCGCGGCCGAAGGCGGCGGTCCCGGCCTCTCGCCAGTTGCCCGTATATTGGGCAAGCAGCACCCGCGACGAGGCGCGCGTTGCCGGCGTGGTTGCCGACACAGCCTGCGCCGCCTCGGGATCATCGGCGTCGAGGTAGAAGGCCAGTGCCATGTTCACGCCGACCGGATTCTGTGGATCGCTGGCGATCACTCTCTCGATCTTCTCGATCGCGTCGGCGGTTTCCCCGCCGATCAGCCAGCGTCGAAAAGCGAAGTTGTTGGCCAGTTGGTAGTTCTGGGGATCGATCGCAAGCTCGCGCGCCATTTCCTGAGCGACCCGTTCGGGCGGAATGGTGGTCCAGCGACGCTGCACTGACCAGAAGCGAGCCTCGGGCGAAAGCGGGTCGATCGCCACCACCCGATCGAGCAGGGATTTCCCTTGCTTGCTCGGCGCCCCTTCGCTCTGGTTCGCATGGATGTCCAGCATCCGGGCATAAGCGGTCAGGCCGCGACTGTTGCTTGGATCAAGCTCGGCCGCCCGGCGAAAAAGCTCGATTCGCTCGGCCAGCCGGGCGTCGGACCACATCGCCTTGGCAAACAGCGCTTCGCCTGAGCCGGGGTCGAGCAATAGCGCCCGGTCCAGCAACGGCTGGTAACGCACGCGGACGGGGCCGAGATCGTCGAGACGCAACGCTGCGCCCTGCATCCTCGCGTCGAACAGCGCGACCAATGCGGCAGCGAAGCGGGGATCAAGCTGCGCCGCCCGTTCGAACTGTAGCGCCGCCGCGTCGGTCTCCGCCACGGTAAGGCGGCCGAGCAGCGACTTGCCCTTCAGGTAAGCGAGATAGGCATCGGTGTTGCGCGTCGTGATTGCGGTTGGCGCCAGCTCGCCCAGGCCCTGCGTGCGCGCCTGGAGAGAGGTCGCCACGCGGTCCGCTATCCGATCCTGCAGCGCGTACAGCCGGTCGATCGGCCAGTCGAACCGTTCGGACCAGAGGCGCACCCCTTTCCCGGCATCGATGACGAAGCAGGTCACGCGCAGCGTATCGCCGACGCGCTGGACGGAGCCCTTGACCACATAGGCCGCGTCCAGGACCCTGCCCGCGTCCTCAGGAGGAGACGTCGAAGCCGGGCCCAGCAATGCGGAATCGCGGGCGATCACGGTCAGCCCGGGCACCGAGGACAGCCGATTCAGCACCATTTCCGGGATGCCGCGGGCGATGTATGCATCCGCAGGGTTGCTGCTGAGATTGTCGAACGGCAGCACCGCCACGCGTAGGCTGATGCGTTGCGCCGCTTCTCCGAACGGCAGCGCTGTCATCGCCGTTGATCCGCTGAGCGACAGCAGTCCCAGCGCCAGCGCGCCGGTTAGGACCGGCCCCTGCGGCCGGCCCCAACCTCGCCGGACCAGAGGCCGTTTAACCTCGCCGACAGAGTCGGGTTCGGCCGCGGCCACGAGCTGAGGTGCCGGCAGAAGCTTATAACCGATGCCTCGCCTTGCCGCAAAATAGCGCGGCTCCTTGGGGTCCTCGTCCAGGGCATCGCGAAGCAGCTTGGCGCGCTGGGTGACCGTTTCCGAATTGACGAAGACGCCTGCCCAGACCTCCTCCATCAGCTCGTCGGTGGTCATGACCTTGGGCGCGGCTCTGACCAGGGCGAGCAGGAAGCGGAAGGACAGCTGTGGCAGGACGACCTGGCTGCCATCGCGGGTCACGGTATGCGCCCCGACATCGATGGTCAGATCCGAAACTTGCCAGCGCTCGTTGTCGTGTTCCCGCATGGCACCTCGTCCGCTGGAACAGTCCTGTCGATTTCCGCCCCTCGCGGGCACGCGCGGCAGACTACCCATAATACTGCAAACAACTAAGCAAAAACGCGCGCGATCGCCGGCCGTCGCCCGGCTTTGGCCAATCTTTGGCAAAGCTTCATTTGGCTAGGCACGATGTCGCGGCGCTGCCAAAGAAAATGCACCCGATTGGAAAGGTGGGCTGAGAAGGGTAGGTCGTCTCGATGCCCCGCCCTCGCAAGCCAGCTAGCCCATTCCGGTATTTCAACTCGTCGCCCGAAGTGATTCGGTTATTCACACGTGCACGGGACCGGGGCTTCCCCTCTCGCTCGCAAATTCCCCCGGACGACGCAGCATTTTGTCGACTTCGCTCGCGTGCAACTCTTCGGCATAGATCATCTGGCGAGCAAACTCCTCAAGGGTAACAGAATGCTTTTCTACGATGCCCAAAAGCTTTCGATAGAGACCAAGCGCGGCAGCTTCCGCGTCCTTGGATTCCTGCAGAATGCTCGCCACGTCGGTCTTATGGCTATCCAGCAATGGCCCGATTTCCAGCGACGGATAGGCACCCAACATGGTGATCAACTCTCCAGCTTGCTGTGCATGAAGCAACGATTCATCGGCCTGCGTCCGCAGCCATGAAACGATCGGGATGCGTCCAAATCCGAAGACAACGAACGAATAGTGGGTGTAGCGCACCACCCCCGCCAGTTCCTGCTCCAGAATCTGATTGAGTGTTGCGATTGCATCGCGTTTGGTTTTCTCGTCCATAAGACTCTCTCCCATTTCAGAGCTGTGGTCGACCGACAAATCCATCTTTTCGCTCTGCTGCCCGGTCGTTCAGCCTCGCATGCGCAGGCGATGATGCGCAAGGTAATCCGGTTAGTCGTGCTCATGTACGTCCGGTTTCTGTCGCTGCACAACGTTGAGGACCTGCTGTTCGAACGTGGCATCGATCTGTGTCATGAGACGGCGCGGTTACCGAAGGTGACGATACTCGGGACCAACAGGTGCTCAAAGCGATGACCGCCGCGTCGCCGCTCGCCGCCCAGGACGAGGGCCTGGCGATGGCGAGTGTGCTCGCTGGTGCAAGAGCGGCCGATCTCCGATTGGTCGAGTGGGCATAGCATTGGTCGGGGGCGCAGGGCTGGGCGTTGCAGACCGCATTGGCGACCCCCGTCACGCGCACCCTGGTCGGGCCGGGATTTACATTCTAACGGTATGTTATACTCCTGCCGGTGACGACAGCGAGTGACGGTGGGGATCGATATGGGCAATGGCATGGTCGAAGCGCTGGCGCGTAGCGAATTCATCTTCGACTCCTCGGCCGACCTTACGCACGAGTTCGAGGCTGACCCGAGCTGGCAGGAAAGCAGCGTTTTTGCTTGGAACGACCTGGAAAACGGCGTTTCGGGATTCTGGCGGCTCGGGCAGGAGCCGGTCATCGGTGCGTTGAATTCAAGCTTTGGCGTCTCCACGCTCGACGGACAGCGCTTTCGCCACAATGTTACCGGCGTCCCGATGGTGGTCGGGGATCGCGGCCCGACTCACATGGCGCATGAGAACAAGCTGCGTGTCGATCTGGATACCTTGTCGATCACGATCGATTTTCCTGAGTGCGAGGCCCGGCTTCAATTCACCGACTTCCTGCCGCTGTTCGACTACCTCAATCAGGTCAAGCGCGAGGGTGGCCGGGGCGAGATCGGCCACCACATCGAAATGCCCGGCCGCCTGAGAGGCACGATGCGTATCGGTGATCGCGATATCAAGCTCGATGCGCTGGCGCATCGCGACCGGTCCTGGGGGCCACGCGACTGGAGCCGGGTCCGGGCGACCCGCTGGTGGCCCTGCGTTTTCGGTGAGGATTTGTCGCTCCATATGCTCACCGTGGTCGATACCAACCCGGTGGTGATGAAGGTCGGCTACCTTTATCGCGACGGGGTGATGAAGCGCATTGCCGATCTCGATTGCCTGGTCACAATCGAGGCGGACGGCGTGAGTGCGCGGTCGGCCAGCGGCCACATCTTGCTGGAGGATGGTGAGGAGCTTGATATCGCCTTCACCCCGCATGACAGCTTCATGATGTTCGTGCGCGGTTATTCCGCGAACGAGACGATGGGCACGGTCAGGCTGGGCGATCGCGTTGGCATGTCGCACCTGGAGATATGCACCAATCCCTCGGGCGGGCAGAACTCGGTGTCAGTCGTGGTCAGGGCCAACAACGTCGATGGCTTGACGCGCAGGTAAGTCGGAGCAGGGCCTCTATCAGATCGACCGCATGCTAATAGGCGTCAGCCTGGACACCCACGCAGATTTCATGCCGGCGGCCGATGTCGTCCGCTTGGCGCGTAAGATCGAGCATCTGGGTTTCGAAAGCCTCTGGCTGTCCGACGCGTTCGGTCGCGAGCCTTTGGCATTCGCCGCCTGGTTGTTGGCCAAGACCGATCATTTGCGGATCGGCACTGCGGTCGCGAATGTCTATGGCCGCGATCCCGACAGTGCGGCGCAGGCGCGCAGGACGCTTGGCGAGGCGTCGGGCGGCCGCTTCATGCTAGGGCTGGGCGTCTCGAACGAATATGCCGTTGCCATGCGCAAGGCCGCGTGGGCGCCGCCAGCGAGTAAGATGGCAAGCTATTTGGATGGTCTGAGTGCGGCTTCGGTCGCTTCGGCTCCCGGCGGCGCGCCGGTCTATGTGGCGGCCCATGGGCCGGGTCTCGCGGCGCTGGGTCGAGACAAGGCGGACGGCATCATGACCTGGGCCATGCCGCCTGCCCATACTGCGGCGATGCGTGAGTTGCTGGGCCGCGGGCCGCACATTTCCGCCCAGCTGCCCGTGATCCTGACCGGCAACGCGGCCTTGGCCCGCAACATAGCGCGCAGCTATCTGGCCGTCTGGCTGGGAATGCCGAGCTATCGGGCGGCGTGGGGTAGAGCGGCGGGTCTGGAGGACAGCGACTTCGAAGCGGGCGGCAGCAATCGCCTGATCGACGCGCTCTGCGCCTGGGGCGGCGCGAGCGCAGTCAGTGCGCGGATTCGCGAATTCCAACAGGCCGGAGCGACGCGGGTCATTCTTGAGCCGCTGCGGATGGCCGATAGCCGGACCGCGCATGTCATACCCGGCCTCGGCGGCGCGGATGCTGACTGGGATTCGCTCGAACAACTGGCGGCGACGCTGCTTTGCGCCTGAGGCGCTGGAGCCGTTCGGGTTCAGATGACCCGGAACGACTGAGATATCTTTTGTCTGCCGTGATTTCCAAGCCGGCCGGTGCTTCCCCCTGCCTCGAAATCACTCTAAGGGTATGCCTGTCCCCGCGGGGGCAGACCGGCGGCATGGTAGATCGCGTCGATAGCAACAAGATTGGCGACGGCATCTTCGATGCTGGCGAGGCTTCGGTCGCCGCGCCGGGCACGGCATACAAATTGCTCCGCCTGAAACGCATAGCTCGACCGTGAGTCGATATTTTCGTTCCATCGCCGCCCCGCTTGCTCGAACTCGATACGGCAACCGAGGTGAGGCATGAATGGATTGACGACTCTGGCGCTGCCGCCATCTGCGAGGATGCGGGCCGTGATCTCGAGCATGTCGCCCGCGAACTGGTTGGAGGCAACAATCCGACCGGTCGCTCCGGCGGCGAATTCGAGCCTCGCGTCGATCTCGCCGTCCACTTGCGGCGCCACAAGCGTTGCCGAAGCCTGCCGCACTCCCAGAGGTTCGCCCAGCATCATGCGCAGCAGGCTGATGCAGTAATAACCCGCATCGAGAAGAACGCCCCCGCCGCGCTGATAATCCAGACGGAAATCGTCTTCGAGCAGATACGATTTCGGGATGATGAAGCGGGTCTCAACGGAACGGATCTCCCCAAGCGGTCCATTGGCCACGATCTGCCGCAACCGATCCGCAACCGGGTGGCAAGACCAGTGCAACGCTTCTGCGAAGGTTTCCTGAAAACCTCTAGCCTCTGACAGGCACTTGGCAGCCTCCCCGGCATTTCGCGCGAGCGGCTTTTCGCACAACACCGCCTTGCCGCTTGCCAGTGCGCGCAAAGACCACTGGGCATGGAGCGAGACCGGTAGCGCTACGTAGATCGCGTCGAGCGCCGGGTCGGACAGTAGATCATCATAGCTTCCCCACCGGGCAATGCCGTGCCGCTGCGCATAGTCGCGGGCGCGGTCACCGTCGCGGGAGCCGATCATCTCTACCGTGAGTTCGGGCAGGGGCCGCGCCGGGTCGATCAGGGCGTAAGTTGCCACCCGGGCCGTCCCCAGCACGCCTACCCGCAACGGCATTGCGGCCGGCCGGGCTGAGCCTTCCCTCAACCCACCCGCTCGCGCAAGAAAGTAATAGCCCGGTTGCCCTCGCTAGCCCTCGAGATTACCGCCCCGCCGTCCGCCAAAGCCACCGCACGCTCCACGATCATCGCAATGCGCCAGGCCGCGAATATCTCGTGCCACTCCAGGGCCTTCGCCTTTCGCCCGAGGTGCTGCTCCCAGACCGCTATCGTTTCGTCGCGGGTGCCGATTCCCTCCAGCGGTGGCATGCCGGGCGGGCGGGTGACCGTCTCGTCAAAAACCAGCCACCAGGCAAGATCGCTTTCGGCGCCAGCGAGGTTGGCGGTTTCCCAGTCCAGGACCGCGACGCAGGCGCTGTCGCGAAACATGATGTTGCCCAGCCGGGCATCGCCCCAGGCTAGGCCGGCGGACTGATCCTGCGGCAGGTTGTCGCCGAGCCAGCGGCGCGCCGCCGCGAACACGTCATACGAAGGAACACCGGACCATTCGCGGTAGGCATCCCACTGGGCCAGCTCCCTTCGCAGAGGCGTGGCCCCCGGCGTGTCCGGGGCGAGAAACGCGAACGGGCCGGCGCCGATGCGGTGAATTCGCGCCATCGCCTCTATGCCGCGCAACCACATCGCCTCGCGCGCGGCCGGTGCCGCATCGAACAGCGCGCCCTTTTGGTGGAGCGCCTGTGGCGGCACCTCTCCCTCGACGTGCTCCATCACGAAGAATGGCATCCCCAGCACTCCGGCATCGGGCTCGAACGCGAAGACTTGCGGAACAGGAACGTCGCTGACCCGCGCAATGGTCTCCATGACCCGCGCCTGCCGTTCGACCGACGGGTCCTTGTACACCTGATGGCGGGACGCCTCGATGCGGACCACCCATTTCCTCAAGGGTGCGCCGGGCGTCCGCGTGGCGATGAACCAGGTCTCGCTCGATGCGCCGTCACCGCAGGCCTCGAGGCTAAGCAGGTCGAGCCGGGGATCCATCTTTGCCCGCAGCCAGCCGAGCAGGGGCGCGCGGATGGCGGACGGGTCAAGCGCGTTTACACTCATCGCTCTCCTTCCGAACGCAACCCGCGTTCGATCCGTCCGCTTTGGCCGGCATCCTGCCCGTCACCTTGATGGCGGCCCTATCGGCTCCGGCTCGCGCCGATGACAGGGCGGCCGGAACCGTGGCACCCGCCGCTATCAGTACTTGAAGCGCAACTCGACGCCGTACATCCGCGGCCGCGCCGGATTGGCGTTGTTGTAGCCAAACAGGTTTCCTACCGCGACGCCTCCGGTGTAATAGACCTCATCGAAGGCATTGTTGACGTATACTGCGGCACCCACCCCGGAACCGGCGATGTTCGACCAGTCCAGCCGAAAATTGGCGGTCTCGTACGAAGGCAGTTTCGTCCCCGGCGTAATCGAATCGCCGGTGCTCGAGAAATAGAACCCGCTCTGCGCATAGAGATCGCCCCGCAGAGTCAGATCGCCCATACGTTCGTCCATCGGCAGGGCGATTTCGGCAAAGACGCTCCCGGCCCACTTCGGCACGTCGGGATAGGGTCCGAAGGGGATGACGGTGCCAAACAGGTTCACGGAGTTTTTCGTGAATTTCGCGTGCGTATAGGCACCGGCGCCGCCGATTGTCAGCCATTCGGCCGGCCGCAAGTTCACATCGAATTCGACACCCTTGATGACCGCTTCGGGCACGTTCACCGTCAGGTTCGCGATGCCGCCGCCGACAAGCGCGAACGCGGCACGCTGGACGTTCTCGACGCGTTGCCGATAGAGCGCGACGTTCGCCCGAAACGGCACGCCCGAAAAGTCGCCGTTGAACTTCGCGCCCAGTTCCACATCGGTTGTCGTCTCTGGTGCGAACTCGGCGCCGCCCGTAGCAGCGGGGCCGGGCTGGAACGTACCGGCAGCATTGAAGCCACCACTGCGAAAGCTGCCACGGTGCGCGGCATACAGCAGCAGTTCCGGCGACACCTGATAATCCAGCCCCACCGTCCAGCTCGGCTTCTTGAACCGCGTCTGCAGCGGCGGCAGGCCGAACGCGGCGGCACGCGGCAATTGCCTCACCCTGACCCGCTCCCATGTATAGCGGCCCCCTGCCGTGAGCTTCAGGCCTTCCACGCCGACGATTTCCGCAAGATCGAGATTGCCCTGGGCGAAAACTGCCTTGCTGCGATTGAACGTGATCGTGTGGATATAGGCCCCACCGCCTGCGGCTACCGGGGAAAAATCGAAGAAGACCTGATTGAAATCCTGTTCCTGCGACTGGTAGGAATAGTATCCGCCGACGATGTATTCCAGTTGTCCGGAAAACGCCTTGCCCTGGAGCTGGAGTTCCTCCGACCATTGCTTCGTCGTCTGGAACTGCCCGGTGGTCAGATCCCGCATCGATGCCAGCGGTCCGAACACGCCGAAGCTGTAGATGTTGAACGGGGAGCGGTCTCCGTCCATCGAATAGTGCGAACGGTTGTATGCCGCGCCGGCAACGTTCTTGATCAGGAGATCGTCGTTGAGTTCCAGCGTCGTGTTGTTGGTGACGAAATAGGCCTTGCCGCTGATATAGCTCGGGCTGTTGAACTCGACGATGAACGGCCCGCGCGCCTTCTGCTTCTCGAAGAAGGCCGGAAAGCCCTGCGCGGTCTGCGGGTTGGCGGCGGTGTAGCCGGGCGGAAGGAACGCTGCGCTATAGGCGCAGACGGCGCTGTCGTTCAGGCCCTGCGTCGAAGACCCGCAAGGGTTGATGCTGTAGACCGGCCCTGAGGCGGTGGTGCCGCCGATATGGGAATACTGGATTACGGTGGTGTTCCTGAACCGGTCGCCGGGCTGAAGCAGCAGCGAGACCCGGCCGGATCCATTCTTTTGGGTTCCGAGCTTCTCGCCGGTGAGGATGTTGCGGATGTAACCATCGCGGCGGACTAGGTTGCCGGCGACGCGCAGCAAGACCGTGCCTTCCACCACGGGCAGGTTCCCCATCAGCTCGACTTCCCTGTGATCGAAGTTGCCGATCCGTGCCATGGCGCGTGCCTCAACATTCTCGGTCGGCGAGGCGGTCTGGAACAGCACCGCGCCGCCCGTGGCGTTGCGGCCGAACAGGGTGCCCTGCGGGCCTTTGAGCACCTGCACGCCGCCGAGGTCATAGAGCGAAGTGGCGTTGTTGCTCGTGATCTGCACTTCGTTGATGTAGGGTAGCACGCCGGGCTGCGACGACGTGAACGCGTCCACGGTCTGTCCACGAATGGCGTAGTTGAGCTGGTTCGAGGTATTTCCCTCGCGCAGTGTCAGGCCGGGAACGGCCGACTGGAGATCGGCTTCGGTGGTGATGCCCCGCGCCACGAGCTGGCTTGCGTCCAGTGCGGCGATCGATGCGGGCACATGCGACAAGCTTTCCTCACGCCGCCGGGCGGTGACGATGATATCCTGCATACCGACGGTGTCCGAAGACGATGAGGCGCTTGTCGCGCCGACCGGGTCACCCGCCTGAGCAAACACGGCCATGGGAAGACAGGTTGTCGCAAGAAGTACGCCAATAAATGCCTTCTTCATATCATCCTCCTGAATATTATTATGTCATTATAAAATTATATCGAAATATTGTGCCGAAAACTTCGCCAAGGCAGATGGTCTCATCTCCCTTTCGTCTTTGCATCTACGGTGTGGATATGGTTCCTCATCCCTGTTCCGGCCCCTGTTCCGGTATCCCGATCGTTGATCGGCGATGCCCGGTTTCCCATCAAACGCATGAAACATACATACTGATAGTATGACGTCTGTCAATGTTCCGATCTTGCGGCTCAAGCCGGATTTCCCGGTCGGAGCGCGCGGCATGGCGGGCGGTCCGGAGCAAGAGCGCAAGGCTTCATCCAATGTCTGCGATGCCGGAGCCGAAGGTGGGATCGACCTGGACCTTCAGCATGCCGCCACCAGTGCGGATCGCATCGATGCGGGCGGGCAGATCGTCCAGCGCGATCACATCGCCGATCATCGCGTCCGCCGGGATGGTGCCATTGTCGAACGCGCGCGCCGTCTCCACGAACTCGTCCAGCGTGTATCCCAGGGGGAACAGCATCCGCACTTCCTTGAACGTGCACTGCGCGGGCAGGAGCATCTCCGGCTGCATGCACATGCCCATCGCCAGCACGGTGCCGCCGGGACGGACGTGCTCTATTGCCAGTCCGATGAAGCCCGGCTTGCCGACGCATTCGACGACGATATCCGGCATGCCGCCGAGAGCCTCGCGGAGCCGAACCTGGTTGTCAGCATCGAAGCCCATGACCGAGTGCGTGCCCATGGCGAAGGCGAGATCGCGCCGGTGCACCGATCGGGACAGCACCACGATCCGCCCAGCTCCCAGCCGGCGCGCCCAGTAGATCGCGGACAGCGCCTGTGAGCCCGCTCCGATCACCAAGACACGCGCCCCCGCGCCGAGGCCGGCTAGCCGCATGGCGTGGAGGCCCGTCGCCATCGGCTCGATCAGCGCGGCCTGCGCCATGCTTATCGTTGCGGGCAGGCGGATCGCGGCTTTGGCGGGGACCAAGGTATATTCGCTGAAACCGGCATTGGCCCATCGCGGCGAGGTGCACAGGAACACGCTTCCGGACAGGCAATCCCGGCACATGCCGCAGGGTGCCGCAGGCACGGCGGCGATCCGGTCGCCCGGTTTATGGGAGGTGACGCCGCATCCCACCTCTACCACCTCGCCCGCATATTCGTGGCCGAACTGGCCGCTCGCCATGGGGAAGGGGCCGTCCGACGTCATCGCCACGTCGCTGCCGCAGATGCCGCAGCGGCAGACGCGGATCAACAGGTCGTCAGGTCCCGGCTGCGGGACGGGCACTTCCCCGATGGATACGTGCAGAGTCGTGGCATCGAACAATGCTGCTTTCATGTCGTCCCCTCGATCGTGCGGCGAAGGCCGGTCGACCCTGCGGCCGAAACCCGCTTGTGAAACATACATACTGATAGTATGTGAATTTCCGACCCGTCAATCAGGTCATGCCGACAGCGACAACGCAGGGGTGCGGACGAGGATGGAGATGACATGGAAAGACCGAAATCACGTCGGCGCGAGCTTGTCCTACCGTCTCCCCAGGTGCGCCTGACATGACCCGGACGCTGGACGCCGATCGCCTGACGAGCCGCCACGCCACGGACATGAGCCTGCCGACGGCTCCGGAACAGATTTCGGCGCAATGGCTGACATGCGCCTTCGCCTTCAAGTATCCTGACGTGGAGGTGACCGAGGCGATCATCACCGAGGTCATCCTCGGCACGTCGACCAAGATTCGCGTGGCGGTGACGTACAATAAAGCAGGCGTTGCCGCCAAGCTGCCGGCAAGCCTGATCGTCAAGGGTGGGTTCGACGAAAGCAACGAGGTCATGGGCAACCTCTATTTGGTCGAGACCCGTTCCTATCGGGATGCGGCGCCGATGATCGATCTCAACCTGCCCGCCTGCTATTACGCTGGCCGCGACCCTGCGACCAATCACACGGTCCTAGTTCTGGAGGACATGTCGCTGCGGAACGTGCGCTTCCTCGACGCCTATGCGACGCAGACCTTTGAGCAGTGCCGGCGACGCCTGGACGCAATGGCGAAGTATCACGCGCAGACTTGGGATTCGCTCGAGTTTCTGCCCGGCGGCCGGCTCGACTGGGTTCCGGTGCGTTATGACACCGGGCTTAAATCGAAATTCGATTCCGTGCATTCGATCCAGGTCGCGATGAACCGTCACTGGCTGACGCCGGATGTTTGGCAATCGTTCATGGAGCTGCCGCGCGGCGCCGCCACGCCCAAACCGCTGCGCGACCTCGAATGGATGCGTCACGCTCTTACGCAGATGGCGATTGCGCACGAGGCGGAGGACACCTGCCTTCTCCACGGCGACACCCACCTCGGCAATCTTTACGAGGAGAGCGACGGCACGCCCGGTTTCTACGATATCCAAGCGGCGCGCGGCCCGTGGTCGATGGAGGTGTCGTACCATCTCGTCGGCGCGCTCGAAGTGGCGGATCGCCGCCGGTGGGAGCAGCCGCTTCTGGCGTACTATCTCGAACGGCTGGCGACCTACGGGGTCGATGCTCCGGGCTTTGACGTGGCATGGCGGGCCTATTGTCGCGACATCGTGCATGGTCTCTTCATCTGGCTCATCAACGAGAACCACTGGCAGCCCGAGGCGATCAACACCGCCAACGCCGCGCGCTTCGGCATGGCCGCGATCGACTGCGGCACGAAGGAGCTTTTGAGCTAGGGCGGACTTTAGCGCGCGGGAGCGCGAGCGTAGCGGAGCGAACGGCCCTAACTGAACGGGAAACGGAAAGAGGATAGTGCAGCATGCTGGCAGACAAGACGCGCCCGGCGTTCCCCGATACGTCGTTCCCCGTGCCGCGCAACCGCTGGTATGTCGCGGCCTTCGCCGACGAAGTGACGGACCAGCCAATGGCGCGCACGATCCTGGGCGAGCGGATCGTGTTCTATCGCACTGAACAGGGCGTGGCCGTCGCCCTCTCGGACTATTGCGCGCACCGCGCGATGGCCCTGTCCAAAGGAAAACGCGTTAACGGCGACCGGCTGCAATGCCCCTATCACGGCATGGAGTACGGGCCCGACGGCCAGTGCAGGTTGGTGCCTTCCCAGGAGCACGCGCCTCGGCAGATGAGGGTCCACGCATATCCGCTGGTCCAGCGGTGGGAGTGGCTGTGGATCTGGACGGGTGATCCCGCGCGCGCCGACGAGGGCCTGATTCCCGATCATTCCGAGTTCGGCTTCGTGGAAGGCAGCGGATACTGGAAGGCCAAGTTCTGGCGCATGGATTTCCACAGCAGCGCCCAGCTCGTCCAAGAGAACCTGCTGGACGTATCGCATGTCACGTTCCTGCACGAAGGCATGGTCGATAACGGGGCGCTCAACGCAGCGCCGTCCACCACCACCGTGGAAGGCGATGTCGTAATTGTGTCGCGCACTTTCGAAGACGTGATGACCGGGGCCTACGCGCAGACATTCGGGATGGAGGAGGGATCGCGCGTCATCCGTACCAATATCGGCAGGACTTACGTGCCCAGCCTGAATGTCAGCATCAACGTATTCGAGTTTCCCCACGAACCGGGCCGACCGGCGCGCAACTTCGTTTCCCCGATGGCGATCACTCCGGCGACTGACCAGAGCTGCCACTACTTCTTCACGGTGGGCGCCGATTATGGCGAGGAGCCGGTGGGCGAGGCACACCGGTTGCGCGGCCAGGCGCTGTGGGACCTGATCCTGACCGACAAGGAAGCGGCAGAGTATATCCAGCAGGCCTACAACACATTCGGCGCCGCGACCCCCGATGTCAGCGTGCGCGCCGACGAAGGAGCCGTCCGTTACCGGCGCATCCTGGCACGGCAGTGCCTCCATGAGCAGCGGGTGGCTGACGAAGCCCTTGCGCGATAATCTCACCGATCGTCACGCCCGCCATGGGCGGCGCGCCGGGATCGCCGGGAAAGGGGACATGAACTCCGTCAGGCGGGGGCTGGAATCGTCCGGCATGGCGGCCGGGCTGTGCCTCTCGGCCATGCTCGGTCTCGCGGGCTGCGACGGGCCAAGCGGGATCTCGCCGCATCGGCGCTCGGATGGCGCCGCCAGCTTTACGAGCCTGCGGGACGAATCCCACGGCAGGGACTGGCCCGCTTACGGCCGAACTTATGGCGAACAGCACTATAGCCCGCTCTCCCAGATCAAGGTGGGAAATGTCGGCAGGCTCGGCCTTGCCTGGTCGCTGGACCTTCCCATCGGCAACACGGTGACGCAGCCGCTGGAAGTTGGCGGGATACTCTATTTCACGGTCGGCTACAGCGTGATTCACGCTGTCGACGCGGTGACAGGCAAGGAGTTATGGACATTCGATCCCAAGGCGCCCGAAGCGGCGGGCGAACGCATGCGCTCAAGCTGGGGCAGCCGTGGATTAGGATACTGGAACGGCAAGGTCTACACCGGCACCGTCGACGGACGATTGATCGCGGTCGATGCCGGGACGGGCAAGCAGGTCTGGGCGCGGCAAACGCTTGAACCGGGATCGCTGGCGTTCATCACCGGTGCGCCGCGCCTGTTCGACGGCAAGGTGGTGATCGGGCACGGCGGCGCGGATATCAGCGCCGCGCGCGGCTATGTCACCACCTACGATGCCGAAACCGGCCGGATGCTGTGGCGCTTCTATACGGTGCCGGGCGACCCGGCGAAAGGGTTCGAGGACAACGCTCAGGCGATGGCGGCGAAGACGTGGTCGGGTAAATGGTGGGAGAAGGGCGGCGGCGGCACCGCGTGGAACTCGTTCGCTTACGACCCTGAAACCCGGACGCTGTTTCTGGGCACTGGCAACGGCGCGCCCTGGAATCCGCGCGTCCGCAGCGACGGCAAGGGCGATAACCTGTTCCTGTGCTCGATCGTGGCGCTTGATGCGCGAACCGGCAGGTACAAGTGGCATTACCAAATCAATCCCGCCGAAGCCTGGGACTACAACGCGGCGATGGACCTGCATCTCGCGCGAATCGAGATCGCCGGCAAGGCGCGAAAGGTTCTGATTACCGCTCCCAAGAACGGGTTTCTCTATGTGCTTGACCAGAGTACCGGCAGGCTAATCTCTGCGGACCAAATCGTTAGGGTGACCTGGGCCAGTCGCATAAATCTCAAGACCGGGAGGCCGGTTGAGAATCCGGCCGCACGCTATGCGGGGGGCAAGCCGTTCGAGCTGTGGCCCAGCCAGACGGGCGCTCACGCGGCGCTGCCCAGTGCGTTCAGTCCGCAAACCGGGCTGGTCTACATTCCGTTGATCGAGCAGGGGGTGGTGATTGACGAGGCCGGTATCGTGCCGGCGAGGTGGCGTCGGCGGCCGCACGGCCAGTTCGACCCCGCTGCCAACGTCGGTTCGGGGAAGGGCCGAAAGCTGCGGGAGGGAACGAGCGCCCTCCTGGCGTGGGATCCGGCCAGGAGCAAGGCGGCATGGAAGGTTCCGACCCCCAAGGTCTGGAATGGCGGCATCCTCGCCACGGGCGGGGGCTTAGTCTTTCAGGGGCAGGCACAGGGTCTGCTCAATGCCTACGACGCGCGAACCGGCACCAGGCTCTGGTCCTTTGCCGCCCAGGCGGCCGTCCTGGCGCCTCCGATCTCGTTCAAGGTCGGTGGGCGGCAGTACGTGACGGTGCTGACCGGAACGGGCCTCAGCGCGGGGCTGGACGCCTCGGCGCTGCCACGGCGCTTTGATTACCGGGGGCAGGCGCGGCGGGTGCTGACTTTTGCCTTGGGCAGCAGGGCCGCGATAGCGCCGTCCGCGTCGTTCCGCCTGGAACCAGCCGCTGATCCCGAGTATCGGCCCGATCCTGCCGCGGAGGCGCGGGGTGCCGCTCTGACCCTGCGGTGTTTCGTCTGCCACGGCGCCGGAATGGATGCCGGTGGGGGCGTCGCGCCCGATCTTCGTGTTTCGCCGGTCCCGCAATCAGCGGAGGCGTTCGATCGGATCGTCCGCCACGGCGCGCTCGTGCCGCAGGGGATGCCGGCATTCCCTGAACTCAGCGACGCGCAGACGGCCGATTTGCGGCAATATCTGCGCAGCAAGGGCGCAGAGTTGCACCGGCGATGATCTTCAGGACGGCTCGGTGGCCAGTCCATCGACGAGCAGCAGCAGTGCCTCGGTGGCAGTGGCGCGCGCGGTCTCCGGGTCATCGGCCTGCGCGATGATGAAGGCGGCCTCATGCATCGCTGCCACCAGCAGCCGCACCAGCGTGTTGGGATCGCCACCGATCAATCGCCCCGCCGCCTGCTGCTTTATCATGAACTTGGTGCCGCCTCCGATCATGACTTCGTCCTCGAGCTTGCGCCAGCGTTCCGGCCCCAACACCGCGGGTCCGTCCACCAGGATGATCCGGCGGATCTGCGGGCTGGCCGCGATCGCCTCGAGCCGGGTCTCGAAGCCCATCTTGGCCCAGTTCCAGTCCATTTTCCCCTGAGCCTGCCGGGCGAGGGCATGCTCGCTCAAATCCTCGCCGACTTTGCGGGCAACCGCCTCGAACAAGGCGGTCTTATCGGCAAAGTGGTGATAGAGCGCCCCACGCGTCACCGACGCGGCAGCCGCCAGCTCCCCGACATTGGCAGCGTAAAATCCGATGTCGCCAAAAATCTCGCGACCCGCGCGGATCAGCGCGTTTCTTGTGGCTTCCGATCGCATTTCCTGCGTTTTCGCTCGCTTGCTCACTTTGGCTCCAGTGCTTCGTGCAGGTTTGTGCGTCCACGCCGGGTGGAATATGCTCACGCCCTAGGCTATCGATCTATTTTGGCGCAATCAAATGTGTACGGATGCGAGCCCGAGGTGCCGTCAAACCAACGGCACCGGCGCACCGTTGCGAATGTACCTGAGCACGACCAGCCGGATTACCTCCGGCGACGAGTTGAAGCGCCGGAAGGCACTTGGCGGTTTCGCCCTGGATCTGCGTGGTATGCGGGCATACTAGCAGCGCTCCGGTGTCGCTGCCACATTGGTCTGACAGAACCAGCCGGACCGGCCTTTGGTCGCCATCTCACGAAAAACGGTAGCGGAAAACAGGCGCGTTAAAGCAGATAATTGTGCTGCGCTGTAGATGTCCGTTCCCCTACCGGAGCCGGGCGTCGTACTCTGCGGGGCTATATCGATCTTAGCTGAGTGCACTTCGAGAAACTTGCTGGATCGGATGCAATGCTCGTGAGAGCCTCACGCGGTGACGCTGCTCGTCGGACAGGCTCGAAAGCCTCTGTTTGAGCGGATAGCACCAACAACTGAGATCCTGAATGAATGGCAGGTTCCGTAGAAGCCGTTTGCGGGCTCGAACGTCGGCTTTGTCGGCGTCAGCGGGCGGCTTCGACAGCGCTACCACTCTCACGCCAGGAAGCCATCCCGCCATCGAGCGCGGTGGCGCGTTGGAACCCCAGTTCGCGCAAGGTTGCGGCAGCCAATGTGGAGATCTTGCCCAGCTCGCAGATCGTTAGGATTTCGATGCTGGGATTGGGGAGGACGTCGTTCACCCTGAGCTCAAGCTGCCCACGCGGCAAATGGACCGCTCCAGGAACGTGGCCGGCGAGGTAGGCATCGCGCTCGCGCACGTCGAGAATAACGAAGTCGTTGGCGCGCACGGCCAGCCGATGGCGCAACTCGTCCATCGTCATGAATGGGACGCGCGCTCCTGCCTCCGCCAGTAGCTGCCGCACCGTCTTGCCGCCGGACATATTCGTGCGCAGTGCCTCGGTCAGGTGCGTCGGCGCGGAGAGGTTCAGGCTGTTCATCAGCGCGACGAATTCCGCGCGCTCGGTCTTTGCGAGACGGGGATTGCCGCGGCGCTCGTCACCGATAGTCGTGCTGTCGCGGCCCTTGTAGTCGTGAGCGGGAAACACCAGCGTCTGGTCGGGAAGCGCCATGAGCTTGCCGAACAGGCTGTCAAACAGTTGATCCGGATCGCCAGTGGGCAAATCGCTGCGTCCCGTGCCACCGATAAGCAAAGTGTCGCCGGTGAATACGCGGTCCTCGACGTGGACCGCCATGGAGTCACGCGTATGGCCCGGGGTGTGAATGATTCTAAGGCGCATGGCGCCAAGCGGGAGTGAATGCCCGTCCTCGACGTGGAGGTCGATGTACGGCGCCGGCGAAAAGCGGTGCATCACGATCGGCGCGCCGCACTCCTGTCGGAGCACGCGTGCCCCCGAAAAGTGATCGGCGTGCGTGTGCGTGTCGATGATATAGCGGACCCGCAGGCCCTGTTTGCCAATCTCACCGATGTAACGGGCAACGAGATCGAGCGCGGGATCTATCACCGCTGCGGCACAGGTCTCCTCGCACCCCACAATGTAGGATTTGCATCCTTCGCCATCGCTAAACAACGCAAAGAACATGGCGATCAGTCCTGCGGTTGCGGTACGACGCGCAGATAAGGCGTCAGCGAGAGTGTCACGCTCAATCCCTCCTTGATGGCGTAAACGAAGGTACCATGCCCACGCAGTGCGCTAAAGTGAACATTGCGCCAGCCACTCCGCCAGACCCAATCGGGTGAACAATCGGCAGGTTCAGAGGCGTCGATTGTCTGGCCGGACGACGGCTATATCGGAGGAAAGCGACGTTGGCTGAGCGACAATTCGCTAGCATCGGCAATCCACGCTTGCGCTCAGTCGCCCACTTTTACACTGACCCACACGTCCACGGGTGCAGCAAATTTTCCAGGAGCGGGCTTGCCGACCTCGACGCGCTCCGCCGTGACCAGTTCCCCGCTCTCCAGATTGAATGTGGACCAGGGTTTGGGAAGCCGGCCGAAGGTCATTTTCTGGATGGGTCGGCCGGTGACGGTGTTCATGATCGTTGCTGTGATGCTCATGCTTGCCGGGTAGCGGTCCCTTCGGCGGTTTGTCCAGCAGAGCGCTGCGGTGGCGGTGAGCGGCGTCACACCGTCCAGTGGGCAAGATGTTCCGATTGTCCGATGAGCGCCAAGCCGTGAGCGATAGAGGTCAATTCCCCACCTTGTGCGATCCGCTCCTCGCCAAAGCGCTCAACAAACATGCGTCGCACCGCCGGTATCAGCGAGGTACCGCCCGTCAGGAATATCTGGTCGATCTCAGTGGCCAACCTGCCGGCATCAGCGAGCGCGGTTTCGACGCAGGTTTCGATGCGCGCCAGGTCCGGCGCGATCCAGCCCTCGAATTGTTTGCGAGAGACATCGCAGGCAATATCCAGCCCGCCTTCCTCAAGGCGAAATTCCGCATGGTCATATACCGACAGTGCGCGCTTGACCTGCCCGACCGCGTCATAGAGACGATAGCCTAACTCGTTTTCAACGATAGCGATCATTCGGCCAATTGCATCGGGATCAAGCGCGCTGCGTTGCAATCTGGCAAGCTCGGCGAGAGTACGGCGGTTGCGCATGAGCGCGAGTTTCGACCAGTCGGAGAAATCCTGGAAATAGCCGCCTGGAATGTCGAGGGTCTTGTTGAAAGAACGATAAGAACTGCCCTTTCCGATCAAGGGCAATATCAACTTTTCGACGATCCGTGTGTCAAACCGGTCGCCCGCGATGCCGATGCCCGTTGAGCTCAGCGGGAGGCATCGCCGCATGGCGCCAGGCTCGGCAATTTCCACCACCGAGAAGTCGCTCGTCCCGCCGCCAAAATCGGCGACCAGAACGGTGGCTGGCCGGTCGAGCCGGGATGCAAAGCTGAATGCGGCGCCCAGGGGCTCATAGACGTAATGTATCTCAGCGCCGAGCTTGGCGAACATGTGATCATACCGTTGGCGAGCCAAGTCCGCATCGGCCCGCGCACCCGCGTAGTTCACCGGCCGACCGACGATGATCCGCGCGCCCCTCGTTTCCAGCACGCCGCCGGCGTGTTCGATGAGCTTATCCAGGAAAAAGTGGCCCAGATCCTGGAAGCGGAAGCGTTTGCCGAACACGGAGGCATGCTCGAACAACGAGCTCGCCGCGACCGACTTGAATGACTGGATGAAGCGGGTTCCCTGCGGGTAGTCGAGGTATTCGGCAATCGCCCAAGGCCCAGCCTCATGGTCGATGCCGCCGGGCGCACCATTTTGCTCCCAGAAGCATAAGGCGGAACGAAACACCGCGCCCATTGCCTTGTCGCCGAGGAATTCGACGAGGGTTGCATTTGCATCGCTGGAGGCTTTGGCGGCGACGGTGTTGGTCGTGCCGAAATCGAGACCAATCGTTCCGACGGCAGGGGGGACCTGCATGTTGAATTCCAGTGATCGAGGCAGGCCGGCGCCTATGACAGTGGGCGATCACTGCGGCAAGGCTCAAATGTTGGGAACGAGCGGCCATCGATTAGACGGCCATTCACTGCGCCGTGCGAGATCTGGCAGCATTCGAGCTGGCGACAAGCTGAGATACCAGCGGGTCAATTCAAACTGGTTGGCAAACCGCGTGTGCATGAACCGCGGCTTTTGGCTTAGGATCAAGATTCCGTGAGCGGTGGCTTTGTCGACGAACTCACCAGAGCGCGGGTTTGGCGACCATCAGCCAGAACACGGCCGTCAGCCCGATGAACGCGGGCCAACCGAGGGC
The DNA here is from genome assembly GCA_035281095.1 of Novosphingobium sp. GTDB lineage: Bacteria > Pseudomonadota > Alphaproteobacteria > Sphingomonadales > Sphingomonadaceae > Novosphingobium. The sequence continues at coordinate 16,470 of DATEEP010000167.1, read as the reverse complement.
GAACCACAGGTGCATGGCGCGGCGGTAGTCTGCACCCAGCGTGCACCGCGCTCTGCACTTCCCTCGGATAATGGTTGGGGTCATCAGCCGGGCTATGGCCACAAGCCTCACAAGCGTCGCAAATCTTTCCTCGAAGAGCGCTTCGACTAGGCTTTGAAGTCCCCAAAGCGGCGCCGCCCCAGGATGGTCTGCACCGCCACGGTGATCGTATGGGGAATGCCCGCAGCAACTTGCGGCTGAGCAGCTCAATGACCTTCCGAACGCTCACCATCGGAGATCGTGAGTGAAAGGCGTTTTCAGACGCTCGATTTGAGGCGGAAAAGCCGGAATATCGGTGGCTGTTGCCGGAAATTTGCCCTGGGCCATTGCAGGATTGGGGATGGCTCGCCGCGTCATCCCAGAATGGTGTCGCTAGCCCACGAGCCTTTTCGCGATAGGAACAGTAGCGCGAGCAAGGGGGCCTCCTTCCCTCGTCCCGTCTGGGATGTCGGCATCAACTCCAGCCCTTGGCAGGTCAACGTGGCTTCTTGGCAAGGGGTGCGGTGAAATCAGGATCCTTTTTCGCCACCCAATCGACGAACTTGCGGATGGCGGGGTTGGCCAACAGGCCTTCTACATCCATCCCGAAACGCTGCAGTTCCGAGTTGGTAAAGCTAGTGATCAATGTCTGCTGGCAAACTGGGTGCATGGGGACCACATCACGCCCGCCTCGGCTCTTGGGAACCGGATGGTGCCAGACAATGGTCTTGCCCGTGGGCCGGCTGCAAAGCCAGCACGGCACCACTTCGACCGCAGTTTCTTCCTCGCAATGCGCGTCTTCATAGGGACCATGCTTCGAGTGTTTACGGGCCATGCGTTTGCCTAAATTGCCTCGACCTGGGTTTCCCACCTAACGCCGTGCGATGCGGATCGCCACCAGCATTATGATGCGAGCAGCCCAATCTCGTCGAGAGCCGAGGCAACCTCAGAGTCCATGGCCTCGTCGCTCTTCGGCATCAGGCGGTTGAGCGTGGTTCAAACTCGCTGCTGCGCGACCTGCAGCGTTTTGTGCCTCACCTCGCGCGTTGCGTTGGTCCGCCACGAGCGGCTTTCGCCGAGCAACGCTGCCCACTTCGCTTCCTCGGCCGACAAGATCGCCAAAGCTAGCCGAAGGCCGTCCCGAAGTCGACGATCAACCCCGTCGCTGTTCGCTGACTTATTTGCTCCGCCGGTAAGATATCGTCTGGCTAGATCGCGGATAAGCTAGCGTTTGGCCCATATTGAAGGCAAAACGAGGGAGGGACTCGCCCCTGGCAGACCAAACCTCATTGCTCTGACAACACCGTCACTTGGCATCAAACCTGCAAATCCTTTTTTCCGTTCCTGCTGGCTGGCTCACGGAACCTCCGATAGGATCACGGCTATGACGGTCATTCCCCGGGGAGAACCCAAAGACATGGTTTCACTCTACGCCTTTACTTGCGGCTGGTTTGAGTTCGCGCGCAAGCTCTTCGTTGGCGGTGACGACGAAAGCAGAATCATGACACCCGTTCCGGCCTATCTGATCGACCATCCCGTGGGGTTGGCGGTTTTCGATACCGGCCTAGGCGTGCGGTATCGAAACGTGGGCAAGATGGGTGATTTCCGCATCGACTTCGACGAGAGCGCCGACATCGCGACGCGCATGCGTACGATCGGTTACGATCCCGGCGACGTGAAGTGGATCATCAACTCCCATCTCCATGTCGATCACTGCGGCGGGAATGCCTTCATCCCGAATGCCACCGTCATCGTCCAGAGTAAGGAATGGGCCGAAGCGAAGAACACCGGCAATCAGTTTCTGTACAACCCTGCCGATTTCGATCTGGGCCATCCGATCCTGGCTATCGACGGCGAACACGATCTGTACGGCGATGGCTCGGTCATGATCTTCCCCACTGTTGGCCATACGCCTGGTCATCAGTCGGTTCGCGTGAAACTGCCCGACGGAGATGTCGTGCTGGCGGGCGATTGCTGTTACCTCAAGGAAAATCTCGACCATCTCAACCCTTCGCCTACCGACATGGACAGGGCCAAAAGCGTCGAGACGTTGCGCCATCTCGCCAAACTGCGCGATCGGGGAGTCCGCATCTTCTATGGCCACGACACCGAATTCTGGCGTGCTGTTCCGCAGGGGACTTGCCTGCGGTGACCGCATGCGTCAGGGAAGCTGCGCGATTTGCTCAAACAGGGACAGCACTTGTGCCTTGAAATTCAAGGGATTTTCTGCAGGCCCGAAGTGACCTAGGCCGGGCAGGATCCGGAAATAGGCGCCGTCGATCGCCTTGGCCAACCGTGCGGTCCCGTCATCGAATGCCATTGGATCGTACTCGGCGGTCAGCAGGAAGACGGGGACTTTAGAGGTATCGATTTGTCTGGCCTGCTCCTCGGTTAAATCGTGATCGTACGAATAATAATAGGTATCGCCCGCCAGGATCCCCGGTGCGCCTTGCGTGTAGCCCCACGCGACTTCACGACGATAGGCTTCTGGACTGACAGGTGAAGTCAGCGTGTAGTTGGCCGCGCCGCTCCACACCGCACCCACGTGTGGACTGATGAATGATTGTTCGAATGGCGAAAGCGTCGCCGGTGGAGGATGTTTAACCCCGAGCCCGGAGTTTATGCCCACCACCGCGCGGAACTCGTCCGAAGCATAGTAGGCCAAGTCAGGAGCAAGGTGCCCTCCAACCGAGCAGCCCATGTAAACCGGCCTATCCAGTTGCAATTCACGCGAAATTGCCAGGACCGTTTCGATCAGGCGCTCCCTGGTCAGGACATATTCCTCTTCCCACCACGGGATCGAGGTCGGTGGGCGTGACTTGCCGTGATAGGGCAGGTCATAAGCGATCATGCGGAACAGCCGCTGGAAATCCGCGTCCTCAAGCATGTGTCGCCATTGACTGCCGTCGGCGCCAGCCGTGTGTTGTAGCAGCAACGGGACGGTGCCCGAGCCGGATTGTTCGAAATAGACCCGGTGCTGGACGCCCGAAATCGTCACGTAAACGTAGCGCCCAACCGTCGTATCGAACTTTCGGTCTGTCGCCGTGATCGGAGGTGCCGGCCGGCCGCCGCTATGCAGCAGCCGGAGAATGGCAAGGAATTCGATTAGCGCTGCATAGTATGGCGCGATGTCGCGTTCGTAGTTGCCTCGGACGCGAAATCCTGCCCTGTGCCCAACGAACAGCGGATCGACATATGCCGCAGGGGGGACCGGCGAGAGCAGCTTTTCCCATGCCTCTGCCGGCCCCGAAATTACGATGTTGGCGGCGGCACCGGTCCGGTCCGGAGCGAAGCCAGTCACACGTCCCTCGCGTACCACCAGCCTGTAACCGAGCTCGCCGAAGTTAAACATCACCTCCGCGTTCCAACTGCGCGCGCGCAGCGCAAATGCCGGATTTGCCGCCGTCGCTGTGATCACGGTGTCTTCGCGAAAATCGATCATGCTGCCGCCTCACTTGTTTCTTGCAGCTTCGTAGTGCGCTTCGCCTGGAGCCCCTATCGAAGGACGGGTGCGACAGGGAAGGAGGGGGGCGACCTTTTTGCAACTGATCAAATATCCCGATCAATCGGGATGCTCAAATTAATGACGAGAAATGCATAAATGCCTTTGATGATGAATTTGTTCGGGTTGGTTCGGATGCATTAAAAAGGCTGGTATTAACGCTCAATAATAAGAATAATGTACCGATATATTTTCGAGGCATCGTTGAGATCGAATCATCTTGAACCCGCGCTTGATTTCAGCGGCAAAACCGTCCTAGTGACAGGTTCTGGCCGCAATATCGGGAAGGCCATCTTGATGGAGTTTGCTGCACGCGGTGCGAACGTCATCATCAACGTGAAGAGCAACCTTGATGAGGCCGAGACGGTTCGGCGGGAAGCCGAGGCGCTGGGCGCGAAGGCCTTGATCGTCGTCGGCGACACCAGCGATCGAAAGGTCGTGCAGACAATCAAGAGAGAGGCCGAAGCGGCATTCGGCCGTGTCGAAATCTATGTCAGCTGCGCCAACCGCCGTCTTTCCAAGGATTTCTTCGAAACCACCGACGATGACTGGCACTACTTCCTGAACCAGCAGCTTACGGCGTCCTGGTATTTGGCAAAAGCCTTCGTTCCTGGCATGAAGGAGGTGGGTTATGGCCGGATTATCCACCTGAACGGGCCCGACGGCTTTCACGGCATGGCCAGTCGCATCCCCGCTGCGGCGGGGAAGGGCGGCCTTAGGATTCTAATGAAGTCGCTTGCCGAAGGGCTTGGTCGCTATGGCATCACAGTCAACGACATAAATCCCGGCTTTGCTAGGACGGAGCGCGATTTCACTACCCATCCCACGTTGGCGGATCAGGCCTTCGTTCAGAAGGTGATAGATGAAACGCCGATCGGTCGACAGATCGAACTGAGCGAGATCGCTTTCGCGGCAGCCTTCCTCTGTTCGCCGCGTGCTGGCGCCATCACCGGAACCACGATCCATACCGACGGCGGCCGGATGATGCTCGGGTGATCGAAGCGTTCGGTTGCAACGGGGAGAGATGCCTTGCCTGTTCCAAAAGTCAGACGGGTCGTGACGGGGCAAATGCCGGATGGCTCACATGTTTTCACACAGGTAGAAGAGGTCGAATGCATCCAGCGAGCCAATGGGCTGCTATGGCACGGCGTCTGGGGCTGGCAGCGGATGCCGACCCTGCCCTACGGCTCGACCGAGCCGTTCAATCCCAGCAGTGTGTTCCCGGATCCGGGGGGAGTGCGGATCAACACGGTCGTGTTTCCGCCACGATATGGTCATGCTGACGCGGTACAGGCAACACAATCGTCGGATCAGGCTTACACAAGGCTGGAGACAGGCTCGGGCGCCCGGCGCCAGGGTGAGGGCCGTGGAATGCATATCACCAATTCGATCGATCTGGGCTTCGTAGCATCGGGAGAGATCGTTTCGATCCAAGGCGATGGCTCCGAAATCACGCTTCGACCCGGCGACGTGTACGTGCAAAACGGCGCAATGCACGCTTGGCGCAACGATACCGATGAATCGTGCATGATCACTTTCGTAGTGATGGGCGCGGCTCGCGAAACAGAATGACCAAGGGGGAAGGCGATGTCAGAGCAGGACGAATACGGGTTCTTCTATTCCGAAGGCATGGATCTTGCCGATCCCGACAATTTCCCTCTCGAGGAGAAAAAAGCGTTCTGGGCCTCTAAGCTGGCAGCCCGCAACGGCAGCCTAATGTATCCCGTCTCCGCGTACAGCTTTCTGATGGCCAATCGGCCGGACATGCTGAAGTATCATTTCCGGCAGATGAAGTTCCTGTACGCAGTCCCGCAGGACGAGCCGCTCGGCCGGATCGGCACGACGCTGACGATGCTCCACTGGTATGCCTGCAACCGGGTGGGCGAAGGCGTCGCGCACGAAGTCAGGGCCTCGCGCGACTGCGGCGCGACGAAGGCGCAGACGAACGAGATTTTCGCACTGGCCTTCATGCATTCCGGGCCCAGCGGCTTTCGTGAGGTGTACCATCAGGCGTTTGACTATATGGAAACTTATCCGGAGCCGACGGCCGTGATCGATTGGCCGGAAGGTTGGGAACCTGATCCAGCCGCGTTCCACAGCGGCCTCGATTTCGCCAACCCCGATTTCGGGCCGGGCGAGGTGGAACTGCTCGACAAGTGGTACGCTGAAACGATCGGCTACACGCCGCGCTCGGTCCAGTTCCTGACCAAGCAGAACCCGCGTTTCATGAAGGCGCACCGCGCCAAATTCGAAGCCGCGCTGAAAACCGGTGGGCTTCCCAAGCAGATCGTCCCCTACATCCTGATCCATTACAACATGAATCGGGGATTTCGCGAAGGCATTCGCGAGGCGGCGCTTCTTGGCAAGGCTTGGGGAATGCGCAAGGATCACGCCATCGCGTCGATCACTCTCGGCACCGGCTATATGGCAGGGATCGACGGTCTCTACATCGTCGACGAAGCGATAGGTGACTTGATGGACGATTGGGATTGAAAGCAGGCATCGGTGCAAGCGGCCGCCGAGGGAGAAATTTCCAATGAATGACGACAAGAACGGCTGGGTAAATGACAGGCCGCTGTCCGAAGGCTTCAAACGCGGTCTCACCACTCGCATGGAGGTTTTGGGAGCCGAGCACGTAAAAACCTCGATCGATTCCGCCACCGATTTCAACTGGCCGCTTCAGGAACTGATTACGGAGTACTGCTGGGACGCAGTGTGGAACCGACCGGGCCTTCTGCGCCGGGAGCGTTCGATCGCCAATCTTGCGATGATTTCTGCGCTGAACCGCCCGCACGAACTCAAGTTGCACATACGTGGCGCGCTGAACAACGGAGTGACTCGGGAGGAGATCGGGGAAGTCTTGCTTCAGGTTGCGATCTATTGTGGGGTGCCTGCCTCCATCGATGCGTTTCGGGTGGCCAAGGAATTGTTCGCGGAGATCGACGGCTGAGGGTGTCGTCTGATAGGGCGAAACCCCCGGCCGTTCCGCTACTTCAACTCCTCGCCGGAGATTATCCGGTTGGTGGTGCTGATGTACGTGCGGTTTCCGCTGTCGCTGCGGAACGTTGAGGTTCTACTGAATTCGTATTGAAAAAAGCCGGATCACACCCATATCGACGAGGCTTACGTCGCATGCGACGGATTTCGGGCGACCTAGCTCCCCCTTGTCCCTTTCTAGCCTCACAAAGCCGGGATGCGCCGTCCTTGGCACATACCCGTCATACTTGGGACAAAGGATACCCATATGACAATCGGAATCGTAAAATTCTTCAATCAGGACAAGGGCTTCGGCTTCATCGCGCCCGAAGGTGGTGGCAACGATGCGTTTGTCCATATCTCCGCCGTCGAACGGGCCGGCATGTCCACACTCAATCAGGACCAGCGCGTGTCGTACGATCTGGAGAAGGACCAGCGCGGCAAGATGGCCGCCGTGAACCTCCAGGCGGCCTGACATTGCGGGCGGACGGCATACAACCCCGTCCGCCTCGTACCTCTTTCCGTTCAAACCGGCCTGGGAGACAGCCGTCATCCATTTGCCATGGAGGTCTAATTGACAGACGCCTCGCTTCGCCCTTTCCTGATCAACAAGGATGAGGAGGGAAATTTTCGCCTCACGCTACGCACTGCCCGCTACAATTCTATCGGATTTCGGCTGGTCGACATCGAGCTCCAGGAGCAGCGTTTTCAAACCGCGGCAGCGGCAAAGGCGTTCGCTCGCGAGAATTTCAACGCGCGGCCTGGCGAATATGCGACCAAATGATCGGTCCCAGCGGCCGTGATTTTCACAAACCGCGTGCGCTTCCCTCACCAGCGGGGACCGCGCTACAATGACTAAAGGATCATCTCATGGCCAAGAGCCAACGCAAATCCAACAAGGAAGTCCGCAAGCCGAAAAAGGAAGGACCGCCGAAGCCCAACGCATCCAACCCTTCTACGAAAGGCAAGGTCATCGTTCCCCCGAAGACCTGACGACTTTTTCCCAAGGATTGACGGTCAGGTACGACGCCCTTGGCTAGGATCCTAAGGCGCCGAGCACATCGTTTGCGACGGCCAGCATATTGACGTGGCCGTGCATCACTACATCGCGGAAATCCGCTCCGTCACCGTTGCCGCCCGCGTCATAGATGAGACCACGCAAGCCGTGGCGGCTAATGCTTTCGACAATGAGACGAGCGAGATCTTCCGTATCCATCGCTTCGTCCTATCATCGGGCGGCGCTGCGCGCACGTCCAGAACCGCAGGGTCACGCGATTGTGGATCGTGCTCCTACGTCTCCAGGCCGATTTTGTGACACCTTCGTCGGGCCCCGAAGTGCGATTTTGTAAGACGCCGCTCCGTTCTGGCGGAGGTCGCCGACTGCATTCAAAAGTGCCCAAACCATCGCTGTCATGTTGGTCGATGGAGGTGTATACGTAATGAGGATGCACTTCGCTTCGCGTTGGTGCGCAGACGGCGTCCCGGCTCTTAGCCATTATGGAGCCGCGCCATGGATCGCGCCTACATCACCTATTTTCTGATTTTCCTCATGGGGGTGCTTGTCATCACCATCGTCACCTCGTTCCGCATAGACGCTCGGGATGACGCTCGCGGCCGTCAGCGGCGTCGCGATGAACAACTCCGGCGCGAATTGCGCATCCAGCGGGACAGACCGATTTACACAGTCGGCGCCGAAAGGAGGAATAGTGAGCCAGGAATGCGGACGGAATCCCGTCGGCTACCCAATTGTTCCGTCGTTATGCGGTTAGACGGTGAGGAATAGACATGTTCCAAGGCGAGCAGGACTTCGACCGGAAGGACCAGCAATTCACGCTGACGATCGATCAGTATGGTCGCCTTTGGCTGAATACGAAGCTCGAGGGGATCGAGATCTCGCTGGACCTGGCCGAGAAGACCACCGCTTTTGAGATTATGGCCGAAACCATGGCGCGGAACGACTTTGAATATCGCCCGATCCAGGCGCACGAGGTCGCCGATAACGACGACGAGAAACTGAAGCGCTAGGAGTTTTCCCGGAACCGGATCACCTGTATCCGCCTTCGTAAAAGTCAGTCTCTTGCTACCAACTATGGCCGGCATGATAGAAGGGAAAGCGCTGCACCGGCCCTTCGATGAGATGGCTGCGGAGTCGACGGCGGATCTCCGCCGCGCCCTCGATGGTGGTGCACACGACATGGGTCCCGCCGGACTTGAGTGGTTCGATGGCGCTGATTGAAACGTCGCGTTTTCGAAACTTTTCGCGCACATCCGCTTCGCTCAAACTCAGGTTTATAGCCCGACTCATGCAGTTGCCCTTGTCTCGGACTGTTCCAGCGTGGCGATGAGCTGCGCGACGGCCGAGTATCCATCATGTGAGCCTATCGCCAAATCGAGCGGTCGCGCCCCCAGAACATCATTGTGAGCATTGAGGAAGCGTATGGCACTGTCACGTCCGCCGAGATGCTGGAACGCCAAGTGCGTAATGAGCCCCTGCCTTTTTTTGCTATCCGGCAACAGGCGCGTTTCGTTCGCCTTGGCAAATGTCCGAAATATCGGACGGGCGGAGACTTCGCGTTCCATGCTCACGCTAACTGACCCATGTTTGCGGGCGTGTGCGGTCCGAGCAACACTTCCCGGCTCCAGCCCGATGCAGCAGAGGCTCCCAGCGTGATCTGGTAATTTCGGAGCCGGTCGGAAAACCTTTGGACATCCATCAAATTGCGGGAGCGCGTGCGGTAGCTCGTTGCCGCATCCGCCCGCATAGTTGAAATCTGATGCTGTGAGTAAAGACGATTGAGATCCATTTTTCGCGCTCCCTCTTTGTAAGCGGGAGCACGATGGTCTCTCAGCCGAAGGCGCCTACGACGTCGTGCATTCGATTGCTACAATATGGATGCTCGGTACAGAAAGTGCAATGGCGGGGGCGCCATAACCAGGACATATTATAATTTCTAAAATACGAAGATGAATTTTGCCTGGTTGCCCTATATTGATCCGTGTATATTCAGTATTAATGCTCGGTGAAGGGGAAGCGCTAATGGGGTTTATCGACCGTCGTCGCGACATTTGAGTTTTTGGCCATCTAGCAGCGCGGTGAAAGTCGACTATTCGTCCTAGTGGGTTGCCGCCAATACGGCTTCGGAAGCTAGGGCTGTTCGACCTAGGGATGAAAACCGGGAAAACGGGCCTTCGTTCGGCGGAACCGGGCAGGGGTTTGAACGACGGCTCGGTTGGACAGTCCGGAACGACGGGTTACGGAGCCAGCTAGGTGTCATCCATTCATCCGAGTGCGTATCTGCTTTGGGAGCAGAGTGTCGCGGCTGCTTCGCTGGCGTAAGCGGTACTCATCAAGGGATGGAGCAGTTGTCAGGCAATTCCGTCAGCCTTTGCGGATAACATTTAGACCCAATACTGGCTCGCTTACGCTTGCCTGAACATATCGGCATGGAGTATAGTCGATAGCTGTCATAGGATATCTCATGCCGTGACAATGCGGATTGGCCGTCAGGTGCAATGGCATATTTGCCAGATGGAGTGTCGTACGTCGTCCTGATCGGCGTGAACGAACGCTCCCCATGACAGCAATGGAGAGGAGAGCGACAATGAAATTATCTCCCGCAGTCGACACTATGCTCGACGAAGAGGAAATTTTCGTTCGCACCATCGATTTTCACGATCTGCGAACAGCGCTCATCCAAGGTTGGGAGGATTTTCTATACAATCGTGGAGATTTGGTTTTTGTCGGATTTATCTATCCCGTAGCCATCTTGCTGGCAGTCCTGCTTGTTTCTCATGCATCCGTATTGCCACTAATTTTTCCGCTTGTGGCTGGCTCCGTCTTGTTCGGGCCCGCAGTGGCCTCGGGTTTCTATGAACTCGCGAGGCGGCGGGAAATGATGCTGGACACTAGATGGCGTCATTTTTTCGACGTGTTGCGTGGCCCCGCCGCATTCCAGATTATCGGCCTGACAGTCGTAATCTTCTTTTTGTTCACGCTGTGGATCTCCGTCGCCTGGGGCATCTATTCGGCAACGGTAGGTGCTTCGGAAGCAATTCCGGCAGGGTCGGTTTCCGGATTCTTCGATGCAGTGCTCAACACGTCCGAAGGTTGGCGCATGATCGTTGTGGGCAATGTCGTCGGGTTGGGCTTCGCCTTCGTTGTCTTGGCAATCAGCGTTGTTTCGTTTCCGATGCTGGTCGACCAGCCCGTGGGGATTGGGGTCGCGATGCATACGTCCGTCCGCGTGGCCAGGAAAAACCCCGTCACTGTGGCCGTATGGGGATTTATCGTCGTGGCATTGCTGGTGCTGGGCTCGCTTCCGGCACTGGTTGGCCTCGCAATTGTATTTCCCGTGTTGGGATACGCCACCTGGCATCTCTATACGCGCGCTGTCGTTCGCTGAACGTCGGCGTGGTCTGAGCCGCTCACCTTATCTTGCTTTTGCGTCGGCACCGCCTTCCCGCTGAGGAAAGGGCGGCGGATTGGTCCCGAGTGTGGCGAGGAAGCGAATGACCGCCGCACGATCTTCCGGGCGGCGCAAGCCGGCGAAAGTCATCTTCGTCCCCGGCACCGTCCGCGCGGGACGGGCGAGAAAATCATCGAGCATGTCATAGGTCCAGCTGCCCTGCCGTCCGGTCATCGCCGGGGAATAAGTAAATCCCGGCCGCGACGCGATGTCCCTGCCTACCACTTGCCACAGGTTAGGGCCGACGCGGTTCGGGCCGCCGGAGGAAAGATCGTGGCAGCTCATGCACACCTGTGCCTTTGCCTTGCCAGTCTTCGCATCTGCGTTTGCGAGCAGTGTGCCCAAGTCGAGTTCCGGCGTTGCTGCTGGCTGCGGGGCAGTGGCAGCGGGAGGAGGGGCTTGCCCTTCGATGTCATGAAGATAGCCTTGCAGGCGGCGTGATTGCTGCTGGTCGAGACTATCCGGCCACCCCCGCTGGACGGATGCGAGATCGACTGGAGGCGGCATGTCGCTGACCGGCTTGTAGGCCAGGCGAACCGAGTTGCTGCCGCTTTCCGCTGCAAGCTGACCGGTGAACCAGTTGAGGGTCCAGGCGATCAGGATCCACCCGGCAACGCAGCCTCCCGCAGTCAGCCAGAACAAACGGCGGGTCATGGTCAGCCCCCGCCATCGAGAAAGATGATACGGGTCCAGAAGGTATAGCCGGATTCGATGATCATGATCCGGACGAGCACAAGGAGGACCAGCGGCGGCACGAGGATTGCATAGACGAGCGACAATCGCTCCCACGCCATGTGCATGAAAATCGATACGATCAGGCCCGCCTTGAGAAGCATGAAGACGATGATCAGCGTCCAGCGGGTGATGCCCTGCACGTGAAAGAAGTCGACAAGGTAGGACAGCGTGCTGAGGACGAAGAGGTAGCCCCAGACTTTCAGGTAAAGGCCGATGGGATGCTGCTGGCCGCTACCATGGGCCGATGCCGCAGCATGTTCGGCTGGCGCGTGACCGGAAGTCGTGTCGTGCATCGTGTTCACTCCCTCGCCGTCACCACAGGTAGAAGAAGGCAAAGATGAAGACCCAGACCAGATCGACGAAATGCCAATATAGCCCCGCGATCTCGACCGCCGAATAGTCGCCTGATTTGTCGTAGTGGCCCCGCAGGACCTTCGATGCGACGATCAGCAGCATGATCACGCCCGCGCTCACATGCAGGCCGTGGAAGCCGGTAATCATGAAGAAGCTCGCGCCGAACTGCGGAGCGCCCATGGGATTGCCCCACGGACGCACGCCCTCCTCAACAATGAGCTTGGTCCATTCGAAAGCCTGCATGCCGACGAACGTCGCGCCGAACAGCGCGGTCGTGACCATCAGCGCCGCCGTCTTCCTGCGGTCGCGGCGGTATCCGAAATTGACCGCCATCGCCATCGTCCCGCTGGAGCTGATGAGCACGAAGGTCATGATCGCGATCAGGATCAGCGGGATCGACTGGCCGCCGATCGTCAGGGCAAAAACCTCGGACGGGTTGGGCCAGGGGACCGTCGAAGAGATCCTTATGGTCATGTAGGAGGTCAGGAAGCAGGAGAAGATGAAGGTGTCGCTCAGCAGGAAGATCCACATCATCGCCTTGCCCCAATGGGTATGGCGAAAGACTTCCTGATCCGCCGACCAATCGTCAGCCATACTGCCCAGACCTTGCTCGGCCCGGATGTTGCCTTCCCCTTCCAAAATCACTTGCGACATGACGCTATCATCCCGCTCTGTTTTCACGTCGATACGAGCAATCCGGCCAGCAGAACCCAGACCAGCAGAAGAAAGTGCCAGTAGACGGCACAAAGCCTGATATTACGCGCCGCGCGCCGCTGGTCCCCGCGCGCGCCGAATTGCCCCACCACCCGCACACAGGCGACCACTCCGCCGATCAGGTGTAGGCCATGCACCGCTGTCAGCAGGAAGAAGAAGGCGTTCGCGGGATTGGCGGAGAGGTAATAGCCCCCCGCCTGGTACTGCCGCCACAGCAGCAACTGGCCGGCGAGGAACAGGAGGCCCAGGCCCGCGCCGATGAGCGCCATGCGCCGGATGTCGTCCCACGCGAGAGTACGCGCCGCACGCCTTGCGACCTCCCAGGCCAGGCTGCTGGCTACCAGTACCGCGCTGTTGATCCACAACAGCGGCGGTTCGGGCATCGGTCGCCAGTCCCCGGCAGTTCCATGCGTCGCCGCACCGTGGACGCCCATGCCCATGCGTACGAGGTAGGCTCCGACGATCAGCGAAAAGAGGACGCAAGCAACGCCGAAATAGACGTAGAGCCCTACCTGTGCGGCTGCCGGCCGGTACGAGTCCGGTTCGGCAAGGCCGTCTATTCCGGGCGTCTCCCAACTCTTCTCGGCGAGGCGGCTGAGCAGGCTCATGTCGGCGGCTCGTTCTGTGGAATGAAGTCCCGCGCGGCGTGGGGTACGCTGTAGTCGTAGGCCCAGCGATAGACGGTCGGCAACTTCGGCCCCCAATTGCCATGCGCCGGCGGTGTCTGGGGGGTCTGCCATTCCAGGCTCGCCGCGCCCCAGGGATTGGGATCCGCCTTGGGGCCGCGGAACAGGCTCCAGATCATGTTGATGAAGAACAAGCCCTGGGCGAGGAACACGATGATCGCCGCGACCGTGATCGCCTCATTGGCAAGATGCGCCGATGGCGGGATGAACGCCGTTTCGCCAAGCGCGAAATAGCGGCGGGGAATGCCCAGGATGCCAAGGTAATGCATCGGCAGGTAGATCGCGTAGACGCCCAGGAACGTGATCCAGAAGTGGAGCTTGCCGAGGGTTTCGTTCCACATCCGCCCGGTAATCTTGGGATACCAGTGATAGATCGCGCCAAAGATCACCAGGATCGGCGAGACCCCCATTACCATGTGAAAGTGGCCGACGACGAAAAACGTGTCGGACAGCGGCACGTCGACGCTGACATTGCCGAGGAACAGTCCGGTCAGCCCACCATGGATGAACGTAAAGATGAAACCGATGGCGAACAGCATCGGTACCCGAAGATGGATATTGCCGCGCCAAAGCGTCAGCAGCCAGTTGTAGACCTTGATCGCGGTCGGGATGGCGATCACCAGCGTCGATACCGCGAAGAAGAACCCGAAATAGGGATTCATCCCGCTCACGTACATGTGGTGTGCCCAGACGACGAAGCTCAGTGCCCCGATGATGACGATCGCCCAGACCATCATCCGGTAGCCGAAGATGTTTCGCCGCGCATGGACGCTGATCAGGTCCGAGACGATGCCGAAGGCCGGCAGCGCGACAATGTAGACCTCGGGATGACCGAAGAACCAGAACAGGTGCTGGAATAGCAGCGGGCTGCCGCCCTGTGTCTCGGTGGCCTGCCCCATCGAGACGATGCTGGGCATGAAGAAGCTGGTGCCGGCGAGATGATCAAGCAGCATCATGACGGCAGCGACGAACAACGCCGGAAAGGCCAAAAGCCCCATTATCGAGGCCGTGAATATGCCCCAGACCGATAACGGCATGCGCATCAGCGTCATGCCGCGGCAACGCGCCTGCAGCACAGTGGTTACATAGTTGAGACCGCCCATGGTGAAGGCGATAATAAAGATGGCCAGGCTCGCCAGCATGGTGACGATGCCCCACGAATGGCCGGGCGTGCCTTCGGTAATCGCCTGCGGCGGATAAAGCGTCCAGCCGGCGCCGGTCGGTCCACCGGGAACGAAGAAACCCGCGACCAGCACGATCACCGACAGCAGGTAGACCCAGTAGCTCAACATGTTGACGAAGGGGAAAACCATGTCCCGCGCGCCGACCATAAGCGGGATGAGGTAATTGCCGAAGCCCCCGAGCAACAGCGCGGTCAGCAGATACACGACCATGATCATGCCGTGCATGGAGACATATTGCAGGTAATTCTCCGGCGTTATCGATGGCAGCGCGCCCGGAAAGCCGAGTTGCAGCCGCATGAGCACGGACAGCACCAGCGCCACGAGGCCGATACCTATGGCAGTGAGGCTGTACTGGACGGCGATGACTTTGTGGTCCTGACTCCAGACATATTTGCCGACCCAGGTCTTGGGATGATGGAGTGGTTTGAGATCGTCAGCCAGAGTGGTGGCCATCAGAGCGTCCTCCAGGAGGTCGGCGAGGTGCAGACGTTGGAAGTGGCGAATAGCGCGGCGAGGGCGTCGTGGCTTGCCTGTGCCAACTGCTGTTCGAAGCTTTGCTGCTGCAATAGCCACTTGTCGAAATCGGTCGCGGAATCGACCACCACCGTCCCACGCATCTCGTGATGGCCGACACCGCAGAGCTCGGCGCAGAGGATGCCATATTGCCCTCGTGCGGTTGGCGTCAGCCAGAAGTAGGTGGTGATGCCTGGAACCAAGTCCATTTTTGCGCGGAACTCAGGCACGTAAAAGTCGTGCAGGACGTCCTTAGAGCGCAGGATAACCTTCACCGGTTTGTCGACCGGAAGGTGCAGTTCGTTACCCTCGACGATGATGTCGTCACGTCCGAAGGGGTCGAGCGGGTCGAGACCGAGCTGATTCTCCGGCGTGATGTGCTTCACCGCCGCAGCACCCAACACGCCGTCCTTTCCCGGGAAGCGAAACGACCATTGCCACTGCTGGCCGACAGCTTCGACCATTGCTGCGTCCTCGGGCACTGTCACATACTTGTCCCAGGCCGAAAGCCCAGGAGCCAGCATGGCGACTATGCCAACCCCCGTTGCAAAGGTGAGGCGCTTCTCAAGGCTGGGGTTTTCCGGCTCATAGTGGGCCTTGTGACCTGGCCGGGCCCGATAACGAACCAGCGCATGCGCGAGAAACAGATTGAGCGCTACGAAAACGCCGCCGCAGATCCACAAGGTGATGTTTAGCGCAGAATCGATCGAGCCCCAGTTCGACGCAATCGGCGTCTGCCACCAAGGACTGAGCAGATGGAACAGAATCGAGCCCACTACGAGCAGTGAGATCGCGATTGCCACGCGCATAGGCGCTCCCTCCAATACGGGGCGGCCCAAGCACAACATCCTCTGTTATGGGTCGCTCTCAGGAAACAACCATTAACCCGGAGTTTGACAGAAAATTGTGACGAAGGAAAGCTGCGATAGTCCTTTGACGGAACTGCTAGTCTGCTGCGAAACCGGTCTCTGCGTAAGAATTCCCGTTTAAGCTCATATACTATTTGCTTCGGAATGGATCATGTTCGCTTGCCATCCCGTTCAGGCCGCCAGTCGGGCCCCTCATTTCGGCCATTGAACTCTCTTTTCCTTCACGGAACGAATGGGTGCTGTCAGAGCA
This sequence comes from Novosphingobium sp., assembly GCA_035281095.1. Lineage (GTDB taxonomy): Bacteria > Pseudomonadota > Alphaproteobacteria > Sphingomonadales > Sphingomonadaceae > Novosphingobium. The sequence goes on along the minus strand of DATEEP010000167.1, from coordinate 203 downwards.
AACGCACCGGTTGGCGTGAGTTGGAGGCGGGGGGGTAGGGCACAGGGCGATGCCCCGTCCTCGCAAACCAGCCAGCCCGTTCTGGTACTTCGACTCGTCGCCCGAGGTAATTCGCCTGGTGGTGATGTTGTGGGTGCGGTTTCCCTTGTCACTGCGCAACATCAGGACCTGCTTCTCGAGCGCGGCATCGACATTTGCCATGA
>DATEEP010000166.1:0-9550 GCA_035281095.1 Novosphingobium sp. | reverse complement strand
TTGTCCCCCGCAATTTCCGGGCCGGCAGGTGATTCCACCTGCCTCGAAATCACTTCAAAGCGTCGCCTCGATCTCGCGCGCGGCGGCGGCGGGATCGCTGGCCCGGCTGATCGGGCGGCCGATCACCAGCACGCTGGCGCCGGCGTCGCGCGCCTCGCGGGGGGTGACGATGCGTTTCTGATCCGCGGTCTTGCCGTTGGCGAGGCGCAGACCGGGAACCACCAGAAAGCCGTCCTTCCACTGCTTGCGGATGCTGGCGACCTCGTGCCCCGAGCAGACGATGCCGTCGAGCCCGGACGCCTGCGCCAGCTCGGCCAGCCGCAGCGCCTGTTCGTGCGCGGAGCCGCCGATTCCGGTCGCGCCAAGGTCCTTGTCGTCGATGCTGGTCAGGACGGTGACGGCAACGACCTTGCAATGCTCTCCCGCAGCCGCTTTCGCGTCCTCCATCATCGCGCGGCCGCCCGATGCGTGCACGGTGACGATCGCGGGCTCGAGCACGTGGATCGCCTGCATCGCGGCGGCGACGGTGTTGGGGATGTCGTGGAGCTTGAGGTCGAGGAAGATCGGCAGGCCCAGCTTGTGCAGTTCCAGCACGCCGTGGTGGCCGTGCGCGCAGAAGAATTCCAGCCCCAGCTTGATCCCGCCGACATGTCCCGCGACCTTGCGGGCAAGTTCTCCCGCGGCGTCGAGCCGTGGAACGTCGAGGGCTAGGAAAATCGGGTTCTGGCTCATCGGGTCTTTCGGTCGGTCAAGGAATGGGCGGAGCGACGGAGGGGAGCGGCGCCGCTTCGATATGGACGTCCTCGGCCGGCGGCGCGGCAACAACGCGCAAATTGTTCTCGAGGCTGGCGATGCGGCGGTTGAGCCGCCAGCGGGTGGCGCGGTGGACCAGCCATGCGGGCAGCAGGCCAAGCAGGAAGAACACCAGCGCGATCACGCCCACCGGCCATTCGAAATGAAGGTAGTCCTCCTCCAGCGGCCAGAAGTTCACCGGTGCCTTGTGCCAGTTCATCGCAATGAACGCGACGAGCACGATCGTCACCACTATCCAGATCACGGTGCGGAACACCTGCACGGCTTGCCTCCTGATCCTGCTTCCCAAGAACGCTGAGCGCGGATGCTAGGCGGGATTGGGGTGTAAGGGAAGAGCGGGAAAAAGCGAGGCAATCTAAGCCCTCGCCCCTTCAGGGGAGAGGGTCGGGAGAGGGGGAAGTCGCGATGACGAAGTGATTCAAACCCAAGTCATCATGCTTCTATTCGTCGAACACCCGCTCGAAGATGCGGTCGACCGCCTTGAAGTGATAATCGAGGTTGAACTTGTCCTCGATCGCTTCGGCGGGAAGGAACGCGGCGATCTCCCCGTCGGCCTTGAGCAGTTCGAGCAACGAGAGCCGCCCGTCCGATTCCCACACTTTCATCGCGTTGCGCTGGACCAGGCGGTAGGCATCCTCGCGGCTGGCGCCGGCCTGGGTCAGCGCCAGCAACACCCGCTGCGAGTGGACGAGGCCGCCCATGCGGTCGAGGTTCTTGCGCATCCGCTCTGGATAGATGACGAGCTTGTCGATCACGCCGGTCAGCCGCGCCAGCGCGAAATCGAGCGTGATCGTCGCGTCCGGCCCGATGAACCGCTCCACCGACGAATGCGAGATGTCCCGCTCGTGCCACAGCGCCACGTTCTCCAGCGCCGGGGTCACGGCGGAGCGCACCATGCGGGCGAGGCCGGTCAGGTTCTCGGTCAGCACCGGGTTGCGCTTGTGCGGCATCGCCGACGAGCCCTTCTGGCCGGGCGAGAAGTATTCCTCCGCCTCCAGCACTTCGGTGCGCTGCAAGTGACGCACTTCGGTCGCCAGCCGCTCGATCGAGCTGGCGATGACGCCCAGCGTCGCGAAGTACATCGCGTGCCGGTCGCGCGGGATCACCTGGGTCGAGATCGGGTCGGACACGAGGCCGAGCTTGTCGGCGACGTAGTCCTCCACCGAGGGATCGACATTGGCGAAAGTGCCGACCGCGCCGGAGATGGCGCAAGTCGCGATCTCGGCCCGCGCCGCCACCAGCCGCGCGCGGCAGCGGGCGAACTCGGCATGAGCCTGCGCCAGCTTGAGGCCGAAAGTGGTCGGTTCGGCATGGATGCCGTGGCTGCGGCCGATGGTGGGGGTGTGCTTGTGCTCCAGCGCGCGGCGCCTGATCGCGGCGAGCAGGGCGTCGAGGTCTTCCAGCAGCAGGTCGGAGGCGCGCGCCAGCTGCACCGCCAGCGTGGTGTCGAGCACATCCGAGCTGGTCATGCCCTGGTGCATGAAGCGCGCCTCGTCGCCCACTTGCTCGGCGACCCATGTCAGGAAGGCGATCACGTCATGCTTGGTCACGGCCTCGATCGCGTCGATCGCGGGAACGTCGATGGCGGGGTCGGTCGCCCACCAGTCCCACAGCGCCTTGCCCGCGCTCGGCGGCACCACGCCCAGCTCGCCCATCTTCACGGCGGCATGGGCCTCGATCTCGAACCATATGCGGAAACGCGCTTCGGGCTCCCAGATCGCGGTCATCGCGGGGCGGGCATAACGTGGGACCATGGATCGACTCCGGCAGAATGATTGCCGCGCCGCTAGGCCGCGCGGGCGCCAAAGGCAAGCTGGGGCCTAAATAGCGAGCAGCCGGTCGACCGCCGCCGCCAGATCGGCCGCGACATGGTCGGGCGGCGGATCGATGGTCGCTTCCGCCCCGGCTTCGTACTTGCCGGTCCGCACCAGGACCCCGGTGAGGCCGGCGGCCATCGCGCCGCCGACGTCGCTCTCCACGTCGTCTCCGACCATCGCCGCCTCGTCCGGCGCGCAGTCCATGGCGGCCAGCGCGGCGTGGAAGAAATCGGGCGAGGGCTTGCCCAGCACCACCGGCTCGCGCCCGCTGGCGAAAGCGAGCGCCGCCACGAAGGGCCCGGCGTCGAGGCTGAGCGCGCCGTCGCGGTCGCGGAAGCTGCGATTGTTGGCGAGCGCCAGCAGCGGAGCGCCGCGTTGCAGCGCCCGGTATGCCTCGTTGAGCGCGGCATAAGTGAACCCGTCGCCGCAGTCGCCGACGACGACCGCCCGGGAAGCGCCGGAGGAAAGCCCGGCGAAATCCTCCGTGAGATCGCGATGAACCAGCAGGTGCGGCGCCAATCCGTGGGTCACCATGTGCTGCACCGCGGCCATCGCGGGCGTGAACAGCTCTTCGTCCTCCACCGCCAGGCCCATCTCGCGTAGCTTCGCGAGGATGCGCCGATGGGGATCGCGGGTGGCGTTCGTCAGGAAGCGGACCGCGAGACCTGCCCGGTGCAGCCGGTCGATCGCATCCACGGCTCCGGGCAAAGGCTCGTCGCCCAGATAGACCACCCCGCCAAGATCGAGGAGCACGCCCTTGAGAGCCACCGCCATTCCTTTCGAATCGGCCTCTCCGGGGCGGATTCTACGGTATTTCCGGGCCTTACGCTACTGGCGGGCGCCCATGGATCGCCGGTCAGATCAGCCCCTTCGCCTTCAGCGACACATGCCCCTCGCGGCCGATGATGACGTGGTCATGCACGGTGATCCCCAGCAACCGGCCCGCTTCCGCGATGCTGCTCGTCACCTGGATGTCGGCGCGGCTGGGCTGGGGCGAGCCGGACGGGTGGTTGTGGACGATGATCAGCGCGGTGGCGCCCAGATCGAGTGCCCGGCGAATCACCTCGCGCGGGTGGATCGCGGCTTCGTCGATCGATCCGTCGCCGACATGCTCGTCATGGATCAGCATGTTCTTGGAATTGAGGAACAGCACGCGCACGCGTTCCACCGTCAGGTGCGCCATGTCGATCGTCAGGTAATCGATCAGCGCCTGCCAGCTGCCCAGGACGGGCTGCTCGCGTACCTGCTGGCGCGCCAGCCGCCGCGCCGCAAGCGCGACGATGCGCAGCGCCGCCGCGCTGGATTCGCCCATGCCCGGATGCCCGGCCAGCGCGCGCGGATCGGCGTTGAGCACCCCGGCAAGCGATCCGAAGCGCTGGATCAGGGCGCGGGCCAGCGGCTTGACGTCGCGGCGCGGGATCGCCGTCATCAGCAGGTATTCGATGACTTCGTGGTCGGCCAGCGCCTCCGCGCCGCCTTCGAGCAGGCGCTTGCGCAGGCGGGCGCGGTGGCCGCTGGGGTCGTTGCCGTCCGGTGCCGGTTCGGCCGGGACGATGCCGGGGAGTTGTTCGCTCACTCGCTGTCGTGTTCCCTGCTCGCCGTCGCCCGTGCCCGGCCGGGATTGCCTTTAACGGCACGCCAGCGCAAGTCCGGCGGAAAGTCCCCGGAACGGAACTTGATCGGAACGCGGAGAGATACCTTGAAGAAGCTGGTCAATCATGTCGATCACGTCGCGTGGATTTCGCGGCCCGAGAACCTCGATGCCAATGTGGCGGAGCTGGAGCGTCTGTCCGGCGCCACCCTCGCGCGGTCGGACAGCCGCATGGGCATCACCGTGTGCATATCGTGGGAAGCAGGGCTGGAAGTGATCGCCCCGACCGGCGAGGAGACGCCGATCAACAAGGAGCTGCGCGAGTATCTCGAGACGCGGGGCGAGGGCGTCTACGCGGTCATCTTCGGCGTGGCGGATATCGAAGCGCACAAGCGGCGGCTCGAAGCCCTCGGCCTGAAGGTCGGGCCGGAGGTGGGCGGCGGTCCCAGCGCCTCGAGCGGCGCCCGCGTCGTGGTACGCGAGCGGCGGGTCAAGCAGGTGATGAACAGCTGGTTCGTACTGGGCGATATCGACTACGCCGACGACGTCGTCTCGTTCGCGGATGTGTAGCGCGAGGCGGCGGGCGCCCGATGGCGAGTCCCGGCATTGCGTTTGACGGAACGGGGGCGCAAGTGACGGGTTGATGCCGTACGTGGACGAGGATCAACCACAGCACCGCGAGGAAGGCGAGGATGGCATGTCCGCGCCGCGTGGCTCATGGCGTCGCTGGAAGAGGGTGGCGGCCGCCGTTGCCGCTCTGGCCCTGCTGGCGCTCATCGCGGGGTGGTTCTCGCGCGAGCGGATCGCCGACGATGTCATCTCTGGCCAACTGGAATCGCTCGGACTTCCCGCGACCTACGAGATCGAATCGATCGGAGCGGGCGAGCAGGTGCTGCGCAACGTCGTGGTCGGCGATCCCGCGCGGCCGGACCTCACCATCCAGCGGGCGCGGGTGCGCATGGCGCTGAGCTTCGGCGCGCCCACCATCAGCCGGATCGTGCTGGAACGGCCGAGACTCCACGGCTCCTGGCGCGGCGGCAAGCTCAGCTTCGGCAGCCTCGATCCCGTCATCTTCACCGACAGCAAAGAGCCTTTCCGTCTTCCCGACATAGACCTCAAGATCGTCGATGGCCGGGCGCTGATGGAGACCGATTTCGGTCCGGCCGGGATCAAGGCCGAGGGTAGCGGCAACTTGCGCGACGGGTTCGACGGGGTCCTGGCGGCCAGTGCGCCCGATGTCCGGCTGGCGGGGTGTGTCGCTCGGGATGCGACGCTGTACGGCAGGGTGAAGGTCAGGGACGAGCGGCCACGTTTCGCCGGACCCGCCAGGCTGGCGGGGCTGGCCTGCCCGGCATCGCGGTTCGCGCTCGCCAGGACGGGGCTGAAAGTCGACGTCACGTTCGACCGCCAGCTTGACGGGGCCGAGGGCTCGGCCGGACTGGAGACGGGACCGCTTCGATATGGCGTGGAGCAAGTCGGGGCGCTGTCAGGCACCTCGCGGCTGGCGTGGCGCAACGCTGCGCTGACGGCGCGGTACGATCTTGCCGCCCGCGGGCTGGACATGAACCAGGCGAAGGTCCGGGAAATGGTGACCGAGGGGCGACTTCGCGTAGCCGACGGCGGCAGGCTGCTGGAACTGGAAGGGACCGCCAAGGGCCAAGGCATCGCCATGGGCCGGGGGCTCGACCGCACTCTTGCCGGCATGGCCCAGGTTGGCGAGGGCACCCTTGTTCAGCCGGTGGCAGGCCAAATCCGTACCGCGCTTGCCCGCGAAAGTCGTGACAGCCGCCTTTCCGCCAGTTTCATCGTGCGCAGGAATGGACGGGTGCTGAGCGTGGTCGTGCCGCAGGGAGCGATCCGGGGCGCCAGCGGCGAGACTCTGGTGGCGCTGTCCCGCGTGCAGTTCGGGACCGGCGGCGGTGAAACGCCGCGTCTGACCGGCAATTTCGCCACCGGGGGCCGGGGACTGCCGCGTGTCGCCGGGCGGATGGAACAGGGCGTTTCCGGCAGGCTGATGATGCGGATGCGGATGGCCGAGTATCGGGCCGGAACCGCGCGCATCGCCGTGCCGCGTCTCACCCTGATGCAGGCACGCGCCGGAACGCTGGGCTTCGCGGGTGATGCGCTGGTGACCGGCGACCTGCCCGGCGGCCGCGCCGAAGCGCTGGCGATCCCGCTCGACGGCAATTGGTCGTCCGCCAATGGCCTTGCCCTGTGGCGCCGCTGCATCGACTTGCGCTTCGACAGGCTCAAGCTGGCGAACCTGACGCTGGGGCGCCGCAGCTTACCGGTCTGCCCGACGCCCGGCAACGCGATTGTCCGGCTCGATGGGCGTGGATTGCGGGCGGCGGGTGGGATCGCCGCGCTCGACCTCGGCGGCTCGCTGGGGAGCACGCCCGTCCGCCTGAAGAGCGGCGCCATCGGTTTCGCCTGGCCCGGAACATTGGCGGCGCGCTCGGTCGAAGTGGCGCTGGGGCCGGCCGCCACCGCCTCGCGGTTCAAACTGGCGCGGATCGAGGCAAGGCTGGGGAGCGAGGTCTCGGGCTCGTTCGACAAGGCCGATGCGTTGCTCAATGCCGTACCGCTCGACGTGCGGGAAGGCGCCGGGCGATGGCGTTTCGCCAAGGGGGCTCTGATTATCGACCAAGGCGCGTTCCGGCTCGAGGACCGCCAGCAGGTCGGCCGTTTCCAGCCGCTGATCGCACGGGACGCGACCCTGCGCCTCGCCGACAACCGCTTGACCGCTCGGGCGCTGCTGCGCGAGCCGAAAAGCGAGCGCGCCGTGGTTCTCGCCGACATTCGCCACAACCTGGCAACCGGCGCGGGCAGTGCCGATCTTGCCGTTGATGATCTGGTGTTCGACAAGGACATGCAACCCGACACGCTGACTACGCTTGCGCTCGGCGTCATCGCCAATGCCGAGGGTACGGTGCGCGGAAAAGGGCGGATCGACTGGAACGCGCAAGCGGTGACCAGCAGCGGCAGCTTCACCACCGACAGCCTCGATTTCGCCGCCGCCTTCGGTCCGGTGAAGGGCCTGTCCGGCACGGTGGCGTTCACCGATCTGCTCGGCATGGTCACCGCGCCCGACCAGCGCCTCCGGATAAGTTCGATCAATCCCGGTATCGAAGTGACGGACGGGGCGGTGCTCTTCGCGTTGAAGCCCGGCAATGTCCTGCAAGTCGATGGCGCTTCCTGGCCGTTCATGGGCGGCACTCTGAGCTTGCAGCCGGTGACGATGGCGCTGGGGTCGGACGATCCGGCGCGCTACGTGCTCAGGATCGAGGCCCTCGACGCGGCGCTGTTCGTCCAGCACCTGGAACTCGGCAATCTCGCCGCCACGGGCACGTTCGACGGCCAGATGCCGCTCGTGTTCGATCAGAACGGCGGACGCATAGACGGCGGCTACCTCCTGTCGCGGCCGCCGGGAGGGAACGTCTCCTATGTCGGGGCGCTGACTTACAAGGACTTGTCGCCTATGGCCAATATGGCGTTCGAGGCTTTGAAATCGCTCGATTACCAGCAGATGCGGATCGACATGGACGGTTCGCTGGAAGGCGAAATCCTGTCGCGCGCGACGTTCGACGGAGTCACGCAAGGTGAGACGGCTTCGAAGAACTTCCTCACGCGCCGCATCGGTCGCCTGCCGATCCGCTTCAAGGTCAGTTTGCGCGCGCCGTTCTTCCAGCTCGTGTCCTCGGTGCGCTCGCTCTACGATCCCGAATACCTGCGTGATCCGCGCGAACTCGGCATCCTTGACGCGCAGGGCCGCCCGCGCGGCCCGACCACGCCCATTCAGCCTCCAGACAGCGGGAAAGTGCGATGACGACAGTGAGATTGACCGGATCGCGAGCTGCTGCGAAAACCCGTCTCATGACGGGCGTGTGGCGGAAAGTGGGCCGGAAGGCGATGTTGATGGCAGGAACGGTCACGGCGTTCGGTGCCTTGGAAGGATGCATTTCAGTGAATGCTCCCGACAAGCCGATCGTGATCGAGCTCAACATCAACATAAAGCAGGAAGTGATTTACCGGCTCGCGGCCGACGCCGCGAACACGATCGAGCAAAACCCGGATATCTTCTGATGAGGACGACGATGACCAGTTCCAGGATCTGCGTGACGATCGGCGCCGCGGCTCTCGCGGTCGGCGGGCTTTCCGGCGCGGCCTTCGCGCAGGACTACAACGCCGCCAAGGCGCAGGGCCTGCTCGGCGAGAAGATGGACGGCTATGTCGCGGTGATCGGCGGCGGCTCGGCGGAGCTGCGCAAGCTGGCCGACGACACCAACATCAAGCGCAAGGCGGTCTATGCCGAAAAGGCCAAGGCCGAGCGGGCGACGGTGGAGGAATACGCCTTCACCTCGGGCTGCCTGCTGATCTCGCAGACCAGGCCGGGGATGAAGTACGAAGCGCCCGGCGGTGGGTGGGAAACGCGGGGAGCCGGTGCGGCGAAGCGCGATCCGCGCTGCCCCTGACCGGCCGACTTTCCTTCCTGAAACCCGGCGAATTTCCCGGCAAACCCGATTGGTCGCCATTGGCGCGGTTGACTCGATAGTGCCCGTTGCCTAAGGGGGCGGCGCCCTCGGCGGGAGGCCGTCCGTGCGTGTTGTGATCCCGTCAAAAGGATCGCGGCATGAACGACGAACCAAGCGCACGAGACCCCGTTAGCGAGGATGCGCGGATCGACGCGCTCGAAGAGCGGCTGAGTGCCGCCAAAGAGCGTGAAGAACAGCGCAACCGGCCGAAAGCGGGCGTGGAGGCCGATGCGAATTATCGCATGGGCAACCGCGTCCTGGCCGAACTGATCGGGGGTATCGGCGGCGGTGCGTTTCTGGGCTGGGTGATCGATCACTTTGCCGGGACCTCGCCCTGGGGTCTGCTGGCGATGATGTTCCTGGGGATCATCGTCGCCTTCAGGAACATCATCCGGATTTCGAACCGGCGCCCAGATTGAACCTTGGGAAAGGGCAATAGGGGCGCTGTGTTGCATTAGCATTCGAAGGGCTTGAGACGTGGCAGCCGAACAGGGCAAAGTGGACCCGATGCACCAGTTCTCCATCCATCCCATGTTCGGGACGGAAAGCTGGGAAATCGCGGGCTACAGCATCCCCTTCACCAATTCCGCGCTGTGGATGGTGATCTCGGCCATGGCCCTGCTGATCTTCGTCGGTGGCGGGCTGAAGCGGGAGCTGGTTCCCGGCCGCTGGCAGATGGCGGTGGAAACCTTCACCGGCTTCATCGATTCCATGCTCGCCGCCAACATCGGCCCCGCCGGCAAGAAGTACGTGCCGTACATCTTCTCGCTGTTCATGTTCATCCTGTTCGCCAACAT
>DATEEP010000165.1:0-11308 GCA_035281095.1 Novosphingobium sp. | reverse complement strand
CACGATCTTCTCGCCGAACAGCGTCGGCAAGGTGCTCATACGGAAGTCGATCTGCTTGGTCTTGGACAGATTGAGCTTGATGCGTCCATCTTGCGGCACGCGCTTCTCGGCGATGTCGAGCTGCGCCATGACCTTCAGGCGCGCGGCGATGCGCGAGTGCAGCTTGTTCGGGACCTTGGCGACCTGCTTGAGCAGGCCGTCGATGCGCAGGCGCACCCGGTAGTCGGTCTCGTAGGGCTCGAAGTGGATGTCCGAAGCGCCGCGGCGGATCGCATCGACCAGGACCTTGTTGATGAACTTGACGACCGGGGTGTCGTCGCCCTTGGCGTCGATGCCGGTGTCGCTGGTCGTGCTGAGATCGTCGTCCTTGCCGATCTCCAGAGTGTCGAGCCCATCGCTGTCGCCGACCGCGTTGGCGAGGGCGTCGGAGTTCTCGAGCCAACGGTCCAGGGTCCGTCGGATCAGCTCCTCATCGACCAGGATCGCTTCAACCGCGGCATTGGTCTGGAACTTGATCTCGTCCAGGGCGGCGGTATTGGTCGGGTCGGCCAGGCCGATGAACAATTTGTTGCCGCGCTTGAACAGCGGCAGTGCGCTGTGTTTGCGAATCAGCTCCTCACTGATCGCCCGCACTGCCGATTGACTCGGGTCCAGGGTGCTGGGATCGAACAGCGGCACGCCGAACTCGATCGAGTTGGCGGCGGCCAATTGAGCGGAGGTGGCAAGCCGATGCTCGGCCAGGTAGGTGGCCAGCGGTTTGCGCTCGGCGCTGGCCGCGGCCATGGCTTCGCGTGCCTTGACCTCGTCCAAAGCTCCATCCAAGACCAAACGCCGGGCAATGCCGGTGATACCCACCAAGTTGGCGGTCGCGACGCTGGACATTTCAGCCCTCAGTTTTCCCCACCCTGACTTTACCTCAATCTCAGACCTTGGCGAGCTGACCGCTGTCGCTTTTCTGGAGTCGGACGGTTCTAGCTCCAGTGCGGACAGGCTATCCTGCGCCTTCGGGGAGAGAACATGCACGTATCTGTAGTTTTGCCGGCCAAAAACGAGTCGGAAGGGCTTCGCCGCACCCTGCCAGCCCTGCGCCAGGCCCTGCCCGGCGCCGAAATCATCGTAGTCGACGATGGTTCGACCGACGACACCGCCGCGGTCGCGACGGGCCTGGGTGCCCAAGTATTGTCTTCGCCCTATTCGATGGGCAACGGCGCCGCGATCAAGCGTGGCGCCAGAGCCGCCAGCGGCGAGGTCATCGTGTTCATGGATGCCGACGGCCAGCACGACCCGGCCCATATCCGGCTACTGCTGGAGCGGCTCGAGGCGGGCTATGACATGGCCGTGGGCGCGCGCAATTCCGGCGGTCAGGCCAGCGTCGGCCGCGGCGCCGCGAATGCCCTGTACAACCGCCTGGCCAGTTGGATGACCGGGCACAAGATCCAGGACCTGACCTCGGGTTTCCGGGCCGTGCGCGCGGCCAAGTTCCGCGAATTCCTGCATCTGCTGCCTAACGGTTTCAGCTACCCGACCACGAGCACGATGGCATTTTTCCGCAGCGCCTATCCGGTCACCTACGTGCCGATCGAGGTTGCGCGCCGGGTCGGCACCCAAAGTCATATCCGCCCCTTGCGCGACGGCGTCCGCTTCTTGCTCATCATTTTCAAGATCGCCACGCTGTATTCGCCGCTTAAGTTGTTCGCGCCCGCCGCGGTGAGCTTTGCCATGCTCGGGCTGGGGCATTACGCCTGGACCTTCGCTACCCAGGGGAGATTTACCAACATGAGCGCTTTGATGCTCAGTGCGTCGGTGATCGTCTTCCTGATCGGTCTGGTGTCGGAGCAGATTACCTCGCTTACCTATACCCGCGCCGACAGGCCATGAGCCGTCGGCGAGCTGTCAGCGAATCATGAGCGGCGCCGATGTCGCCCTGTTGATCACCACTTCCTATGCGCGCGCAGGCGACGGAAGCGAGGCGGCCGGTGCCTTCGTATCCGATCTTGCGCAAGAGCTCGCCGGCCTGATGCCGGTCAGAGTCGTAGCGCCCGGGCGCTCGGAAGAGGTCGGCATGCATGGGGCCGTCGAGGTATGGTCGTTCGAAGCTCCCGATAAGCCCCTGTCGTTGTTGTCGCCGGGCGATCCGCGTAATTGGCTGGCAATCGTGCGGACCTTGCGCTCGCTGCGGCGAACGGTGTTGGCCGCGAACGGCGACGCGCGTATTCGGCATGCGCTCGCATTCTGGGTGTTGCCCTCGGGATGGGCCGCGCGTGCGTTAAAGCGCAAGAGCGGGATCCCGTACAGTGTGTGGGCCTTAGGCAGCGACATCTGGTCGCTCGGTCGCATCCCCCTGATTCGAGGGTTCTTGCGAGGCGTATCGCGTGATGCAGCCCAGGCTTACGCCGACGGTATGCGCTTGGGGCAGGATGCCGAACGGGTTACGGGGCGCCGGTTCGACTTTCTTCCTAGTACGCGGAAATTGACTGCGGTGCGGTTGCGTCCGGTGTCGAGGGCCGCGCCGTATCGTTTGCTGTTTCTCGGCCGCTGGCATCCGAACAAGGGGGTCGACCTCTTGATCGCCGCCTTGGCGCTCCTCGGCGACGAAGATTGGGCGCGCATCGACGAAGTTCACCTCGCCGGTGGTGGGCCGCTGAAGGACGAGGTCACTGAGGGCGTCGCGGCGCTGCGGGCCGCCGGCCGGCCGGTCCGTCTCAGCGGATATCTCGATCGCGAACAAGCTTCGCGAGCGTTCGGCGAGGCGGATCGCCTGCTTTTGCCCTCGCGCATCGAAAGCATTCCGGTGGTGTTCTCCGATGCGATGAAGTTCGCGCTTCCCGTGGTTTCGATGCCGGTCGGCGATTTGCCGAGTCTGATCAGGGAAGGAACCGGATGGCTGGCACTAAGCGTCGATGCCGATGCCTTTGCCGATGCGATTCGCGCCTGCCTTCATTCCGGTCACGACGATGGCGCCCTGGGCAGCATGAACGAACGCTTCTCGCTAGAGAGGATCGCCCAGCGGATCGCCAGCCATGATTGACCTGGACTCGGATCATTGGATGGATGCGCTTCGCGACGGGCTCGGTGCGCAGATACGCCGGCTGCCCGGACAGCAAGGCGGCTCGGTCGCGTGTTTTCGCGCCGGCCCTTTCCGGGTCGCCTATCCGGACTTCCTGATCGGCGCACAGGACATCGGCGCAGAGGCCTTGGCCGCAAGAGTCGATGCCGCCCGCGGTTTGCGCGCGGACTTGATACGGGTCCAGGCGGAGCGTGTGTGCGAAGATGCGCGGGTTTTCGCCCGACATGATCTCGGCAGCATCGTCATCCCGGCTCTGGGCGAATGGAACGAGCGCAGTTGGGAGAAAGCGCGTCGGGCAGCGAATCGTCTGGTCAGGTCGGAGCTCGAGATCCGGGCAGGGCGCCGGGGCGACGGCGTCCATCTGCATCGTTTGTATCTTTCGACGCTGCATCGCCATAGCGGCGCGGCGCGCTACACCGAAGCCTACTTCGAGTCCATTGCGCCGCATGCCGCGCTGGTGGCGGTGTTGGACGGGACGATATCCGGCTTCGTCTGCACCGGATTTCGCGGCAAGCGAGCGTGCTACATGCATGGCGCGCATCTGCCGGAAGCCCGCGGGCACTATCCCTCCGATCAATTGTTCCTGACGATGTTGCGCTGCGCGCGCGATGCCGGGATGAGCAGTTTCGATTTCCTGCCATCGCCGGCCGGCCAAGGTAGTCTTGGGGCCTACAAGCGCGCATGGGGCGGCAGCGACGCCCCGCTGTTGGTCAGCGATCTCGCGCTGAATCCCCTGCGTGCGCGGGCTTTCGCCGCGGCATTGCGCTTGTCGAACAAGCTGGGCTCAATCCGCCGGGGTTCGACGGGCGGCTAGCACCTTCGCCAGCCGCGCCGCGTCGAAGCGGATTCCCCGTAGATAGCGGCTGCGATGGTCGTAGAGATTGTCGAAGCCCAGCAGATACACGCCGGGCAGGCTCTGCACTTCGAATCGGCTGTTGAGTGGCACGTCGAATCCGTCGCGAGTGACGGGGCGGGGCAATAGATCGAGTAGCGCGCGATACCCGGTCGCCATGATCACCGCAGCGGCGTGCGCCCGTCGGCCATCGTCGAGGACGATTTCGCCGTTCTCGATTCGCTTGAGCGTGGGCCACACCTCGACCTTTCCGCTTTCGACCAACCCCCGATTGCGTCCTCCGTCCATAACCGGGTAAGAGGGGCGTTTGATTCCGGGCCTCAATCGAGCCTGCAGCTCTTCCCAGAAGAAATAGACGGTTTCGCGAATGCTGGCTATGAAGCCGTGACGTCGGAATTCGATCGGCGAGCGCAAGCTCAACGCGCAAGGAATGCCGCGATCATGCAGCTCCAGCATCAGTTGCCCCGCGGTGACCCGCCTGCCGACCACCACCACCGGCCGGTCGCCCGAACGCAATTGCTCCAGTTGGGCGTAGTCGCTGATCTCCGAGGCGTGGAGAATGCGAACGGAACCGTCTTCGATCAGGGGCGGGGACGGCCACGACGGCGAAAAGAAATAGCCGGTTGCCATCGCGACCGACGAATAACCCGGCGAGATGCCGTGTGCCGTGCGGACGTTCCAGTTGCCGTTGCCGTCCTCTTCGATCCCGAGGACTTCGTTGTTCTCATGGATTGTTCCGCGTAGCCGCTTTGCGATGCGCAACAGGTGATCCAGGTATTCGCCCGCATGCGGCTTGCGAAACGGATTCCCACGCAGCACGTCGCCGAACGACAGCACGTTCGTCCACCACGGACTGAGGACGCGCAGGTCGGGCGGCGCGGCCCGCCAGGTCGCCCCCAACTCGCGAGCCTCGAACAATTCGTAGTTCAGGCCCAGCCGGTCGAGCGCTGTCGCAAGCGCGATGCCGGCCGGTCCGCCGCCTATGATCGCGATCATGCCCGAGCCTCGAACAGCACCTCTGCGTAATCCCACGGCCAGACGCCGGTGACCGCCGCGATGCCGGCCTCTGCAGCGCGCAGCATCGGCCATAGCGCGCGAGGGACCAGACCCATGGCGATCAGCGGAGTGCTCGGAAAACGCCCGTGCCGAAGCACGGAGGATCGCTCCGCGCTAAACCCGGCCGAGCGCAGCAGTGCCTGCCACTCCTCTCGGGTCCGTTGTACTTTCAGCCCCTTCTCGGTGACGCATCGGCGCGTACGCGCCTGCTCTATCATGATCAGCGATCCGCCCGGCTTCATCGCGTTTCGAACGGATACGAGCAAGGCCCTGGCCTGATCGTCGTCGACGAGGTAGCTCAGGACCACATAGACCATGACCCCATCGACCGTGCCCGGGGCCAGCGGCAGTTGTTTGCCGTCGATGGCTACGAAAAGGCAGTTCTGATCGCCACATCGTGCCCGGGCATGCCGCAACAGGTCCGCGGCGATATCGACACCGAGCATGGTGTAGCCGGCATCGAGCAAGGGCCGGGTGGAACTGCCGGTTCCGCAGCCGAGGTCGAGCAGACAACCCGATTCGATGCCGCGGCGTTTCAATGCGGCTAGAAATGCGCTGTTGCGGATGGCCGCCAGATATTTGTTCTTGTGGCCGCGGCTGTCCAGGGGATCGATGATCGCCGCATCGGGATCGATTGAGGCCAACGAGTTCCAGTAGGCGCGCTGCTCTCGATCAGCCTGGCTCACGTCGGGCTCCGAGCATCCACGCGCTGGACAGTGCGGCGGCCGCGATTTCCGCACCGAGAAACACCAGCCTGGCCAGGGTCGCGGTGACGGCCAGGGTCGCCGCATCCGCCCCGGTCAATCCGGGCGCCGCGACGAAAATCGCCTCGCGCACGGCGATGCCGGCGGGAACAACGAAAGCGGCCAAGGCGAGGATCGAGGCGCCGCCGTACCAGGTTCCGAGCAGCAGCCGCTCGGGCCAGTCCGCCAGGCCATGCAGCATGATCGCAAACGACGCGAAATAGAAAATCCATTCCGAACAGAGCAGCGCGGTGCCTTTCCAGGGCATCGGCAGCAACGGCCGGCTGCTCGTCAGCGGCGCCAGGCGAGGCAGAAAGCGGGACAGCTGTTTCAGCATCCAGGACTCGATGGCCGGATGACGATGCATCCATTCCACCGAAGCGATCACCGGAACGAGCAGCAACAGCCAGGCATGGGAGTAGCGAAAAGCGAGCATCAGCGCGACGACCAGTCCCGCGGCGAGCGCATTGGTCGTGGCCATTTGCCATAAATTGGCGATCACCACCTCGCTCGCGCGATGGGTGCCCGACATGCGCTGGCTTTGGTAGACAATACCCCAGACTTTGCCGGGCAGGTAGCGCACGATCTGGGCCTGCAGATAGATCGGCAACCCGGTCCGGCGGGAACTGCGCTCCCCGGCGACGCGGTCGAGCAGGCCGAGGTGGTAGCAACCCTTGATCGCATACATCGGGACGGCGACCAGCACGGCCAGCAGCACCTGCTGCCAACCGATCGCGGCCATGGACTTGCCGACCACCGAGACTTCCGGTTCGAGCGCGTGAGCCAGGAAGGCCAGCGCTCCCAGCACGAGCAGCCAGGTCAAGGCCTTGCGGACCGGGCCCGAGGGGCGACCCGGGCGCGTCGTCGTCGCTGCGCCTACGGGCTCGTCGGTGCTAAGGGGCGGGGTGGTCATAAAGCAGGCAATCGCGACTCGTTCGTCAGCTCGTCAGCGCGCGGGTCGCCGCATCGACCACCCGCTCCAGGTCCGAGTCGCTGAGCTTGGGCGAAAGCGGCAGGCTCACGGTCTGCTGTCCGATCCTTCTGGCATTCGGCCACTGGTCTGGGTCCCAACCGAAACGCTCGCGATAGTAAGGGTGCTCGGCAACGGACAGATAATGCACCCCGGTACCAACGCCGTGGGCATTCATGCGATTCAGGAAGGTGTCGCGTTCGATCCCTGCGCGGGCAGGATCGATCATCACCGTGTAGAGGTGGAACGCATGCCGGGTATGGCTTTCCGGATCGGCAGGCAAGCCCAGCGGCAGCTCCGCAAGCGCGTGGCCGTAGCCCGCCCACAACTCCTGTCTCCGCTGCCAGCTCTGTTCCACCCGTGCGAGTTGGTGCAGTCCGATCGAGGCTTGCAGATCCATCATGTTGTATTTGAAGCCGCACTCGACGACTTGATAGTGTTTGTAACCCTTGTCGCTGAAACGGTGCCAGGCGTCCTGGCTCATTCCGTGCAGGGCCAGCATTCGCGCGCGGGCGATCAATTCGGCATTGCGGCCGACGATGAGGCCGCCTTCGCCGGTTACGACGTTCTTGGTGACGTAGAAGCTGAAGCAGCCGAAGTCGCCGAACGTACCTGTCCTCTGGCCGCGGTATTCGCTTTCGATGGAATGCGCGCAGTCTTCGATCACCATCAGGTTGTGTTTGTTCGCAATCGCCATGATGCGATCCATGTTGCAAGGGCGCCCGGCGAAATGCACCGGCAGAATGGCTCGCGTGCGCGGCGTGATCGCCGCTTCGATCGCATCCGGATCGATGTTCTGGGTGACCGGATCGACATCGGCGAGGACCGGCGCCAGGCCGGCATGGATGATCGAGTTGACGGTCGCACAGAAAGTCAGCGGTGTGGTGATGACTTCACTGCCCGGCTCCAGGCCCGCTGCGACCATGCTGACGTGCATCGCGGCGGTGCAGGAGTTCACGCCTGCGACCAGCTGCGGCTCGATGCCCTTATAGCGGGCGAAATCGGACTCGAAACGAGCGACCCTCGGACCGGTTCCCAGCCAACCCGAACGTAGGCAGGCCTCCACCTCCGCAATCTCGGGTTCCTGGATGTCCGGAGCGGCAAAAACCAGAAAGGGGGGCTTGGTTTCGGTCGAATTCATGGCGGATCGGTGTCCTGAGTGGGTGACGCTCTATTGGGGCTTGTTCGAGAGCAGGCGCCGGCAGCATCTGGCCGGCCGGGCTGAGCTCTCGTCTCGCGGATCGAGATGCTCCTTCTCGCGTTCGCGACCTGTTACAGCCGTCCGGCCTGCATCAGACGCAGACTCCGTCGACGGCGGCGCAAGAAGCATGGCGGGGCATCGGTCTGACCGCCGCCGCGATTTCGTCGTTAGCCCGTTTCGACTTCATTGCTGACCCAGCAGGGCTTTCGTCTTCGCGAGTTCCGCGCGTCCTTGCGTGTCGTAGGGGCCCATGCGTTGATCCAATACCGCCAGCAACCGCTCGGCTTCCGGGCGCATCTTTCGGACCGCATAGATATTCGCGAGCAGGGCGCCGGTCGGCAGGTCGCCGCTCGCCTTCCAGGCGAGTTCCGCCTGCCGCTGGGCTTCTGCCGTACGGCCGGCATGCAGGAACATTTCCGCAGCCAGGAACCGGGTCAGCCATTTGGAGCGCGAGTAGTCCGGCTGAGTCTTTGCTTTTTCGAGCATGACCGAAATGCCGTCGGCGATCGCCGAGTCGGTCAGCCTGCCGCAGCCTTGTTCCTTGACGACGCGGGCGAGCAAGCGCAGGGCCGGAACCTCGGCCATGCTGAGCTTGGGGCGAGCCTCGATCAGAGCGCGCTGCAGATCCGTGGGGGGAACATCGATGCCCCGCATGCAGTCCAGCGTCACCCAGCTGATCCTGCCAATGACCCGGTTGCGCGGGTTCTTGCTGGCGAGCAGATCGGCGAAGGCATCGTAGGAGGCTTGGGTCTCGCCTTTTCTCAGGGCGATCGTGGCGCGGACCAGTTGGGCGCGCATCGAGTCCGGATGATGCTTGAGGCCCTGTTCCAGGATCAGATCCTCGGCTTGCCAGACATGCGCGCGTCCGCCGGTCGCAAAGGCGAACGACAGGGCAAATCCAGCGGCGATGACCAGACCCAATTGGCGGGGAGTGAAGACATTCGTGGACAGGTCTTTAGGGACCAATGAAGCCAGGCCCACGACGGCCAGGATCAGGCCGAACGCGGGGAGGTAGTTGCGATGTTCGAAGTAAAGTTCCAGGGCAAGAATGCTGGATTCAACGCCGTGGGCCACGAGGAAGAAGAACCAGCCGGCAAATACGCTGGGCGCGCGCTTGCGCAGCGCGATGGAGCCCGCGCTGATCGCCAGCAAAGCGAGCAGAGAGAACAGAGTCGTCGGTGGGGAGAGCAAGCCGGTGGAGGGCTGGAAATCGTCGGTATACAGGCCGAGCAACGGTGTGCGGGGGACGAGTACCGTCCCGATGTAGTCCATCAGCACTCGCGACTGCGACAGCAGCCGTTCGACCAGGGTGAAGTCTCGCTCGGCATAACCGCTCAGCAGGCGATCGGGCGTTGCGATCAACAGGCCGACGACGGCCAGTCCCGGAAGCAACAGGAGCAGCCCGAAGAAGGCTTGGACGGCCCGATCGGGCTTGGGCCGCGAGACGAAATACGCCAGTTCGATCACCAGGCATAGCGCAGGCGCTACGGCCGCGTTCTCCTTGCTCATCAAGCCGGCGAAGACCAGCAAGGGAAACAGTAAAAACAGGCCGAGCAAGGCTCTGCGGGTCTTGCCGTCGATCAGTTGGCGGCGGGCGGCGAGGTAAGCCCACAACGATGCCAACACGAACAGAGTGCTCAGCTGCGCCATGCGTTGCACCGAGTAGAGCACGGTGCTGACGTTGATCGGATGCAGCAGCCACAGGGCGACGACGATGCTCGCGAACAGATCGGAATTCGTGGACAGCCGCTGATCCTGGGCGAGAAGCCGTCGGATGACCTGCCAGCCGAGGAATCCGCAGGCCAGGTGGATGACGAGGTTGCCCAGCTTGTAGGCGTAGGGGCTGTGACCGCTCAGTTCGGCGCTGAGCAGAAAGCTCGCCATCGACAACGGTCGTCCAAGCATGCCGGACTGGTTGCCGAACACCACCGATTGCCAGCTCAGCTCGCCAGTCAGCCAACTCTGGACCGGATTGAGATTCGGCAGGTCGTCGAACAGGAACGGGCCCGAAAGACCCGGCCAGTAAATCAAGCAGGTCAGAGCCATCGCAACCAACAGCACGATACGAGCGGGCATAGTCCGTTCCGCAGAAAGATTGGCGCTGACTATACGGGCCGGCCAGGGTTCTGCCGAGTACTGCTCGCGCGCGCAGTGACCGAGCGCGCGATTTAGAGCGCGCGCAGGGTTGCGATCGTTCTCAACGACACTCGGCGGGCACTCGGGTCAAGTCGGTGCCGCTGGGGACGCTGCAATCCCATTCCACGCGGCCGGCCGCCAAGGTCGGGCGCAGGGTAAAAGTTATCGGGACCCCCGAGTTCGGCGACGTCGTCGCGGTCACCACGCCGTTCGCGCCGATCGCCACGCTGGCGCAGTAGCTCGAAGCCGCGAAACTGTAGCCGGTATTGGTTGCAGTGACTTGATTCAGCGCTCCCCGGTCCTGTGCCGTCTCGGAGACGGACAGCTTGGCCGCTGCGGCGACATTGAGGCATTCTGCGTTCTTGGTCCGGCTGACGTAGTCGAGGTAACCGGGGAGTGCGATTGCGATCAGGATCCCTAGGATCGCAACGACGATCATCAGCTCGATCAAGGTAAAGCCTTTTTGCCGCTTCATAGCGTATCCCCCCTGGATATTTGCTGTTCGCGTGGGCTGGCTGTCGTCGCCTTCGGCGAGACGTTTTGCCACCTGATCAAGTACAAGCACAGGCTGTGCCAAGTTTCGTAAGCGGCACCGTAAAATGTGATAGACAACTCGATTTATCGTTGTCGCGTGCAATTGTTCGAGCAAAAGTACGAAGCGCCCCGCTCAAACGCCGCTCGGCAATTGGTTTTTAGCTAGGCGCGATCGGCTGATACCGCAGAAATTTGCCCACTCGGATGCAGCGGGCGCATGCGGGCAGAGCCGCTGTCCGCCGGCTGAAGCCCAAAAAGAAAGGGCCCCGGTAAACCGGGGCCCTCGCTCGAAGCTATGACAATCGGTCGACTATTAGCGGCACTCGGCCGGCAGCTGCGACTTCTTGGCACCGCCGGTTTCGTTGCAATCCCACTCAACGCGGCCGGCGTCCAGGGTCGGAACCAGCTCGAACTTGGCGAGCGTGGTGGCGCCGGTGGCCTGGGTGGTCGCGGTGATGGTGCCGCCCGAAGCGATGGTCACGCTGGCGCAGTAGCTCGAAGCAACGAAGCTGTAGCCGGTGATGGCCTGGCTCGTGATCGCAGCGAGGTTGCCACGGTCCTGCGCGGTTTCCGACACGGCCAGCTTGGCGGCGGCGGCAACGTTGATGCACTCGGCGTTCTTGGTGCGGACGGTGTAGTCCTGGTACGCCGGCAGAGCGATGGCGATCAGGATGCCGAGGATGGCGATGACGATCATCAGTTCGATGAGGGTAAAGCCTTGCTGCTTCTTCATGGTATTTCCCCTAGG
>DATEEP010000164.1:0-22227 GCA_035281095.1 Novosphingobium sp. | reverse complement strand
GGCGGCTCCATGAACGTTATAATCTCCCGGACGTTCTACGTTTCGGAAAACACGCGTTGAGGCGATGAGATAGAATGAAGCTCGAAACCAACGAAGACAATCAGGGCGACAAGGCGGACGGCGCGGATGCCCCGCTCATCGATCTCAACGAAGCCTCGATCAAGAAGCTGATCGCGCGCGCCAAGAAGCGCGGCGTCATCACGTATGACGAGCTGAACGAGGCGCTGCCGCAGGATATGTCCTCGGACCAGATCGAGGACATTACCTCGGCGCTGAACGAGATGGGCGTCAACATCGTCGAGAACGACGAGGACGCCGCCGGCGATGACGATGACGACGACGACAACGTCGACGAGATCGAGGGCGACAGCAGCGCGCCATCGCGTCCCGCGTCCGAGACCAAGAAGAAGGAAACCATCGAGCGGACCGACGACCCGGTCCGGATGTACTTGCGCGAGATGGGCGCGGTCGAGCTGCTGTCGCGTGAGGGCGAGATCGCCATCGCCAAGCGGATCGAGGCCGGCCGCGACATGATGATCCTGGGCCTGTGCGAAAGCCCGATCACCTTCCACGCCATCATCTTGTGGTCCGAGGCGCTCAACAACGAGGAAATGCAGCTGCGCGAGATCCTCGATCTCGACGCGATGCTGACCAAGGAACCCGCGCCCGAAAGCCTTACGGAAGAAGGCGCCGAAGACGGCGGCGAGATCAGCGAAGCCACCGCCGGCCCCTCCTACAAGGAAGAAGAGGACGTCGAGGAGGAACCCGAAGCCTCCGATGACGACGAGGACGGTGTCGAACGCCGCGCGCCGCGTCCGGCCGAGGACGACGAAGAAGACAACACCCTCAGCCTCGCGCAGATGGAAGCGCAGCTCAAGCCCGAGGCGCTCGAGAAGTTCGCCACCATCACCGACTTGTTCCGCAAGTTCGAGAAGATCCAGAACGAGCGCCTGGAAGCGATGGGCCAGGGCAACGAGTTCTCGGCGGCCAAGGAAAGGAAATACCAGGACTTGCGCGAGGAGCTGACCGCGCAAGTCGAGAGCGTGAAGTTCCACGCCAGCAAGATCGAGTTCCTGGTCGACAACCTCTATGCCTTCAACCGCCGCCTCACCGCCTTGGGCGGCCAGATGCTGCGGCTGGCCGAGCGCCACAAAGTCAAGCGCGCCGATTTCCTCGGCTCCTACGTCGGCCGCGAGCTGGACGACGCATGGCTCGGCGAGATGGCGGGCAAGGACAAGAAGTGGGCGGCATTCTCCGAAGCCGAAGCGGATTCGGTCGATCGCATCCGCGCGGAAGTCGGCGATATCGCGTCGGCCACCGGCATGTCGCTACCCGAGTTCCGCCGCATCGTGAACATGGTGCAGAAGGGCGAGCGCGAGGCACGCATCGCCAAGAAGGAGATGGTCGAGGCGAACTTGCGCCTCGTGATCTCGATCGCCAAAAAGTACACCAACCGCGGCCTGCAGTTCCTCGACCTGATCCAGGAAGGCAACATCGGCCTGATGAAGGCGGTCGACAAGTTCGAGTACCGGCGCGGCTACAAGTTCAGCACATATGCCACGTGGTGGATCCGGCAGGCGATTACCCGTTCGATCGCCGACCAGGCACGCACCATCCGTATCCCGGTCCACATGATCGAGACGATCAACAAGCTGGTGCGCACCAGCCGCCAGTTCCTGCATGAGCAGGGCCGCGAGCCGACGCCCGAGGAAATGGCCGAGCGTCTTTCCATGCCGCTCGAGAAGGTCCGCAAGGTGATGAAGATCGCCAAGGAGCCGATCTCCCTCGAAACGCCGATCGGCGACGAGGAGGATTCGCACCTCGGCGATTTCATCGAGGACAAGAACGCGATCATCCCGGTGGATGCCGCGATCCAGGCCAATCTCAAGGAAACGGTCACGCGCGTGCTGGCATCGCTCACGCCGCGCGAGGAACGCGTGCTGCGCATGCGCTTCGGCATCGGCATGAACACCGATCATACGCTTGAGGAAGTCGGCCAGCAGTTCTCGGTCACCCGCGAGCGCATCCGCCAGATCGAGGCCAAGGCTTTGCGCAAGCTGAAGCACCCCAGCCGCAGCCGGAAAATGCGCAGTTTCCTCGACCAGTAAAAAAATCGCGGGCCCTGGGAACCAATCCCGGCCCCCGCGCGTATTATGTCTACGAACGAGAAAGACTTTCATCAGGAACCTGCCCGAGACCGAGAGGTCGGCGACACGTTCCAGAACGACGAAGGACTATCGACATTCGTGACAGGAGAGCATCTCCGAGGAGATGCATCCGAAGGAGCCCCGCCGCAGAGATGCGACGGGGCTACTTTCGTTTCAGGGGGTTGGCGTTTTGGGGGGTTGGCGTGGCTCGCTGCTGGCCTTTTGGGCGAACCCCGCCTATGGGGTCTCGCCAAGCCGAATCTCTCCGTCACCAGCCCGGATACCGAGACCGCCCATGCGCATCGCCATCGCTTCGGATCATGCCGCCCTAGACCTCAAGGCCGCGCTTTGTGCGTGGCTGACCGAGCAGGGCCACGAGGTAGCGGACCTTGGCCCGGACACCGCCGATTCCGTCGATTATCCCGACTACGGCTACAAGCTGGCCGACCATGTCGCCTCGGGGCAGGCGGAACGCGGGATCGCTCTGTGCGGCTCGGGCATCGGCATCTCGATCGCGGTCAACCGCAACCCGGCGGTGCGCTGCGCGCTCGTTTCGGAGCCGCTATCCGCGGGTCTGGCGCGCGAGCACAACGATGCCACCGTGATCGCCATGGGCGCGCGGCTGATCGGCATCGAAATGGCAAAAGCATGCGTCGAGGCATTCCTCGCTACACCCTTCGGCGGCGACCGCCATGTTCGCCGCGTCGACAAGCTCTCCAACCCCCAGATCACCAGGCAGACCGCATGAGCACCCAGACCGTTTCCGCAGACATCCGCCCGCAGGGCTTCTTCACCGCCGGCCTGGCGGAGAGCGATCCCGAGATCGCCGGCTGGATCGGCAAGGAGCTGGGCCGCCAGCGCGACAAGATCGAGCTGATCGCCAGCGAGAACATCTGTTCAAGGGCGGTGCTCGAAGCGGCCGGCTCGATCCTGACCAACAAGTATGCCGAGGGCTATCCGGGCAAGCGCTACTACGGCGGCTGCGAATATGTCGACGAGATCGAGCAGATCGCCATCGACCGGGCGAAGCAACTCTTCGGCGCGCAATTCGCCAACGTACAGCCCAACTCGGGCAGCCAGATGAACCAGGCGGTGTTCCTGGCGCTGCTGCAGCCGGGCGACACCTTCATGGGTCTCGACCTCAACGCCGGCGGGCACCTGACTCACGGCTCGCCGGTAAACATGAGCGGCAAGTGGTTCAACCCGGTGCCCTACACCGTGCGGCCCGACGATCACCTGATCGACATGGACGAAGTCGCCCGCATCGCGCGCGAGAACAAGCCCAAGCTCATCATCTGCGGCGGAACCGCCTACTCGCGCGTCTGGGACTTCCCGCGCTTTCGCGAGATCGCGGACGAAGTCGGCGCTTACCTGCTGGCCGACATGTCGCATTTCTCCGGCTTGGTCGCCGGCGGAGAGCACCCCTCCCCCGTCCCGCATGCCCACGTGACCACCACGACGACGCACAAATCGTTGCGCGGGCCGCGTTCGGGCATCATCCTGTCGAACGACGAGGACATCGCCAAGAAGGTAAACAGCGCGATCTTCCCCGGCCTTCAGGGCGGCCCGCTGATGCACATCATCGCGGCCAAGGCCGTCGCCTTTGCGGAGGCGTTGCAACCGTCTTTCAAGGCCTATGCAAAGGCGGTGAAAGAGAATGCGAGGGCGCTTTCCGCCAGCCTTCAGGAGCAAGGGCTCGACATTGTCTCGGGCGGCACCGACAACCACCTGATGCTCGTCGACCTCCGGCCATACAACGCCAAGGGCAAGCATGCCGAAAAGGCGCTCGATCGTGCGGCGATCACCTGCAACAAGAACGGCATCCCCAACGATCCCGAAAAGCCCTTCGTGACCTCCGGCATCCGTCTCGGCACGCCGGCGGGAACCACGCGCGGCTTCGGCCCCGAGGAATTCGGCCAGATCGGCAAGCTCATCGCCGAAGTGGTCGAAGGCCTGCGCAAGAACGGCGAGCAGGGTGACGCTCAGGTCGAGGCCAGCGTCAAGACCCGCGTCGAGGAACTCTGCGCCCGCTTCCCGATCTATCAGGGACTCTAGCTATTGCGGTGTCCGTTCTGCGCGCATGAGGAAAGCCAGGTAAAGGACTCGCGGCCAACCGAGGACAGCACCGCCATCCGCCGTCGCCGGCAATGCGGCAAGTGCGGCGCGCGCTTCACCACGTTCGAACGCGTGCAGTTGCGCGAGATCACCGTGGTCAAGACCCAGGGCGGGCGCGAACCGTTCGACCGCGTCAAGGTGGAGCAGGCGGTGGCCCTCGCCTGCCGCAAGCGCGGGATCGAGCCCGAGGCGATCGACCAGCTCGTCTCGGGCATCCAGCGCCAGATCGAGACGCGGGGCGATGCCGAGGTGACTTCGCGCGGGATCGGCGAGATGGTGATGGAAGGCCTGCGCCAGCTCGACAGCGTCGCCTACATCCGCTTCGCCTCGGTCTATCGCGATTTCAGCGAGGCACGCGATTTCGAGGAATTCGCGAGCACCGTCCGCGAGGTGGGTCCGACGTGACCCTTGCTCCGATCATCGTCCTGGTCCGCCCCCAGCTCGGCGAGAACATCGGCAAGGCGGCGCGCGCGATGCTCAACTTCGGTCTCACCGAAATGCGGCTGGTCGCCCCGCGCGACGGCTGGCCCAACCCCGGCGCCGGACCGGCGGCGGCGGGCGCCGACGCGGTGCTGGAACAGGCCAGCGTGCACGAAACGCTGGCCGAGGCGGTCGCGGACTGCGCGAACGTCTATGCCACCACCGTGCGCAAGCGCGGCATGACCAAGCCGGTGGTGACGCCCGAAGCGGCCGCCCGCGAAATCCATGCGCGGCCGGGCCGCTCGGCCATCGTGTTCGGCCCCGAACGCGCCGGGCTGGAAACGGAGGACGTGGCCTTGGCCCGCGCGATCCTGACCGTGCCGATCAATCCGCGGTTCGGCTCTCTCAACCTGGCCCAGGCGGTGATCCTGTGCGCATACGAATGGTCGAAATCCATCGGCCTCGAAATGCCGACCCAGGAGGAATTGCTCCCGCCCGCTCCGCAGGACGAGCTCGAGGGCCTGATCGCGCATTTCGAGGCGATGCTGGATGCGAAGAACTATTTCTGGCCGGAATCGCGCGCGACCGCCAACCGCCTGACCTTGCGCAACGTCCTGACGCGGCCGGGCTGGAACCACCTGGAAGTGCGCACCTTGCGCGGCATCCTCAGCACGCTGGAGCGTGAACGGCGCGAGCGGGATTGAACCGCTACGAGTGGTGCTTGGCGTCCCAGTATTCGAGCTCGTAGGCGATCGAGGTTTCGACCAACCGGTCCCAGATATCGCCCAGCGCCTCGACTGGGAGGTCCCACGCTACCGCGAGGGTCCGCACTTGCGCGACCACTTGCGCCTTGCGCGCCTCGTCCCGCACCAGCCGGCGTTCGGGCTTGATCCGCGCGGCGGCGCGCATGTAGCCGAAGCGGCGGTGGATCAGCGACATGATCTCGGCATCGAGGGTGTCGACGCCGTGGCGCACCTCCTCCATCGTCTGGCAGTTCTCGGGCGCGAGCGGTGTTTCGGACATGCACAGCCCCTACTCGCCCCCGCCCGGCGCGTCGAGCTTGACTTTGTGGCGATAGCCCGTATTGGCCGCGGCTTCACTTCGGCGCATCCCGCATGGACGCGTCCGATTGGCCCCGCACCCCGGTGAAGCGGTGGCCGCGTTTCCGCGAATGGGCTGAAACGGTGCGCCCCGGGTTCAAGGCTGCCTCACTCCGGGGCGGCAAGCAAATTGGAGACGACGCATGTCGAAGCGCAAGAGCGCCAAGTACAAACTCGACCGCCGCATGGGCGAGAACATCTGGGGCCGCCCCAAGAGCTCGGTCAACCGCCGCAGCTACGGCCCCGGCCAGCACGGCCAGCGCCGCAAGAGCAAGGTGTCGGACTACGGCATCCAGCTACGCGCCAAGCAGAAGCTCAAGGGCTACTACGGCGACGTGACCGAGAAGCAATTCAAGCGCACTTACCAGGAAGCGTCGCGGATGAAGGGCGACACCGGCCAGAACCTGATCGGCCTGCTGGAACAGCGGCTCGACATGGTGGTCTACCGCTCCAAGTTCGCGCCGACGATTTTCGCCGCGCGCCAGATCGTCAACCACGGCCACATCCGCGTCAACGGCGTGAAGTGCAACATCGCCAGCCGCCGGGTGGTGGTGGGCGACGTCATCAGCCTGGGCTCCAAGGCCAAGGAAATGGCGCTCATCCTCGAAGCGCAGTCGCTGCCCGAGCGGGACATTCCCGATTACGTTTCGACCGAGAGCACGGACAAGGTCACTTTCGTGCGCGTTCCGACGCTCGACGAAGTGCCCTATCCGGTCACTATGGAGCCGAACCTGGTGGTCGAGTTCTATTCGCGCTGATATTTTCAGACTTTCTCGCGACGATCAGGCGGTCCGTTCGGGCCGCCTTTTTCGTATCAGGCGAGATACAATAAATTACAGAGTTTCGTCGCAAATTCAGTGGTGTGTGGGAACTTGAATCGCGCACTTCGCATTGATCGGGCATGCTTCACTATCGCTTTGTCACCCCCCATCGCCACGGGAAGTGGTATCCCGATCTCTCCACCGCCCAACGTTTCGCCGCCGCGATCGGCGCGGGCTTCCTGGAGGTCCGCAGCGGACGTTTCTTCGCTTATCCCGAGACGCGGCTGGAAGTGAAGCCGGCCTAAAGCCCGAGGACTCCAGATCGGCTCTCGTTCGTCATTGCGAGCCCGGACTCGATCCGGGGGAAGCAATCCACGGCCGCGTTGCACCGCCCTGGATTGCTTCGTCGCCCGGATCAGCTCCGGGCTCCTCGCAATGACGAAGCAATGTAAATCATCATGGTCTAGTCGGTGGACGCCGGCGGCGTGCCGTACTGGAATCCGCAGCGATCCCGCAGGGCGCGCGCGGCGGCGGTAGAACCGGTGAGATCGAACGAGAAGACTTCCTGCCCCGCGCTGTTGCGCACGGTCAATGTGTTTCCGCGTGAAAACGAGCTGACGAATACCGGCGCCAAGGTGTTCACGGTTTCCCATGATCCGCTGCGTGCAGTGTAGCCAAGCTGGACCGCGAAGGCCTCTTTCCAGTCTCCGCCGCGGACTTCGAACAGCGTCCGCTCGGTCTGGCCATCCACGGCCCTCAGCCCGGTGCCGCCATAGTGCAGGAACTCCCCGCTCAGTCCCGGTTGCGCCCCCTTGCCGCAGCGCAGGACGAGCAGCGCCCCGCCATCGACGGCGTTCTTGCTGGCGCTCACCGGTCCGGCGCGGGTTCCATTGACGGCCCATGCCTCGGGCGGTGCCGGAGGCTGAACGAGCGCCGGCTGAGCGATTGCGGACGAAAGCCCCCCGGTCGCCGCGCAGAGCGATAGTGCCAGGGACGATCGAAGCAGGTGCGAAGTCATATCTTGTCCTGATTGTTGTGATAATCGCGCCGGAAACCGACCGCGAACGCAGCGAACCGCGCTTCGGCGATCGCGTCGCGCATGGCCTGCATAAGTTGCTGGTAGAAGCTGAGGTTGTGCTCGGTCATCAGCATCGCCCCCAGGATCTCGCCGGCCTTGATCAAGTGATGGAGATAGGCCCGCGAGTAACCGCCGCAAGTGGGGCAGGTGCAGCGTTCGTCAAGCGGTGCGGTATCCTCGGCAAACCTGGCGTTGCGCAAGTTGATGGGCCCGTTCCAGGTGAACGCCTGGCCGTTGCGGCCCGAGCGGCTGGGCAGCACGCAGTCGAACATATCGACTCCGCGCTCTACCGCGCCGACCAGATCGTCCGGCTTGCCTACTCCCATCAGGTAGCGCGGCGCGTTCTCCGGCAGCTGGCCGGGCGCGAAATCGAGCGTGGCGAACATCGCCTCCTGCCCCTCTCCCACGGCCAGGCCGCCGATGGCGTAGCCATCGAAACCGATGTCCATGAGCGCGTCGGCGCTCGCCTTGCGCAGCGTTTCGTCGAGCGCGCCTTGCTGGATGCCGAACAGTGCCGCGCCTTCCGCGTGTCCTCCGCCCCCGTCGAACGCGCGGCGGCTCCGCAAGGCCCAGCGCATCGACATCTCCATCGAGGCGGCGATGGCAGCGGGCGTGCCATCCGCGCGCGGGCATTCGTCGAAGGCCATGACGATGTCGGCGCCGAGCAGGCGCTGGATTTCCATCGAGCGTTCGGCCGTCAGCAGGTGACGCGATCCGTCGAGATGGCTGGCGAAGGTCACGCCCTCCTCGGTGATCTTGCGCAGTTCCGACAGGCTCATCACCTGATAGCCGCCGCTGTCGGTCAGGATAGGGCGATCCCAGTTCATGAACCGGTGCAATCCGCCGAGCCGGGCCACCCGCTCGGCGCCCGGCCGCAGCATCAGATGATAGGTGTTGCCCAGGATGATATCCGCGCCGGTGGCGCGCACGCTTTCGGGCTTCATCGCCTTGACCGTCGCGGCGGTGCCGACGGGCATGAAGGCAGGCGTGCGGATTTCGCCCCGGCGCATGCGGATCAGGCCGGTGCGGGCCTTTCCCTCGGTGGCGTGAACGGTGAACTCGAAGCGCGGATTCATCGGGCGCGACTAGCCGCTCAGCTCCGCAAGCGCCAGCCGGTGCGAAAGATCACCGCGATCACGGTGATGCAGATCGCCAGGAACGCCAGGGTCAGCCCGAGCGAAAGCCAGATCGAGACATCGGCACTGCCATAGAAAGTCCAGCGCAAGCCATTGACCAGATAGACGATCGGATTGGCCAGCGCGACCGAACGCCACGGTTCGGGCAGCATGTCGATGGAATAGAACGTGCCGCCCAGGAAGGTGAGCGGCATCAGGATCAGCATCGGCACGACGCTCAGCTTCTCGAAGCTGTCCGCCCAGGTGCCCAGGATGAAGCCGAACAGCGAAAAGCTTGCCGACACCAGGATGACGTAGAGCAACGCGAAGACCGGATGGGCAATGGTATAATCGACGAACAGGGTGGCGGTGACGAGGATGATCGCGGCCAGGATCAGCGATTTCACCGCCGCCGCGCCGACGAAGCCGATGAGCGTCTCGGCCACTCCGACCGGTGCGGAGAGCAGCTCATAGATCGCCCCGGTGAAGCGCGGCATGTAGATGCCGAAGCTGGCATTGGTGGTGCTTTCGCTCAGCAGCGTCAGCAGCAGGAGGCCGGGCACGATGAACGCGCCGTAGTTGACGCCGCCCACCGCATTCATCTGAGTGCCGATCGCCGAGCCGAACACAACGAAGTAAAGCGACGTCGTCAGGACCGGCGCGATGATCGATTGCAGCGCGGTGCGGAACGCGCGCATCAGCTCGCGCACGAAGATGGCCCATGCGCCGCGTGCGTTGAAGCGGATCACGCCACGCCCTCTTCGACCAGATCGACGAAGATGTCCTCAAGGCTCGATTCGCGGATGTCGATGGCGGAGTAGTCGATACCGGCGGCGATGAGGGCCTTGGTCAGCTCGGCGACCGCGGCCTTGCCTCCGCCGTGCGCGGCGTCGCCGTCCCCTCCTCCGCGATAGCACAATTCGGCGCCGCCCTCCGCCAGCGTCACCGGGAACCGCGAGATCGCATCGGGCACCCGGTCCATCGGCCGGGCGAGCGTGATCCGCGCTTCGGTCCGGCCAAGCCGTTCCATCATCGCCGCCTTCTCGTCGACCATCAGGATGCGCCCGTCACGGATGATGCCGACGCGGTCGGCCATCGACTCGGCCTCCTCGATGTAATGGGTCGTGAGGATGACGGTGGTTCCCCGTTCGCGCAGGGCCTCGATCTGCTTCCACATGTCGCGCCGCAGCTCGACGTCGACGCCGGCGGTCGGCTCATCGAGGAACAGGAGGTCGGGCTCGTGCGCCAGGGCGTTGGCGATCAACACGCGCCGCTTCATTCCGCCCGACAGGGTGCGTATCTGCGCATCGCGCTTGTCCCACAACGACAGGGCGCGCAGCAGCTCCTCCAGCTTCGCATCGTCGGGCGGCAGGCCGAACAACCCGCGCGAAAAGCGCACGGAACGCAGCACCGGCTCGAAGATATCGGTCGCGATTTCCTGCGGCACCAGCCCGATCCGCCGCCGCGCCTCGCGCCAGTCGTGCTTCAGATCCTTGCCGAAGGCGCGGATGGTTCCCGACGTCGGCCGCACCAGCCCGCATACCGCGCCGATCAGCGTCGTCTTGCCCGCTCCATTGGGGCCGAGCAGCGCGAATATTTCGCCGGGCCGGATCTGGAGGTCGACGTGGTCGAGCGCGACAAGCCCGCCCCGGTAGGTCTTCGAAAGACCCTGGATATCGAGAATGGGCTGCACCAAGCCTGTGTGGCGACAGGCTTGGCCGATTGCAACCGGTCAGGGCAGCAGCAGCGACGAATCGCCGTAGCTGTAGAAGCGATATCCATGCCCGATGGCGTGGGCATAGGCCGCCTGCATTCGCTCCAGCCCCATCAGCGCGCTGACCAGCATGAACAGCGTCGATTTTGGCAGGTGGAAGTTGGTCATGAGCCCGTCGATGGCGCGGAAGCGGTAGCCCGGGGTGATGAAGATCGCGGTATCGCCCTCGAACGCGCGGATCGTGCCGTCTTCCCCGCAAGCGCTTTCCAGAAGGCGCAGGCTGGTGGTGCCCACGGCGATGATGCGGCCACCGGCGGCGCGCGCCGCGTTCAGCCGCTCGGCGGTTGCCGGCTCGATCCGTCCCCACTCGGCATGCATTCGATGATCCACCGTGTCATCAGCTTTGACGGGGAGGAACGTGCCCGCCCCGACATGCAAGGTCAGCGTCTCATGTCCGACACCCGCCTCGGCGAGCGCCGCCATCAGCTCGGGCGTGAAATGGAGCGCTGCCGTAGGCGCGGCGACGGCCCCGTCCTCGCGCGCGAACACGGTCTGGTAGTCGCGCCGGTCGTCGGCATCGGTCTCGCGGCGCGCGGCGATGTAGGGCGGTAGCGGCATCCTTCCCGCCCGCTCCAGCAGCACCTCGACCGGCTCGTCTCCCTCGAAGCGCAGCGTCCAGCTTCCGTCGTCGTTACGTGCTTCCGCCAGCGCCGATACGCCGCCGCCGAACAGGATCGCATCGGCCGGCTTGAGCCGCTTCGCATTGCGCACGAACGCCTGCCAGCGGCGCAAGTCCAGACGCTTGTGCAATGTCGCGCCGATACGCGCTTCACCGCGTGTGCCTTCGAGCTGCGCGGGGATCACGCGCGTGTCGTTGAACACCAGCACGTCCCCGGCGCGCAACAGCCCCGGCAAGTCGCGGACATGACGATCCTGGAAAGGCGCCTTGCCGGGCACCAGCAGCATCCGGGCGGCGTCGCGGGGACGGACGGGGCGCAGCGCGATCCGCTCCGGCGGCAAATCGAAGTCGAAGAGGTCCACGCGCATGGCGCGCCTCTAAAGCATTGCGCGAAAAAGTGGGAACCGGTTTCTCGCCGCCAGCGATGCGATCACGCGAATCCCTAGAGCATGATAGCTTTAAGTTGCTTCGTCATTGCGAGGGGCGAAGCCCCGCGGCAATCCAGGGCGGGTCTCACCGCCCTGGATTGCTTCGCTTCGCTCGCAATGACGAAGTGAAGCAAACCCAAGTCATCATGCACTAGTTTGACGTCGAATTGTTGAGATCGGCGACCGAGATTCCCGTCGCGGCGGCAGGAGGAACAGCCGCCGCCAAGGGCGCCGGCTTGTTTTCCGAAGCCAACGCCGCCTGCACGACCTTCGTCGGATTGGCGGGCGGTTCGCCTCGCTCGATCCGGTCGACGACGTCCATTCCGCCGATAACCCGACCAAAAACGGTATATTTGTGGTCCAGCGTGAAGCGCGGGTAAAAAACGATGAAGAACTGGCTGTTGGCCGAATTGGGATCGTTCGTCCGCGCCATCGAGACGGTGCCGCGCAAATGCGGGACGGCGTTGAACTCCGCCGCGATGTCGGGAAGCTGCGAGCCGCCCCCGCCCGTCCCGGTGGGATCGCCGGTCTGCGCCATGAAGCCGTCGATCACCCGGTGGAAGATCACACCGTTATAGAAGCCCTGCCGCGCCAGCGTCTTGATGCGCTCGACGTGGTTGGGCGCCCATTGCGGCATGAGCCGGATCGTGACCCGCCCGCCGTTCGAGAGGTCGAGAAGCAGGACGTTGTCCGGATCGTGCGTGACGTCGAGGTCGATTTGCATGGGCAGCGTCGGCGCGACCGGCGGCGGCACGTCCTTCGCCAAGGCCGGCGAGGCCGGAAGCGCAACCGCCATCGTCAAGGCAAGGATCGGAAATTGCAGGCAGCGAAGGATCATCACACACTCGCGAATGGCATGCCGCGTCCCGGACTACGGTACGGCAGAATGGCGTCCGATAGCGCCGACGCGCTGTCATGACAATGAACAGGAAAATCGGCCGTGGCTTGGCCGGCGTCAGTAATCGCCCAGACGGCCGGTACTCTCCACCCGCTCGATCACATCGCGGCGGACCTGCTCGCTGACGAAAGTCGAGATGTTGCCGCCGAACAGCGCGATTTCCTTGACCAGCTTGGAGGCGATCGGCTGAAGGCTGACATCGGCCATCAGAAAGACCGTCTCGATGCCGGCATTGAGCTGCTGGTTCATCCCCGCCATCTGGTATTCATACTCGAAGTCGGCGACCGCGCGCAGGCCACGCACGATCACGGTGGCGCCCTGGTGTTCGGCGAATTTCATCAAGAGCGCGTTGAAGCCGATCACTTCCACGTTGGCGACGTCCATCTCCCGGACCTCCCGCCGGACCATCGCCATACGCTCGTCGGGAGAGAACATCGGGTTCTTCGACGGGTTGGTCGTCACCCCGATGATCAGCCGATCGACCAGCTTCGCGCCGCGCCGGATGATGTCGGCATGGCCGAGCGTGATCGGATCGAACGTGCCGGGATAGACCCCCACCCGCTCCTCTGCCCCCTCAATCGCCCCCCGATCCGGCATCAATGGTCCCTTTCGATGATGAAGCGCGCGACCGCGCGCAGCAAGTCCGCTTCGCCGCCATGCTGGCCAAGGTGGCCGATCGCCTGGTCGACCAGCATGCGCGCCTGCGCCCGCGCCCGTTCGGCGCCCAGCAGCGAGACGAAGGTCTGCTTGCCGGCGCCCGCATCCTTGCCCACCGCCTTGCCCGCGACCGCTTCATCGCCCTCATGGTCGATCAGGTCGTCGACGATCTGGAAGGCAAGGCCGATGTCGCGGGCATAGCCGCGAAGATGCGTGCGGCCCTCCGGCTGAACATGGCCGAGTACCGCGCCCATCTCCACCGATGCCCCGAGCAGCGCGCCGGTCTTGAGCTGCTGCAGTTTCGTGATCGTCGGCAGGTCGAACGCCTCGCTCTCGGCGACGAGGTCCATCATCTGACCGCCCGCCATGCCCTGGAACCCGCTGGCGTTACCCAGCACTTGCACCAGCTCTATCCGCACGAAGGGATCGGCGCTCGTCGCCGGGTCGGCCAGGACCTCGAAGGCGAAGGCATGCAGCGAATCGCCCGCGAGCACGGCTGTGGCGTCATCGAAGGCGACATGGACGGTGGGCTTGCCATGGCGCAAGCGATCGTCGTCCATGCACGGCAAGTCGTCATGGATCAGCGAATAGGCGTGGATCGCCTCGATCGCCACGGCGGCACGCAGCGCGCTGGTGCGGTTGACGCCGAACATCGCCGCGGTCGCGGTCAGGAGCAGCGGGCGGATGCGCTTGCCGCCGCCGATCACGGCATAGCGCATGGCTCCGATCAGCCGCGCGCGCGGGTCTTGCGGGATGGGCAGGAGCGCGTCGAACGCAGCGTCGACTTCTTCGGCGATCCGCGAAAGGCTGGTCGCCAGCAAGCTGTCGACGACGCCGGTCAGGCCCACCGTCAACGCTCCTCCGCGTCGAAAGGAGCGGTGGACCGGGCAGCGCCGTCCGGCCCCGTGACGATCCGCTCGATCCGCGCCTGCGCCGCGTCGAGCCGCGCCTGGCAATGCTTGCGCAGCAGGTCGCCGCGTTCGTAGAGCGAGATCGAATCGTCCAGGGGCACGTCGCCGCTCTCGAGCTGGCGGACGACATCCTCCAGCGCGCGCAACGCCTGCTCGAAGCTCATGGCGGTGATGTCGGCGGCGCTTTCTTCCATGCTTATGCAATGACGGCGCTGCGTTGCGCGGTCAAGCTGGCAACGCTAATGCCGCACCCCATGAACACAGCCGAATCCGCGATCACACCCGACATCGTCGCCGCCCACGGACTCTCGGAGGACGAATATGCCCACGTGCTCCACGCCATCGGCCGCGAGCCGAACCTGGTCGAGCTGGGCATCTTCTCGGTCATGTGGTCGGAACACTGCTCCTACAAGTCGAGCCGCATCCACCTCAAGAAGCTGCCGACCGAGGCGCCCTGGGTGATCTGCGGTCCGGGCGAGAACGCGGGCGTGATCGACATAGGCGACGGGCCCAACGGCCAGAAACTGGCTGCCATCTTCAAGATGGAGAGCCACAACCACCCGAGTTACATCGAGCCCTATCAGGGCGCGGCCACGGGCGTCGGCGGCATCCTGCGCGATGTGTTCACGATGGGCGCCCGTCCCGTCGCCAACATGAACGCGCTGCGCTTCGGGCGGCCCGACCACCCCAAGATGAAACACCTCGTTCAAAGCGTCGTCGCCGGCATCGGCGGATACGGCAACTGCGTCGGCGTGCCGACGGTCGGCGGCGAGACCAATTTCCACAAGGCTTACGACGGCAACATCCTGGTCAACGCGATGACCGTGGGCGTCGCCGATGCCGACCGGATCTTCTATTCGGCCGCGACGGGGGTGGGCAATTCGATCGTCTACGTCGGCTCGAAGACGGGGCGCGACGGCATCCACGGCGCGACGATGGCCAGCGCCGACTTCAGCGACGACACCGACGAGAAGCGTCCCACCGTGCAGGTGGGCGATCCCTTCACCGAAAAGCTGCTGATCGAGGCGTGCCTCGAACTGATGGCGACCGACGCCATCGTCGCCATCCAGGACATGGGCGCGGCCGGCCTCACCTCGTCTTCGGTGGAAATGGCCAGCAAGGGCGGCGCGGGCATCCGGCTGAACATGAACGCCGTGCCCTGCCGCGAAGCGGGCATGACGCCTTACGAGATGATGCTCTCCGAAAGCCAGGAGCGCATGCTCATGGTGCTGAAACCCGGCAAGGAAGCGATGGCGGAGGCGATCTTCAGGAAGTGGGAGCTGGACTTCGCGGTCATCGGCGAAGTCACCGATACCGGCCACATGGTGCTGGAGTTCGACGGCGAAGTGGTCTGCGACATTCCGCTCGGGCCGCTGGCGGACGAAGCGCCGCTTTACGACCGGCCGCATGTGCCGACACCCAAGCCCGCGCCGCTGGCGAATGTGCCGGGGTCGAGCGATCTCGGCGCCGATCTCCTGACGCTGATCGGTTGCCCCGACCTCGCCTCGCGCCGCTGGATCTGGGAGCAGTACGACAGCCAGGTCGGCGCGGATACTCTGCAGAAATCGGGCGGAGACGCGGCGGTGGTGCGCATCCACGGCACCAGGAAGGCGCTGGCGATGAGCACCGACTGCACGCCGCGCTATTGCTTCGCCGACCCCTACGAAGGCGGCAAGCAGGCCATCGCCGAGGCATACCGCAATATCAGCGCGGTGGGCGCGACACCGCTCGCCGTGACCAACTGCCTCAACTTCGCCAACCCGCAGCGACCCGAGATCATGGGGCAGATCGTCGGCGCGCTGGAAGGCATGGGCGATGCCTGCCGGGCGCTCGACTTCCCGATCGTGTCCGGCAACGTCAGCCTCTATAACGAGAGCAAGGCCACCGGCGGGGGCAGCGCGATCCTGCCGACACCGGCGATCGGCGGCGTCGGCCTGCTCGAAGACCACGAGACGATGGCAACCGTCGCCTTCAAGGCGGGGGGCGAGGCGATCTTCGTCATCGGCGGGAACAACGGCCACCTCGGCCAGTCGCTGTGGCTGCGCGAGGTGCATGGCCGAGAGGACGGCCCTCCCCCTCCGGTCGATCTCGCCGCCGAACGCGCCCACGCCGAGTTCGTCCGCCGGCTGATCGCCGAAGGCAAAGTCAGCGCGGTGCACGACGTCTCCGACGGCGGCTTGCTGGTGGCGCTCGCCGAAATGGCGATGGCGAGCGGCATCGGCTGCGAACTGGAGCAGATCGGCGATCACTTCACGGCCTTCGGCGAGGATCAGGCGCGCTATGTCGTGACGACCGCGATCGCCGACACGATCCAGGCGGCGGGCATTCCGATGACGCGCATCGGCACGACCGGCGGCGGCGCGGTCAGGGGTCCCGGCTTCGATGTGTCGATCGCGGCCTTGCGCGAGGCGAACGAGGCCTTCTTCAAGGACTGGATGGACGCCTGAACCCGGCGGAACCCTCTCCCGTGCTGGCCCCCGTGCTGGCGCCCGCGCTGGCGATCGTCTGGCATAGCCGGACGGGGGCGGCCGAGGCGATGGCGCGGGCGGTATTCGATGGCGCCGGCACCGATGCCCGGCTGATCGCCGCGGCGGAGGCCCCGGCCGAAGCCCTGCTCGCGGCATCCGGCTACGTCTTCGTCTGCCCGGAAAACCTCGCGGGGCTGAGCGGCCTGATGAAGGAAATGTTCGACCGCTGCTATTATCCGCTGCTCGGACGGGTCGAGGGGCGGCCCTATGCCACGGCGATCGCCGCCGGCTCGGACGGAACCGGCGCGCAGCGGCAGATCGACCGGATTGTCACGGGATGGCGGCTGAAACGCGTGGCGGAGCCGGTTGTCGTGAACCTGGGGGCACAGACGCCCGAGGCGATACTCGCCCCCAAGACCGTCCCCGCAAGCGACTTGCAACGCTGTTACAACCTGGGTGCGGCGATGAGCGAAGGCATCCGGCTGGGAATTTTCTAGAGCACTATGACGTCGGTTTGAATCCCTTCGTCATTGCGAGCCCTTCGCAATGACGAAGCAATGTTAAAGTCACCATGGTCTGGTCAGCCAGGTTTGCCTTGCCCCGCCTTGACCGCGTTGGCGGCGCTGAGCACCGCCCGCACGCTGGCCGTGGCGACATCGTTGTGGATGCCGACGCCCCACACGGTCTTTCCGTCCGGGGTGACGCACTCGACATAGGCGGCCGCCTGCGCGTCGGAGCCGCCCGACATCGCGTGCTCGAAATAGTCGCGTACTTCCAGCCGGACGCCGAACGTCTCGTCAAGCGCGGCGACGATCGCGGAGATCAGCCCGTTGCCCCGGCCCGAGACCGACCGCTCCTGGCCCTCCACCACGATCTTGCCGGCGAAGACGCGGCTGCGATCGGGCGCGCGGGTCTCTTCGTATTCGACCAGATCGAAATGCCGCGGCCCGTCGAGGTGGTAGACCCGCTGGAACACCGTCCAGATGTCCTCCGCCTGCAGTTCCCGGCCCAGCTCGTCGGCGAGATCCTGCACATGGCGCGAGAAGTGCGGCTGCATCCGCTTGGGCAGCTTGAGGCCGCGGTCCTGCTCGATCACCCAGGCGAAACCGCCCTTGCCGGACTGCGAGTTGACGCGGATCACCGCTTCGTAGCTGCGCCCGAGGTCGGCGGGATCGATGGGCAGGTAAGGCACGGCCCAGAGCCGGTCGTTGCGCTGCTCCTGCGCCGCGAAGCCCTTCTTGATCGCGTCCTGATGGCTGCCGGAAAAGGCGGTGAAAACAAGCTCGCCGCCATAGGGATGGCGCTCCGCCACGGGCAGTTGGTTGCAATACTCGACCGTCTGGATGACATCGTCGATGTCGGAGAAATCCAGCTTCGGATCGATGCCTTGCGTGTACATGTTGAGCGCGACCGTCACCAGGCAGCAGTTGCCGGTACGTTCGCCGTTGCCGAACAGGCAGCCCTCGACGCGGTCGGCTCCCGCCATCAGTCCCAGTTCCGCCGCCGCCACGCCGGTGCCCCGGTCGTTGTGCGTGTGGAGCGAGATCACCGCCCGGTCCCGGCCGGGCAGGTTGCGACAGAAATATTCGATCTGATCGGCGTAGATGTTGGGCGTCGCCGCCTCGACCGTCGCCGGCAGGTTGAGGATGATCGGCTTGTCGACGGTGGGCTGGAGTATCTCCATCACCGCCTCGCAGCACTCGATGCTGAAATCGAGTTCGGCGGTCGAGAACGTCTCGGGCGAATACTCGAAATGCCAGTCGGTTTGCGGAAAGCGCGCGGCCTGATCGCGCAGGACTTTGGCACCGTTCTCGGCAATCTGGCGGATTTCCGCGCGGTCCATGCCGAACACCACCTGACGCCACAGTGGCGACACCGCATTGTAAACGTGAACGATGGCGCGATGCACGCCCGCAAGGCTCTCGAACGAGGTCGTAATCAGGTCCTGCCGCGACTGGGTCAGCACCTGCACCATGACGTCATCGGGAATGCGGCCCGAATCGACGAGACTGCGGATGAAATCGAAATCGGTGGCGCCGGCGGCGGGGAAACCGATCTCGATCTCCTTGAGCCCGACTTTCACCAGCAGATCGAAGAAGCGGTTCTTCTTTTCCGACCCCATGGGATCGATCAGCGCCTGGTTCCCGTCGCGAAGGTCGGTGGAGAGCCAGCGCGGCGGACTGACGATGGCGCGAGACGGCCACTGACGGTCCGGCAGGTCGATCCGCGGAAACGGCCGATATTTGACCGATGGGTCTTTCAGCATTGTCATGATTGTATTCTCGCCTGAAAATCTCTGCGTTCAATCCCTGATGTCCCCTGAGCGCCATGCGCCCGCGACAACGGGACGCCGGTTCACGCCCAGGGGCGTGTAAGTCGCAGAATAAGGCCGAGCGGATTGGTCATCGCTTCGCCTATGGGGTTTGGCGCGGATGATGTAAAGGGCCGCCGATGAATCGGCTCCATGGTCTGGACGGGTTGCGCGGCGTGGCGGCGCTGATGGTGTTCGCGCATCATCTGCGTGGCTTTGGCCTGCCGATGCCGATCACGACGTTCTATCTCGGCGTCGACATCTTCTTCGCCCTGTCCGGCTTCGTGATGGCGCGCACTTATGAGGATCGCCTGCGCTCGGGCATCGGGACGGCGCGGTTCACGATCATGCGCTACCGCCGACTGTGGCTGCCAGCGACGATCGGATCGGCGATCGGATTTGCCATCTGCGTCTGGAAATTCGGGCTTTCGGCGGAACTGGTCGCCGCTCTTGCCGCGATCCTGCTGTTCCTGCCTGCCCCTTGGCTTTCGCGCGGCGCCTATGCGATCAACATCCCGATCTGGACGCTGTTCATCGAGTTGTTCTGCAACGTGGTCCACGCCGCGATCCTTGCCCGCGCGTCCACTCGAACGCTGCTGGCTCTGCTGGGGCTGTGCGGCGTCGGCTTCGCCATGCTGGTGCTGTGCCATCTGGACATGCTCAAGGGCATCACCGCGACCTCCACCCTGCTGGCAATTCCACGCGGGCTCGCCTCCTACCTGATCGGCATCCTGATCTTCCGGATCTGGCGCGAGGCGCCGCTCGGCCGGACACCGATGATGGCGATCTTCGGCTTCCCGGCGATCATCGCGGGCCTCGGCGTGCTGCCGCAAGCCGTGGCGATGCTGCTGGCGGTGTTCGTGGTGTCGCCCTTGATCCTGCGCGCGTCATTGGGACTGGGAGAGGTGCGGTGGCTGTCATGGCTCGGGACATATTCGTTCCCGCTCTACGCGGTGCACATGCCCATCCTCTCGCTGGCGGCGGTGCCGGGCGTGCCGGTCGCGGGTGCGGTGATGCTCAGCCTGGGCACGGCCCTGCTGGTGACCGTGCTGATCGGGAACGACCGCTTCGCACGGCCGCAGCGCCGGGTCCCCGCTCCGGCCTAGACCATGATGACTTGGGTTTGAATCACTTCGTCATTGCGAGCGAAGCGAAGCAATCCAGGGCAGTGAGACACGCCCTGGATTGCTTCGCGGCTGCGGCCGAGGCCGCAGTTTATCCTGAGCGGCTGTTGCAAACAGCCAGCCGAAGGGCCGCTCGCAATGACGAAGCAATGTAAAGTCATCATGGTCTAGACTCTTTATCTGCCGTGATTTCCGAACCGGCAGGTGATACCACCTGCCTCGAAATCACTAACCGCAGCGCAAGTCGCGGATCACATGGGTGACGTCGATCATCACGTTGAGCCGGTCGGAACGCAGGTCATCGGTGGTGGGCTGTCCCGGCAGGACGAAGCGCACGCCGCCGGGAGCTTGAGCGGCGGTCATCAGGCTTTCCCGGACTTCGGGGCTGTCCGTGTTGCCGATGAAGGCCTTGGCCTTGGGCGCGCCGCAACTCGCGGTCTTGGGATCTTCGGGGGTGTTCGGCACGACGGTCGGCGCCGGCGCCGCCTTGTTGGAGCCAGCGGCCGACCCGGTCGGCACCGCCGCGCCGGGGCTGGCGAAGCCGTTGTCGGAATCGCTGGTCGTGCTCTTGTTGCACGCAGCCAGCGAGAGAATGACGAAACCGGCCAGAACGAACTTACGCATGCGTGCTCCCCCGCAGAATCACTTCACGAACGCGGCGACAATATCGAGTTCGACTTCGTCCGACACCATGGGAATCCCCATGTCGACTCCGAAATCGCTCCGCTTGATCGTCGTTTCCGCCTCGAACCCGATCATCTCCTGACCGCCCATTTCCTTGGGGGCCTTGCCGGCGCCATAGAACCTCGCCTCGAGCGTGACGGGCTTGGTCACCCCGTTGAGCGTCAGGTTGCCGGCGATCTTCGCCCGGTCCGCGCCTTGGGGCGCGACGCTGGTCGACACGAACCGCGCATCGGCCGGGTTCGGTCCGAAGAAATCGGGCTTGCCGCCGGCTTTCTCCGACGCCTTGAGCAGATGCGCGGTGAGACCGGGACTGGCGGTCGTGACCTTGCCCACCGGAATGATGATGGCGACTTTCGACGCCGCGGGATTCTGCGGGTCCAGCGCCAGCGTACCGGTGATCTGGCCGAAAACGCCGAAGTAGGGCGTGATGCCAAGGTGATCGACTTGCCAGCGCACCATCGTGTGTTCGTGATCGACCTGGTAGTTGCCGCCGGTCACGCGTGACGGGTCGGGCTTGCCGAGGTCCATCTGCTGCGCGATCAGCGGAGTGGCGATCGCGGTGGCGATCAACGCTGCGGCGGCACCGATCCGGGCAAGGCGCTTGGTCGAGACGGTCATGGCAACTCCTGCGGTAGTGCCCGGCATAATGCGCAAGCCCGCGCGATGCGCAACCGGCAAAAGCAAGTCCGGTTCCTGCTCTTCTGCCTTTCAGGGGAGAGGATAGCGCGGCTTGCTCCGTCAGGAGCTAGCGCGGGATGACTTTACATTGCTTCGTCATTGCGAGCGTAGCGAAGCAATCCAAGGCCGCGCTGCATCGCCCTGGATTGCTTCGTCGCTAGGCTCCTCGCAATGACGAAGATGGATGTATTCCGACTTCCCTCGTCATTGCGAGCGGCGAAGCAATCCAGGGTGTCAGGCCACTACGTCGGGGTAGAGATCGCGCCATTGCGGATTGGCGCTTTCGATTAGCGCCAGTTTGCGTCGCCTTGACCCGCCCTTGATCTGCTTCTCGCGGGTAATGG
The DNA here is from genome assembly GCA_035281095.1 of Novosphingobium sp. GTDB lineage: Bacteria > Pseudomonadota > Alphaproteobacteria > Sphingomonadales > Sphingomonadaceae > Novosphingobium. The sequence goes on along the minus strand of DATEEP010000164.1, from coordinate 595 downwards.
CGTATTCCATCGTCGCGTGAAGTTCGTACCAGACCAGCAGCTTGCAGCCGTATTGCTTGGTGAAGCCTTCGATCGTGCCTTCCCGATGCTGCCATGCGCGCTGGATCAGATCTGAGGTGACGCCGACGTAGATCGTGCCGTTCCGTCTGTTCGCCACGATGTAGACGGCCGGCTGGAAGTCGCGCTGCATCGCTCTGGATTGCTTCGTCGCTTCACTCCTCGCAATGACGAAGAAAACCAAAATGGATACAAACCGTCTTCGTCATTGCGAGCGCAGCGAAGCAATCCAGGGTGTCAGGCCACTACGTCGGGGTAGAGATCGCGCCATTGCGGATTGGCGCTTTCGATCAGCGCCAGTTTGCGTTGCCTTGACCCGCCCTTGATCTGCTTCTCGCGGGCAATGGCGTATTCCATCGTCGCGTGAAGTTCGTACCAGACCAGCAGCTTGCAGCCGTATTGCTCGGTGAAGCCTTCGATCGTGCCTTCCCGATGCTGCCATGCGCGCTGGATCAGATTTGAGGTGACGCCGACGTAGATCGTGCCGTTCCGTCTGTTCGCCACGATGTAGACGGCTGGCTGGAAGTCGCGCTGCATC
>DATEEP010000163.1:0-9925 GCA_035281095.1 Novosphingobium sp. | reverse complement strand
GGCGCATTGTGGCTCAACGAATATGCGACCGGTGTGGCATGGAAGGGCTTTGACTGGCGGGCGATGAGCCGCCTTCACGAAAAAGAGCTGATTTCCAATCCGGTACGCCGGACGAAGTCGGTATATCTGACCGAGGAGGGGACGGCCAAAAATCACCCGACCAACGCGGCGCAAGCGCGGATTTGATCTCTTAACCACGCGGTGGACGCTGCAACAAGCGTCGTTCAAGGATGGCAGAGAAATCGCGGCGGCTGTCGGCAACGACCGAAATGGTCACCACATCAGCTTCCACCGTGTAGATGATACGAAAGGGCCATATCGAAATTTGCCGCCACTCAACCATGCCCAACTGTTCGAGCTCAGGTGGAACGGGTCCGCGGAACGGAAATTCCGCAAGGCCCTCCATCGCCTCATAGACCGTATCCAACAGTGCATCGGCCCCGTCCGGACCATCTGCGCCGCGCTGCTTCAAGCGCCAGTTATAGATCGACTGAAGGTCGCCTTCGGCTTCCGCCGTCAATGTTATCTGAACGGGCAAATTCGTCAATTCGGCTCGCGCCTGCGAATTCGATCCTTAAGCCCTTCGAGGGGCTGCACGCGGCCGGCAGCCATATCATCACGAGCCATTGCCAACAGTTTAAGAAGTGCGAGCAATTCCTGAGTCGCGGCATAGCTCGCAACGTCTTGCAGAACTGCCTTGGCTTCACCGTTTTGCGTGATCACCAAAGGGGGTGCCCCTTCACCAAGGTCGCGGATCACTTCGGCACTATGTGCCTTGAGATAGCTTATCGGCTTAACGCGCGCCTCAAGACCCATGAATAACTCCGGTTGAAATTTGGTCCAAATATAGCCCTATTCCAATCACAGGCAAGACGAAGTTCACCTCTGCCGATAATGCGCCGCAACGAAAACGGGCTCCACTTTTGTTTCCTGAAGGAAAAAGTGCATTACGAAGCGTCGACCTTCGACCGTCTCGACGGCGAGATGGCCGTCTTCCTCGAGTGGTTTGAGAACGGATCGGCGATCGTGAAGGCCGCGATCGCGCATTTGCGGTTCATCACCACCGTCCGAGCAAACAAATCAGGCTAATTTGGATCGCAGGCTCCGACCAACTGGCACAAAAACCTAATTTTCGCTCGACGTAAAAACCTAAAAATGACACACCGTAAAAACCTAATAACAGCGCAGCACAAAAAACTAATAGCCGCGCATCATCAAGGCGAATGCGGTGGCCACTCCCCAGCAAAAACTCGCGGACGCACTCGACCAGCTCCGCACAATCCAGGATCGCAACCTCGTCGCCATACGCAGCGAGGATCTCGGCCGCCCCCAGCGCGAGCTGCTCATGAAGCAAGGCTTCCTGCAAGAAGTCATGAAGGGTTGGTATATCCCGGCGCGACCTGAGGCGGGTACTGGGGAAAGCACGGCCTGGTATACCTCCTATTGGGGTTTCTGTAGCGCCTATCTGAACGAACGCTTCGGTGAAGACTGGTCTCTCTCCCCTGAGCTCTCGATCGCCCTGCAAACGGGAAATCGCAGGGTTCCAAAGCAACTCCTCGTGCGCAGCCCGAAGGGCGGCAACAAGCCGACGGCGCTGCCCTTGGGGACCTCCCTGTTCGACGTCCGCGCAGCGGTCCCGGCGCCCGGGGATGTAACGGTGCAGGACGGATTGCGCCTCTTCTCGATCCCCGCCGCTCTCATTGCGAGCGCGCCCGGCCTCTATGAGAACAACGCGATCGATGCGCGAGCGGCATTGGCGACCGTCAGGGATGCGTCCGAATTGCTGGGGCGGTTGCTCGACGGCGGGCACAGCGCGATTGCCGGCCGTCTTGCAGGCGCCTTCCGGAACATCGGGCGCGCGCGCATTGCAGACGACATTCTGAAGGCGATGCGGTCGGCGGGCTACACCGTACGCGAGCAGGATCCGTTCACCACCAAGCTCGCGGCCATTCTGCCGACACGTGAGCGCTCCCCCTATGCCGGCCGGATCCGCCTGATGTGGCAGGACATGCGTGGAGCAGTCCTGGAGCGCTTCCCTCCGCCGCCGGGTCTTCCTGCCGACATCGATGCCTATCTCAAGCAGGTGCAGGACAATTATGTCACCGACGCTTATCACTCGCTGTCCATAGAAGGATATCGCGTCAGTCCCGAACTGATCGAGCGGGTTCGCAGCGGTACATGGAATCCGGAAGCCGACGAACAGGACCGCGAATATAAGGATGGACTGGCGGCGCGCGGCTACTGGCTTGCGTATCAGGCTGTGCTCAAGAGCCTCGGCCGCGTTCTTGCCGGGGAAAATCCTGGCATGGTCGCCGACGAGGAGCATGGCGACTGGTATCGCGAGATGTTTTCGCCGAGCGTGACCGCCGGATTGGTCAATGCAAGCGACCTAGCCGGCTATCGCAACGGTCAGGTCTATCTGCGCGGCTCGATGCATGTGCCACTCAACCGCGATGCGGTCCGTGACGCGATGCCGGTGTTCTTCGAGCTGCTGAGCGAAGAGACCGAGCCCGCGGTACGTGTCGTCCTCGGCCACTTCATCTTCGTCTACATCCATCCCTACATGGATGGGAATGGAAGAACCGGCCGCTTCCTGATGAACGTCATGCTGGCGGCGGGCGGCTACCCTTGGACAGTCGTGCCCGTTGAGCAACGCGCCGATTATATGGCTGCGCTTGAAGCCGCCAGCGGCCAGCAAGACATTCGCCCTTTCACCGAATTCTTGGCGAAATTGCTTGATCGTGAGTTGAAGGGAGAAACGGTCGCCCGGCTTCCCAAAGAGTGATGGCTGTGTGACAAAACCTCCAATCAAATAGAAACTTGGCCGAGCTTTCGTCACATGATGAGGTCGCCGGTCGAGGAATTGCGGATACCGTTCGGGGGCCGTCCACCCCAACGATGATGCCGCCCGTCTGTTCCGATATGATCGCGCCCGTTGTTCCGGGATGATCCCGCCCACCTGAGGGGCCGCTTGGTCGACGTAAATTGGTTGGCATTTTTTGGGTGTGGCGGTCAAGCCGGGATTGTCTGCTGAGCGCGCCGCATGGACTCCCCTTCAAGCTGGATGCGATGGGCATTGTGAACGAGGCGGTCCAGGATGGCGTCGGCGTAGGTATCGCGCCGTGTTCCAGGCCGCGATCAACGTCCATCACGAACTGCACGATCTTCCGCTTTATCGATCATCCCCGAGTTCTGTGCCGATCCGCAGTAAATCGACATAAGCGGCGTAGGCAAAGCTGCGATCCCGACGCCTGCCGGTTGTTTCCGTCAGAATTCCCGCAGACATCAGCGCCTCGATCGCCCGGATCGCTGTTGGTTTGCTGATGCCCAGCAAAGTCATTGTCGAAGCAACCGTGACAATTGGATGATTGGGCAGTTCCTCAAACAGCCTGACAGATGAAACGGAAGCGGCGTCGCTCGCCAGCAATCGCGCGCGATCTTGCCCGACGATCCCAAAAATGTCCCGCGCCGATGTCACCGCCTCGTCGGCGATAGTTGCCACCCCGTCGAGGAAAAAGTCGGTCCATCCCTCCCAGTCGCCTTGCGTTCGCACCGCATCCAGCCGCCGATAATATTCGGCGCGATGACGTTTGAAGAACAGGCTGAGGTACAGCGAAGGCGCGCGCAGCAGCCCCCAATGCTGGAGCAGCAACGAAATCAGCAACCGGCCTATGCGTCCGTTACCGTCGAGATAGGGGTGAATTGTTTCGAACTGCACGTGAACAAGCCCTGCGCGAATGATCGGAGGCAAGTCATCATCTGAATGAATGTATTTTTCGAGCGCGCTGAGCAATTCCGGCAGGCGCATGGGCGGCGGCGGGACGAACACCGCATTGCCGGGCCTGCTTCCACCAATCCAGTTTTGGCTGCGCCGGATTTCGCCCGGCTGTTTGGTTGCGCCCCTGACCCCGTCCATCAAACGGCGATGCGCGTCATTCAGGAGGCGCATGGAAATCGGAATGCCCGACGGGTCCGCCAACTCCTGTTGGACATGGTTCAAGGCGTCGAGATAATTGCAGACCTCCTCCACATCGGCATCGGGTGCTTTTACGTCGTCCGCCTCGAAGCTCAGCAGATCGAGCAGCGTCGCCTGTGTTCCCTCTATCTGTGATGAGATCACGGCTTCCTTCCGGACGAACCCGTACAGAAACCAATCGAGCGATGGGACCATTTCGGTTGCTAGATCAAGCCGCACCAAGGCTTGCTCTGCGGCCCGCAGACGCCTGCTGAGTGCCTCGGACATGTCAAAAGTTGGATCGCGTGGCGGCAACGCATAAGGCAAAAACGCCGGGACTTCCTCCCCGCCTGCCATCACGTTTTCATATGCGCCTGTGGTTCGTTCCATCATGGCAACCTGCTGTTCGATATGGAGACAAGAAACGACATCGTGCCTTGCCCCATATAATAATAACGACTTCGTGACTTATTCTGCACAAAAGTCAATCACCCGTTACTAACAAGGCCAGTGCGCGGGTAGGCGTAGACAAGGACGTTGTTAGCTGATTCTATGGTGTGACCGTACAAAGAAGACCGCATCAGATACCCAATAGGAATTTCCTCTGACAGAGTTCGGTGCAGGCGCTCCTCCAGACCCATCGCCGCAAGCACAAGCTGTGGGCCATGCTCGAATCCTTGCGGTCGATGGTATAATGCGCCGCCGTGGCTTACTCGAGCAGATAACCCAATTCGCGGTATCCGGCTCGCCGCCGGACCGCCATCCGCGCAAGGACCGGCACGGCGCTATCGACATAATCGAAGACCAGAACATCGGTTTTGCCGACATGCTGGCGGTGCAGACGCCCAACATATTGCGCCAGCGTCCCCTTCCAGGAGATGGGCATTGTCAGGAACAGCGTATCGAGCCTCGGATCGTCGAACCCTTCGCCAATATAACGGCCTGTCGCCAGGATGAGGCGTTCCTCGGACTCCGGAACGCTTAACGCCGCCTCGCAGCGCCTCCGTTCTGACGCCGACATTCCACCGCGCAGGATGGCGATGTTCCTGACAAAGGGTGTAAAGCGTCCCTGAAGATAGAGAAGGTGATCCGTTCGCTCGGTCAGAACGATGGGCGATCGCTTCTGTTCAAGGGCCTGGAGAACATCGTCGAAGATAAGATCGTTGCGATCGTTGTCCTGGGCAAGCGCAGCATAGACCGTCGGCATAGCGGGTCTTTCCGCTGCGGCCAGGATTTGCGGCAGTTCGAACCGCGTCGCGCGTTCACGAAGGCGATGGCGGATACCGCGTTCGGAGGCCTGGGTCCGCGCGTCGACACGGTGGCGCACCGGGCCGCACTGCATGAAGATGATGGGATGATGTCCATCCTTGCGGGCGACGGTCGCTGACAATCCGAGAACGAACCGCGCTCTGGCGCGCCGAGCCACCTGTTCGAAGCTGACGGCGGACAAATGATGACATTCATCGACGATCAGTTGGCCGTATCCAGCAACGACATCGTCGACTTCACCTTTTCGGACCAGGCTCTGGATCAGCGCCACATCGATGATGCCCGTCGGCTTGCGCTTGCCGCCGCCAATCCTGCCGATGTGTTTCGCATCGATGGCGAGAAAGGAGCGCAGGCGTTCCACCCACTGATCGAGCAGTTCACGACGGTGGACAAGGATGAGCGTATTGCACTGACGCTCGGCGATCAGCGCGGCTGCGACCACCGTTTTACCAAACGCCGTTGTCGCGGCAAGTACGCCATGGTCATGACGAGCAAGGTCCCGGAAAGCGTTCTGCTGGGGTCGCTGCAAATCTCCGAGGAACTTTACCTCCCCCGGCAGCAGTTCGCCAGATTGGCGGCGGTCTTCGAGGATCACCTCGATGCCATGGCTCCGGGCCAGCGCGGTCAGTTCGTCCAGGCAACCGCGCGGCAGCGCCACATGCTTGGGATGCAGTTCGGCGCAGGAAATGATGCGCGGCTTGCCGAAGGTCGGCAAGCGCATGGCCTGCGCTCGATAGAATTCAGGATTCTGGAACGCCGCCAGGCGGATGCACTGGGCGACCAGCGCCGGAGGAAGCACAGCACGATCCAGATAGATTTGATCAGCGACGATGAGGGTGATCGCCTTGGGCAAGGGCACCCCTATCGGAATCGGTTTCGGCCGCCGCGAAGGAAGCAACGTCCAGGGTTCTTCGGCACATTCGTCATCGACCGGCATGCGAACGCCGAGGGTCCGTCCGGACGCTTCGGCTTCGCCAGCGATTCTGAAAACGGCACTCGCCGGATTTCGGGGCAACGTCGACAGGAAGGCCCACTGGTCGTCATAGGATTTCAAGTCTTTGTCGACGAAGACACTGTTATCCTCTTTGCGGGCGCGCTTCTGCAGGGGCAGCGCAATCAGGTTTCCAAACCCGCCGAGCGGCACGGTATCCTGGTTCGGAAAAAGCCGGTCATAGGAAGCAAAACCGATGTCGGGCCGCCTTTCCATCGTCTCGGTCATCAGTGCGGCCCCCATCTGGCGAGCGATGCTGGCCGGCACGGGTTCTTCGAAGAAGATCCAGACATGACCACCGTTGCCCGAACGGGAGCGCTCGAGGCCCACGGCGATTCCCCTGGCGCAGCAGGTTTCCACAAAGGCCCGCGCGTCCTCGGCCCAGTCCTGCTCATCGAAATCGGCAGCCAGAAACCAGCACGTCCCATCGGCGAGCAGGGGATACACTCCAGCGACAAAATCAGCGGAGCGTTGGCCGCGGCCGCGCAAATGCCTCGTGATGATCTCGTCGGAGACAGGAATGAAAGCCTGATGCGGACACTCTCCGCATTTCACCTTCGGCTTGGCGCAAATGCCGCGCGCCCATTCGTTGGAGCAGGCCGGTGAATAACCCGCACGTCCCGAATTGCGGTTTTCCCAACGCACGGGAAAGACATCGGATCGACCAGTGAACAGGCTGCGGAAAAGGGCGACCTTTACCGAGGATGGAGATTGGTTGGTCACCCTCGCGCCCGCGAAGGGACCAAATTGGGTGACAGTTTCAAGAGCGATCAATCGCTTTTCGAGCACGGCCAGCACAGATTCGAGGTCCGCCTGCTCATTCCTGAGCTCGCCCAGGCGCCGCCGGACGAACGCCATTTCCGTTCTGATCGCCGCTGCATCACCCATGATCATGGTCGACGCCCGAAGACCAGCGGACTGTTCTACCTCCGCCTTTCTAGAAGCGTCGGCTTGCGACATGGAGCTCAACGTCGGTCGCGGCAAAATCCTTACCCGTACATAGGAGCGGTTCCCCGCGCTCCTTCGCGACCGCATAGACCATCAGATCAAGCAGATTGAGCAACCCACCTCGCCCATTGCCTTTCCCATAAAGCGGAATCGCTTCTCGAACGCGCTGTGCGTGATCCTCGGTAAAAGGCAGCACAGTCAGCCCACCATCGCGCCATTCGTCCACAAGTTCCCGGGCCGGCTTTGCCGCGTCCACGCGACTGCCACCCGCAACAACCCAGAATTCCGCGAGCGCCGGCGCGGGCAAGAACCCTGCTTCTTCGTCCAACGCATCAAGAATGCTGTCACTTCCCTCTTCACCGAGCAACACGGCGATCAACGCCGAAGTATCGACAATCACCGTGGCAATCCATTCTCGTCGTAAAGGTCCGCATCGATCTCCGCCATGCTGGGATATTTGCGCTTGGGCACCTTTGCGAGAATCGCTTCGATCCGTGCCCGCCGTTCCTGCTTGTCAGACAGCGGCTTTGGCAGGGGCATGCGATCGAGCGCCTCCTCGATGACCTGCACCTGGCTGCGTCCATTGCGCGTCAGAAGCGCGAGGCGGGCCAGCGCATGATCAGAGCGGATGGTAATCGCGCGCTGCTGGCGCCGGGAGGGGGACGGCATGATGTCATCCTTGATACCATAAGTCAGCAAAGAGGCTAACATGCCGTGCTGCTACGCGCAAGCACGTCGACGAAATAGCGCCTACGGCCGCGCATTGTGACAGTGCTGGAGCAATGCTAATCGCGGCCCGAATCCGCCGCGCCGCGCAGCTTGCCGAGTACACGCGCCGAGGCATTGCCGCCGACGGCCAACTCGCGCGCATAGCGTAAAGCCGTGGTGGGAGGCGACCAACGTCGGGCGAGCACATTGCCCGCGTCTGAAGTGTTGCGGTGGATGCCTCCCTTCGACCGGCATCGTATTATACTGATCGGCGCCGCAGTGGCGCGCGAAGGAGGAGCAAATGGCGGATGCACACATATTACAGCCGATCATTCACCATGCTGGCCTTCCACGGCCCGCGCATCCAGACGGCGCTGCAAATCCCTTGGGGCGTCGAGGGCGTGAATATGCACGAAGGGTCGATCCGGCTCAACCACAGCAAGAATGCCATCATCCGGTCCGTGCCGATGCATCCACGTGTCATGGACGTGCTGCGTCCGATCTGGGAGAGGCGGGGGCAGCCGACAAAGGGGCATGTCTTCCTCAACCGGTTCGGTCAACCTTATCAGGATACGCGCCAGTCCAAGATCCCCGGCGGCAATCCGATCAAGAACCAGCACGCCACCGCCTGCCAGCGTGCGGGAGTAGAGGATTTCACCGTCCATGACTGGCGGCATCACTGGGCGTCCCACTGCGTGATGGCGGGGATCGACCTCATCACCATCATGAACATGGGCGGCTGGAAGTCGCTGCGCATGGTCCAGCGTTATTCCAGCGTTAGCGTTGACCATATGCGAGCGGCGATCAACAAGCTGGACTGAAGCGGCCCAGTTGTCAGGTGGCGTGTCCGCGGGCACGAAACGCGTCGTAACAGCCTTTACCGTCGGGCGGGATCGGACGCTAAGTCTGCGGCGACTGCCGTCGCCGAGGTCTCGAGAGGCGCCACCGCACGCCGGACATCATAATTGGACTCGCGATAGGGTTTCGGCGATCCGCTCAGCACCGCGAAAAAGTATCGATAAGACATCCAACAGCAGATCGCGGATGCAAACATGGGGATTGGTCCAACCGAGTTCATCGGGAGCCCGATGCGCCACGTCTCATCCTTGGCCGGAATGTAGCAATAGGGCGCGTTGCCGTCAAACTGCTGAGCGGGATGGGTTGGCTGCTTCCAGAATATCGACTTGGCGCTAGCGGCTCGTGAAAACCACCATACGCGAATGAGGCTGCGGCGTCCCCTGATGATCGCTGCCAAACCCCCACCTTCTATGCGCCCGGTGCCATTCAGGCCGAGGTGAGATTCTTAATGGGGTGGCTCAAGAAGCACGGCAAGTTTGGGATGCAGGATATCCCGCAGCGGATTGATAACCGTCAGCCCGCGCGTGAGAAAGCCATCCTGCATGTCTTCGGACAACAGTACGGCACAGCCGGCTTCGGCCGCCGCGGTGACGATCAGCGCATCCCAGAATTGCAGCTTGTGATCGACGACCAGATCGGCAGCGGCCAGCGCCGTTCTGGTTTCCGACGCCGAACTGCCGAAAGCTTGGGCAAATTCGAGCAGGATCGCACGCGCATCTTGCGCGCTCGCGCCTCCGCGGCGCAGCACGACGAAAAGTTCGCCCAGCGTTTGCGTAGGAGCAACAAGGCTGACCTCATCACTGAGACGCCCGATCAAATTTCTAACTTGCTCTATTTTGGCGTCATCGCACGCGTCACGACTGACGCCGGCGAGATAAGCCAGGATATTGGTATCAAGGGCGACGCGGGTCATTCGTAGAGATCGTCGCGCGACCAGTTACCGGCATGACGGATGGGCAGGCCAGAGACAAAATTCAGCAGATACTGTATCGAGCGCTGCTCCCGGTCACGATCAACGGGCAGCACCCGTGCCACCGCGCGTCCGCGCGACATGACCGTGAAGCTCTCGCCCTCGGAGACCTCACGCAAGAGTTCCGAAAAACGCTGATTGGCATCGCTGGCGCTGATTGCTCGTTCCATGGGAATCAATCTAGTGGATAACACTAAATTTTGCAACCCTGCCGCGATCGCACGCT
>DATEEP010000162.1:0-57616 GCA_035281095.1 Novosphingobium sp. | reverse complement strand
AATTCGCCGACGGCGTCGTTTGGGACGCGCCCACACTCGTTCAGGCATCGATCGCGGCGCAGGAGAGCGCGGGCGACGACACGGTTCTGGGCAGCGCGCGCGACGATGCGATCGCCGGTGGAACCGGCGACGACATGCTGGCTGGCGGTGCCGGCAATGACAGCTACAGCTTCGCGCGCGGCGACGGGCGCGATGTGATCGAGGATGCCGCCGGCAACGACACGCTCACGATCAGCGGTTATCGCCCTGATGAATTGATCGTCTCGCAGATCGATCCGGCACGCGCCGAACTCCTGCTCTCGTTTGCAGGCAGTACCGACCAGATCGTGCTGCGCTATGCCGGTAACTGGAACGGCGTCGATGCGGTGCGTTTCTCAGACGGCACCACGCTGTCGCTGGCGGACCTGCGGGCACGCCTGGCCGGAGGGGGGACACCCGTTGCCGACCGGCTCACCGGTACGGGTGCGGCCGAGACATTCACCGGTGGCGCGGGCGACGACATCATCACGGGCGGCGGTGGGGCCGACATTTATCGCTTCGCGCGCGGTGACGGGCACGATCGGATCGAGAATCCCGGCACCGCCGACGGATTGGGCACACTGCAGTTTGGCCCCGGCATCGCGCTCTCCGACATTGCAGTGTCCCGCGATGTCGATGGCAATCTCGTGCTCTCGATTGCAGGCAGCGACGACCGGGTAACGCTCGTCGATCCGGTGGGCGATGCCGACGCGGTTGTCGGGACGGTTGTCTTCGCTGACGGCACGAAGGTGACCTACCAGTCGCTCGCCGCCGGAATCGCTCCGACCGACCGCGACGATCATGTGATCGTCCCCGGCGACGTGTCGCGCCCGACCGTGGGCGCGGAAATCTATGGCGGTCTTGGCAACGACATCGTCGAGGGTGGAAACGGCGCTGATGTCATCACCGGCGGCAAGGGCGACGACCTGCTCGAAGGCTGGAGCGGCGCCGACACCTATTTCTTCGCGCGGGGCGACGGCCAGGACGTTATCGCCGATGTTGGGGCAAACGACAGCGCCATCGACACCGTGCGCTTTGCCGCTGGGATCACGGCCGCCGATATCCGCATCCTCTCGGTCGGCCCGGCCGATCTCGTCATCGGCATTGCCGGTAGCGACGACCGCCTGACGCTGAAGGACCAGTTCCGCGGCGCTGTAAACAACACCCAGTTCGGCATCGAGCGCTTCGTCTTTGCCGATGGCACGACCTGGCAGCTGGCCGATATCGTGGCCCATGCCGCGACGGGCGGCGCGGGCGATGATCGCATCGATTTTGGAAGCGAGCTCACCATTGCAGCGACGCTCGACGGCAAGACGGGCGACGATATTCTCGCCGGAGGCAGGGGATCGGACAGCTACAAGTTCGACCGCGGCTACGGACGCGACACGATCCGCGAATATAATATCGGTTCGTCAAATGACACGCTCCTGCTCGGCGCGGGAATTCTACCCAGTGACCTGATCGTCGTCCGCAGTAACGACGACATCATCATTCAGATCATGGGGACGGATGACCGGCTGACGATCGAAGGCGCCAATTCGAACTGGGCGCCGATCGAAACCGTCGTGTTCAACAACGGAACGCGCTGGACCGCCGCGCAGATGCTGAGCCTGGCTGTGAGCCCGGATGATGCCGAGGCTCTGCTTCATCCAGCTTCGGCCGCCGATCCTTTTGCGGGTGCCCTGTTCAACGGAGCGTCCGGCGGGTCCGGGGGCGGAAGCACAAGCGGCGGCGACGACTGGATCGATCCGGGCAATGGTGGAGACATCGGCGGTACGTCCGCGAACGACACCATCATCGGTACGACCGGCAACGACTCGATCAACGGTGGCGGCGGCAATGATCGCCTGTACGGGCGCGCGGGAGACGACGCGCTTGACGGGGGCGACGGCTATGACGAGATCTACGGAGAAGCGGGTAACGATACCCTGGTCGGGGGCGCGGGCGATGACTATCTGTCCGACGACCAGGGAGCCAGCAACGTCTTCGACGGCGGCGCGGGCTATGACACGCTCATAGGTGGCGACGGTAGTGATGCCATGTCCGGCGGCACCGAGGATGATGATCTCTACGGCTACGGCGGCAATGACACGCTGAGCGGCGGTCTCGGCTACGACTATCTCGATGGCGGCGATGGCGATGACATCCTGATCGGCGATTCCGAAGCCGATCTGGCGGCGAGACCGTCACTCGACCCGGATGGCGCGCTCGCCGCCTATTTCGGTTCGGTTGACAAGCAGATGGTCAATGGTCTTGGCGGGCCAGCGGGCTTTGGTGAAAATTCCCTCGATTCAGGCCAATATAGCCAGACGATCGACATTCCTGCAGACTTCCTTGCAGCACTCGGCGGCGCGTTGCTGATCGACGGCTCGCCGGCGACCTCGCTGCGGCTCTACAATGACAGCCTGTCTCTCGGCCGCCTGTATATGGAGCCCTGGTACTCGGACATCGACACCAGCTTCGGTCCTGGTGCTCCAAGCCCAGGAGGCACGTCGCAGGGGACCAACCGTGTTTGGTATGATTTCGACGCCGCGACGAAGACGATCACGATCACCTGGGACGATGTGGTCGAGGATTGGGACGGTGAGCGCCGGGGCCCAGGAAACGCCTTCCAGGCGCAGATCAAGTTCCTCGACTCGAACGATTTCGATGTCCTGGTTCGCTATGAGAACCTCCAGTGGGACCAAGGTTGGTATCTCTCGCCTTACATCAGCGTCGATGAGGATGCGTCGGGCCGGCTGCCTTGGGGTGGCGCTGGTGAGATGGATACTACGCCTGGGAATTTCGGCGTTGAGGGCGTGTGGGGATTCCAGGTCCGTGGCGGTTCAATCGCTGGCGGCGATCCGAACTTCCCCGAGGAGGAAGACACTCTCTACGGTGGCGCCGGAAACGATCGCCTCGAAGGCGGCGTTGGCGACGACAGCTTGTACGGAGGGACCGGGGCAGATACGCTGATCGGCGGCTCCGGCGGCGATTACATGTCGGGCGACGACGGCGCCGATATCCTCGAGGGCGGGTCCGGCAATGACGACATGGATGGCGGCGCCGGTAACGATATGCTGCGCGGCGGGGATGACAATGACTGGTTGTATGGCGATCTCGGTGATGACGAACTCCGCGGCGAGGCCGGCAACGACTATCTCGATGGCGAGGAAGGAAACGATGTCGTTGATGGCGGCCGGGGCGAGGACCTGCTTTATGGAGGCGCTGGCGACGACACGCTGATCGGCGATAATCTTGCCGGCACGGACGAGTCGGTTGAGCCGCAACAACTCGCCGATCTTGCGACCTATTTCGGAGCGATCGACAAGAATCTGATCAACACGCTCGGCGGCCCGCTCGGCTTCGGCGAGGGTGAGTTCGATGTCGGCGACGATGACGATTTCACGGCCGAGGTTCCGCAGAGCTTCCGTGACGTGGCCGGGACATCGCCCGGATTCATTACCGTCAACAATAATGGCGTCCTGACGATCGGAAATGTGCGTGTCTCGGTTTGGGGCGGCGATGTCGACTCTTCGGGAGGTCCGTTGACGCCAAGTGCCGGCGGCAACAGTCAAGGCAGCAATCGCATCTGGTACGATTTCGACGATGCGACGCAGACCCTCACGGTCACCTGGGATGATGTCGGTGAATATCCGTCGGGTACCAACCCCGACGCTTTCCAGGTCCAGGTGCGTTTCCTCGCTGGCGGCGACCTCGACGTCGTCCTGCGCTACGAGAACATCAGTTGGTACGAGGAATTCTGGTCGGTCCCGTCGATCGAATGGAACGGGACCGGACGCGCCCTTATTCCCGCGCCCGCTGGCGGATTTCTCAATGTCGCGGATGCGCCGGGGAACACCGGCATTACGGGCGTTTGGCTCGCCCAGATCCGCTCCGGCGAGCTGATCGGCCTCCCGCACGAAACGCTCGGCGAAGACGACACGCTCTACGGCGGCGCCGGGGCCGATCATCTCCTCGGCGGCGCAGGCGCCGATACGCTCTACGGCGAGGCCGATGACGATATTCTGGAGGGCGGTAGCGGTCGCGACACGCTCGATGGCGGCGCGGGCAACGACACGCTCTACGGCGGATCAGGTAATGACATCCTGACCGACACGGCCGGAGATAACGTCCTGAGCGGCGGCGACGGGGATGACGAATTCCACGTCGGTTCCGGGGAAACGAACAACACCCTGTATCTCGGCCAGGGATCGGACCGTGTGGTCTTCGCCAACCTCACCGCGTTCGAGCCGGATTTTACCGGATCAACCCAGATCATGGATTTCGTCGCCGGAACCGGCGGCGATCGCATCGAATTCACTCTTCCAACGACGCCCGTAGCCGGACAGGTTACCGCTCCGGTCCCATACCAGATCTTCCTCGAGCAGGAGGGTGCCGACGTTGTCATCCGCTACACCGTGTTCGACGAGACTGGCGGCTCGACGCGCGAGTTCCTGCGACTCGTCGGAGTCGACGGCGGCACCCTGACTGCCGACAATTTCGTCGGCCTTCCGAGTTGGGCCGATTTCGGCGCGACTGCACCCGGCGCGCCGTGGACGGCGGGCGACGACAATCTCCTCGGCTCCGCTGGTGACGACTGGATGTTCGGCCTCACCGGCAATGACGTGCTGGATGCCGGGACGGGTGGCAATGACACGCTGAGTGGCGGCGACGGCGACGATATTTTGCGCAGCATCAATCACGGTGTCGGCGATGTTTCGATGACCGGTGGCGACGGTCGCGACCGGTTCGAGCTGTCCCTTGGCGCCACCAATGCGATCAGCGACTTCGTCGCGGGCGACAGCGGAGACGTGCTCGCGATCGACCTGTCCGGCTATACTCGGATCGTGGCCGCGCAGGTTGGCGCGGACACCAAAGTCTATCTCGCCAGCCAGTACACCACCGACATTTCAAGCGCACCGCTGCTCGTCACGCTTGCGAATGTCGATTCGACCACACTCACGAGTGCGAACTTCAGCGGCGCGACGTTTGAGACGCTCGCTGGGATGACGCTGAACGGCGACGACCTCGCGAATACGCTCAACGGCGGCTTTGGCGATGATACGATCAACGGTGCTGGCGGAAGCGACACGATCAATGGCTACGGCGGAAACGACCTGATCGACGGCGGTGCCGGCGATGACATAATTTCTGGTAGCCTTGGCGACGACGCGATCCATGGCGGTTCCGGCAACGACACGCTGTACGGCCAGGAAGGCGACGACATCCTCGATGGCGGCGACGGCAACGATACGCTGATCGGCATGGGTCATGATGTGATGACCGGCGGAGCCGGCGCCGACATCTTTGATCTCTACACCTACAATTATTTGACGGGGCGCTTCGATTCCGTCGTGATCACGGATTTCCAGGTCGGTGCGACGGGAGACAAGCTGCGCAACGTTCCGACCATGTACGACGACCAGTACAAGGTCGTCGTCCGGCAGGCCGGCGCCGATACGCAGATTTTGCAGGCACTCACCAATGCCAGCGGGGGCTATGATCTCAGCCTTCGCGCGACCCTGTTGGGGGTCGATGCACGCCAGCTCACGGCCGCGAATTTCGGCAATACGGCGAACACGATCATCTTTGCCGACCCGGTCCAAAATGCGGGAACCCCCGATGCCGACACGCTGACCGGCAGCCTCGCCGGCGACACGCTCGATGGGGGCTATGGCCAGGACAATATCTCCGGCGGACCGGGTGATGACGTCATCACCGGTGATAATGGTATCGACCACCTGGGCCTTGGCAACTATTTCGGGCCGCTCAGCAACAGCCTCGTCAACGGCCTGGGTGGAACTAATGGCTTCGGTGAAGCCGCGCTGCCGCGCAACGACGACAACAGTTACAGCTACGCTCTCCCGTCAACCTTCAACGGCGGCGCGGTGCAGGTCAACGGCACGGCCGTTTCATCGATTACGATCGACAACAATGGACGCGTCTATCTAGGCTCGTTGCAGCTCGCCATCTGGCCGTCGGACGTGGACACGGAAGCGGGCGTCATCGCCGCGAGCACGGGCGGCAATTCGACCGGTTCCAACCAGGTCTGGTATGATTTCGACGACGCGACGAAAACGATCACGGTCACCTGGGACGATGTGGGCCGCTACAATAATGGCACCGTTCCTGATGCCTTCCAGGTTCAGATCAAGGTTCTCGGCCCCGATCAGTTCGATGTGATCTACCGCTATGAGGCAATCGGCTGGACAGGAAATCAGCCGTCTATCTCGAACGGCAACCAGACCGTCTACGTCCCGCTGCCGGCCAATGGCACGGCGGGGCTGCCGGCCTATCCGGGTAATGCAGGACAGCCCGGGGTGTTCGTCGTTCAGGTTCGCGGTGCGACGATGGTCACTGGCCTGAACGAAGAGGACGACAGGCTCTACGGCGGCATCGGGAACGACACGATCGATGGCGGTCTGGGCAACGACTATATCGACGGCGGCAGCGGCAATGACGTGCTGCGCGGCGGCGTAGGCAACGACACGATCATCGACACCTCAGGAGGCAACGATCAGCTCTTCGGCGGTGACGGCGATGATTTCATCCAGGATTACTACGGCGCGAATATCGTCGATGGCGGCGCAGGCAGCGACAGGATATACTCAAGCAGCCTCGGCGGCGACACGATCACCACAGGCAGCGGCAGTGATCTCATCTATGATTATGGCTCGTGGCGCTATAATGGCGCGGTTACGACCATTACCGACTTCCAGGCGGGGGTCGGCGGTGACAGTCTCAGCGCCTCCTACTCGGTCTACGAGTACAACCGCTCTTCGGTGCTCATTGGGCAGGACGGCGCCGACACGATAGTCTACGGCGTTCTTGACAATTGGAGCGGCCGTCAGGTCCAGGCGCGCTTCCGGTTCGTCAACGTGGATGCATCGACGTTGGTCTCGGCCAACTTCCAGAATAACGCGATTGTCCGGATCGAAGATCAGAATCTGACCGGTACCATCGCGGCCGACACCATCTACGGTGGTTTCGGCATCGACACGATCAATGGCGGCGCGGGCGCGGACGTGCTCTACGGTTCGGACGGCAATGACCACATCATCGGCGATGACGGTACCATTGCTCCGCCGGTCGATCTGGCCG
The DNA here is from genome assembly GCA_035281095.1 of Novosphingobium sp. Taxonomy (GTDB): domain Bacteria; phylum Pseudomonadota; class Alphaproteobacteria; order Sphingomonadales; family Sphingomonadaceae; genus Novosphingobium. The sequence continues at coordinate 50,515 of DATEEP010000162.1, read as the reverse complement.
CTTATTTCGGACCTATCAAGAGCGCGCTGGTTGACGGCTTCGGCGGAGCCGTCGGTTTCGGCGAAGTAGCCCAGGCCCGCAGCGACTATATCGATTCGACGGTGGCCCTTCCTGCCGGGTTCCACGGCGGGTCGGTGATGGTTAATGGCGTCAACGTCACCTCGCTCTATTTCAACACCAACGGGGAAATCTTCCTTGGTTCATTGAAACTCGGGATCTGGCCGAAGGACGTCAACACCAGCGCTGCGGCTTCCTCGGAGTCGCCGGGAGGCAATTCCAAGGGCACGAACCAGCTCTGGTACGATTTCGACAGCGCGACCAACACCATCACTCTGACTTGGGACGACGTCCACAACGATAATTCCGCGACCGTTCCCGATGCCTTCCAGGCGCAGATTCGGATTCTCGGCTCGGATTCGTTCGACGTCATCTATCGATACGAGCAGCTCGGTTGGACCGACAGCGGCGCTCAGCCTTATATCGAGACCGCCGCCGGGCGGATTCCGCTCCCCTTGCCGTCGTCGGGCGCGACCGGCCTTGCCACCAGCTTCGGCAATTCCGGCACGGTCGGCGTCTGGGCGTTCCAGATCCGCGGCAGTCAGGTCATCACCGGTCTCGTGGAAGCCGATACGCTCGATGGCGGCGGGGGCGACGATCTTCTAGAAGGCGGTGCCGGCAATGACACGCTGACGGGCGGCCTCGGCGCGGACACTCTGATCGGTGGCGAAGGCCACGACGTCTTCACCGATATTGCGTCGGATCAGTCGGTCGATACCTTCACGGGCGGTGCCGGTCACGATGAATATCGCATGCTCGACCTCAACATTCTCGCGTCGGGCACGGTCGAGGACGTCATCACCGATTTCGCAGCGGGTGACGGCGGCGACCGCATCCTTGTCAACGTCACCGGCGCCAATCCGTTCGATGATGGCACGCTGCAGGTCCGCAAAGCGGGCGCGGACACGGTCATTTTGTACCGGGATTCGACCGGTACGCGGCATTCGGTCCTGCGCCTTATGAATGTAGCTGCGACGACACTGACCCCCTACAATCTCGGGGGTCTGTCATTCCCGGTTGTCGCGGCGGTCAACATCGACGACACCGATGTCGGCAACATCTTGGCGGGCAGCCAGGAAGGCGACCGGATCTATGGCCACGGCGGCGCCGATACGATCAACGGCTATGACGGAAATGACAGTCTCGCCGGCGGCGCGGATAGCGATACCGTTCACGGCGATCTCGGTGACGACTGGATTGCGGGGCAGGAAGGGCTCGACGCGCTCTATGGCGATGCGGGCAACGACACCATATCGGGCGGGACCGGCGACGACCTCATCTACGGCGACGATGTCGGCGACACCGTTGCCGGAAACGATCGTATTTCCGGTGACGGGGGCGACGACACGATCTTCGGCGGCCGCGGCGATGACGTCTATTATTTTGCGACCGGTGACGGCCGCGACCGGCTGAGCGATTCGGGCGGCACCGACAAGATCGTCTTCGGCCCGGGGATCACCACATCCCAATTCTCGGTCTTGCAGGTCGGCGACGGCGACCTCGAACTCAGGCTCGCGAACGGTCTCGATCGCATTCTCTTGAGCGACATCGGCTACCAGGGCACGCGGATCGAGACCGTCGAATTTGACGACGGCATGACATTGACATGGGACGATCTGCTTAGGCGTTCGCTACAGGCGACCTCGGGCGACGATGTTTTGACAGCACTCACCGACGCTCTGTCGTCGAACCTGATTACCAACGGGAGTTTCGAGAACTTCTCTCACGATTATCAGTACAGCTGGGGTTGGTTGGCTCACAGCGTCCCAGGTTGGACCAGTACCGACTATTGGAGCGACATTACGTTCGGCGGCCACGGTGGCGTCGCGGCCAGCGACGGCGGATACTGGCTCGACCTCGACGAGAGCTATCAGAACGTCACGGTAAGCCAGACGCTGACCGGGCTCACGGCCGGCCAGACACTGCTCCTCCAGTTCGATCATGCGAACCGGACGACAGCGCAGTCGGGTTCCTTCGACGTGCTGTGGAACGGCCAGGTCATCGCCAGCTACAGCGATGCCGGCCTTCGGATGAAGACCGAGGCGCTGATCGTCACGGCGATGGCCGGTGCGAACACGCTCGCGTTCCGTGGTACAGGGACGGAGGACAGCGTCGGCGCTTCGCTCGACGGGATCAGGCTGCAGGCGATCGACCTGACGCAGGTCGGGGGGCTTACGCTGTCGGGCCTCGCCGGCAACGATCAGCTTACGGGGTCGATCGGCAACGACACCGTCTCGGGCGGGACCGGCGACGATGTGCTGAACGGCAGCTATGGCGACGACGTCTACCTGTTCGATCGCGGCGACGGCCAGGACGTTATCCACGACGCATTTGGCGCGAATGAGATCCGCTTCGGCGCGGGCATCAGCGCCGCCGATGTACAACTGGTTCGCGGCACGCCCGAGGCGATCCTCGAGCTCATCGGGACGGGCGATCGTATCGATCTTGGTTCGATCGCCAGCAGCGGCATGGGCATCCAGAGCGTCCGCTTCGGTGACGGAACGGTGTGGACCGCCGGCACGCTCGTCGCGATGTCGCTCGCCTCCACGAGCGGCGCGGACACAATCTATGGGAACGACGATGCGAACGTCATCTCGGGTGGGACCGGGGACGACACGATTTATGCTTCGGCCGGAGACGATGACCTGCGCGGCGACGCCGGAGTCGATCGCCTGGAGGGCGGCAGCGGCAATGACACCTATCGCCACGGCTTGGCTGACGGCGCCGACATTATCTCGGACGCCGCGGGATCGTCCGACCGGATCGTCATCGAGCCCGGAATCGACCCCGTGGACGTGTCGGTGGAACAGAGCGCCGATGGGATGAACCTCATCCTCCGATTCACCGACGGCGGCCGGATCACGATCGAAAACGGCTTGGAGGCCGGCAAGATCGAACAGGTCGTGTTCAACGACGCCGCCGCGACCGTCTGGACCTATGCCGACTTAATGGCGCGGGTCGCAACGGTCGGCGACGATCTGATTTTCGGCGATTCCAGCGACAACGTGATCGCTGGCGGTTTCGGCGACGACACGATGATTGGCCGCGGCGGCGCGGATACTTATCGTTTCGGCAAGGGCGACGGCAGCGATGTGATCCTGGACGGTTCCAACTCGTCCGCCGACCGGCTCGAGATCAGCGGTTATGCTGCTAGCGAGATCAGCTTCCACCGGCTGGGCGTGGACAGCGATGATGTGGCGGTGCGCTTCACCGGAAGCAGCGACCAGATTGTCATTGCGAATGCGCTGGCGGGCCAGTTTGCCGGTATCGAGACTATCGCGCTGGCTGACGGGACGACCTGGACGGTCGCGCAGCTGCGTGCGCTCGTCGCCGCCGGGCTTGGGACCGACGGCAACGATACCGTGATCGGCACGGGCGGCGATGACCGGCTAGCTGGCGGCAAGGGTGACGACCTGCTGTTCGGCGGAGCGGGCAACGACAGCTATGTCTATGCCCGCGGCGATGGCGATGACCGGATCGATGCGTTCGGTTCGGGAACCGACATTGTAGAACTTTCGGACTATAACCTCGCCGATGTGGTTTCGGCGGTGCGCGGCGGGCCCGACAGCAACGATCTGGTGATGACCTTTGCCGGGTCGGGAGACCGGTTGGTGCTGGTCGATGCGCTGGCGAACGGCAATGCCGGGGGCAACATGCTGACGGTGCGCTTCGCCGACGGCACCACCTGGAACCGCGACGCCATGCGGGCGCGGGCGCTGTCCGATATCGACGGCAGCGGCAACGACAATGCCTATGGTTTCGACGGCGCCGACAGCTTCTCAGGCAGGCCGGGCGACGATCTGCTCGCTGGCGGTGCGGGCGCGGACAGCTATGTCTTCGCGCGCGGATCGGGCCACGACACGGTCAACGATCTCGGCGCCGATACGGTCACGGACACGGTAAAGCTTACGGGTATCGCCTCGACCGAAGTGAGCGTCGAGCGGCTCTACAGCGGCAGCGAGGCGGTGGTGTTCCGCATCGCCGCGGACAGTGCCGACAGCCTGACGGTGTTCAACGCGCTCTCGACCGATCGCACCGGCATCGAGCGCTATGAATTCGCTGACGGCGTGGTGTGGACCCAGGACACGATCCGCCAGCTGCTCGACAATCATGCGCCGGTGGCCGCCGATGACGGCTTCTTCACCGTGATTACCGGCAATGAGCTGATGATCCGCGCCAGCGATGTGCTGCGCAACGATTTCGACGCCGATGGCGATGCCTTGCGCATCGTCGCCGTCGATGGCGGCGCGAACGGGATCGCCACGCTCGATTCGCAGGGCAATATCCGCTTCACCGCGACCGGCGGCTTCTATGGCGCGATGGCGGTCAGCTATACGCTGGCCGACGGACGCGGCGGTTTCGACACCGGCTCGATCGAGCTGCGCGTCCGTCCGATCGCCACCGCGCGGCCCGATGACGGCTTCACCGTGGCCGAGGACGGCTCGCTGGTGGTCCGCGTCGAGCGCCTGCTGGCGAATGATCTCGATGGTGATCGCATGGTGGTCGGCCAGGTGACCGGCGCCCAACATGGTTCGGTTGCCCTGTCGAGCGACGGGAACATCACCTTCACGCCCGACGCCGACTATAACGGCCCGGCGCAGTTCGATTATGTGGCGAACACGCCCGAGGGCGGCCGTGCGCAGGCCACCGTTTCGATTACCGTTACCCCGGTCAATGATGCGCCGGTGGCGCGCGGCGAGCGTGTGGCAGGTGCGCCCGAGGGCAGCAGCTTCACGATCGCGCCGGCGGCCTTGCTCGCCAACGATAGCGATGTCGATCACGATACGCTCAGCATCGTCGAGGTTCGCTCGAACGCGCAAATCTCGGTTTCGCTTGGCGTCGACGGGCTGATTCATGTGACGCCCGCCGACTATTTCTGGGGCGAAGCCGGATTCGACTATGTGGTGGCGGACCCGAGCGGCCTGACCTCGATCGCCCATACCTCCTTCACTATCGATCCGGTCAACAACGCGCCTGAACCGCATGACGACCGGTTCGAGACCACCGACAGCGGGCTGCCGATCCTCGAGGACAATCCGATCGTGATCGGGCCGGAGCGCCTGCTGGCGAACGATATCGAGCATGACGGCGATCCGATGCGGGTAAGCGCGGTGGGCGCCACCCATGGCGGCAGCGCGCAACTGCTCGAGAATGGCACCGTGCTGTTCCTGCCCGCGGGCGATTTTAACGGCGAAGCCTGGTTCGACTACCAGGTGAGCGACGATCATGGCGGCGCAAGCTGGGCGCGCGCGACGCTGGTCTATCAGGCGGTCAACGACCGTCCGGTGGCGCAAGACGACAATGCCGGCACGCAGGGGCTTGAGTTCCTGACCGCCGACGAGGACACGGTGATCGAGATCCCGATCATCGAATTGCTCAAGAACGATTTCGACCCCGAAGGCTTCCAGGTCCAGTTCGAGAGCGCGGGCGGCGCCATTCACGGTGACATAGTGCTGACCGACCATGGCACGATCCTATTCACGCCGGACGCCGATTATTTCGGTGATGCGAGCTTCACCTACCTTGTGTCCGACAATCTCGGCGCGGTGGACGGTGCGACCGTGCGTCTCCACTTCAACGCGGTGGGCGATGCGCCGCCGGTGGCGCGCCGCGACGTCATCTATGTGAACGAGGATATCCCGTTCACCATTCCGATTTCGGCGCTTCTTGCCAACGACAGCGACATCGATCTCGATCCGCTGAGCTTCGTCTATTGGCGCTACGCGAACCCGTTCGACGTGTTCAGGTTCGGCGGCGATGCCGGGCAGCCGGCCAATGGCACGATCGAGTTCGACGCTGACGGCAACCTGCTGTTTACGCCGGGCCGCGATGCCAGTGTTTCGGGCGGTTTCGTCTATGCTGTGACCGACAATGCGCAAGGGTCGACCGAGGGCTATGTCGACATCATCATGGTGCCGTCGAACGACGATCCGACCGCGCAGGACGATCCCGGTTTCGTTACCCCGCTCGACGTGCCGCTGGTGATGCGGGTCACCGACCTTCTCGCCAACGACTATGATATCGAGCAGGCAGATCACGATGGCGATGGCCGGATCGACGACATATTGAGCAATCCCAATCGGGCGCACCCGACCTTTGTTGGCGTGGTCGATGTGTGGTCGGCGGACCAGCTTGCGCTGGGCCACCGGGTGAGCGTTGGCACCGCGCAAGTGGTGGACTGGGACGGGCAAAAGTTCGTCGCCGTCCATTTCGCCGACGGGTTCACGGGCCAGGTGGCGGTCGAATATAGCATCGCTGACGATGAGGGCGCGACCGATACCGCTTTTGCCTTCGCCACCGTCGCCGATTTCTATTCGGGTACGCTGGGCGGCACCAGCTATACTGACTATATTCTCGGCAACGCGCGCGATGAGACCATAAGCGGTCAGGGCGGCAACGATTGGATCATTGCCGGTGCAGGTAATGACACGCTGTTTGGCGGTGCGGGCAATGACCGCATCGAGGGCGGCGATGGCGACGACTGGATCGAGGGTGGCGCGGGCGCGGACACGCTGATCGGAGGCGCCGGTTTCGATACCGTGACCTTCGCCAATTCGCTCGTCGGACTGCGCGCGGACCTTGAGTCACGGGTTGGCCAGGCGGGCGAGGCGCAGGGCGATACTTTCGCCGGGATCGAGGCGCTGATTGGCTCGGCTTTCGACGACATCCTGGGCGGCGATGCTTTGGGCAACCGGCTTGAGGGTGGCGATGGCAACGACCAGATTGAGGGACGTGGCGGCGATGACGCGCTGATCGGCGGCGCGGGCGACGACTGGCTTTCGGGTGGCACAGGCACCGATCTGATCGATGGCGGCGCCGGGAACGACACCGCGGACTACAGCTTCGGCAGCGTGGGTGTGCAGATCTCGCTCGCGGCGGGAACGGCCTCGGGCGGCGATGCGGCAGGCGACGTGCTCACCGGCATCGAGAACCTGACCGGGACCGACGCGGCTGACCAGCTCGAAGGTGACGGCGGGGCCAATATCCTCTCGGGTGGACGCGGCGACGATATCTTGATCGGCGGCGCGGGCGACGATGTACTGATCGGCGGCCGCGGAGCGGACACGTTGATCGGCGGCGATGGCGTCGATGTGGCCGATTACACACTTTCGGCCGAAGGCGTGATCATCGACATGGCGGACGGCAGCGCCGGTGGCGGCGATGCGCTGGGCGACAGCTTCAGCGGCATCGAGATCGTCCAGGGCTCCTATCAGGACGACACGATCCGCGGCGATGAGGGCGATAATGTCCTGCGCGGCGGACGCGGCGCCGATATCATCGATGGGCGGGGCGGCTTCGATACCGCCGATTATTCGGTTGCCGATGAGGGCGTGACGGTTGATCTCGGCACTGGCCTCGGCAGCGGCGGCGAAGCGGCGGGCGACCAGCTCTTCAACATCGAGAAGCTGGTGGGCTCGCTCTGGGCCGACGTGCTGCGCGGTTCGGCAGGCGATGACTGGTTCCAGGGTCTGCGCGGCGACGATATGATCAGCGGTGCTGGCGGATCGGACAGCTATCTGTTCGGCTTCGACGACGGCAACGACACGATCGTCGAATTGGGCTCTGAGAGTGACGAGGACCGGTTGGTGCTCGCCTCGGCGGTACGCCCGGCGGATATCTCGGTGCTGCGCGAGGGCGACGATCTTGTGCTCGAGTTCGAACGGCAGGACGGCTTCCTTGTCGACACGGTGCGGGTGAAGGATCATTTTCTCGGCCGCGTTACCGGGATCGAGGATGTAGTCTTCGCCGACGGCACCCATTGGGATCGCGCCAAGCTCGATGAGCTTCAGCATCTCGGCCGGCTCAATGCCGCCGACGATGTGGTGAACTTCGCCTATGAGGACGTGCCGGTCGTGATCGACCCGGCCACGCTCACCGCCAACGATGTGATCGATGGGGCCGGTCTGCAACTGACCTTCCTGGGCGTCAGCAACCCGCAACACGGTTCCGTGCATGTGCGTGCCGATGGCAGCATCGAGTTCCTGGGCGACGCCAATTACAACGGCAAGGCCTTCTTCAACTATACGGTGCGCGACCAATATGGCCGCGAATCCACCGCGCGCGCCGAAGTGCGGCTGACGCCGGTGAATGATGCGCCGACCGCGGTTGCCGATCCGCTGGTCACGGGCGTCGAAGACGAGCTGATCTATATCCGGCTCGAAAATCTCCTGGCCAATGATTTCGACGTGGATGGGGCCGACCAGGGGCTGCACATCGTCGGCATCAAGCCGCTGGACAATGCCGCGGGTCAGCCGCTTGACGCCTATAAGTCGAGCGCCGACGGTTTCATGCTGGAAGGCAGCGGGGTCGCGGGCAAGATCGAGGGCAGTTATCTCATTCTCAAGCCGCGCCCCGATTATTTCGGCGCGGCGGGCTTCCAGTACATCCTCGCCGACGAACTGGATGCGACCTCGACCGCCAGCGTCGAAATCTACATCACCCCGGTGAATGACGCGCCGCGCGCCCGCGATACGCTGCACAGCGTAAGACTGGGTACTTCGGCCACGGTTTCGGTCGCCGATGTCCTCGCCAATACCTACGACATCGAGGGCGATGCGGTTACCTTCGTCGGCCTGCACCCCGGCGCGGACGACAATGCCGCGAACAACGGTGCGGTCACCTATGACGCTGCCACCGGCACGATCGTGTTCACGCCCGCCGCACTCGGCTTTGCCAGCTTCGACTATGACGTGATCGATGCGCGCGGCGCGGCCTCGACGCTTAGCTACAATTACAAGGTGCGTCCGCTCAACGATCCGCCCCGGGCCAACGCCGACTACGGCCTGCGCACGTTGCAGAACGATGTGCTGGTGATCGACCCTGCCTCGCTTCTCGCCAACGACACCGACGAGAATGGCGATGTCCTGACCCTGACCTCGATCTCGCGCTTCGCCCAGCACGGCAAGGTGCGCTTGCGCGATGACGGCATGATCGAGTTCCGTCCGGCGGCGAACTATAATGGCGGCGATGGCTTCGACTACACCATCACCGATGGGCGCGGGGGCTTCTCGACCGCGCATGTCTCGATCACCGTGATGCCGCACAATGGCGCGCCGGAACTGCGGAATGATCTTGTCAGCGGACTGGAGGATCAGCCGCTCTTCGTGATCCCGGGCGAAGCTTTCGGCAACGATCTCGATCCGGAAGGCGATGTGATCTTCTTCCACACGGTCAATGTGCTGGGTGTGGTCGATCACCGCTTCCTCTCGGCAAACTTCACCGTCGAGGCGCGGATGGCCGACGGCTCGGCGCTGCCGTCCTGGCTCGCCTTCGATCCCGCGACGATGCGCCTCTCGGGAACGGTCCCTGTAGGGACGAGCGGACCCATCCAGGTCGATATTTGGGTAACGGACCCGGCTGATGGCCGCGTGTTCAACTACCGCGCCAGTCTTTCGGCCGGTGCGCTCGCAACGGGAGTGGCGCTGCGCGACCAGGTGCTCCAGGGCTATGAAATCCGCGCGCCTTTCGCCGTGGATTTCAAGTTCGGCGCGAACGATCTCGACGCGACTGGCGTGTCCGCGACGCTTGCTGACGGTTCGGCTTTGCCTGGCTGGCTGATGTTCGACGCCGCGACGCTACGCTTCACCGGTACGCCGCCGCTTGGCACGCCGGACAATATCGCGGTGACGTTGACGTTCTCCCACCCGGCGCCCGATGGCGGCGCGCCGCTGACGCGCACCGACACGGTTAGCCTTGCCACGGCTGACCTCGCCACGGGCATCGCCTATGACAGTCATCTGGCGCTGTTCGATCCGAAGCATGGCACTGTTAATGCCGCGCTGATCGGCGGCCGTCCGCTGCCCGACTGGCTGAGTTTCGATGTCGCCACCCGCACCGTCGCTCTCTCCGGGTTCGATCCGGAGGTGGGCGATCAGCCCGTGCGCTTGCAGGTCGTGTTCACGCCTGCGCCGCGCGCACTGCCCAATGGCACGGTGGCGACCAGCAACCGCGGCTTCACGCTCGAATTCGTGATCGATCCGCACGGCGATCTTGCCACCGAACTCGCCGGGGTGAACCGCGTACTCGCGGGCGATCCCTATTTCGCGGCGCTGGGGCTGTTCACGGTCGATCTGCACGATGCCGGGGCGATCACCGCGACGCGTGAAAGCGGCGCGCCGCTACCGTCCTGGCTTGGCTTCGATGCGGCCAGCCTTTCGTTTACGGGCACGCCGCCGCCGGCTTTTGTCGGCGCGGTGCCGGTGCGGATGGACGTTGCGGCGGGCGCGGCGTTGCCGGCCTTCTCGCTCATCACCGAGGCGGTGGTCGACGATACGGTGAAGCTGGTCAGCGCGGGCGGTGTGTCCGCGAGCGCCAGCGCCAATGAGATCGACCTCTCGGCGCCGAAGGATTTCAACGGCACGGTCGTTCTCTCCTATGATGCCAACGATGAGAAGGGCGCGGTCGCTGCCGACCCGGCGCTCCTGTTCTTCGACGTCAAGGCGCAGCGCGAACGCCCGGGTGCGGCGGCCGACGAGCTTGCAGCGAGGGAAGGCGAACCCAAGCGTTTCGCGATCACCGATCTCCTCCGCAACGACTTCGACCAGGATGGCGACCGGCTGCGCGTGATCGCGCTCGGAGCACCGGCCAACGGCACGGTTACCCTTGAACTCGCGCATCTCTCGATCGACGCCGCGGCGACGCTGGGGGCAGCCCCGGGCGCGAGTTGGAGGGCCACGCTGGCCGATGGTTCGGCTCTGCCGGGCTGGTTGGCGATCGACACGGCGACTGGCTTGATTTCGGGCGATATTCCGCTCGATTACAAGGGCACCTTGGCGCTCGCGGTCACCCGTACGCTGGACGGCACGACCAGTTTCGCTGCGATCAGCCGCAGCCTGGACGGCAATGCGGGCGCTTTCGCGGTCTACACCCCCGCCGACGGCTTCTGGGGCGATGACGGCTTTACCTATAGCGTGACCGACGATCATGAGGGCGCCTCGACCGGCGCCGTGACGATGCATGTCGCGCCGGTCAACGCGCCCCCGTTCCCGCAGACCGACCTGGTCAGTGGCTTCGAGGACACGCCGCTCACGATCGATCCGGCGCTGCTGTTGGCCAACGACGTCGAGGTCGATGGCAGCCCGATGCGCCTCGTTTCGGTCAGCAATGCCACGCATGGCATCGTCAGCTTCGATGGCACCTCGATCCTGTTCGCGCCCGATCATAATTTCGATGGCGAGGCGGGCTTCGACTATGTCGTGACCGACGATGTGGATGGGTCGAGCATTGGTCATGTGCGGGTCGGGATCGCCTCGACCAACCGCGCGCCGATTGCCGCGGCCGATGTTTTCGAGACGGTCGAGGACACACCGTTCATCTTCACCGCCGCCGACCTACTCGCCAATGACAGCGATCCCGACGGCGATTCGTTCTCCTTCCTGTCGATTTCGCGCAGCAGTCCGCAGGGCCGCATTGTCGAACTTCCCGGCGGGCGCTGGCAGTTCGTGCCCAATGAGAATGTCAACGGTCCGGCAAGCTTCAGCTACACCATCGGCGACGGTCGCCTTGCGACCACCGGCACGATCACCTTCGATATCGCTGCGGTCAACGACGCGCCGATCGCCAACCCCGATGGCGCGGGCACCGGCAACGATCCCGAGGGTGTATTCCGCACCACGCAGGACCAGTCGGTCACGATCGACTTCTCGACCCTCATCGCCAACGACCGCGACGTTGAAGGCGATCCGTTCAGCGTGGTCGAGGTCTTCAACGGCGACCAGGGCAGCGTGATCCAGGTCGGCAACACCGCTGTGTTCACGCCCAATGCGGGCTATTTCGGCGACGCCGGGTTCAAATATCGCGTCACCGACAGCCACGGCGCGACCAGCGTTGGCTATGCGACGATCCTCGTCTATCCCGACGTTCCTCTGCCGATCCCGGTTTCCGATCGTGGCTTCGAGGTGCTTGAGGACGGCTATCTCGATATCGATCCGGCGCTGCTGCTGGCCAATGATGTAGCGCCCGAAGGCTCGACGCTGAGTTTCGTGCGGATCGACGGGGCCACCGACCTTGGCAACGGCCTGTGGCGCTTCACGCCTTCGGCCGATTTCTACGGGCAGGTGGAACTTCGCTATTTCATCCAGAATGAGCAGGGCTTCCCGGTCTCGACCACGCTGACGATCGACGTCCTGCCGGTGCCTGATGCGCCGGTGGCTGAGGCCGATCACTTGGCGACGGCTGAGGACATGCCGCTGCTGCTCTTCGCGAGCCAGCTGACCGACAACGATCACGACGCCGATTATAACGCCTTCACCGTCACGCGGATCTTCGGCGCGGTCGGGCTGACGGTGACAGATCTCGGCTTCGGCCAGCTTCGGGTCGATCCGGTCGCCGATTTCAATGGCGTGGCCGGTTTCGAGTACGAGATCACCGACAGCACCGGACGCAGCGCCACAGCGCATGTGACGGTGGATGTCGCGCCAGTGAACGACGCGCCGGTGATCGCGGCTGTTCCTGTGCTGAAGGGACTGGAAGACCATCCATTCAGCGCGACATTGCCCGCCGGTTTTGTGAGCGACGTCGATGGCGATGCGCTGCTGGTCGAAATGCGCGGCACCGGGGGAACGGCCCTGCCGGCCTGGCTTGTCTACGACCGCCAGACCCGCACGCTGAGTGGCAATCCTCCGGCAAACTTCAATGGGGCGATCGAGCTTGAAATCTTTGCCTCGGACGGCACGGCCGAGACGGTGCGCGGGCTTCTGGTTTCGATCGCACCGGTGAATGATGCGCCTGAGATAGCCGATGGCGTAGGCGATGTCGCATTCACCGAGGATAATGGTTTCGTCTACGCGATCGAGACCACTGCCTTCCAAGACATCGATGGCGACACGCTGACCTATGAGGTGACGTTGGCCAATGGCGATCCGTTGCCTGCATGGATCAGCTTCGATGGCATGACATTGTCGGGCAATGCCCCTGCGGACTTCAACGGCGACATCGCCCTTCGCGTGACGGCCAGTGACGGCATGTTGAACGTGAGCGACGAGATGTTGCTGCATGTCACGCCGGTCAATGATGGGCCGACTCTCGTCCATCCGCTGGCCGACTGGCACAAGGCCGAAGACAGCGCGTTCGATATCGCGGTACCGATCGACGCTTTTGCCGATGTCGATGGCGATTCACTTGTCCTCAGCGCCAGCCTTCTCGATGGCTCGGCCTTGCCGGACTGGTTGCACTTTGACGGCAGTCATTTCACAGGCACACCGCCTGAGAATTTCAACGGTGTGTTCGACATCCGTGTGACCGCCAGCGATGGGGCGCTTAGCGTCAGTGATGATTTTCGTCTGACCATCGACGCCGTGAACGATGCGCCGGTACTGACCGGTTCCGTTGCCAATCGGACAACGGCGGAAGACGCTCCCTTTAGTCTTGTGCTTGCGAGTAGCTTGTTCACCGACGTCGACGCTGGAGACGTGCCGGCCTTGACGGTCACGCTTGCAAATGGTGCTCCGCTTCCATCCTGGCTGCATTTTGATGCCGTGAGCCGGACATTGTCCGGGACCCCGCTGAATGGAGATGTTGGCACAGCGGCCATCAAGGTCATTGCGACCGATGGAGCAGGCGCAAGCGCTTCGACGACGTTCACCCTGACCGTAACCAATGTCAATGACGCGCCGTCGGTGGATGTCGGTATTAGCAACATCTCGATCGCTGAAGATACGGCGGTTGACTTCAGTCTTCCGGTAAATGTCTTCAAGGACGTGGATGGCGATAATCTGACGCTGACTGCGAAGCTGGCGGACGGATCGGATCTTCCGTCCTGGCTCGTCTTCAATGGCAGCCGTTTCACCGGTTCGCCGCCGTCCAACTTCAATGGGTCCTATACCATTCGCGTAAGGGCGGATGACGGTCAGGCCTTCGCTACCACCGATTTCGTCTTATCCGTGACGCCTGTGAACGACGCCCCAGAACTCGCGCAGGCGCTCAGCGATGCAACTGCGACGGTCGGCGTGCCAATCTCGATCGCGATCCCGGCCGGTGCATTCACCGACGTGGATGGTGATACCCTCTCGCTGTCCGCATCCTTGAGTGATGGCAGTGCTTTGCCGTCCTGGCTGAGCATCGCCAATGGAGTGCTGAGCGGCAGCGCGCCAGCAGCGAGTGCAGGCAATTACGACATCCGCATCACGGCAAGCGATGGGCAGGCAAACATCTCCGATACTTTCTTGCTGGCCGTAGCCCCCGGCGGCGGCCATGCACCGACGCTTTCTGTCCCGCTGGCGGATGTTTCCGCCTACCGCAATGCAGCGATCGACGTTGCGATACCCAATGGCAGTTTTACCGACTTGGACGGGGATACGCTGACATACAGCGCTACCCTCATCGACGGCACTTCGCTCCCGTCCTGGATCAGCTTTGCGAATGGTCACTTCACCGGAACCGTTCCTGCAACCGCGCTTGGTGACCTCGATATCCGCGTCGTCGCCAGCGACGGTTCAGCGTCGGTCAGCGATATTTTCCGCCTGTCCTTGACGATCCAAACGGGCGCGCCGCTAACGGCCGCGCAGTATCAGCAAATCGGCGCGGGCAATGATCGCGTTATCGGCCGAGGAGCTGCAAACACTTCAATCGACGGCCTCGGCGGTGATGACTGGCTGACGAGCGACAGTTGGGGCGTCCGCCTCATCGGCGGAGCGGGCAACGATGTGCTCGAGCTGCTTGGGGATGATAACTGGGCCCAGGGTGGAACCGGCGCGGACTATTTCATCTTCGATGGCTTCTCGTTGATGCGGTCTACCAGCTACGGCACGCAATGGGCGACCGTCGAGGATTTCCAGGCCGGGATCGACAAGATCGGCATCGTTAATGGGACTGGCGGAATTTATTCCTTCAACGATCTCCAGGCCGTGATGACGCAAAGTGGCTCGGATGTGCTTATCAACCTGAGGGGCCTGCCACAGATCACAATTCAGGGTGTGACGCTTGCTTCGCTAAGTGCCAACGATTTCTGGTTTGGAAGCTGGCTGACCGATGGTGGTTTTGGAGCGGCACCGGCTGCCGGTATCGTTCCATGGCCGAACACAACGGAAACCCTGACGTTCTCCAGCAATCAGATCGGGAACGAGAGCGAGCGGATCATCGGCAATGGTGCGGCCAATACCTCTGTGGACGGGCGCGACGGCGATGACTGGATCACGGCTGACAATGGTGGGGTGACGGTCTTCGGTGGCCGGGGCAATGACGTTATCGAGCTCTCCGGGATGGATGGATATGCCGAAGGCGGTCCGGGCTACGACTATTATGTGTTCGACGGCTCAATGCTCGAATTTGCGCCTTGGGAGACAAACTGGGCCCATCTGGGTGACTATCATGATGGCGTCGATAAGATCGTTTTCCTGAACGGTACGGCGGGTCTGACGAGTTTTGCCGATCTTCAGCCGTTGATGAGCCAGAATGGCGACGATGTGCTCATTGCATTGGCGGGCCTCCCCGACATCACCATTGACGATATCGATCTCGCCGATCTTGACGCAACCGATTTCCTGTTCGTGAACCAGGCAGCAAACCTCAAGGCCGGCTTTGCGGGACAGGCCTTGAAGCTTGGCACGACGATCGGACTCGCAACAATCGCGGCGAATGGCTTCGCGAACGTCTCGATCACCGGCACGAGCATGAACAACCTGCTCGATTTCTCTGGCGTGGCGCTGAGCGGCATTACGCTGATCGATGGCAAGGATGGGGACGATGTGATCATCGGATCGGCGTCCGCTGACACGATCCAGGGTGGTATCGGAAATGATACGCTGAGCGGCGGCTCTGGTGATGATGTTATCCTCGGGGGAACCGGGGACGATATCCTCAATGGGGGCGATGGTAATGATCTATTTAAGATCAGCGGAGCCAGCGAAGGATACGACGCCATCCAGGGCGGTGCGGGAACCGACACAATCGCAGCGCAGGCAAACAACACGGCCATCGGTCTGACTGCACTCGGTGGGGTCGAAACGATCACTGGCGGGTCCTACACGGGCGTGTACATCCGGGGATCGAGCGGCGATGACGTTCTTGACTTCACCGGCGCGACCTTGACGGCGATCACGAAGGTCGACGGTGGAACAGGGAACGACATCATCCTGGGATCCGCAGGAAATGACGTGATCCTGGGTTCCGCCGGTGATGACACGCTCTCGGGCGGCGACGGCAACGATACGTTCCAATATACGGGAACTGCAGCCGGGAACGATATTGTCGATGGCGGCGCGGGCAATGACAGTATTGTTGCCCTTGCGAACAGCACGACCATTCGTCTCGCCGCGCTTTCGAACGTTGAGACGATTTCGGGCGGAAGCTTTACCGGCGTCAAGATCGCGGGTAGCGGCAATGCCGATATTCTCGATTTCACCAACGTGACGTTGACTGCGATTACCTCAATCGATGGCGGCGCGGGTGACGATATCATCACTGGTAATGCAGCGGCGAACACCATTGCCGGCGGGAATGGGAATGACTGGCTGTCGGGAGGCGATGGAAATGATACGCTTACCGGCGACGAAGGCGACGATGTTCTGAACGGCGGCGCCGGCAACGATGTGTTGAATGGTGGCAATGGTGTCGATTGGGTCGATTATTCGGATCGTACAGCGAATATGACGGTCAATCTTGGACTGACGATCGCTCAGGCTGTCACCGGGCTTGAACTGGATACGATCTCAAACGTCGAGAATATTCGGGGCGGGTCCGGCAATGACACGCTGACCGGTAATGCCAGCGCCAATATTCTGGTCGGCGGTGCCGGTAACGATACGTTGAGCGGCGCTGGCGGCAATGATACGTTGATGGGTGGCACCGGGAACGACGTCATGGACGGCGGTGCCGGGACTGACACGGTCGATTATTCGGCAATGACCGCAAATCTGACTGTCAGCCTCGCCGTCACCACGGTGCAGACCGTTGCGACAGGCAAGACCGATACGATCACGAATGTCGAGAATCTCGTGGGTGGCTCTGGCAATGACACATTGACGGGAAGTAGCTCGGCTAACCTGTTGTCCGGCGGAGCGGGAGCAGACCGCATTACGGGTGGGGCCGGCAATGACACGATTGACGGTGGATCGGGGACGGACGTGGCCGTCTTCTCAGGCCTGTCGCCGACCTATTCCATATCGACCGTAAACGGGAGCATCCAGATTGTGGACAATGCCACAACGCAGGATGGGAATGATGGAACCGACACGCTGACCGGAGTTGAGATCGCTGAATTCAAGAATGGCGTTCAGATTGGCCTCTCTGCCCCCGTTATCCTTGATCTCGACGGGGATGGAGTGAACACCGTTTCTATCGCCGAAAGTCGAGCACGGTTCGATTTCGATGGGAACGGCTCGCGGGAAAAGACGAGCTGGTTTGCTGCCGGTGATGGAATGCTCTTTCTTGATCGGGACGGCAATGGCACCGTTTCGGGGGCAGGGGAGTTCAGCTTCATCAACGATCTGGCTGGTGCACGTTCAGACCTTGAGGGGCTACGGGCATTCGACAGCAACGGCGACGGCCTCATTTCGGCTCTGGACAATCGTTTCGCCGACTTCAGGATCTGGGTCGATGATGGAGACGGTGTCGCCTCTGCGTCGGAGATCGTCTCTCTGGAGCAGGCCGCCGTCGCATCGATTTCACTCTCAAGCGTCTACGTGAACCGAACAAACGGTGTAGGTGACGTTGTAGCGATCGGAGCGGGAGAGTTTACCCGAACCGATGGTTCGACATCCGGTTTGCTGGATGCGATGCTTGCTTACTCTCGCACGGAAGCGAGCGACTTCTCGCTTGGTGGCCTCACCGTCCCGACCACCAATCCTGCCGAAACGCTGCATCAGATAGCGGGCGCCTCCGGTGACGATAGCCTGACGGAGAGCAGCAAGTCGGCTCAGATCGACGGCTTGGCAGGCAAGGACGCGATTACTGCCGGATCGGCGGGCGATCTGATCAACGGCGACGCGGGTAATGATGCGCTGACCGGCGGGGCGTGGATCGACACCTTTGCCCATCATGCAGGTTTCGGGCTGGATACGTTCAGCAGCTTTGCCGCCGCAGGCTCCAAGCATGACGTGCTTCAGTTCGATCGTAACGTGTTTTCCGATTGGGCGCATCTGCTCGGAGCGACGAAGCAGGTTGGCAGCGATCTGGCGATCGCGCTCGATCCGACTGACAAGATCGCGCTCAGGAATGTTGCGATGTCAAACTTCACGTCATCCGACGTGGCCTTTGGGTGAGAGGTGAAAATAGATCGTTCGTGACGCGAAGGATGCTGCCGACCAGATTGGCCGGTTAATCGACGGCGTCGCTTTGGAAGCATGGGATTTTGAGCAAGAGGAAATAGCGGATACCGGGATGGGCGCGCGATGGCCTATCGGCATCGGTCGATCTGGTAGCTGCCGGAAATGATATAGGGGGAGCGAGAGAATGCCAACGGCATCACAAATGTCCGATACAGAGACGGAGCTCAAACCAAATGGTCTCTGGCAGTGCCGGGGCGGTTCAATGACGACGCGGTCATCTCATCGCCAGAGCGCACAGAAATGAAGGTGATCAACATTCGCCTTCACGAGGTGACTGGCGTCAACGCGCCCCAGCTCAACGTGCACGATCTCAACGAGACTTTCGGTGCCACCGGATTTCAAATCAACTTCCTCCCGGGCTCAACGCTCCCAAGCGACCCCGCCGAAGAACCCAACTTCAGTTATTTGAAGCTGATCGGGCCATTCAAAAACGAAGATGCAACTAATGGCCATCTTGTCATCGGGGGCATGCATCCGAGCTGGAATCTGGCGATCGCCGGCGAACTTGTCGATCTCGACAATAGAGGCGTTTCTGTCGTTTACGCCGGATCCAACTATGTGAAGGATCATGGCGCGGTTGGGCTATTGCAGACAACGGTCCATGAGATCGGCCATATCCTCAATCTCTCGCACATCGATGTGGACAGCAAATATAAGTCGGCGATGAACCAGGCGGACGATCGTACGCAAACCGCTGCGAGTGCTTGGACGGCCGCCGATATCGATGCAAAGGCCCAGCAAGCGAGTGGCAAGGAAACCTTCTGGACAAATCCTCAGCAGGCTCCTGCGTGCCATCCCTTCTGCTTCACGGCTAGGTCGTGGCTTCATAGCCTCTCGGACGATCGACTCTTGCCTTGGGGGACGAAGTTCGAGCGACCTTATAATGGAAACGAGGACGTCTGGCACACAGACACATCGCTCTGGGTAGAACCCGAGGCGGACAACTTCCGCCTAGGGGGAGTCCTAGCTTTCACCGTCGTTTTCGAGAATCGGACCGGCCGGTTGATTATGGCGCCGTTCAACTTTGGCCCGACATTCGACACTTTGATGGTGCAGGTTCGCAGGCCCGATGGGACCGTCTACCGCCATCGACCAAGGGGCTTATGCTGCTCGACCGGTGTGCAGGTCCTCGCACCGGGTGAAATAGTGCGCGCGCCTTTTTCGACGGTCCGCGGGCCCGGCGGTTTTGCCCTCAATCAAGTCGGCCAATATGAGGTTGTAGTGATTGCCCCCGCATTGGGTGTGGGGTCACTTCCCGTAAAGTTCGACGTGATCTCGCCCGGTTCAACACGGCCACTGATTACGAGGCAACTCGTCCACTCCGCATCGTTCCATCGGCTCGGTTCCGCCCGGCAAAAGCGCGTGACTGATCTCCTTGGCCAGACTGGCATCGATCCGTTGACCCGAGGTTATCTCGCCATGGCGAAATTGAGCGGCGAACGCGACGGCAAGGAAGTCGCAAAGCTCGAGCGCTTGGCGATGGCATCGAGCTCGCCAAATGAGGTGCGCCATGCGGCAGCGATCTCACGGGCGAAGCGGTTGGCAAGAGCAGGCGAACTGACAGCTTCAGCACGCCGCGAACTTTGCGATCGATTTTTGAACAATGCGGGCGACGAACGCGTCGCCACGCTCATTCGTGAAGAGGTGAGATGATGGTGAAATCTCGGGAGGAACGCCTACTCACAGGCGCGTGCGGGCTTTTACTCCTCGCTGGCTGCTCAAGCTATGGTGGTCAGAAACTGGGTTTGGACGCCGCCAATAACCCTGTGCCGACCACCGGCATTCCTTACGTCCTGAGCAAGCCCGAATATAGTTTGAGCCGGGTGGCCGGCACCGGAGATGATGCGGAGCCAACTTACACAGTCACGAAGACGACGGTCCCGGACTCGACGCATCAATATAGTCTACGGCCTAGGCCTGGTTTTCTTTCTGACCCGGACTTCACACTGACACTCGGCGCAGGCGGCCAGATAACCGGCGTCAAGACCACGATCAGCGAGCAGTTTACCCCCATGCTCAAAGCCGTCGGTTCGTTCGCGTCAACGCTCGTGTCTCTTGGCGTCTTTGACAAGGACAGCAACGTGAAGGGGCCGCTGACCGCCAAAATTGCAAATGAGCAATGCAACAGCCCCTCGAAGACCCGCCACGTCGATCCCGACACGCTCCAGATCATCAAGGAAAATGTCGGCGAAGAATTGATCCGCAGGATTGAGCTTTACGAAAAGGACCCGACGATTGCCTCTCGGCTCCATTATGCCGATCAAGACGAGTTGACTTGTCTCAAGTCCATTCGAGTCAAGGCTTTGACCGCTTCTAGGATCGACGGGGCCAAAGCAAATTTTGCTTCAGCAAGTGGCGCCTATAAGAACGATGACGCTTTCCGTCAGAAGATCGAGGACTTGGTTACGAAGAATGACCTCGAATCGTTCCAAAAAATATATGCCGCAAATACCGCTATTAAAGATTCAGATCCCAATCTTTACAATAAACGCGACCATTTTCTCAATGTAGCTAATGAGCTGATGATTGCTCAGAAGACGGATCCAGTCCTTGATATCTTGAAGACGGTCGTCGAATTGAATGCGCCAACGTGGCGAGCACGCCATCTTCTCTACATCGAAGACGAGATTTCGTGGGCGCAGTTAGCACTTCTTCGTCAGCCTGGGGCCGCGTCGTCGATGCAAAAATCGGTCGAACAGACAATCGAAAGCCTGAACATCGCTCGCGCCGAGACCATCAATGCGCTTGCTCTTTACCAGCGATCAAAAGCCTTGAGCGCCTTCCTGGAGACGGTCCAGACGAAGCATGTCGATGGCGGCGGCACCGCTCCGGCAACCGCAGAGTTCGCTGCAGCCAGGGCCGAACTCGATCTTGTGAACGAGAAGATCGACGCGGCTAGAACAAAGATTATCGCGGCCTCGAAACCTGCTCCTGCCCCTCCGGTCAAAGCCCTCAAGGATGAGCCTCTCGTCGAGCTGACCAAGGACGACGTCGATGCCAGCCAGAAGAAGGACTGGGACGGGAAAGTGACCATCGCCGGGAAGGCGATTGATGCGCCAAAGTATGTGATTGTGTTGGAGGACTCCCAATGAATGCCCGGATCACTGCGGTCATTGGGACCGCGATTTTCCTGTCTGCTTGCTCGACGAGCCTCAAGGTGTCGGAGATCAGCAATTCGCTCCCGGCAGGCTCGGAGGTGAATGGGATTCCCTTTCGCATTCCCAAGCGGACCACGATGAAAATCTACGAACTGGCGGACAAGGGAGGCTACCGCCTCGTCTACAGCCAGCCAGTCACCATCGCTGATCCAAAGCGCCTGTTCCTGCTTGGCTTTGAATCTCTTCCGCTCGCGAACAGCACGCTCGATTTCAAAATGAACGACGACAACACCCTGTCCTCAGTGGCTCTCAAATCGGAGTCGAAAGGCGCTGAAGCACTGACCGAAGCGGGCACTCAGGCCGCCGCTGTAAACACGGCGATTACGGCCAAAGAAGCGGCGGACAAGGCTGCTGTGACGGCTGCGAAGGGAGAGGTCACTGCTTCTTCCACCGCTGCCATCGCGGCTGATAAAGCCTACCAAGCAGCCGAATTGGCCCAAGCCCAGTATGACGATCTGGCGAAAGATAGTAGCGCTAAGCCCGTCGATCTTCTCAAAGCCGCTAACGCAGCCCGATCCGCTAAACTAGATGCGAACGAAGCGGCTCGCCTTGCGGGCAAGTCACCTTATTATCCAGACGTGGTGCCGTGAGTACCGCTGGGAAGCGGTGTCGCATAATCAAACCGCAGAAACCAGGGTGGCATCTGCCGATCGTCACGGTAGCCAAGGTACAATCCGAGGCATTGGTCAGCGCACTGGTACGAATTCGTCGTTCGGCTAGAGGCTGACGATGCGAAATCGAGGGAGGGCATGGAAATCGAATTCGTCGGCCGGATTGACGAAGTTTCGTCCGCTTTAGGCTGACCGCGAGGCGACACCTGACAGTCGCCTATCGGCCAGTTTGAGCCGCTGAACTCGGGGCAGTCGATCGACATTAGCAGTCGCGTGAGGCGGGACCCGAGCTATTCCGCGAGCGGAACTAGAATAGCCAGTTTTCTGGAAATGGAGATCATAGCCTGCTTACAGGTTCGTCAGGTCCAGACGGGTGCGCAATTCGGCCAACTTCTCCTGGCAGAGTTGGTTCACGACGGTTCCGAGATGTTCGACACGTTCAGAGAGATATGAGAATTCCTCCTCGGTCATCTTGAACTGGTCGGAATGTCGAGCCTTCACATAGGCATCCTTGAGTTTTAGAAAGCGCGCTTCGACCTTACGAGTTTCACGCGGCCAAACGTTGACCAAGCGCGGTGAAAGCCGTTCTGCGAGAGAGCGGAGGTATTTTAGATTGTGGCTGTACGGCGTGTAAAAAGTGAAAACGAGAAGGATGCAGTAGTACAGCCGTTCGCATGCCTGTTGAAGATTGTAGGCTGCGTCAGGAAACTGCTGGTTGTCGCGGAAAAATTGAAATCCCATCCGGGATGCCACGGCAAGATTGAACCACTGGTCGAAATAACCTTGAGCCATGTCATAGGCCTGTTGCGGTGTCTTCGGCTTGGGTTTGTGCAATTCACTGTTGTCAGACTGGTAAAGCGCAATGCCGTCGCGAGCGATATCCATGAAGAAATATCGGCCATGGGCGAGGCCATCGTTCACCTCCTGCAGGGTGTGTACGATGAAATTCACCGGCGTACGCAGACGATTGAGGATCATGGTTTCCCGATCGATGCGCTCAGAGGCTTTGTCCCAATAGGCGATCCAGTCAGTCAGTTCCTTCTGGTTGACGATGATGAGGAGATCAAAATCCGATCGATAGCCTCTCTCGGTATGAGGCTCATGTACCCAGCGTCCAGTCGCATATGAGCCATAGAGAATGACCTTCAGTATACGGCCAAGCTTGCGAGGACCCGTCGGTTCCCCATGGGCATCTTCGAATTCCTCAAAAAGGATCTGAACAACGCGATCAAGTTCGCGGCGCTTATTTGCGGGAAGATGATCGAGGTCCGTTTTCATATGTCTTTATCGCTTCAGTCGGGCAACCATGACCTATAACGGTTTATGGCTCAACATAGATTTTGCCAAATTTTTCAGACAATTTGGCGGCATTTGATGGCGAGAAGGGAAGGCTGACGTTGGGGCTTTCCGCTATCGAGGAAGCGGCGCGATCGAAGATGGCAACGCAGCGCTGATTATCGAAGCGTGATGTGTAAAGGATGCCGTCCGCGTTGGTGTTGGCATGGATGCGGGCGCTGACAGCCCAGGTCTTCGCATAAGCATCGCCATGAAGGTCGGTGAACGAAAGGCCGAGCTTGGAGACGCTGCCATCGACAAGGGGGTAAAGGCGGAGGGGGCTAGTCACCAGCAATTCGCTGCGAACCCGTGCCGTTACAACTGATGAAAGAACATAAGGAATGTGGGGTGACCGCACCAGCGTTTCGGCAAACGCGGTCTCCAGAGATCGCGCGGCGTAAAGGACCTTGAAGCTGCCATCAGCAGCATCGAACCGGCTTTGCGGGTCGGAGCCCATCGGGCCGAAATATATGGCGGAATGATGGGCGCGATGAATGCGGTGCAACAGAGTTCCGGTGGCAAGTCGGCGCAAAGCAGGTTCGGCCATGGTTGCTCAGTTCGCCCAGCCTGAAACGAGCGCCATAAGCTGGCGGAGGGTGTCTTCGTTGGGCCTGCGCGCCAACAATTCGAGGAGCGTCCTAGGATCGGCTTCAAATCCCTCCAGCGGGGTGGTGAGGAGCATGAGTTGCTGCCATGGGTTGTTATCATCGAACGCTTCGAGAATGCGCTTCAGATGGCCCACAGTCTCGCCATTGACGAACTGGGCCGCCGGATAGCGGATCTCTGGGCCATAAGGCACGCCCAAAATCTGCCGTCGCTGGCGCTGTTTCTCGATCGCAGCCGTCGACACGCCGAGCATGGCGGCGACCTGGGTGCGATCATACATGCCGCCGGCACGCGTCGCCATTTCCTCGCGGAACTTCGCGGTTTTCTCACGCGCCGCCTTGATGGCCGCAATGTCGGCCGGCGCCTCAGGGGCGATGTCGCGGGGCGCTACGGTCAGCGCATGGCGCAAGTCGCTTGAGCCGACGATATCCGCCAGCGTATCGTCGCTAGCCGCTTCAACCGCCTTGGCGATCGCAAGGGTCAACTTTTCGAGAGCTTTGCGGCGCAGGGTATCGCTTGCGGAAATTGCCTTTCCGCGACCAGCGCCTTTGGCGGAACCAGCCATGGGGACAGAGCTTACCATATTCGTCCTTTCTGTCCCGATATATATCATTTTGACGGATGGGACAAGGAGCGGTGGGAAATGAGCGTGACTTGAGGGGCTTTTCAAGATATAGTCTCCGAGGAAGGAATATTCCATGGATACGGCAGCTTACGACGGTGCTGGGGCACCTGCTTCGAACCTGAAGCTGTCGAATCTGCTGTGGCGTCCTTGGTATGCGAAGGCTTGGTGGGCCAGCGCGGCGGTCTTTTGGGCTGCGGTAGCATTCGTTCCTGGGGCAGCGAAGACCACGGACGATGGCTTCGTCTTTGCCCTGTCCCTGTTTCTCCATCCCTTCGCGCTCATCTGGTATCTGGTCGGGCGATATGTTTGGAGGTGGTGGAAAGGGGAGAGCTTTGGCGATGACCCAAGCAAGGCAGAACATGGCCGCTGCGCTACGGAGCAGGATATTTGCGATGATAAGGAGGATTTCCGTCTTTTTCGGGGCGATCCGCTGACCTATCTGTACGATCCCGCCGACATTCGATCGCTCCTAAACCCTGCAAACCCCGCGAACCCTGCAAACCCTTTGAATCCAATGAATCCGATCAATTGGCGTTAGCGTTTTTTGTATTCTGAATCGCCATCCCATGCGCCGTGTTCTCGATCTCCGGAAAAGCGGCCACTCTCCAAAATGGTTCTCTGTTCGCTAGACGTGATCGGAGCAAAAAGGTCGCCGACTCCGCGGCCGGCATCCGCTTCCCCGAGATATTTGTTTCGAAGACCGCCTTCTCCTAATATCTGGCTGCGAAGTTCATGGGCGAAAGCCTGTTCGGGCGTCTTTGATCGTGAGGCTGCGCGTTCGGCGTTAGCAATGGCCGTCCGGGTATCGTGGTTTACGATGTCGATAGTACCATGTGCGTGCGTGCTGCTGATCCCCTGATCGCTGGTTCCTGCTCCAATTCGCACGTTGGCAGTACCGGACGTGGTGCTTGCTCGCCGGCCTCCTTGGGCCCCGCTGCTTGTGCCACTTGAAGCCTCAGTTCCACTACCCAGAAGTCCATCCACGTTAATTCCTTGAGTGATTTGATGGTTAGAACTTCGCGTGAGCGAACGCTGCCAGCCCGTCTGAGTCATCACCGCTTGCACGTCTCGCTGGAGAGTATCTGCAACCTGCGGCTTCAGTCGCCACTCGCCCTTCCGATCCATCTCGAACCCGCCGCGTAGCCAATTGGCCATCATCGTCTGGCCCTCGGCGCCGCCGCCCATGAAATGCTCGATCGTGTCCGGCCCTGCCTGCTTTCCTGCCTCGAACCGAGTGCTGGTGTCGCTGCGTGCCGACTGGCTGAAATTCGTTCCGCTGGAGACGAGGAGATCATTATGCGCGAAGTTGAACCGCGCCCGGCCGCCATTGGCGACCGCGCCGAGCTGGCTTTCATTGATGAGCCCAGCCCGCCACATCGCCGCTGCCGTCTGGGGCGTGAGGTTGAGGTTGAGGTCGCCATTCTGGTCCATCGCCAACTGGCGCTTGCTCATCTTGATGCCGCTCTCGGCCAGCAGACCCTGCATGCGGGTCAAGCGTTCCCGATCAACGATCGATGTCAGCCGCTCATTGCCGGCACGATCGGCCACGCCCTCAGCGCCGCCTTCGGCCATGTCGACCTGATTGCCCGCAGTGCGGCTCAGCGCCCGGATGAAGCTGTCGAGGCGGGCGGCTTTGCGCGTCGAAGTTCCAGCAGCGGCAGCGCCCTCCGCGAAGCCGAAATTGTCGCTCTGGCGCCGCTGCTCGCCAATGTGGGCCGCTGAGCGCGTCCCATCAGGCCCGACCTCGCGCTGCGCGTCGAGCTTGCCGGTCCGTTCCGCGAAATCATAGCCGGCAGCCTCACGGGTTCGACCATAGACGCTGGTGCCCTCGCGACCCGCTTCGGCGGTTGCCCCGTCGGCCGTCCCGACTTGGACCGATGCATTGTACCGCTCCAGCGCTGCAACCACCTGCGCCTCATTGCGCCCTGTTGCACGGGAGAGTTGGGAGATGGCAGTGCTGTGCGCTTCGCCGGAAAGGGCGTTGATGAAGCCGATACGCTTGGAGGTGGTGTCGAGCGAGAGGCCAAGCATGGAGGCTGCTTCCCGATGGCCCTGATTGCCGCCAGTCCGCCACGCCTGTTCTGTCGCGACATTGCCCCGTTCGATCCCGGCGACATTGTCGCCTGCATAGTCGCGGCGGCCTTTCATTGCGCCGACCTGCACCTGCGCGGCGGTGATATCGTTGGCGAGCATCTGCTGCTGGTCGAAGGCATTGGCGATGAGCTTGCCGAAAGTCGGATCGGCCTGCGCCTCTCCGATCACGCCCGATGCCTTCAAGCGCGCATCTTGGTCGGAATATCCGGCCCGCTCGAAATGCCGCTTCGCTCCATCCATCAGCATGCCGTAGGCCCGGCTGTCGCCGAAGGCCCGCCACTGGACAAGGTTCTGCGAGAAGGCGGCAAATGCCTTCTCACCGGCTTGGCCATTGCCGAAATAGGTCGTGCCAAGGTCGCGCAGCGCGTCCTTCTCGGCAAATTGATGGATAGCTGTGGTGGCGGCATTGGACTGCACCGCTCGCGCCACCTGCGGGTCGGCAAGGTCACGACCGTTGAGGGCAGGGGAGAGGGCGCCGAGCTGGCGGGCGCCTTCGATGCCACCCAGAGCGAACGCCGTGCCTCCAGTCGCGCCCGGCCGTTCGCCAAGGATATGGCCAGCTTCGCCAAAGGTCCGGTTCGAACCGAAAGTCGACCGTTCCCCGAAATCGCCAAAGCTGGAGGAGGCGGCAGCGCGCGATCGCGTGCCCATGGCGGACGCCTGGGCTTCGAGCGCGGACGCCTGCCCCTCGTTGGTCGCCATGGGGGCCGCCGCAGCCGTGGCTTGCCCGGCGATGCCGAGCGAGCCGGAGGTGAGGGCGGTAAACACATTGCCGCTGAACCGGAAGACCGTGAACACGAACGCGCCGGCAAGGCCTGCCGCAGCCGTGCGATAGCTCCCGAAAATGGCCAAGGCTTTCATCGCCGCCGACGGCGCGAGCAACCAGGCATTGGCGGCGACCGCATTGGATCGCAATTCCGCGAGCGTTGCCATCGCCCGGCCCAACGTGAGCTGGTAGATGCCCGCATCGATCACCCCCCACAGCGCCACGAACACGAACATGCCAAGCGCGAAACTCGCGACCCGCAGGTTGATGGGGGTGAGAATGAACAGAAGCGCGATCGGCACCATGAACAACATGATCCCGAACACCGTCGCCCGGATAGTCGGCATCCACTCATTGGCAACCGACATGGCGGAGAGGCCATTGGAAATCACGGCCCGGTTCGCCATCACCCGCGCGGCGGTCGCCGGAGAATCTTCGAACAGGACATCGCCCACGCTATTGCCGAGCAGGATATGGCTCAGGAACGCCTGGGCGCTCAGCGGATGGCCGAGCATCATCTGGCCCATCTCGCCAAGCTGCTGACGGCAGCGCGTCATTTGCGCGGCGTTGGAGACGTCGAACCCGGTACGCGCGCACACCTGGCGCGTATAGTCCTCGAACAGATTGGGATCGGAGAGCCGGTCGGCAATATGCGTCCAGGCGTCCGTGCAGCTCACCGTCGTTCCGCCCTTGTCCGACGCGGTGTAAACCGTGGAAAAGGTCGACGGCCCGGCCATGGCGGCAAAGGCGGCGGGCAGGTCGGTGGCGGTGCGGAACAGCTGGTCGTCATCGACGCCATAGGCCGGCGATACCCGTGCGACCGGATAGCATTGGCGGACATAATCATTGATGGTGGCGTCGAGGAAGCTGTCGGTCATGGGGCCGCGGGGGCTGACGGCGTTCAGGAACAGGTCGAAACTGTGCCCGCCAGCGCCGAATTCGATCTTGGCGTCGGGATCGATGGTGTTGTCGTCGATCGTCTCGACGAGGGCGCGCTCCATCATGTTGGTGGCGCCCGCCACCAGGACGATGAGGTTGGGGACATCGCCCACGGGCTGATAGGCATTACGGACCCGATCATAGACATGGACCGTGCCGGTCGTGGCGATGAGTCCTGTGAACAGGCCGATCCCGAACAGGATCTGGAACCCGAAGGCGACAATGCCCATGCCCGACCCACGGACGCTGGCGACGACGGCACCGAGCGCGATGCCGGCGGTCGCGATGATCAGCACCAGCGTCTCATAGCGCGGATCGCCAAAGATCATCGCCACCTGGCGAAAGGCATCTACGGTTTCGGCAAAGCCGTCATAGGTGTGGAAGCTCGCATCGATCGCGCGGGCGGGCGACGCGAGGGCGAGCAAGGGAAGGGTGGTGAGGGCGGTCAGGAACCGAAGGGCGCGGCGCATGGCGGGCAGCCTCCTACTGATTACGGGCGGCAGTGCCCGCGGCGTCGCGCGCGTCGCGGTCACGTTCGCGCAGCAGCCCTGCATAGCTGGCGGAGAGGTTGGTGGCCGAAAGCGCGGCCATATAGCTTTGCCGCATTTGCGCACGTTGACGCAGCACCTCCTCGCGCAGGTCGCGCAGCTGCTCGATGCCCTTCGAAAGAATGCGGGTCTGGCAGATGTTGGCTGACGCACTATCGGCAGCGCCTGCGGCGGTCGCGCCACGCTCGGCATTGCTCACGGTGAAATCGATCGTGCGCGTCAAATCGTTCAGCATCTGATAGGCGAGGGTCAGCGCCACCAGCTCGTCGGTGTCGCCGATGACAGAATCCACCACGCCCTGCCGGACGCCCCATTCGAGCATGCGATAGATGGGCAGGGTGCGGACATTCGCCACGAACTGTCGCTCCTCGGCTGACAGTGCAGCGCGGGTGCGGATCTTGGTCGCGATCGACTGCATCCGCTCGCGCGCCAGCACCAGCGCGCCCCGGCCGCTGCCATCCTGCCCGCAATCAGCCGCGCTCGGCGGTAAGTTGAGCGACCGGCGCTGGACGCGCCCGGTCAGGAAATCCTGCGCGCTCTCGGTATCTTGCGCGGGGCATTGCGGGATCGCGGTGAACAGGGGCACCTTGTCGTTCGCGTCCCAGCGCATGTAGACGTCGCCGACCCTCGCCCGCATCACGCTCGCCCAGTCACCCGCGCCAACGCGGGCGGCGGCGTGGGAGAGGAGCGAGCCCGTCCTGAAAATGTCCGTCACCTCCGCCGGGCAATTGGCGAGGGCATCCTTCAGATCCTCGGTCGGGTTGTTGCTGTTTGCCTCGATTTTCTCCCGGCTCTGCTGGTAGCTTTTGGCAAAGCCCTGCTTGACCGAGCGGTAGCCCGTCATCTCCTCGATGATCCCGGACATATTGTCGTCGCCCTTCGCGATCTGGACCATGCGGTTGGCCAGGCGGCAGTCATTCACCTGGATGGAATTGAGGAAATTGGTGGCCGCCTCCATCTTGGAAATAATGTTGCCCATTTTCTCATCCAGGGTTTCGAGCAGATATTGGAAGGCGACGGCGGGCGCCGCCTGGAGGATGCTTTCAAGTTTCTGGACCAGATAGTCAGGATCAAGGAACGACATGCCACCCAGAAACATATCGATGCCGCCGCAGCCCGCCCTGACCTTGGGCAGGCTGATCGACATCAGATAATCATTATGGACGTCGACCCGCCCGGACATGCCGCCCGCCGTGATATAACCGCGGGTCTGGTCCTCGAAGCTGCCCGGCGAGGTATAGGTTACATTATCAAACCAGCTCTCCGCCCAGCTTTGCGCATAGGCGGGTTCTGCCGGCAGCGCGCAAAGCAGGAGCAGGGCAGGCAGCGATCGGCGGACGCAGCGAAGCAATGCGGGCATGGCGATCTTTCGCGGGAAAAGTGGGAGGGAAGGGGTAGGCCAAGCGGGCATCGCTCAGCGTCCCCCAGGTCGGTTCGCCGGCAGCCCCACTATGCCGGTGAACTTCGCCATGGCGCGCACGCCGACTGCGGGACGCACTCCTGTCAGCATCTTGGCGGCAAGGTAGAGATTGCGTGCGAGGTTGGGGGAATGATCGGTCCCGATGGCGATCGGCACGACGCGCATGTCGTCGGCAAGCGGCCGTGCCCAGGCGACGGGATGGCCGACCCAGGGCAGTCCCAGCCGGCCGGATCGGATCATCGCCTCCTGGGCGCCGATGACCCGCACCCGCCAGCCATAGCGGACCCCAAGCGCGGTAAGCTTTGTCCAGAGATCGCCGCACGGTACGCAGCCTGGCGCGCTTGTCATCTCGACTACAAAGGCAGGACCATGGCCTTGCAGTGTCGTCACGAAGTCATCGGGAAAATCGCGGGTCACCGGCACCCGGGAAAGCCAGGTCTGCATCGCCCTCGCGTCCCCGACAGGATGGATCGCAGCGCGCATGGCTTCCTCGCGCGTCACCGGCTGCGCTGCCGCTGATCCCATTCCGATTACGAGGCCGGGAATGCCAGCCATGAAAAGGGCACGCATCAAGGCTTCTCCTCGTTGGACGTTTCCAGAAGGTCACCGCCCAGCACACGCGGATCGGTTGCCGAGACTGGGCCATTGGCGAGGGCATCAAAGAAGCCGGCTTCCTCGCCCGCACCCGTCATGAACTGCTCAGGCCTGATGTCGCCGCGCAGCAGTCGGACCGCCTGATAGGCCATCTGCGCGAGGGTGGGATAGGCTTCGACCCCCGTGGCGATCGTCATGCGCTGCGCGCTGCCGCGGCGGATGACCATGGTGGTCGGCGTCACCTCGACCCCGAACCGCTCCTTGACGTCAGGCCGGCGGTCGAGATCCATCAATGTGACCTGCCAGCCCATCTCGTCCTGAAAGCGCTGTATGATCGGCCATTGCACGCGGCAATAACCGCAGCTCGAACGCGAGAACATGACCAGCGCGAATTCCCGTGCTTGGCCGCGCAGATAGGCTTTGCGGATCGCGTCCTTCTCAGCCGTCATTTCCGATCGCGCGTCGCCCACCATCGGATTGGCTGATTTGGAATTAAGCTCCGGATGCTGGAGCATCGCGATCTGGGTGACCCCGGCGAAGGCCCGCGCCTTGCGCCGGGCAAAATCCTGGAGCCGCCAGAAATCAGCCACCGCATCGACCGTGAGGACGGTCGCGGCATAGTCGCGCTGCTCCTCGATCAGCTTGCGGATGCGCGGCGGCGTCCAGCGTGCCAATTCCGCCATCGGTGGAATCCGAGGCTTTTTGACCTCTTGGGTTGGTTCTTCCTCCTTTGGCTTTGGCGCCTCATACCACCAATAGCCTTGCTGCGGACGCGGGGCGGCAGCACTTGCCTGAGCGGAGGCTGGAAGCGGCATCGCAGTGCCAAGGAGGGCGATTGCGAGAGACCGGGCGATCACAGCATGCGCTCCATGCGGGTCAGGCGCGCGATTGGCAGCAGCCCGAGATAGCGGCTGTCGAAGCCACGGGGATGGGGTGAGCCGACATAGGCCATGCCGGATGGGATGACGCCACTCCAGCGCATATGTTCAAGCTTCAGGCCATTGTGCGCGAAGGGCAGGCTCTGCCCCAACAGCACGCCATTGCAATAATAGCGGCCGTCGAGGGTCCCGATCGCTTGGGAAGAAGGCGCCTCGATCATGGTCAGGCGATCGCCGGGCAGGCAAAGCGCGTGCTTCGTCACCATTATGGGCTTTGGCCCGGCGATGGGATGGCGCAGGGTGAACATCACATAGTCGCCGCGTCGGATTGGCCCCGGCGCCTTGCGAACGGCCCATGCCTCGATCGATGGCGTCATGACGAGGGCCACCTGCGGTACCAGCAGCGCGGCGAACAGGGCGATCGGCAGCACGACCAGCATGGCTCGCCAGAGCTGCCAGGGGCGCGGCGCACTGCTGGGGCCAGGCGCACCCAGCGCGATCGCCGCCTTGCGCGGCAAGCACCGCAGGCGCGGCCATAGGCCGGCCAGTGCCTTAACGAGGAGCCAGAAGAGCCTGAACATGGCGCACCTCCTCCTTGCCGCCAAGGCGGGCATATTCATCGAGCAAGCCGGGCAGCGCGCTGTCGCCATAGACGATATGCGCGGCGGCCACGCTATCATCGTCGCGCTCGCAATAGGCCTGCGTCGGATCACCGGGGATCATTGCCAGCGCGGGCACACGGGCAATGCCGTGCTGGCGGAAGACGATCGGATCGATAATGAGCTGGACATTGCGCATGGCGCAGGCGGGACCTTCGCAGCCCGGATCGAGCCGCAATATTTGCGCCGTCAGCCGTGCCATGGGGCCGACCTTCTTGAGGCCACCTGGCATCCCGCGAAACGCCATGACGCCGTGCGTCTTTTCCAGCTGAACGGCATAGGCGCGCAAGGTCGCAAGCGGCATGGACGAGGAGACAAACAGGACCGGCACCCAGCCTTTGGCCTGGCTTGGCACGGCTGCCTTGGCGAGGGCCTGTTCCTCGGACGGCTCCAACCCGAATGCCTTGCGCAAGGCGGCGGCCTGTCGCTCGCGCTCGGCGGCAAGGCTCGCATCGCCCCGGATTTTGGCGACGCGAGCGCGCGCTTCCATGTCTGGCGCGGGCACGCGCTTGCGCAGGTCCTCAAAGGCGCGATGGCGATCAGCAGGCCGGTCGACTTTCGGCAGGCGTGGATCTGGAACGCGCCCATCGTCATTCCTGGCCTTGGCAACGGCTCCTTCGAGGCGGTCCATGGCATCCTGCCCGTGATTGTCAATCGCCTGCCGGGGACTGTCCTGGGCCAGTGCAGCGGTCGTCAGCCCAAGCGTCGCTGCCAGCGCCGCGCTACGGGCTAACGGTCTTGAGATACGCATCGATGCGCTCCTCCATGTCGATTTGAATGTCGGATTGGGCGCGGGCTTCGATGTCCGCATAATATTCGGAGAGGTCCATCTTGCTGAAATCCAGCGCTTGGAACTCTTCGGGCGTGAAGCCCCGGCACATCGGCTCCTTCGCCGTGCCCCAGAGGTTGCCGTTGAAGCTTTTGAGCTGGGGCCGGCCCTGTTCCTGGATGATGCGGCCAAGCTTGGTGTTGAAGCAGCAGGAACTGACCGCCTTTTGCAGGCAGACGCCAAGGAAGCTGGACGAGCAATAGCGGCCAACTTCGTGACACATGCCCGACGAGCGCAGCATCGCCGCCTCCATGTCTTGTTGGTCACAGCCGGAGAACAGGAACTCCATCATGAAGTTGATGGCGAGACTGATCGCGATCGATGTCGGATCGATACCGACGATCAGCGCGTTGGCCCCAGCGCTGGCCGCCTGGCTCGCGGTCGCTCCCGCCTTGAAGGCCATATAGGCCGCCTTCATGCCGGTGAATACGCCCTTGGCGACGGCGATCTTGGTGCCGATCGAGGAAATGGACGATCCCATCCCGTCCTTCACGATCTTCCCCTTGTCCTTGCAGCAATTGGCAAAGGTGGTGGAGAGACCAGGCGGGCGGCAGCGCATGCCGCGGCCCGAGAATATCTCGATGGTGCCGAGGCAATTGCCGTCTTCGTCGATGCCGCCATTGGGCTCGCTCCCCGGATCGTCGATGGGCGGTTCTTCGACAATCGGGTTGGACGTGATATCCGCGCACGCGTTGGGTGAGCAGGCTGGCGGTCCGCCATTGGCCGGCGCCAGGCAGGCATGTTGCGAGCCCAGCGGACAGCTATATTGGCCCGATACATCGGCCACGCAATCGACAGCCTGGATCGGGCAAAGCCAGCCGCCATTGGCGGTCGCTGTGCAGCTGGCCTGCTCGCCTTCATCGGCGGCATCGCCATTCTGGTTGAGGTCGGCCGCGCACATCTGTTGCGCAAGCGCGGGGGCGGGCAGGGCGACGCTGAGGCCAAGCCCCAGGGCCAGCGCAAAGGCGGCGGCGCTGGCGCAGCCATGCCAAGGCTTGTAGGGAAAGGCCGCGGTCATGGCACGCTCTGCGTGCAGACCATGTCGGCCCCGGCAAGGCGCATGGATTGCATCATGACGACGGCTTCGGGGAAATCGTCTAGGCAGCCACAGGCTGAGACGATCTCCTCGCCGAGCCCTGCAGGACATTGATTGTCGGCGGTGCAGGCGTGGTAGAAAGTGTCCCATCCGGCGGGATCATTCTGCTTCGATCCCACGACACCATCGGGTGCGACGTCACTGTTCGCCTTGGGCGCGCGGGTCTTGCAGATCAGCTCGCAGGCCGGCACCGATCCGCGATCGGGAAGGCTGAAGGGCCGCGTCGATGTCGTGGCCGTGCCGTCAGAGGCTGTCGTTCGATCGGCGAGCAGCGTCTCTGTCGAATGGTCGATGATATAGGCGCCGCGGCTAAGATCAGGCGCGGTGACGTTGCCCAGATCAACCGAGCATTTGTAGCGGCGGTCGCGCTCGAAGAAGTCGCGGCTATATTGGAAGGTGCAATTGCCTGAGCCGAAGATCCGGGTCTGGGGCAGCGGTTTCAGCCCGGTATGGACGCCGTTCCTGAAGGTGACGACGCCATCGACGGTTTCGCCATCGAGGTGGCAGGCAGGGTTCGCACCATAGCCTGCGCACAGGTCCACCAGCCTCTCGCTGACCTCGCAGGCGGTATCGACCTGGATCTCGACGGTGACATAGCCCCAATTGCCGCCACCACCGCCGCGCACGCGCGCACCGACGATGGTCGCGCCGGCCTTGAGCTGCGCAAGGATGTCGATGGCATTGCGGTTGTACCAGGGATCATCGCTGATCCGGCAGTCGCCCGAGGGCAGGGCTTCGCTGAGCCAGGGCCGCTTGCCCGCATAGCCGACGATCTTCCCATTGACGCGGCCCTGCACCCAATCGTCCGCGCCCATTTCGACGATGCGGGCGGACTGGATACGCGAGGGCGCGAGTGGATCAAAGGTCGCGCTATAGATGGGCGGCACGCTGCCGCAGGTGCCTGCGCCACGAATCTGATATCGGCGGCAGCCCGTCCCGCAACTGGTCACAGAGGCTATTGATCCGCGAACCGCAATGATGTCGTCATAGTCCCAGGATTTGATTGTGATCTCCCGGTCGATCGTGCAGCTTCGGCTTTCCTCCACCTTGCCGTTGCCCGCAGCCGAGCCGGCCAGAGCCTGGAAGACGCTGCTTGTCTGGGCGGCGGCGGTGGCGTCGCCGCTGATCGCAGTGGGGTTGGAGCGATAGCCGGTGGCCGTAACCGAAGGGTTGCTCGTACAGGCGGTTGTCTGCGCACCGGTATAGCGGATGAGCGGCCCGTCGATCATGGCCTGCGCAACACCAATGCGCGGATCGGCGGTGGTAAGCGCCCCAATCACGCCGCCGCCCAGATCCTTCAGGATCGAGGCCATATTGCCCCAGGCGAGATTGGTGCCGCAGCTGTTGTTGATGCAATAGCAGCCGGACAGTGCGCTGAGTTCAACTTCGCTGAGCTTGAGCTCCCCGCCGCTTGCTACAGTCCATGCAAAGGGCCGGCATTGGTTCCAGCTACCGGGCTGGCAGGAGATAATCCCGTTGACGCAGACTCCGGACACCGGGACTGGCACGTTCAGACTTTCATCGAACGACCCGTCGAGATTCTTGTCGCGCGATATGCTGAGGATCCCGATATCGCCGGTCGATGTCGGCTGGGCGAGCAGTTCCAGCAGCTTTGCCGTCTTCTGGCAGGCGATGTTGGGATTGAAGCTCTTGCTGTTGTCGATCGTCGTAATCGGCTGGCCGGCAAGACCGGGCGTCAGATAATTTTGGCTAATCGCCTCGCTGTCGCTGGATTTTGCGCGAGACGCCTGCGCCGCGGAACGGGCGCGCGCCTCCATCGTCTGGGCGTGAATGTCCGGGGACAAAAGGGTGGCCAGCGCGGTCGCAAAGAGGGAACAGGCTGAGAGGGGGTGCCTGTGCCATCCAGGGGTTATCGCGGCCGCACTGGCCATAGGTGGAGCGGCGCCGCGAGGGAGGCGAAGCGACGCCGCTCCTGTCGCGCCCGCCGGCCATCGGCCGCAGGGGCCTTGGCGAACCAACCTTCGGGTGGATTGGCCGGACGGGACGGGACAGGGGGGAGGCAATCTGCTCATGGCACCGACATCCCGGCGCAGCAGATCACTTTTTCGAATAGCATGAACTGGGCATTGTCCTTGCCCGGCGCATGCTTGGCCGACGACCAGAGCGCGCCCGGTCGGCCGATATTGACGCATTTGCCGCCCTTGACCGGCTCCATGATCTGGAGCTTATAGCGGCTCTTGGTCCAGATCGGTTGGGGCTTGAACGAGCAGCCATCGGCCGACGAGATGGTGAGCGCGCCTAGCCTGCCCATCATGAAGGTGCCGCGTGCCGCAAGGCCCGCCCAGGCTTCGACGCTGTCGTCGAAGTGGATGTCGCCCGCAATCGGGTAGGTGGCGCCCCAGGATCCCATGCACCAGAAAAGCGGATCGATGACCTTGCCTGCCGCTGCCGCCGCGCTGTCGCCCATGCAGGCGAGGCCAGCGGCCGGATTGCCGAAGAGAATAGCCTCAGGCTGGATGATTGCCCCCAATGTCCCCGACTGCCAGGTCGGCAGCAGCTCGGTGATCATGGCGACGTCGAAGCCGTCATTTTCCAGGCAGGGCAGATCGGTGAACATGTCGAGCATCGCCCAGACCGGCGAGATATAATAGTGCATCTGGGCGAACATCTTGCGCGTGTTGGTGCCGTCGGTGATTGAGGACTGGCTGCCTTGCAACTTGCCGCCCGTCGGCATGAGGTCGGCGCCCAGCGCCATCATGCAGCCCGGTTCGGTCACGACGTCGATCATCCGGTTGGGCGACCAATAGGAGATCTTGACCCCGAACCAGAATTCCACCCCCTTGCGGCAGGCGCAGAGTGGCTTGCTGGCGGACTGGGCGTCCAGTTCCTTGTCGAGCTTGTCGAAGCTTCCCACCCTGACACCGCCGATCGTGATCGGAAAGATGCAGGTCCAGCGCACCTTGGTGATGGGATTGAAGATCGTTCCCGCATCGCATTTGGAGGCATGGGCGGCGGATGGCCAGGCGAGCGGGATAGCGCCGCCGAGCAACAGCCCGATGAGCGAAAGGGACAGTCGCCGCCTCATTGCGCTGTCACCTTGGGCAGCGATCGGCTTTTCGGACCAACCTCGGTCAGGAGAAGCTGCGTGCCCGACTGAGCGACGATCACCGGTGCGACGGTGAGGCCGAGCCGCTGCTTGACCCGCTCCTCCAATATGTAGATGGCGCGGCCGGTCTTTTCACTCAGATCAATGGCGTCGCCATTCTGGCCACCGAGCGCGCTCAGCAGGATGAAATCACTGGGCCGGGCAGTGCGCAGCGCCCAGCCAAGATCGCGGGGATGGACCACGACGAGGCGCTGGGGCAGCTTCACATAAGTCAGCGGATTGAAGGTGAACCCCTTGGGGTACAGGGTCTTGCCGTCCGGCAGGGTGATATCGAATTCGAGCGTGTAGAAGGGGATGACGCTTCGCACCCGGTCTGCGGCAGCAACACCGAGCGGGGCGGCCTTCATCGCGGTCCAATTTTCGCGCGGGCCGAAGGCTTTGCTGAGATCAGGCGGCAGGGTCGCGGCCTTCGCTTCGATTTCGGCGAGGGCATCGGGTTCCGCGATCGGCCAGGTACGGCCGATCGTGCTGCTGGTCTGCGCCGCAGTGGCGGCCAGTAGCATCGGTGCGGCGATCGTGAGCGCGGCAAGGGCCATCTCGCTCGATCTTTCCCAATTACCGTTCATGGCGGAGCCTCCAATGCTTCCTGGGCGGTTCCGGCATCCCAATCAGCGCGGTGACGAGGGCGGCCATGGCAATCAGCGTCATAAGTGCGATCAGGGTTTCCGAGCCCTGGTCTGGCGTCGGCAAGAGCAGCAGCAGGAGATTCTGGGTCAGCAACAGGAGCAGGCCGCCGATCGCGAGGCGGATGGCCGATTGCGAAGGCGTAGTGGAAAGGAGGCCGTTCATGGCCGTTTCCCCAGGCGCAGCCGCGCCATCATCCTGACGGTGCCGGCCGAAAGGCTGAGCAGCAGCACACCGGTGGCGAGGCAGGAGGCTGAAATCATCAGGGCAGCGCGCAGGACCAGCATCGGGTTCTGCTTCAGAACCAGGCCGGCCACCAGCACGAGGAGGCCCATGATCACCGTCTCGATCACGACCAGGCGGAAGCGCCACTGGAAGGATTCCGCCTCGAACCGCTGGGCGATGCGCTGCTCGACGATGCGCTCGATCGCGTCATTGTCGATCCAGTCGATGATGCCGTGATCGGATTGGGGGTTAGGATGTCCCATGATGGTCACTCCGCTGCAAGGGGTGCCGGCGAGGCCGCGCCAAGGATTTCGGACGGGTCGACACCGGCGAGATGGCAGACCGCCTCCAGTGGAGACAGTCCCCGGCGGATCAGGGCCTCGAACGCTGCCACTTCATCGGGCGCGGATGTATTGATCCAGTAGGAGAAGGGATCGACGACGAGGCGTGCGATACCTAGACCTAGCGGGGAGTCGATGAAGACTTCGCTATAATTGGGTTTGGAATTGCGAACGGACTTCAGAAGATCGAGGACGAAGCCCGAATAATCGAGGATCTTGTTGTCGACCGCCTTGTCATAGGTTGATCCCTGCAACAGGAAGCGTGTTGCGGCATTTTCCAGGATAACCTGCCCGGTTCCGCCGAACAGCAGCAGGTCATTGAGGCTCTGGAGGACGATGCCGAAGGAGCCGCGATATTTGCGGGCCCGCCGGTAACCCTGGCCGAAGGCTTCGGCGAGGCGCGAGAGATCCTGTCCATCGGTCCGGGTCATGAACTGGGCCGCTTCGTCGCACAGCACGAAGCGGGGCCGGTCGCGCGCCGAGAGGTAAAGTTCCTGCGTGACCGCGTTCACCACCACCATGACGATGACGTTGAAGAGGTCGGGCATGGCCTTGAGGCGTTCCAGTTCCAGCACGACAAATTCGTCCGAGCGAATGTCGAGCGTGGAAGGACCGTTGAAATAATGGCCATAGGCGCCGCTCGACCCGAAATCGCGCAGGTTGAAGGCGAGTTCGCGGGCCACCGGGATCAGATGCTCGACCCGGTCAAGCTCACTGCCGGCATGGGCGGGATAGGTTCCAAGCCAATCCCGCACGGCGTCGATCCCGCGATCGGCGCGGCCGCCGTCGATCGTCCATTGCACGGCGGACTTGAGCAGGTTCCACTCGGAGGTCGATACGCCCTTGCGGGTGGAGGCATTGGCCATTTCCGCGACGATCGCCACCGCCATGGTGATGGCCGACTGTTTGTCGTCGCCATCGAGGGCAAGACCCATATCGAAGGGATTGAGGACGAGATGCTCCTCGCCAATGTCGATATAGCGGCCCGAACAGAGGGTGCAGAGCTTGCGGTAGCTGCCGCCAATGTCGATGATGCGGATGAGTGCGCCGCAGGCATAATATTGCTGACAGAGATTGTTGAGCAGGAAACTCTTGCCCGCGCCGCTCTCGGCCGAGACGATGAAATTATAATTGTTGATGCGCGGGTCGAACAGGTCGAGCGTGATGAGCTGTCCCTTGCGGCCGGTGTAGAGCAGTGCCGGGCGGCCGCCGCCCCGGAAATCGGTCTGGATGGGCGCCATCAGCACGGCCGCCTTGACCGGCATCCTGAAATCCCGCTCGAGCATGCGGAGCGTTGATCGGTCCGGGTACAGGCCGAAGGGAAGCGCCATCACCAGCAGGGTCGAGTTGAGATAGCTCT
Organism: Novosphingobium sp.; assembly: GCA_035281095.1. Taxonomy (GTDB): domain Bacteria; phylum Pseudomonadota; class Alphaproteobacteria; order Sphingomonadales; family Sphingomonadaceae; genus Novosphingobium. The sequence continues at coordinate 10,360 of DATEEP010000162.1, read as the reverse complement.
CCTCCTGCATCGAGAAGGGAAGCGGTTCGCTTTCCCAGAGCCGTTTGGCCCGGGCGGCGAGTTCGCGCGCATGGGCGCGGTCGCGGCCGAAGACCCAGAGGCATGGGATCACCCGGACAAAGCGCGAGTTGCTGGCCTCATCGAGAATCCATCCGATCTCATCGATCTGCTTGCCGACCTCGATGGCAAAGCTGCCCGCGGCCTTTTGCGCCGAGAGGATCTGGGCGCGCTTGTGAATCTCGAACTGGCTGTGGTCGAAAAGGATGTTGAGGGTGTAGAGAAACGGGCCGCCAATCTGGTCGCTGTCCTCGGACGAGCCGCGCATTCCGCCGAGCAACCGATTGGCGCGCTCGGCCGTGATTCGGCGCGCGGGCGCCTTGGGCGTCAGGCAGCGCGCCACCTGGTTGCCGAGGAAGACCTCCGGCCCTTCGAAGACAAGGTCGGGACCGGCATCGATGATCTGCTTGGCGATCGGTGGCGCTCCTACGGTTGTGCCGTCCGCAAAGACGCCGGGTGCCGCATTCGACACGCCGTTGAAGATGCGGCGGTAGAAAGCGACCATCTCTTCGGGTTCAAGCCGCCGGATGCCGAGCTTGGAGAGCTGCTCCTCGACCTGCCGTCGCAGATCTTCTCCCAGCGGGCGCCGGGTCTTGATCGAGAGGAGGGTTCGGAAGTTGCGGACGGGAATATTATGAAGGGCCTCCAGGCCATGGCGGCCGCGAGAGAGATAGTCGCGGGTCCGCTGGGCCGAAGCCTGGATGAGGGGATCGTCGCGCGTCTTGAGGTCGAGAAAGGCATCGAGCGCCTCGTCGATCAGCGGATCGGCAAAGGTGTGGATCTGGAGGACGGTGCCATCCGGGAACTGTACGTTGAGGAGGCCAAGCAGGGCAGCCTGGACATGCGAGAACATATAGGCCGTCGGGATCAGCTCCCAGGCATGGCCCCAGCTGTCGTCGATACAGAGAAATGCCTCGCTCTCCGGGTTCCAGGCGACGAGCGGCAGGTGGTTGGAATAGCTGTCGCGTCGGACCGCATTGCGCAGGCGCGAGAAACTGAGATTGCTCGATGCCCTGCTCATGGCCGCGCCTCCTGTGATGAAGGGGCAGATGGCGCGGGCGTATCGCCAATAGCCGCCGGCGGTTCCTTGCGCTGGCCAAGGACTGGATCGCGCGAGGCCGGCGCCGGCGAGGCGATCAGGGCGCCGCCAACCACCCAGACCGGACGGTCGACCACCGAATAGACATAGCGCGGCATATAGAGCCGGTCGGGCCGCTGGCGATCGGCATAGGGCAGGATGAGGGTGCGGACGGTGCGCGCGGGCTTCAGCATCGGGGTCGTCGGCGCGTCGATCAGGCCCTTGAGTTCCTGGTGGACGCTGTCCCGATAGCTTCCCCATGCATCGGCGCCAGCCCGCTGGACGCCTTTGCCGGCGCGGGGCATTGCGTGCTTGCCGCCGTGCAGCATCGCCTTGTCGCTTGTTACCCTGGGATCGGATTTGGAGTGGGTTCCTGCGACCGCATCTTCATAAGCCTGCTCAGGATGGATGCACTGGCCGTGATCATCATTCTTGCAGGAGAATTTCTCGGAATAGGGCGACATCATCGAGCCGATCGTCGCGCAGCCTGTGATCATGACGAGTGCTGGAAGGGCGAATATGGCCCGGCGGAGACGGTTGGGATGGCTATGGGGCATGGGGACGCCTCCTGCGAAGGGGTGGATGGGGAGCATCAGAATTTGGCTCCGACCGAGGGCTTGATCTCGAGGGCGAGCCCCTCCTGGATGACGACGACCACATCCTTGGCCGCGCCCACTTCGACGACGGGCCCTGCCTGGCGGGCGAGATCGAGGTAGAAATCGGTGAGCTTGTCGGAGGATTTCGAAAGCCCTCCTGCGACCCCCGATTTGATGGCGTCGCCTGCATCGAGGGAACGCACGCTGCCAAGGGCTGAGGTGGACAGGCTGCCAAAGGAGCCTTCGACCGATTGCGAGATGCCCGCGATGGTTCCGGCGAGGAAGGAGCGCGCAAGCGTTGCGCCGGCGCGGGTCACGACCTTGCCTGACAGGCCTTTCTTGCCATCGGCGTCGACGAAGAAGCCCTTGATAGCCTGATCAACTACGGCATGTTCGTCGAAATCGACGCAGGAGATCGAAACCAGCTGGATCTCGACCCGCTCCTTGGCGAGGCTGCCTGTGGCGTTGCCGATGACGAAGCAGCCCGCGAGATTGGCTTTGACGTCATTGGGCAGAACCGCGGGCGCCTGGACTCGCGCGATGATCGGCTCAGGGTTGGTCGTTGCGTCCCGGCTTGCCAGCGCGTCGATTCCGGTCAGGAGACGCGCCTTCATGAAACCAGGCGGCAAATATATCGTCCGATTGCCTTTTTTTGACCGTGCCCCGCCGGCAGCGCCTCCTTCCGCGGCCGATGTCATTGCGGCGCCGATGGCTCCAACCTGGCGTTCCGTTGGTGGCGGGGGAGGGGCCGAAGGGGCGGGCGGTGCTGGTGGTGGCGGTATCCCGTCCGAGGCGGCCTGCGCCCCCGCCGGCGCTGGCGGATAGGCGGGTACGTCCACGGTAAGCGCAGGAGGCAATCCCTCCTCGCTGCCCGATGGAAGCCCGTTGGTGGCTGGCCCGGAGTGCGGCACGACCTTGCCTTCCTCGATCGCGGTCACGCGGTCGCCAAGCAGATTCTGGCCATCGAGGATTTTCTGAAGGTCGCCCCGCAGCTTCACTTCCAGGCTGTCGCCCCGAAGGCCCGCGCCCATATCCAGCTTGGATGCTTCAGGCGCCTTGGCGACAGGTTTGTTGCCGCTGGTACTGGCCGTGTAGAGGCCAAAGCCAAGCAGGCCGACCGTCGATACGACCGCCAACTGCTTGGCGCGCAGCTTCTGGTCGGACGTCATCCGCCCCCATTGGGCACGAAGGTCGAGCAGGGCCGGAGAAAAGCTTTCCACCCCTTCCTGATGTTCGGAGCCGCGACCAGCCTGCTCTCTGCGGTCGGCATCGCCCGGTCTGGGAGTGGTCATGGCTGGATGCTCCTGCGCACGACGATCAGCCGGGCGGTTTCGCGCGGACCGATGGAGAGCCGATCGAGTGTCACGGCGAAGATGTCCGCGCCAAGGGCCCGATCGAGGAAGCTGCGCTCATCGAGCGAAGAAGAGGCCGCGCTGCTGACCAGATATTCGCTGACCGAAAGGCCTGCTCCATCGATTTCCAGCCGCCGCCGCTCCTTCACGACGAGGCCGGGGGCATCGCCAATCGCCAAGCTGTCGCGTGATGGGGCCACCTCCATGAAGGAAGCCGGGATGCGATCCTGCAACAGGGCGAGCGCGATGCCGACAGCGCGCTCCTCCTCGACCAGCGGGCCAAGCAACACCTCATTGGCGCGGGCGCGCTGGGCGACGCCCGGCACGAGGGAGACGGTTTGAGCAGGAATATCGGCAGGCTCGGCATAGAGGGAATAGATGGAGCCATTGCACGACACGAAAAATTCCGATGGCGTCGTCACATAGGTGCGGGTCTTCGACCCCTGGTCTTCCGTTTCGAGGACCAGGAATTTTATCCAGGCATCCGATCCGCCGCGCTCGACGGCCAGGCCTTTTTCGGCAGAGAATTTCACATCTTCGACGTCGCCGCCGACGCAAACGACATGATTGACGTCCCGATTGGAAAGGCGGATGTGGCTTGGCTGATCGGGCAGGGCGCTCACTGATTGCGCGATGGCGGGGGAGGCGGCCAGGAAGGTCGCCGCAGCGCCTGATAGCCAGGCGCGCTTGTCAGATATCGGCATTGAAATTCTCCTCCTGGAGGGCGGTCAGCCAGAAGCGACCATTTTCGAGCGCGTAGCGAATGCGCAGATTGCCTCGGAACTTGCGGATGACGCCGCCGATGACGCGCACCTTCTCGACCGGCACGACGATCTCGCTTGCCGTAAAGGTGACGGGCTGATCGCTCCTTATGTAGGTCGCTATCGACAGGGTCGGGTTGTTGCCGAGTTCGTCCAGCAGCCGATTGAGGCTGTCGCGCAGCGCATTATAGGCGCTGGGATGGGCGATGCTGAGCAACTCCTGGAACTGCCGGTCCGCTGAATAGGCCGAATAGGTGCCGGCCAGGCTGACGATGTTGAAGGTGATCGTCCGCAGATAGGTTGATGACGGCCTGTTGCCGGTGACATAGAGATCCCCGCCGGCGCCGAAGGGAACGATCACCGTTCGCTGGTTCTGGTTGGAGGTGTAGAGCACCGTGCCCAGTATGGCGGTGATCCCGAACATACCGCCGATCGCGACCTTCAGCAGCCGGTTTTCCTCAAAGAGGTTGGCCGAACCCTGCAGATAGCGGTGGAGGTGCCAGCTTGGCCGGGTATCGCCGATCATGTCTTCGTCGGATTTGCGCCGGAAGATGGAGGGCATCGCAGCTACTCGAAAAAGCGGGTCTGGGTCGGACCCGGATAATGAGGGAAGCGGACGAGACCCCAGCGCCAGGAAAGGTGCTGGATGAACCCTCTCGGTTTGGTCCGCTTCCAGGGAATGAAGAGGAGAAGAGCGCCGATGAACGCCCACCCTATGATCCCGCCGACAATGACCGCGACGAAGATCACGGCTATCACGACGATGAATTCCTGACTGTCGAACCAGAGGATCTGGACCGGCCGATGCAGGTATTGGGGCAGGCGTTCATCCAACGCTCTTCTCCCTTGCTTCATCACGCTTTCGCGTGACCTACAGAAAGGTGACCATCACCTTCCGTCTTGATCGGCGCGCCCCGCGGCGATCACGTCGCCATGGGACGCGCCGTTGCTCAGATGACCATGCCGAAGGTCTGGAGGATCGAATCCGCCTTGATGAGGCAGACCGCCGCCACGATCGTCGGGATGCCGATCATGATATTGGAGAAGAGCCGCGAAACCCCGAACAGGAAGGCCGCGACCCCGCCGACGAAACCGAGTGGGCCCTTGACCCCCTGGTTCACGACAATGTCGTAAATGTCGTAGCCGAGATCGCCGGCGGCTGGGGCCTGGAAGGCGTGGGCGACCCCGGCCGCGCCGATCGCGGCCAGGAGGAAAAGGACGGCCGCGTCGATTGTGCGGATCGTCCTCCCCCGGAACAATGTCATCATGTGCAGTCTCCTTCGACAAGCGAGCCATCCGATGGTTGCCGGCAGCGATCATGATCGTTCCGGCCGACGGACACGCTGGACGGCTCCGATGCGCGCGTTCGCCGGCATTCCGGTTTCGGGTGCCGGTGGGTGCGAACCGACCGGGCATCCGAGAGAGAGATCGCGCCCATCCGGCGCGAAGGGCGATCAGGAGGCGGGGGGCTTTTGCTGCCCGGCCAGGAACGCCTCGAGCTCCCCTTGCTGGAAGCCCGATATGAGCTTGCCGTCGACGATGAGCGTCGGCGTTCCGCTGATCCCCATCTTGCGCACAGTTTCGGCGTCACGGGCGATTTTGGCGGTGCCGGCCGCGCATTTGCGCAAGGCAGGCGGTCGCTGGCCGGAATAAAGGGCCTTGAAGCTCGCCGCCTTGTCCGGAGAGCAGAGAATATGTTCCGCCTTGGCCGACGCCTCCGGGTGGATGCCGCTCACAAAATAGATGAGCCTCTGCACCGGCTTGCCCTCCGCGGCCTTCGCCATCCAATAGCGATCCAGCGCCTGGCAATAGGGGCAATCAGGGTCGGTGAACTCGATGACCTTGGGAGCACCCGCCGGCCCGATCACCAGCGCGTCGGCCGGGTCGATCGACGCCATGCGCTTTCGCGCGCCGGCATCCTGGGCAAGAGCGGTCAGATTGATGCCATTCTTGTCGTAAATGGCGGCAAAGAGAAGATGTTCACTCTCCGGCGCGAAATAGACGATCCTTCCGCCGGCGACGGCCTGGTAGAGCGGCCCCTTCACCGGCGCAGGCCCGAAATCCTCGAACCGGAGATTGGTGAAGCTTTGCTTCAGCTGCTGTTCCGCCTCTGCAGTAGCCGTCAGCATTGGATCGCCCTTATTCTCTTGAGCAGTTGCCGGGAAAGCGACGTAGAGCAGGCTGGCGGCTAGCCATTTATTGAGCTGACGCATGCTGCTCTCCCATGGGTAAGGTGCCAGCGCGGCGCACCAGATCATCGTCGAAGGTGACCGAGCTTCCGATATTAATAGTGTTCGTAAGCGGCGGCTGCCGGTCGCTGATGTCCGCGATGATGAATTCGCTGCCCCGCTGCACGATTGTGAGTGGGTGGAATGCAGGTTTAGCCTTATGCCCTGCTTGATCCTGGGCAGGCTCGGCTTGCAAGGCGGGGCAGATCAGAAGCGGCGCAATTGCCCCTGAGGCTGTGAATATGATATCTCGAAAGCGCATGGCATGGCTCTCCCTTGGCGCCCAATTGCGCGGATGGCGAAATAGTGAACGTGACGGTCGGATCAGTCCTCAGCCACTCTCAAAGGGGTGGCTCTGATCGTCGTTCCGATGTGATTCGATTGATGAACTGCCCGACCAGACATCGCAAGAGGGAGGGCAGTGAAGTGCCGTACCGGCGAAAGAAAGCATAAAGCTTACATGCGTGGACTGGATGTTCCGATTCCGTCAAATTGGGCAGGAACTGAAACAAATCGGCACTTTAATGCCGATATTCGTTCCAGATAAATGGGCATTGCCGGATTCAAAGCCTGTCGGTGGCGATCGTCGGCACGAGAGGACAGGAGGTACTCTAAAATGAGCAGGGCAACGCGCAGCTTCAAACTGAAACTCTCCCAGGCCGGGGTCGACATCCTGATCGACAGTCATTGTCATCTGATTCGCACTACACGCGCATTGATTGCCTGGGGAACGACGCTTCATGTGGCAGTCGATTACCTCGGGACCTTGCCGACCACGAGAATATTGGCGCATCTTGGGCATCTTGAGGTGCCCCAATATAGCGGACAGCAGGAACATCATGTGGGAGCGCCCCACCGGCTTTGGTCGGTTGCCATGGGGATAATCGAACGTGTCAAACTGGCGGCGCCTGAGCAGTCCACGCCAACGCTCGGGACGATTTATATTCTTGCTCTTCATGAGCTGTCGAAGGCTCCAGTCCCTGCAATATTGGAGGCATTTTCACGAACCCAATCTCCCGATCGTTCATCGATTGTTGGTGCAGGTTTAGGATAACCAACGGATTAGACTTGATAATCCCGACAGAATGACCGTTGTTCCGTTTGACAGTGGTGGTATCCACTCCTAGCAATTGATTTCGCTGAGGCCTTGGCGGGCGGACCCTCCATAAAGGAGATGCGGTATGTCGCGAGTACATGCGGCTTCCGTTGCTGAATGCCCGATCGTGGACATCAAGTTACAATCGGGACGAAAAATCGAAGAGGCACGGAAGAGATACGGAATAACGCAGCAACAATTTGCCAGAGATTCTGGAATGGGTGTCCGTTGGTTGCGCGAAATCGAAGCAGGAAATCCAAGGTCACGACTGGATGACCATCTGATTTGTTCATACCTGCTCGACCTTTCCACAGGGCACATTGTCATACCGCTCCTATTTGCGGGGCAGAAGATGAGCTTCCCTCGTCAATTGGCCACAGGCGATCTCAGTGAATTCGAACGAATGTGCATTGAGGTGATTTCCGAGCGAAATCTTGATCACCTGACACGTGCGCTGACGCCCGTGTGGCTGTCGACACCCGGTGAGACTGGAGTAAAAATCTGATGGCGGCAGCGATGCCCTTTGTACAGGAACGGATCTACAACGCGCTGAAGGCGGATTATCTGGCCGGGCTTTTTGTGCCGGGACGCAGACTTGATATACAGGACATCGCGGACCGGCACAGCGCGAGTAAGACGCCGGTCCGGGAGGCGGCCTGTATTCTGGTTGGGGAGCGCATCTTCGTCCACCACGCCGACAGCGGTTTCATGGTTCCCGATCTCTCTGCGTCAAGCATCGCCGATCAACAGGCATGGCACATGTTGATGCTCACTTCGATTGTGGCGAGCCTGAAGGTGTCGTCCCTGCGATCAGCCTTGCTACGATTCGACGGGGCCGTCGATGCAATAGGCCCAGTGGGCGTGGCTTCGTTTGCGGCGGAAATATTCATCTCCATCGCATCCGCGTCCACAAATCAGCGGCTTCGAGACGATATCCGGCTTGCAAACGAGCGGCTGCATTACGTGCGGATCGCAGAGGTTGCCAGCCTGCCACTGGCGTTGGCGGAGCTTCGGACACTCGTGAATGCGGATGTCACCGATCTTTCCAAAAGCATGAGGCGGCGTCTGGAATCCTATCATGTGCGGAGAATTGGCCGCCTGAATGTGATCGGCGACAGCCCGATATGATCTCTGATAAGGAATTAAATTTATGAAAAACAAACAGATAATAGCGAAAAGGGGTTGGCCTGCATATTTGGGTGGGTGATGCAGGGTATTTCTCGCCAGAGTGTCCAAAAATATCGGAGAAAGTCTCCGTGCTATCCGCCCTATTGTGTGCAGGCCGTAATTCTTTCGCGGCTGATGTGAAGGAGTGTGTTATGCAGAATATCGAAAATCGCGAGGTTGATCTCGTCCACCTGGGTGTCGCCACCGAAGAAACGAAGGGCGGCATCTTTGGCGTTCTCGACCAGCAGCAGTCGCTGGAACTGACTGGCGGTATCTCCGACGATTGATCCATCGGGGCGCATGGTCTTCCGATCGTGCGCCCATTTTTCGAGAGTTTGCCATGCACTTAGGATTGCGGGATGGATTACATTTCTGCAACTGCGCCGGGCGCATCATCTTTCTCGATGTGCACACCGATCGCTATTTTGCCTTGTCTGGAAAAACTGATCAGGCTTTTCGGGCGTGGATCGCTGGCGAAGTGACGGTTGAAGAACCAGATGAGCACCTAAATTGCCTGATGAGGGCAGGACTACTCGTGCTGGAGACAGGCGAGGGCAGGATTGGTATGGGGCCTTCGCTTGCGCGTGCAACACGAGATTTTCAGCCGCGTCCGGTTGAAAGCGCTTTCCTTGTCGGCGCCAAGGCATTTCTGCTCCGATATGGGGCACGCCGAAACATTCGATCTCAATCCTTCGCGGCGGTTGTTCGGGATGTGCGGGAGCGCAAGGCGGCGTTGACGTCCTTGGTGCAAGACGCCGTGGCGGAAATCTCACTCGCTTGCAAAGCCTTCGGTTCAACGGGATGGGCATTCCCGTCAAGGGACCAGTGCCTGCCGGAATCAATCGCATTTCATCGGCTGTGCCTCAATCGGGGCGTCCCGGCCTCCCTTTTTATAGGTGTCAGCGTCAATCCCTTCGTAGCGCACTGCTGGGTTCAGCATGCCGATGCCGTGATCAATGACCGGGTGGAGCGCATACGCCAGTTCACGCCGATATTGGAGATTTGATGGCACATCGCTACCTGATCCTCATTCCCCGTGGCAGCCGGAATGAATTGGCCATCGGCGCAATTGCCGCGCGAACCGCGCTCACCAATCACAGCACCGTTGGGTCCGTCCATGTCCTGACCAACCAAAGCGGGCTGTCCCTGCAAATTCCGGCGGGCCTGGTCATCGGCAGTCTTTTCCACCGTCATGGCGTCGGACCGGCGCTGTCCCGGATCGAGGCGCCCGACGCAGCAGCGATCGGCCAGGATGTGGTCGGGACGCTCGCCGGCCGCTACTGGGGTTCCTATGTCGCCCTGTGGATCGGGGATGGTCGAACCTCCATTCTCCGCGACCCATCAGGAAGCACGCCATGCTATTACGGCCGTTGCCCGCACGCGATTGGATTTGCGTCAGATGCAGAACTCCTGGTGGAAGCAGGCATCGTCGAACCCACGATCGATTGGGGCGGGGTTACCACGACGCTCTATGCCAGAGACCTTCCGCTTAGCGAAACTGGATTGGAAGGCGTCACTGAACTGCTTGCCGGTCGCATTGCCACCGTTGTCGAGGATGAGGTGGCAACACGCCCTTTCTGGTCGCCCTGGGACTTTGCGGCCCATGATTTGACGATCAGTCCCGAAAAGCAGGCCGAGCGCCTGGGGCGCATCGTGCACAATTGCACCCGGAGTTGGGGCGCGACGCACAAGAGGGCGGTTCTTGCTGTGTCCGGAGGGCTCGATTCCTCGATAGTTGCCACCTGCTTGAAGGGCGCGCTGGATCTGGACTGCTTCACGATCTCCACGGTCGAGCCGAGAGGCAATGAGGAGCCATTCGCTCGAGCGCTTTGCGATGGCCTTGGGTTCGACCTGACGGCCAGGACCTATCAGCTGGCCGATGCGGATATTGACGTTTCAACCTTTGCGCATTTGCCGCGGCCGGGCGGTCGCACCCATGGATTGGCCTATGATGCACCGCTTCTTCGCTTGATGGAGGAGAGGGGAGCCGATGCCTTTTACACAGGGAGCGGCGGGGACAATGTT
>DATEEP010000161.1:0-34095 GCA_035281095.1 Novosphingobium sp. | reverse complement strand
CACTCACGCGGCATTGCTGGATCAGGGTTGCCCCCATTGTCCAATATTCCCTACTGCTGCCTCCCGTAGGAGTCTGGGCCGTGTCTCAGTCCCAGTGTGGCTGATCATCCTCTCAGACCAGCTAAGGATCGTCGCCTTGGTGAGCCTTTACCTCACCAACTAGCTAATCCTACGCGGGCTCATCCCAGGGCGATAAATCTTTGGTCCGAAGACATCATGCGGTATTAGCTTACCTTTCGGTAAGTTATTCCGCACCCCAGGGCAGATTCCCACGCGTTACGCACCCGTGCGCCACTAGACCCGAAGGTCTCGTTCGACTTGCATGTGTTAGGCATGCCGCCAGCGTTCGTTCTGAGCCAGGATCAAACTCTCAAGTTTGAGTCACATCCAAGCCGGTGCCAGCCGAAGCCAGCCAACCGTCAAAGATGAATTCAAGGAGCCGATACCTGCACTTGTCAAACGTATGGTTACGTAGGACATGTGTATATGGTAACGGCATAGTTTAACCGGTATCCGCAGCCTTGAAGCCCGCGGACCGGGCGCCGTCGCCCACATGTCCTTTCATCAAAATAACAATGTCAAAGAGCCACCAACCTGCCGCCGTAGCGACAAAACGAGGCGGACAACGATGCCTCCCCGGTTTTAAGGCGGGGGACTGTTGTCCGTCTATGTTGGCGACCGAGCCAGAAAACCGCTGTTTGAAGCGGCGTTCCCGTCCGGTGAAGCGGCATATATGGAGGGGTTCTGAGTCGGTCAAACCCTTTTTTGCATTTTTGTTGCGATTTGTCTGAAATCGCCGAATTTCCGCGGTTCCAGGCGTGCCGTCGGCACTGGCCGGGATCCTCACCTCCTGAGTTTGGCCGTTTTCATGCGGGCGGGAACCGCTTTCGCGCGCTGCCTGCCGATAAACCAATTGTTATCGCGTCTTGGTTAATGCCTCGGGCATGTCGGAAACGCATATAGATCGCGGCGGCTACGATCCCGCGAGGGATTTGGCCTATGCCAGCGGGGTCGATGTCCCCGGCGCGACCGCGCGTACTTCCCTTCCGCGTATTTCCGTCATCGTGCCCGCCTATGGCGTGGCCGCGCTGCTTCCGGACGCGCTCCGCTCGCTGCAGGCGCAGACGATGTCGGACTGGGAATGCATCGTCATCGACGACGGCGCGCCCGACGATGTCGCCGGCGCCGTCGGCCCGTTCCTTTCGGATTCGCGCGTGACATTCGTCCAGACCGGCAACCACGGCGTTTCCGCCGCGCGCAATGCGGCGATCGCGGCGTCCCACGCGCCGCTGGTGGCGCTGCTCGACGGGGACGACCTGTTCCGGCCGGACTACTTAGCGCGGGTCGTCGACCTGCTCGAAGGCGATCGCGACGTTCGCATCGCCACCTCCAACGCGCGGATATTCGGAGCGGTGGAGCGCGAATCGCTCGTCGTCACCGCCAGGCAGGGCACCGGCGACGGGATCCGCGCCGATCTTTCGGACGTGCTCGACCGCAGTTTCAACATCTACATCGGCTCCGCCTTCCGCCGTGCCGACTTCGACGCGGTGGGCGGCTTCGACGAATCGATGACCCATGCGGAGGATTTCGACTTGTGGGTGCGGTTGATGATGCTGGGCGGTCCGGAAGCGAGCCACGCCGCCTACATCGATGCGGTGCTGGGCGAGTATCGCGTGCGGCTCGGCTCCGCATCCGCGCATGGCGCGCGGATGCTGCGCGGGAACATCCGCGTCTATGAAAAAGCGCTGACCGCGCTTCCCGAGAGCAAGGCCGCGCGGACGGCGCAGCGAATGCTGGACGAGAATCGCGACGCGCTCGCCTTCGAAGAGGCCATCGAGCGCCTGATCGATGGCGACAGCGGCGCCCTCCCCCAGCTACGGGAAGCGGCCGCTCACTCGCGCCGGCCCATCTGGTCGCTGGCGGTCGCCCTGTGGAGCCTGTGTCCGCCGCTCGCTTCGCCGATGCTGCGCTGGCGCCGGCATGCCCACAAGCGCGGCGGTATCGATACGCTGGTGCCGCCGCTGGGGGCAGGCGTCGGCGCGGCGACCGAGGCCGCCTGACCGTGACGGGCAATTTGCGCCAATCGGTCAGGAGCGCGGTGATCTGGCGTTCGGGCAGCCAGATCCTGGCGCAGACGGTGGCCTGGGCCTCGACCCTGGCGGTGATCCGCATCCTCGACCCCGCCGACTACGGCGTGTTCGCGATGACCCAGGTGGTGCTGGCGTTCCTCAGCTTTCTCAACGGCTACGGCTTCGCCAGCTCGCTGATCCAGGAGCGCGATGTCGACGCGCGGAAGATCAGGCAGGGACTCGGCCTGCTGCTGCTGGTCAACGGCGCGATCGCGCTGATCCAGCTCGGCCTCGCGCCATTCGCCGCCGCCTATTATCGCCAGCCGGTCGTAGCCGATCTGCTGCGCGTGCAGGCGCTGATCTTCCTGAGCACCCCGTTCATCGCCCTGCCCGAGGCGCTGCTGGTGCGCGAGATGGACTTCAGGCGCCCGGCCATCGCCAATCTGGTCGCGACGGTCATCATGGCCTGCGTCGCGCTCGGCTGCGCGCTCGGCGGGCTTGGCGTGTGGACGCTGGTATGGGCGCCGCTCACCGCGTTCTGGGTGCGCGCCCTGATGCTGGTGCTGCTGTCGCGGTTCTTCTACCTCCCCAGCTTCCGCTTCAAGGGGGCGGGACGGATGCTCAATTACGGCCTGCTGATGCTCGGCAGCCATTTCTTCTGGACCATCGTCACCCAGTCCGACGTGTTCGTCGCCGGGCGCAGCCTGTCCGCGCACCAGCTTGGCCTCTATGCCGAGGCGCTGTTCCTGACGATGATCGTGGCGACCAAGTTCGTGCCGCCGCTCAACGAAGTGGCCTTCCCCGCCTACGCCCGCATCCAGGACGACCTGCCGATGCTGTCGGCCTCCTTCCTGAAGGCCGCGCGAATCATCATGCTGGTGACGGTGCCGCTCTATTTCGGGCTGGCGGCGGTCGCCGGTCCGGCGGTCGAGGTGATCTTCGGCCCGAAGTGGGCGGGGATGGCGCCGCTGGTCACGGTGCTGTCGCTGGCGATGCCGGCGCATACGCTGCATATCCTCTTCGCGCCCGCACTCAACGCGATCGGGCATCCGTGGATCAACATGCGGTCCTCGGCAGCCGGCGCGGTGGTGATGCCGCTGGCCTTCCTGGTCGGGACGCAGTGGGGTCCGATCGGTCTTGCCTGGGCGTGGGTCATCGCGTTTCCGGTGATACCGGCGTTCACGTTCATCCAAGCACATCGCAAGCTCGGTGTAAGTGCGTTGCAAGTGCTTTGCGCCGTGGCGCCAGGCGTGACGGCCAGCGCGGTCATGGCGGTGCCGGTCTGGATGATCGGGCGCGGGTTGACGCACCTGCCGGCGTGGAGCGCGCTGGCGATCCAGGTGGCGCTGGGCGGCTTCGTCTATGCCGCGATCCTGTTCCTGTTCTCGCGCAAGACGCTGCTGGAACTGGTCGATCTGGTCGTCCGGCGGCGAGCGCCCGAAGCGGCCCCGGCCTGACTTATCCGCCGGTCGCCGCCCGCATCCGCGCGAGTGCCTTGCGGTCGAACCACCACAACGCCGGATGCGCACGAGGCGCTAAGCGGTCCAGCCATTCGGGATAGAGCTCCGCCAGCCGCCCCGGCAGCGACCCCGCGCCCTCCCCGCGCATGACGCTCGTCAGGATGCGGTTCTGGAAGTGCCGCACGCTGTAGTTGATCATCCGGCGATACTGCAAACGCATGGTCTCCGGCGAGAACAGGCTGGCCGGTTCGCACAGAAAACCGGCGTTGGGACACACGTGCACGCGGTCCTCGCGCCACTCGCGCTCGCTTTGAAGGTCGGCCTTGGCCAGCGCGCAAAGCAACCCATCGTCGCCGACAAGGTCCTCCGGCAGGCGCAAGCCCGAGCGGCGCATCCGGGCGACGAAGTCTCCGCTCAGGGCGTATAGATCGCCAAACATCCCGTGCTCGGACAGCATGCCCCGCTGATAGTCCTTGGCCCTGCGCCCGTTGCGCGGCATTCCCGAAACGGCGTTGAGGCCGGGATCGGCGGCGAGGCTGGCGGCAAGAGCCTCCACGGACCCCGGCACGACCTCTGCATCGCCATCGACGAAGACGAAGGCCCGTCCGTCGATCCCCGGCGTGTCGAACACGAACCGGTTCCAGCTACGCGCCTTGCCGCCTTGCGGCCAGTCATGGACGGTGACGCGATCGCCGCCGACGGAGCTTGCGATAGCGGCGGTGCGGTCGATCGAGCCATTGACGACGACGTGGACGGCGATCGCCGGATCGTCGAGCGGCAAGCTGCCCAGGCAGGCCGCGATGCGACGCTCTTCCTGATGGGCAAGCACGCAAACTATGGTTTTGGCCCCGGGCATGGGCATCCCATAGCCTCCCAGCCGTTACCCGTCGCTTAAGTGTGGCCTCTGGTATGGCTAAAGGTAGGTTGGGGTCGACATGACGGGAATCGGAGAAGGACAATGAAGCATCAAGGCGGCTGCCATTGCGGCGCGGTGAGATACGAAGTCCAGGGCGCCCCGGAACACTCGGGAATTTGCCACTGCACCGATTGCCGCAAGGCGTCGGGCGCGCCCATGTTGAGCTGGACGGCGTTCAAGGACGAGAATTTCGCGGTCACCCAGGGTGATCCGGTCACGCGCAACTCTTCCGGCGCGACGATGCGCAGCTTTTGCGGAGACTGCGGCACCGGGCTCTATTATCGCAATGCCGAATATCTGCCCGGTTTGGTCGACATCACCACGGCGACTCTGGACACGCCCGACGATCTTCCGCCGCAGGCGCACATCCAAGTGGCCGAACGGATCGCCTGGATGGCGACCATGCACGAACTGCCGGAGTTCGAACGGTTTCCGGCACCGGAATAGTCGATTCACGGGAAACATATCGGTCCGGTCGCGTTGACCCCCAGGAAAGGGTCACGGATATGAGCGGACTCGTTTATGCACTGGCACTGTTTGGCTGCTCCGACGACGCGACCGTTTGCGAGCGTCTGAACGACACCGTCAAGACGTTCGAATCGCGCATCGCCTGCGAAATGGAGACGGCCAGCGCCATCGACAGCGACCTTGCCCTGCGCGCGGATTTCCCGACCGTCATCGCCCAATGCATGTCGCAGGGGCTGCTGACCAAGCTCGAAGGAAAGCAGATAGACTTGTCGCGCGGCGCCGCGCTGGCTTCCGCGAGTGACCCTCGCCCGCGCAGCTGATCAGCCCCGCCCACGATAGCCCGCGACGCCCTGTTCGGGCACCCACAGTCCCTCCGGCGAAGGACCCGACTGCCAGAACACGTCGATGGGCATGCCGCCGCGTGGATACCAGTAACCACCGATCCGCAGCCACGCCGGCGCCATTTCCTCGAGCAATCGCTGGCCGATTCCCACCGTGACGTCCTCGTGAAAGCCGCAGTGGTTGCGGAACGATCCGAGGAACAGCTTGAGGCTCTTCGATTCAACGATGGTCTCGCGCGGCGCATAGTCGATGACCAGATGCGCGAAATCGGGCTGGCCGGTCACCGGGCAGAGCGAGGTGAACTCCGGCGCGGCGAAGCGCACCAGATAGAGCGTGCCCTTCCTGGGATTCGGCACGTAGTCGAGCACGGCGGCTTCCGGCGACGCCGGAAGCGCGCTCTGCTGCCCAAGGTGAAGCGGCGGTGAGGTCGGATCTGTCATGGAAAGCCTCCATGCGCTCCCCGCGCGGGCTAGACAAGCGACAGGTTTGCGCCAATCTGCGGCCATGTCTGATGAAAGCGATACTCCGGATGATCCCGGCACCGGCACCCGGCTGGTCATGGCAGGACGCCGTCCGGAATGGACGGGCGCGGTGGTCAGCCCTCCCGTCTGGCGCGCCAGCACGCACCTTTACGAGAACATGGCCGCGTTGCGCGAAGGGCCCCGCCGCAACGAGGACGGGCGCTTCTACTACGGGCGGCGCGGTTCGCCGACTCAGTGGGCGCTGGCGGACGCGCTGACCGCACTGGAACCGGGCGCGGCCGGAACCATGCTCTATCCCTCGGGCGTGGCGGCAATCGCCGGGACGCTGATGGCGGTGCTCAAGGCCGGCGATGTCCTCCTGATGACCGACAACGCCTACGATCCCAGCCGCGTGATGGGCATGGGCATGCTCGAGGATTTCGGCGTCGAGACCCGGTTCTTCGATCCCCTCGACGTCAACGCATTCGAGGCCGCGATCTGCAAGCGGACCCGCGCCGTTCTGCTGGAATGCCCTGGCAGCCTGACCATGGAGGTCTGCGACACTCCCGCACTCGCCGCCATCGCCCGCCGACGCGGGATCGTTTCGGTGATCGACAACACCTGGGCGAGCCCGCTGGGGTTCAAGGCTTTGAAGAGCGGTGTCGACATCTCGGTCATGTCGCTGACCAAGCATGTCGGTGGCCATTCGGACCTGATGATGGGCAGCGCCACGACGGGGCCGGAACTCTATGTACAGTTGCGCAAGCGCGCGCAGACGCTGGGCCAGGTCGTTTCACCCGACGACGCCTCGCTGGCGCTAAGGGGCTTGCGCACGCTTGAGGTGCGGTTGCGGCGCGAGAGCGAAAGCGCCCTTTCCCTGGCGCAATACCTCGCCGGACGGGCCGAAGTCGCGCGCGTGCTGTGCCCGATGCTGCCGGGCGCGCCGGGGCACGAGCTATGGAAGCGCGACTTCACGGGCGGGTGCGGATTGTTCAGCTTCGTCCTACGCGGCGGCGACCGGGCGCGGCGCGACCGGTTCATCGACGCGCTCGCCCTTTTCGGCATCGGCTACAGCTGGGGCGGGTTCGAGAGCCTGGTCGTCCCGGTAGACCCCGGACCGATCCGCAGCGTTACCCCCTGGCCTTTCATCGACATGGATGAGGCCGACCGTTTCGGCGTGCGGCTCTCCGTCGGCCTGGAAGACCCGGCAGACCTTGTCTCCGACGTGGCGCAGGCGCTTGACCGGATGGACGCTCCGCAATGAGCGCAGCCGCCGCCCTCCTCAAGCCCGGTGAGGCTCCGGCGACGGCGGCGACCAAATCCCCCGCAGAATCGATGAACGGCGCGGAAGATTTCCGCGAGGCGGTGTCGCAAAAGAGCGAAACCGCCGGAAGCGTGATCGACACGATGGACCGCATCGCCATCAGCGCCGGGAGCATGCGGATTTCGCTGTTCGACGTGCTGGTCGTGGTCACCGTGATCGTCGGGATGATCGCCACGGCCTACTTCGCCAGCAAGCTCCTCCACAAGATGCTTGCGCGGATGACGGCGTTGGAAGACGCACAGCGGCTGCTCGCCGAAAAGCTGGTCAGCCTGGCGATCTGGGCCATGGCGATCCTGATCGGGATCGATATCCTGGGCATCGATCTCACCGCATTCGCGTTCTTCTCGGGCGCGTTCGGCCTGGCCATCGGCTTCGGCCTGCAAAAGACCTTCGGCAACCTGATTGCGGGGATCATCCTGTTGATGGACCGCTCGATCAAGCCGGGCGACGTGATTTCGGTGGCCGATCAGGCGGGCAACTCCACTTTCGGCCAGATCCGCCGGATCGGCATCCGCGCGGTGTCCGTCACCACCCGCGACCAGCGCGAGTATCTGATTCCCAACGAGAACCTGATGATAAACCAGGTGGAGAACTGGTCCTATTCCTCGCGCAACGTGCGGATGCAGGTGGAAGTCGGCATCTCCTACCGCTGCGACATCGCGCAGGCGGAAGAGCTGATGCTGGCGGCGGCGCGGTCCTGCAAACGCGTGCTCGATGCCCCGCCGCCGACCGTCTGGCTCAAGGAATACGGCGAGCGATCGCTGAACTTCATCATCCATTGCTGGATCAAGGACCCGGAGGAAGGTGTCGGCAACGTTCGGTCCGAAATCCTGAAAAAGCTATGGTGGCTGTTCAAGGAAAACGACATCGAGATTCCCTTCCCGCAGCTCGACCTCAACCTCAAGGATAGTGACGCGATCCGCGAACTGATCGAGGCGCTGGGCGATCTGAAACGCACTTGAAACGGCCTTGAAACGCACTTGAAGCGCATTTGAAGGGCACCTAGACTCGTTCCGGTTCAGAAAGAACCGGAACGAGTCCGCGTATTCTTTTGTTGGCCGTGATTTCCGAGCCGGCAGGTGATTCCACCTGCCTCGAAATCACTCTAAAGCGCAGCTAAGCCGGGGCAAAGCCATTCTGGCTGGCATGTTGCGGTCCGATTGCCCATCTGCGCATCATGCAAGAACCAACCGCACCGATTGGGCGCGTCCATCTCGTGGGCGCGGGTCCTGGCGATCCGGACCTGCTGACCCTGCGCGCGGCGCGGCTGGTCATGACCGCCGGGCTGATCGTCCATGACGGTCTCGTCGACGAGGCGGTGCTTTCGATGGCGCGGCCGACCGCGCGGCTGGTCTCGGTCGCCAAGCGGCGCTCGCGCCACTCCATGCCGCAGGGCGAGATCAACGCGCTGCTGGTGCGCGAGGCTTTGGCGGGCAACGACGTGGTGCGGCTCAAGGGTGGCGATCCGTTCGTGTTCGGACGCGGCGGCGAAGAAGCCGAGGCCTGCCGCGCCGCGGGCGTTCCGGTCGAGGTCGTTCCCGGCGTGAGCTCCGCTCTCGGTGCCGCCGCCGCCGCGCAGATCCCGCTGACGCACCGCCGCGATGCCTCGATCGTCAGCTTCGTCGCCGGTCAGTGCAAGGGCTTGACCGAGCAGGACTGGACCGGCCTTGCCGGAAAGGGGCGGACGCTGGTGGTCTTCATGGGGGTCGCCACCGCCGGTTCGATCGCCGAGAAGCTGATCGCCGACGGCCTCGCGCCCGACGTGCCCGTAGCCGTGATCGAGAACGCGACCAAGGCGTCGATGCGGGTCTTGCGCACGCCGCTGGCCGGCCTGCCCGATCTGGTGGCGCGGCACGAAGTGACGAGCCCGGCGCTGATCGTCATCGGCGATGTCGCGGCGGAACCGGAGATGCAACTGCGCGCGCTGGCGGGGGAAGTCGAGAAAATGGGGATCGAACAGTGAAGATACTGACCGGCAACGACCTGAAGACGGGAGCTGTCATCTGGTGGGACGGCCAAGGCTGGTCGCTCCATGTCGAGGACGCGGCCGACGTGGGCGATCAGGGCGACGCGATCGGCGCGGCCGAATTCGCCGCGCGCCATGTGGTCGATCCCAACGTGATCGACGCGCAGAAGACCGCCGATGGCGTGCGCCCCGCGCATATCAAGGACCGTATCCGCGCGCTCGGCCCGACCGTGCGCCCCGACCTGACGCTGAAGCCTGCCGATCCCGAAGCCGGAAACTGGGTGATCTGACATGTACAAGTACGACCAATACGACCAGTCGATGGTGGACACCCGCGTCGCCGAGTTCCGCGACCAGGTGCGCCGCCGGCTCGAAGGCACGCTGGCGGAGGACAATTTCCGTCCGCTGCGGCTGCAGAACGGCCTCTATCTCCAGCTCCACGCCTATATGCTGCGCGTCGCGGTGCCCTATGGCACGCTGAGTTCCGCGCAGATGCGGATGCTGGGCGACATCGCCGACAAGTACGATCGCGGTTACGGCCACTTCACCACGCGGCAGAACATCCAGTACAACTGGATCAAGCTGGAGGACGCGCCCGACATCCTCGCCGATCTGGCGAAGGTGGAGATGCACGCCATCCAGACCAGCGGCAATTGCATCCGCAACATCAGTTCGGACCAGTATGCCGGCGCCGCCCAGGACGAACTGGTCGATCCCCGCCCTTACGCCGAGCTGCTGCGCCAGTGGTCGAGCTTCCATCCCGAGTTCCTGCACCTGCCGCGCAAGTTCAAGATCGCGGTAATCGCTTCGCGAACCGACCGCGCGGCGATGCGGCTGCACGACATCGGCATCGAGATCGTGCGGAACCCTGATCCGAATGGGGCCGGAGAGATCGGCGCCGCGTTCTATGTCGGCGGCGGCATGGGCCGCACACCGATGATCGCGCCGCTGATCAACCCGTTCGTGCCGCTGGACCAGCTCATCACGTATTCCGAAGCGTGCCTGCGCGTCTACAACCGCTACGGCCGGCGCGACAACAAGTACAAGGCGCGGATCAAGATCCTGGTCCACGAACTGGGCAAGGACGAATACACCCGCCAGGTCGAGGAAGAGTTCGCGCTCCTGCAGAGCCAGGGCATCGAACCGCCGCTGGCCGAGCTCGAGCGGATCAAGGCGCATTTCGTCGACCCCGCTTTCGAGGTGGACGCTTCGGACGCGCTCGATCGCTCCGACCCCGACTTCGCGCTGTGGGTGGATCGCAACTGCCATGCGCACAAGCAGCCGGGCTATATCGTCGCCACCGTGAGCCTCAAGCCGGTGGGCGGCATTCCGGGCGACGCCAGCGCCGACCAGATCCGGCTGATGGCCGACCTTGCGCGCGACTATTCGTTCGACGAGCTGCGCGTGACCCACGCGCAGAACATCGTCTTGCCGCACGTGCGCAAGGCCGATCTCCACACGCTGTGGCGGCAGCTCGACGCCGCCGGTCTCGGCGCCGCCAATCTCGACCGGATCGGCGACGTCATCGCCTGCCCCGGCCTCGATTATTGCAGCCTCGCCAACGCCCGCTCGATCCCGGTGGCGCAGAAGATATCGGAGCGTTTCGCCGATCAGCAGCGGTCGGACGATCTCGGCGAGCTGAAACTCAAGATTTCGGGCTGCATCAACGCCTGCGGCCACCATCACGCCGGCCACATCGGCATCCTCGGCGTCGACCGGAAGGGCGTGGAGAACTACCAGCTCCTGCTCGGCGGCTGCGAGGGCGCGGACACCTCGCTCGGCCAGATCACCGGCCCCGGCTTCAGCGAGGACGGGATCGTCGATGCGGTCGAAAAGGCCACCGACGTCTATCTCGCGCGGCGGCAGGACGGGGAGCGCTTCCTCGACACTTATCGCCGCATCGGCATGGCCCCGTTCAAGGAAGCACTCTATGGTTGAGGCAATCACTTCCCCCCTCTCCTTCAGGGGAGGGGCAGCGAGACTTGGCTCGGTGAAGCCGGGCCTAGTCGCAGCGGGGTGGGGCCTTGCCGCCAACGCGACGCAGGGCGCCGCGCCACCACCCCCGGCCCCTCCTCTGAAGAGGAGGGGAGCATGACGGTGGCCCAATTTCGTTTCCGCGGCGACGAGCCGGTCGCCGATCCGGCGGTCACCGTCGATTCGTTCGGCGCCCAGACCAACGCCGCCGCCGTGCGCATCGAACCGGGCGACGACGCGCGCGATCTGCTGCCGTTCCTCGGCCGGCTGAAACTGGTGGAGATCAACTTCCCCAAGTTCGGCGACGGGCGCGGCTACTCGGCCGCGCGCATCCTGCGCGAAGCGGGCTTCGAGGGCGAAGTGCGCGCGGTGGGCGACGTCTATGTCGACCAGCTGTCGCACTTGCGCCGCTGCGGCTTCGATTCGTTCGCGCCCGAGCACCCGTTCGATCCCGCCGACGCCGAGGCCGCGCTGAACCGCTGGCCCGACGTCTATCAGGCGACCGGCGACGGCCGCGTTCCCATCTGGGCGAAAAGGCATTCCCATGGAATCCGTTCAATTGACGATCAAGACTGACCGGGTGCGGGCGGTAGATCGCATCGACACCGGACCGCGCTTCACCGAAGCCGACGCGGTGCGGCTCAACCGGCTGTTCCGGGGCACCGACACGGTCGAGATGCTCGACACCTTGCTGCGCGAGCGCATGGCGGGCGATATCGCCGTGGTCTCCAGCTTCGGCGCGGAGAGCGCGGTGCTGCTGCACCTGGTTTCGCGCATCGATCCCGCCACTCCGGTGCTGTTCCTCGAAACCGGCAAGCACTTTCCCGAGACTCTGGCCTATCGCGACCTGCTCGTCGAAAAGCTGGGACTGACCAACGTCATCAACCTCACGCCCGATCCCGAAGATCTGGCGAAGCGGGATGAGACGGGCCTGCGCTGGTCCTACGATCCCGACGGCTGCTGCGAAATCCGCAAGGTGAAGCCGCTGGCCAAGGCGCTCGCCGGTTTCGACGCGACGATTACCGGGCGCAAGGCGTTCCAGGCGGCGACCCGCCAGAACCTGCCGCGCTTCGAGATCGACACCAGCGACGCCCAGGGCCGGCTCAAGGTCAATCCGCTGATCGACTGGTCGGCGGAGGATCTGGCGAACTACGTGATCGAGCACGAACTGCCGGCGCATCCGCTGGTCGCCGAAGGCTATCCCTCGATCGGCTGCTCGCCCTGCACCAGCAAGGTCGCGCCGGGCGAAGACCCGCGCTCGGGCCGCTGGAAGGGCTGGGACAAAGTCGAGTGCGGCATCCACGTCCCCGGCACGCCCGACGACGACGCGGATGGAAAGGGGGGCGAACTGCCTCCGGGCTACGATCCGGTGTTTTGACATCACCTCCTGACCGTTGGAGTCGTCACCGGTTCGTTTTCGTCATTGCACCCCGGACTTTCGGAGGAAACAATCCAGGGCAGTGAGACAGCCCCCTGGATTGCTTCACCCTGAGCGGCTGTTGCAAACAGCCAGCCAAAGGGCTCGCAATGACGACTTACATGTGGGAAAAATCTAAGAGCAGGATGACTTTACATTGATCGTCATTGCGAGCGGCGAAGCCGCGAAGCAATCCAGGACGGTACGTGAGGCCCTAGATTGCTTCGCTACGCTCGCAATGACGAAGATGGTTCAATCCATTGGCATCGTACCCTAAAGCCACCCCTGCTCGCGATACCAGCGCGCGGTGGCCTTCAGCCCCTCCCGCGTCTCGATCCTCGCACGCCACAGCTTGCGCGGCGGCTCGGCTCCGGCGCTCACCACCCAGTCGGGGTGGCTGAAATAGGCGGCGCGGTCCAGCGTCATCCTGGCGCCGGTGCCGCGCAGGAACTTGTCGACCCTCGCGGCCCTTTCCAGCGTCGCGCGCGACAGTTGCAGCACGCGCGGGCGGCGGCCCACCGCCTGCCCGATGGCGAGCGCGACATCGTAATGGCTCCATCCCGCCATGACCCCATCGTCGGGCTCGAACGTCCTGCCGGTCACATCCTCGCCCCCGCGCGGCATGGAAAGCAGCAGGTCGGCCAGATCATGGACATGCAGCAATGAGGTGCGCCCGGCCCTCGGCACCGGCACCACGCCCCATTTGGCGGCGCGGAACAGCTCGAACATCTCGCGGTCGCCGGGGCCGTAGACCGCCGGCGGGCGCACCGTGGTCCAGTCGAGCCCGCTGGCCATGACCAGCTTCTCCGCCCGCGCCTTCGATGCGCCGTATTCCGACAATCCCGGTTTGCGCGCCGCCAGCGACGATACGAAGACGAAGCGCGATACCCCCGCTGTCTTCGCCGCCTCGATCATGTTGAGCGTTCCCGCCACGTTGCCACGCTCGAACCCGCCCGGCTCGTGCGTGTTGACCACCCCGGCGATATGGATCGCCAGTTCGCAGCCGCCGAGCAGCCGAACGAGCGCGACTTTGTCGTCGAGATCGCCGCGAATCCATTCGATACGATCCGCGGATGGCTGATCCCGGCGCGCGAGAGCCTTGACCTCAAGACCCCGTTGCAGCGCCTTTTCGACCAGAGCCTTGCCGACGAACCCGGTGCCGCCGGTAACCGCTATCCTCATCGCAAGACCATCTGATCGCGGTGGATCACGGCGGAGCGCGGGGCATAGCCGAGGATTTCGGCGTGCTCGCCCGACTGCCGGCCCATCAGCGACCGGCACTCGGCCGCGTCATATTCCGACAACCCGTTGGCGATGACTTTGCCGTCCCCGTCCTCGATGGCGATGGCGTCGCCGCGATGGAACTCGCCCTCGACACCGACCACGCCTGCCGCCAGCAGGCTCTTGCCCGCACCCAGCGCCGCCGCCGCGCCGGCGTCCACCACCAGCGAGCCACGCAGCCGGATGCGGCCGCCAAGCCATGCCTTGCGCGCGCCCGACTTCCTGCGCGACTGGAACAGCGTGCCGATGCCCTGACAGAGAGCGCGGGCGATAGGCCGCTCGCAAGTGCCGTTGGCGATCGCCAGCGAAATGCCCGCCATGGTCGCGATTTCCGCCGCCTGCAGCTTGGACAGCATCCCGCCCGAACCCATGCCCGATCCCGAATCGCCGGACGCCATGGCGCGGACCTCGTCGGTCACCGCGGAAACCGCCGGGATCAGCCGCGCGTCGGGTTCCTTCGGGTTGCGGTCATACAGCCCGTCGACATCGGACAACAGCAGCACCGCGCTCGCTCCCGCCGCCTGCGCCACCCGCGCGGCCAGCCGGTCGTTGTCCCCGAAACGGATTTCCTGCGTCGCGACGCTGTCGTTCTCGTTGATTACCGGCACCGCGTCCGCATCGAGCAGCCGCGTCAGCGTGGCCGTGACGTTCAGGTAACGCCGCCGGTCTTCCAGATCCTCCAGCGTCAGCAGCAGCTGCGCGGCGGTCAGTCCGTGCAGGCCGAGCAGTTCCGCCCACAATCCCGACAACGCGATCTGTCCGACCGCCGCCGCCGCCTGCGCATCGGCAAGGCAGGCGCGCCCGCCCTTTTCGAACCCCAGCGTCGCCGCGCCCAGCGCGATCGCGCCCGAGCAGACCACGATCACGTCCTGCCCGCGCGCCTTCGCCTCGGCGATCTCGCTCACCAGCCCGGCGATCCACTCGCGCCGCACGCCGCTGCGATCGACCAGCAGCGACGAGCCCACCTTCACCACCAGTCGCGGACAGGCGGCCTTGTCGGCAAAGTCGGAAAGGCGGGCGATGGGCATGGGCCGTGGATTACGGCAATGAGCGAACGATGCAACTCTCGTCGTCCCGGCTCTCGCTCCGGTTGGCCGGTTATATTAGAACGGCGACCAGGACGTCTCGTCGGGCTCTTCCTGCTCGCCTTCGGGCCGTTCGGTCACGGTTGCCGCGGGCAGATAGCCGATCACCGCGTCCAGCAGCGCGTCGATACCCTCGCCCGTCGCGCCCGAGATCGGGAACACGTCCGCCGCCCCGGCCGCCTTCAGTTCCGCCGCGAACCCGGCGACAAGTTCGGCATCGGCGAGATCGACCTTGTTCAGCGCGATCAGGCGCGGCTTTTCGTCCAGGTCGGCGCCATAGGCTTCAAGCTCCTGCTCGACGATGTGCATAGCTTCCGCGGGATCGTCGCCGCCGATATCGATCAAGTGGATCAGCACCCGGCAGCGCTCGATGTGGCCGAGGAAGCGGTCACCGATGCCCGCGCCCTCGGCCGCGCCCGCGATCAGGCCGGGGATGTCGGCCAGCACGAACTCGCGGTCCCGATGGCGCACGACGCCCAGTTGCGGGTGCAGCGTGGTGAAGGGATAGGCGCCGACTTTCGCCCGCGTATTGGTGACGTGGTTGATGAAGGTCGACTTGCCGGCATTGGGCAGCCCGACGAGCCCCGCATCGGCCAGCAGCTTGAGCCGCAGCCACACCCACATCTCCTCGGCCGGCATGCCGGGCTGGTGCTGGTGCGGCGCGCGGTTGGTCGAGGTCTTGTAGCTGAGGTTGCCGCGCCCGCCCATGCCGCCTTCGAGCAGCGTGACGCGCTGGCCCGCCTCGATCAGGTCGGCGAGAAGCTCCTCACGCTCCTCGTCGAGGATCTGCGTTCCCACGGGCACCTTGATGACCAGATCCGGACCCGCGGCGCCGGTGCGGTTCTTGCCCATGCCATGGGTGCCGCGCTTCGCCTTGAAGTGCTGGGTATAGCGAAAGTCGATGAGCGTATTCAAACCGGCGACCGCTTCGAACACGATGTCGCCGCCCTTGCCGCCGTTGCCGCCGTCGGGTCCGCCGTACTCGACGTACTTCTCGCGCCGGAAGCTGACCGCCCCGGGCCCGCCCGCGCCTGCCCTTACGTATATCTTGGCCTGATCGAGGAAATGCATCGTTTCTTCCCGTTCAGGCGAACTTCTGGGCGACAGGGGACCGGAGCGCCGGCGGACTGGAACTGGTGGAGCCGAGGGGAATCGAACCCCTGACCTCGTCATTGCGAACGACGCGCTCTCCCAACTGAGCTACGGCCCCGTTCCAGTATGCGCCAGGCGGCTCTCCGCCCAGGCGAGCGGCCCCCTTAGCGAAGAGGCCCTGTGCATGAAAGCACAAATTTGCCTTTGCCGCTCCAGTCTCCGCGGCGCTATTGCAAAAGCGCGCCGTCCGGGATCACCGCGATGGGCTTGGCCGCGATGGGCAATCCCGTGCCATACCGCGCTTCCCACAATGCCAGGTCCGCCCGATACTGGTCATAGCTATTGAAGAATTCAAGGAATACGGCGTCCAGCTTCGCCAACTCACCGGGCGCGAAAGCATCGAGCCGGCCCGCGGGCACGGCTTGCAGGTCCGCGCTCATCCGAGTGGCCGCGTCGCAGAATGCCGGCAGGACCGGCGGCAGCGCGAAGTAGTTGTAGATCTGCGTCTGGTAGGTTTCGCGAGGGGCGATATAGGCTTTGCCGTATTGCGCCTTGAACTTGGTATCCAGCGCGGCGTTGGCGGCCTTCAGAGATTTCGCGTGGGTTTTGAGAAACTGCGAGTATCCTCCGAGGATCGCGGCATGCTCCGCATCGCGGCAGTTGAGAGCAGCAACATTGTACGCCGAGCGCAATGTCCAAGTGGTCTGTTCGGTGCCGATGCCGGTGTTGACCGTCACCCGCATCCCGGTCGGCCCCGCAGGCGGGATCACCAGCGTCGGCGAGGCGCCCATCGGGGGATAGGGCCGCGGCGGCACCGTGGCGACGGGAGGCGGCGGCGGAAGCTCTTTCTTCGGCCCGCAAGAGGCCAGCAGCGCCGCTCCCGCAAGCGCCATGGAAATGCTTGTCGTTCTGGCTGCGCTGCGACCGATCTTCAGACCCACTGGGACCTCTCCTAGAACTGGACCCGTCTTCTAGCGCCATGGAATCCATAAAGAAATGCCCGGCGCGCTAAATTGCGCACCGGGCATGGCTTTTGTCAGATCGAGAGCGCGGACTTAGTCGCGGCTGCCCAGAAAGCTGAGCAGGAACTGGAACATGTTGATGAAGTCCAGATAGAGGCTCAGCGCGCCCATGATGACCGCCTTGCCGGCGAATTCGGTACCTGCGACGACCACGTACTGCCGCTTGAGCATCTGGGTGTCATAGGCGGTAAGACCGGCGAAGATCAGCACGCCCAGGATCGAGATACCCATCTGCAGCGCGGTCGACTGCACGAAGAGGTTGATGACCATCGCGATCAGGATACCGATCACACCCATCGTCAGGAACGTGCCCATTCCGGACAGATCCTTCTTCGTGGTATAGCCGACGAGGCTGAGGCCGGCGAAAGCCGCGGCGGTGGCGAAGAACGTCGTCGCGATCGACTGTCCCGTGTAGACTAGGAAGATCGTCGACAGCGAGGCGCCCATCAGCACCGCGAAGCCCCAGAACATCGCCTGCAGCGTGCCGGTGCTGAAACGGCCTTGGCCAAAGCTCATCGCGAAGACGATCGCCAGCGGCGCGAGGATCACGAGCCACATCACGGGCGAGCCGACCATGGCCGCCGCCATGCCGGAACGCGCCATCAACAGCGCGACCACACCCGTGAGCAGGACGCCCGACGCCATGTAGTTGTAGATCGACAGCATGTGCTTGCGCAGGCCGGCATCATAGCCACGGGCAGCCGTACCGTCCGCAAAAGTCGGAGACGTACCGAAGCCCGATCTCCGGGTCTGGGGTTCGTTCCAGTTCGCCATTTCAAACTCCTTTTACGGGGTCCGCACGATGCGGACAGCCGATGCCCCGCAATATCGGCGTGCAGGCGTAAAGATTCAAGAAAAACCGGGCCCCGACGAATTGTAACGAAGTGTTGCTAACCTCGCGCGGCGCGCGCCATTTCGGCGCTGCGATCCGCCGCCGCGCGCAACGTCGAGATCGCGAGGCTCTGGATCGCCTGCCCGGCATCAAGCACGTCCAGACCCGCCTGCGTCGTACCGCCGGGGCTGGCGACGCGGCGCGCAAGCTCGCCCGGACTGGCGTCGGACGAAGCCGCCAGCAGCGATGCGCCCTCCACCGTCGCCAGCGCCAGCCGCTGCGCCTGCGCCGGATCGAGCCCGAGTTCGGCAGCTCCGGCCGCCAGCGCGTCAATGAAGCGGTAAACAAAAGCCGGACCGGAACCGGCCAGCGCCGTGACGAGATCGAACAGGCTCTCGTCGATCCATTCGGGTGTGCCGAGCGGCGCCATCAGCGCGGTTACGGCCTCCTTGCGCGACAGGACCTCGCCCGCGCCTGCCAGCGCGACGGGCGATTTGCCGATGGCGGCGGACAGGTTCGGCATTATCCGCACCAGCCCTCCCGCGCCCGGAAACCTCCGTGCAAGGCTGGCCAGTTCGACCCCGGCAAGGATCGACAGCACAACCGCATTTTCCCCCGCCAGAGGCACAAGCTTCGGCGCAACATCGTCGAGCATCTGCGGCTTGACGCCGATCAGCACGCAATCGAAGCCCTTACCGCCCAGCTCCGCCAGATCGCGCAGCAAAGTGACGCCATCCGGCGCCGAAGCCATGTACGGATCGACCACCGTGAAACGCGAAGGCTCGATCCCGCCGCGCAGCCAGCCGGTCAGCATGGCGCCACCCATATTGCCGCAGCCGACAATCAGCATCGAGCCGGGCCAGCCAGGCACGATCATGCGCTCACGCTTCTCCGGCGGCGTCGACCAGCGCGGCCGCCAGGGCTTCGGCCGGAGTCTTGTCGCCCCACAGGATGAACTGAAACACCGGGTAGAAACGGTCGCATTCCTCGATCGCGGCTTCCACGGCCGATTGCGCATGCGCCGGGCTGAGCAGGCCCTCGTCGCCCAGCATCATGCCATGGCGATAGAGGACGACACCGCCGTTCGACCAGACGTCGAAATGTCCCAGCCAAAGCTGCTCGTTGATCAGGGCCAATGCCTCGAACAAGGGCCCACGCTTGTTTTCCGGAACGCGGATGTCGGGAAGACACAGGAGTTGCAGCACCCGATCCTCTCGCCGCCAGATCGCCTGGAACTGGTACGTCGCCCAACTCCCCTTGATCTCCGCCGAAATCTCGTCGTCGTTGACGAATTCGAACAGCCAGCCTTGCGCTTCGAACAGCGACGCCAGCATCTCAACCGGCGCCGCATCATCCTCGCGGCCGAGATCGTCTTCGAGTGGTCTCATATAGTTCGACATAGGTCCTTCCGTGCCGGTGACCAGATGCGTCGTCCCGGCCGGCAAACACAATACACCCGCCTACCGCGCCTGCGAATAAAGTGACAAGCCTGTTAACTGTATGTGGAAAAGCAGGTTGATACGAAGTGGAAAAATCCGCCTAACCCTGTGAGTTAGAGCGCGTCCACAACCTGTCCCGCAGGGCTGGTCCAGACATGCGGGCCGGGGATATCCACCTTCTTCAGCGCCGCGAGAAAGGCATTGGCCTCCTTCATGCTGGCAAACGGCCCGATCAGCATTCGGTTGGTGCGGCCCATGTCGCTGACATTGGCCTTTCGGTTCCTGAACACGTCAGGATATTTCCTGGCCAGCTTGCGCCAGTCGTACTCCATCGCCGCCTTGTTCTGGCCGACCCCGATTTGCACCCATATCCTGCTGGGGTGGCTGGGCGGCACCGGCTTGGGCGGAGCGGCCTTCGCCGCCTGCGCCTTGCCGCCGCGCTGGACCTTCACGCCAGATTTCGAGCCGGGCGCATTGGCCTCCGCCTTCGCGGGAACCTCGACCTTGGCGGGCCTGATCGCCCGGATATCCACCGCGCCCGAAGCCGGCGCGGCTTCGATCACCGGCAAACCCAGATCGCCGAACGCCTCGGCGACCGACGACGCCGGCAGCCTGCGCCCTTCGGAGGCGGCAAGGACGGCCGACGGCAGCGTCGCCAGGTCGAAACCGGGGGCCGGTCCGGTGCCCAAAACAGAACGCGGCGGCTCGCTGAAACCCATCTCTCGCGGCGCCGGCGCGGGCTGCGCCGGGGCTTGGGGAACGGCGGCTGGCGTCGCCGGCGCTGACGCCGCGGGGGCCAGGCTAGCGGCGCGAGGGACGATGGTAGGAGAAGGGGCCGATGACGCGTTGGGTAGCGAGCCCGATGCGGCGGGAACCGCTGGAGCCGGCGGCGACGTCGGACCAGCCTCGCCAAGCACCGTTCGCTCCGGCCTGGGTTCCGGCGGCGCGACACGCTGGGTCTTGGGGGCCTTGGCCGCCGGTTTCGCTTCCGGCTTGGCCGCACGCTCGCTTTCCGTGGTCGCGACCGCACGGCCGAGCGCCGTGCCTTGCGGGATGAGCGAGCGGTCGATCGTGGCCACCCGCGCTCCCGACACGGCGGTACGCGCCACTTGCGCGTTGCGCGGATCGTCGCGGCCGATCTCCGAGGCGCGGGGGAACCTCCCGAGGTTGGCGGCGGCCGCCTGCTGTCCGGCGGTAAGGCGGGGCATGTACGAAAGGAACGGGGAAATGCCCTGCGCGATGCTCTTCGGCAGGATGGTGTCGGTGATCTTTGTCGATTCCTCGATCTTGCCCAGGATCGCCAGCGCGAATGCCCGTGACCGCCACGCCGCCTTGTCCTGCTGCTGCAGCAGCGGCGCCAGCGTCGTCTCCATGGCCTTGCGGTCCCCGGAAATCGCCTGGCTTATGGCCAACCTGCGGCGGACCTCGGCATTCTCGCCATTGGCGAGGACAACGCGGTAATAGCGTTGCGCGCTTGCCGGGTCGCCGACCAGATCGTAGGCGAGCCCCTTGTCGGCCGCGAGGCTCGCGATCTTCGCGCCGCCGGCCTCCGCCTGTTCGAACAGCGGGATCGCGGCGTAGGGATCACCGCTCTGCACCAGCGCGCCGGCGAGGCCCGCCTTCACGCGCACGTCCTTCGGCGCGACCTGCAGCGCGCGCCGATAGAAGCCGATCGCCGCCTCATGGTCGCCCATCGCCTTGGCGGCACCGCCCGCGCTGACCAATGCCTCGACATCCCGAGGATCGCGCGCCAACCGGGAAAGCGCCGCGTTCAATTGAAGCTGGTCACGGCCAGGCAGTGCCTGCGCCACCGATCGGGACACCGAAGGCGTACCTTGCGCCAGCGCACCGGACGCCATCAAAGCGGGAGCGCAAGCCACGAGGAGCGCGCATCGCCGCGACAACGACTGGCCAGACCTTCTCACCCGCGACAAGCCTCTACCTTCCGACACCCTTGCCCGCCAAAGATGCCGGCAAGGATCATCGCCCAGTGAAGCGATGACCTTGCGCCTCTACGCTAACAAGCTGAACCGGGGAAGAACGGCCCCGCTTTCGCAACCGGCATCTATTGATTGTTCTGCCGTCCGAGAAAGCGCGGAATGCTGATCGCGGAGCCATCACCTTCGTCGTCCTCGCGATCGTCTTCCCGATCGGACCGGCCGCCACGCGACAAGTTCGCCATGCGTTCGAACAGGGTGCTGCCGCCTCCGGCGACCGGGACGGGAGCGGCTGGCGCGGCCCTGCGGCGGCTGCCAGCCACCGGTGTTACCGGCTTGTCCTCCTGCTCGAGCCGGCTCGCATCGAGCAGCAACTCATCCTGCCCGCCATTGACACCGCCGCTCTCCTGCTCCTCATCGACCTGATCGAGATCGAAAGGCTCGTCACGCGATACGCCGAGGCCGGTCAGGCTGGCATACGATTCCGATGCGATTTCATCGCTCTCGTCATGACCCGTGCCCTCCTCGGCAAGCTCGATCTCCGGAACCTCGCTGTCAGTGCCGAGATCCAAAGGCTCGTCCGCATCCGCCTGACCCAGCGAATCGGACACCGGCAGCTCGGGAGCGAGCACCGGCTGAGGCGCCCGCGATGGCGGATCGATCCGCTCGGGCACCGCCTGTTGCGCTTCGACCGGCCGCGCCGATGGCCTCACGGGACCACGCGAAACGCCGAGATTGAGCGGCCGCGCCGCGATTTCGGCTTGTTCGGCGCTCTGTTCGATGCCGGTCGCGACAACAGACACGCGGATCTTGCCGCGCAGATCGGGATTGAACGCCGATCCCCAGATGATGTTGGCATCGCTGTCGACCAGCTCGCGGATGTGGTTGGCCGCCTCGTCGACTTCGAGCAGCTTCATGTCATCGCCGCCGATGATCGAGATGATCACGCCCTTGGCGCCCTGCATCGATACGCCGTCCAGCAGCGGATTGGCGATGGCGCGTTCGGCCGCTTCGAGCGCACGGTTCTCGCCCTCGCCCTCGCCGGTGCCCATCATCGCCTTGCCCATCTCGCCCATCACCGAGCGCACGTCGGCGAAATCGAGGTTGATGAGGCCGGGCATAACCATCAGGTCGGTGATCGAACGCACGCCCTGCTGGAGCACTTCGTCCGCCAGTTCGAACGCTTCCTTGAAGGTCGTCTCGGCCTTTGCGACCAGGAACAGGTTCTGGTTGGGAATGACGATCAGGGTATCGACGTGCTGCTGCAGCTCCTCGATCCCGGCTTCGGCCGAGCGCATCCGGCGGGTGCCTTCGAACAGGAACGGCTTGGTGACGACGCCGACGGTCAGGACGCCCTTGTCGCGCGCCGCCTTGGCGATGATCGGCGCCGCACCGGTACCGGTGCCGCCGCCCATGCCCGCGGCGATGAAGCACATGTGCGCGCCGTCGAGCGCGCGCTCGATCTCGGCGATCGTCTCTTCGGCGGCCGCGCGGCCGACTTCGGGCCGCGAGCCCGCGCCCAGGCCCTGCGTGATGTCCGGACCCAACTGGATGCGATGCTCGGCAATCGAGTTGTTCAGTGCCTGCGCATCGGTGTTGCAGACGATGAACTCGACACCCTCGATCTGCGCCTCGATCATGTTGCCGATGGCGTTGCCGCCAGCGCCGCCGACACCGATGACGGTGATGCGCGGACGAAGCTCCTCGATGGCCGGCGGTCCGATATTGATGCTCATTTTTGTCTCCTGGCAGGCACGCGAGCAATTGTCGTTTAATTTTCGTGAATGCACCCTTAGACTTGCCGAATCAAAGCACGCGTCCGCATTTGTCCACAATCAGTTTGCCTGGCATCCGGCAGTTTGCCTGGCATCCGGCTGCATGACGTGCGCGCCGGCGCCATCAAAAATATTCCCGCACGGCGCCGAACACACGCTGGACGAGGCCGACGCCGCTGTACCGGATCGTCTTGCCGTAACTGGAGCCGAGCTTGCGGATGTCGACCGGGTCTTCCGCCGCGTAGAGCGCAAGGCCCGCCAGCGTCGAAAAGCCTGGCTTCACGTGCGCTTCGGGCAAGCCGGACAGTTGCGAGACACGCCCGACGCGCACCGGCTTGCCCATCGCCGCCTGCGCATAGTCGGCCAGGCCCACCAGCTCCGCGCCGCCCCCGGTGAACACAATCTGCTGTCCACGCCGCTCGCCGAAGCGCAGTTGTTTCAAGGCCTTGCCGATGTCCTCCATCAGCGATCCGAGTTGCCCGGTGATGACGCCGATCAGTTCGGCGCGGGGAATGCGGTTCTTGTCGTCGGCATGCCGGGCGAGCGGCCCGGAGGCTTCCTCGCCGGGCGCGTTGACCGGGATCATTTCGCGGTGGTCCGCCGGGCTGGCGATCGCCGAGCCGTTGACGCATTTGAGGCGCTCGGCCTGGAACCGCCGGATGCCGAAGGCCGAAGCGATGGCGTCGGTGATGTCGTTCGATCCCACCGGGATCGAGACCAGCCCCACCAGCATGCCCATCGCATAGACCGAGACGTTGGTGACATCGGCGCCGAACTCGACCAGCGCGACGCCAAGGTCGCGCTCTTCCGGCGAGAGGCAGGCGTAACCGGCCGCGATCGGCGAGCCGACAACACCCTCGACCTCAAGGTGCGCGTTCTGCACCGCTTCGGTGATGTTGCGCACCGGCGCGCCGTCCGCCAGCATGACGTGGATATCGACCGCAAGCCGCTCGGCATGGAGCCCCTTGGGGTTGGCGACGCCGTGCGCGCCGTCCAGCGTGTATTGCGCGGGCTGCGCGTGAAGGACCATGCGTCCGTCCGGCTGGATAACGTCGCGCGCCGATACCAGCAGGTAGTCGATGTCGTCCTGCTCGATCCGGCGACCGCCGATCTCGTTCTCGACCTTGATGACCTGGCTGGCGAGCCCCCCACCCGAGCAGCCGATCCACACGCTCGATACGCTGGTATTGGCCATCTTCTCGGCCCGCTCGATCGCGTCGCGGATCGCATAGGTCGCGCTGCGCATGTCGGTTACGTAGCCCCGCTTGATACCCTGCGAAGCGCGATGGCCGGAGCCGAGTACGATGACCTCGCCGGTTTCCGATATGCCGGCCACCGCCGCGGAAATGCGGAACGAGCCGATGTTGACCGCGCCGAAGACGCGGGAGATGCGTGGTCCGGACATCAATCCGCCTCCGTGTGTCGGATCGCGCCCGCGTTGAGCGCTTCTTCCTGCTGCGCCCGACCGGGAATGCGCAGATAGATGCGATCGCCCGCGCGCATGTCGAACGCCGCGACCTTGCCGCCCAGAAGCCGGTTCGTGCCGTCCAGCCGCGCGAACGAGACCAGCGCGCCTGCAGATTGCCGCTCCCCCTCGGGCAAAGCGAGGACCTGGCCGGTCTTGAAGGTGAGGTTCCAGCGGCGGTTGCCGATCCATTCGGCCTCGCGCACTTGCGGCTTGAGCGCGGGCGCCGCGCTCAGCAGATCGGTCAGCGCCACGACCTGGCGGCCGGCGCCGGGACCGGAGACGACCAGCCGGTTTTCCACCGCGTCGCGCCGGATCGGTTCCAGTTCCACGCCTTCCTTGTCGATCAGCACCAGCCGGTCGGCCTTGCGCAGCACCGCGTGCGGCTCGCGCTCGACGATGTCGATCACCAGGGTATCGGGCAACTGACGCGAAACCCGTGCGTCCTTGATCCAGGACAGTTCCAGCAGTTCCTCGCGCAACGCCTCGATGTCGACCAGCGGCATCGCCTGGTCGCGCTCGCTCAGCGCGCGTTCGTAGACCTTGAGCTCGTTGATGTTCTTGACGCCGCGCACATCGACGCGGCGCACCTCGAAACCCGCGCCCGCCGCGACAGCGGCAAGCTGGTGCGCCGCGAGCGCGGGAACGCCCGCCATCGATGCCGCGACCCACGCCATGGCGACGCCGCCGCCGAGAATGATCGCAAGGAAACCGCGATGAAGCTGCTCCTCGCTGAACGGCACCCAGGCCATGACGCTGTCGAGCGCCGATCCGGTCTTTGCCTTCGCCTGCCGGACCTTGCGCGCCTGGCCTTGCGATGCGGCGGCCTTGCGGACGCTCTTGCCCTTGCGCTTGATCGTCTGGCTCATCGGGTCGCCTCTCGATCGGCGCCGAAATCATTGAGCGCCTCGGCGATGATCGCCTCGACCAGATCGGGATAGTCCATGCCTAGGTGCCTGGCCTGCTCGGGCACGAGGCTGAGAGGCGTCATCCCCGGCTGCGTGTTCACTTCCAGCAGGAACAACCCCTCGACACCCTGCTCGTCGTCCCAGCGGAAGTCGGAGCGGCTGGTGCCCCGGCAGCCGAGCAGGCGATGCGCGCGAAGCGCCAGGTCCTTGCAGGCGGCGGCGATCTCGTCCGGGATTTCGGCGGGGCAGACGTGCTCGGTCAGCCCGTCGGTGTACTTGGCGTCGAAATCGTAGAATCCGGACTTGGGCTTCAGCTCGGTGACCATCAGCGCCTTCTGGCCGATCACCGCCGTGGTCAGCTCGCGCCCGCGGATGAACGGCTCGGCCAGCAGCCGGTCGAATTCCTGCCACGGACCGGTGGCGTCGGGCCTGATCGGATTGCCGTAATTGCTGTCCCCAGTGACGATGGCAACGCCCACCGACGAGCCCTCGTTGACCGGCTTGAGCACATAAGGCCGGGGCAACGGATCGCGCTCGTAAAGCTCGGCCACCTCGACGATGCGGCCGCCGGGCATGGGCACGCCGTGGGGGACCAGCGCCTGCTTGGTGAGTTCCTTGTCGATGGCGATGACCGAGGTGGCGAGGCCGGAATGAGTGTAAGTCAGCCCCATCAGGTCCATCATCCCCTGCACCGAGCCGTCCTCTCCCGGCGTGCCGTGCAGCGCGTTGAACACCACGTCGGGCTTCGCTTCGGCGAGCTGCAACGCGACATCGCGGCCCATGTCGAGCCGCGTGACCTTGTGGCCCTTGCTCTCGAGCGCCTTGGCGACACCCTCGCCGCTCATCAGCGAGACCGACCGCTCGCTCGACCAGCCGCCCATCAGGACGACGACGTGGAGTTTGGGGAGGATGTTCAGCGCATCATTCACGACTTGCCCACCCGTTGAATTTCCCATTCCAGTTCCACGCCCTGCGCTTCCTTGACCCGCCGCCGCACTTCCTCGCCCAGCGCCTCGATGTCGGCGCTGGTGGCGGTGCCGGTATTGATAAGGAAGTTGGTATGCTTCTCGCTTACTTGCGCGCCGCCCAGCGCCAGGCCGCGGCAACCCGCCCTGTCGACCAGCTCCCACGCCTTGTGGCCGCCAGAAAGTTCAGGGGCCGGGTTCTTGAAGGTGGAGCCGCCGGTCTTGCTGCGCAGCGGCTGCGATGCTTCGCGCGATGCCGAGATGCGGTCCATCTCGGCCTGGATGGCCTCCGGCTCGCCCGGAACGCCGCGAAACCGCGCCGCGACGACGATCGCCTGTTCGGGCAGTTCGGAATGGCGGTAGGTGTAGCGCAAGTCCGCGACCGGCAACGTCACCAGTTCGCCCGAACGCAGCACCACGTCGCAGTCGACGAGGATATCCTTGACCTCGCCCCCATATGCCCCACCGTTCATGCGCACGAAGCCACCGACGGTGCCGGGGATCGAGCGCAGGAACTCGACACCCGCGACCCCCTGATCGCGCGCGGTCGAGGATACGAGGATGCCGCTCGCGCCGCCGCCGCAGTCGAGCGTGACTCCGTCGGCACGGGACACTTTCGCGAATGCCTTCCCCAGCCGCACCACCACACCCGGCACGCCGCCGTCGCGCACGATCATGTTGGAGCCCAGCCCCAGCGCCATGACCGGCACCGCCGGATCGAGATCGCGCAGGAATCCTTGCAGGTCGTCGATATCCTTGGGCTCGAACAGCCATTCCGCCGTCCCGCCCGACTTGAACCACACCAGCGGGGCGAGCGGGGCGTCGGGCGTAAGCTTGCCCGCGACTTTGGGGAGGACGGCCATCATGCTCCCCTCCGCGCCGCGATCGCGCCGGCGAGGTCGGCCGCCCACTTGGTGATGTCGCCCGCGCCCAGGCATACGATCATGTCGCCCGCCGCCATGGTATTCGCCAAGGCGTCGGCGAGGTGATCGAAATCCTCGACCGCGTGCGCCGCGCGGTGGCCGCGCGCCTTGATCCCGGCGACCAGCGCATGAGCATCGACGCCTGCGATGGGCGCTTCGCCCGCCGCGTATACCGGCGCGGCATAGACCACGTCGGCATCGTTGAACGCGGCCTGGAAGTCCTCCATGTGGTCGCGCAGCCGGGTGAACCTGTGCGGCTGGACCACGGCCAGCACGCGTCCCACGCCCACGCCTTCGCGCGCGGCCGCCAGCACTGCCTTGATCTCGACCGGATGGTGGCCGTAATCGTCGATCACCGTGGCCCCGGCGACTTCGCCTACCTTGGTGAAGCGCCGCTTGACCCCGCTGAACCGGCCGAAGCCGCCTCGGATCACCTCGTCGGCGCAGCCCATCTCGACCGCGACCGCTACGGCGGCGAGCGCGTTCTGGACATTGTGGCGGCCGGGCATCGGCAGCTCGATGCCTTCGATGCGGCGGAACGAGCCGTCGCGCTGGCGCAGCGCCACGTCGAAGCGGTTGCCGCCGGGCACCGGCATGACGTTCTCCCCGCGCACGTCGGCTTGCGCGGAAAAGCCGTAGGTCACCACGCGCCGGTCACGCACCTTGGGGATCACCGCCTGCACTTCGGGATGATCGATGCACAGCACCGCCGCGCCGTAGAACGGCACGTTCTCGATGAATTCCACGAACGCGTCCTTGACCGCGTCGAAGCTGCCGTAGTGATCGAGGTGTTCCGGGTCGATGTTCGTGACCACCGCGATCGTGCCGTCGAGCCGCAAGAAGCTGCCGTCGCTCTCGTCCGCCTCCACCACCATCCAGTCGCTGGCGCCGAGCCGCGCGTTGGAGCCGTAGGAATTGATGATCCCGCCATTGATGACGGTCGGATCTACCCCGCCCGCGTCGAGCAGCGCGGCGATCATAGAGGTGGTGGTGGTCTTGCCATGCGTGCCGGCCACCGCGACGGTGTTCTTCAGACGCATCAGCTCGGCCAGCATCTCCGCGCGCCGTACTACCGGAACGCGGGTCTCCAGCGCGGTCGCGACCTCGGGATTGTCGCGCTTCACGGCGGTGGAGGTGACCACCACCGCCGCGTCGCCGAGGTTGTCGGCGGCGTGGCCGATCATCACCGGGATGCCGCGTTGGCGCAGGCCTTCGACCACGTACCCCTCGGCGATGTCCGAACCCTGCACGGAGTAGCCGAGATTGTGCATCACTTCGGCGATGCCCGACATGCCGATCCCGCCGATGCCGACGAAGTGGATCGTGCCGATATCGGTGCCGACGCCCTTCATTCCGCGCGGTCCATCGCCAGCGCCTCCGCCCCGGTCGCACGCGACTCTCCGGTCATGCGGATAACATCCATCAGCGGCGCGGCGCCGAAGCTCTCGACCAGGTCGGCGAGATCCTTCGCAGCGTTGGGATAGCCGCAGTTCCATGCCCCGTGGGCGGCATTGGCCAGCGTCTCGGGATGCTGCGCCATCGCCTGGATCTGCTTGGCGAGTTCGGCGGCAGTGAACCTGCTCTGCCGGATGGAGCGCGCTCCGCCCGCCGCGACGATCTCTCGTGTGTTGGCCGCCTGGTGATCGTCGGTGGCGATGGGCAGCGGCACGAGTATCGCGGGCCGCCCCACGGCGGTCAGTTCCGCGATGGTCGAAGCTCCGGCGCGGCCGATGAACAAGTGCGCATCGGCAAGCCGCTCCGCCATGTTCTCGAAATAGGTCGAAAGCTCGGCGGGGATGCCGTGGCCGGCGTAGCGGGCGCGCACCGCCTCGATGTCCTCCGCCCGGCATTGCTGCGTCACCTGCAGGCGCGAGCGGAGGGCGGGCTGGAGCATGGCGAGACCATCGGGGACGATCTCGGACAGCACCCGAGCACCCTGGCTGCCGCCGGTGACGAGGATGCGCAGGAGGCCGTCGGCGCTGAACGCCGGGAACGGACGATCCCGCAGCGCCAGCACTTCGGCGCGCACCGGATTGCCGACGAGCGTCACTTTCGCGGCATGCCTCGCGGCCAGCCGGTCGACCTGTGCGCAGGATGTCGCGATCGCATTCACCTTGCCCGCCAGATAGCGGTTGACCCGGCCGAGCACCGCGTTCTGCTCATGGATGACCGACGCGATCCCCGCGGACGTTGCGGCGAGCAGCGCGGGCAGCGCCGGATAACCGCCGAATCCGATCACGGCGCTGGGCTGGAAGCTGTCGAACAGGCGAAGGGCCATGCTCCGCCCTTCCCAGATGGCGCGGCCGCCCTTGATCCAGCTCAGCGGGTTCTTGCCTTCCACGCGTCCGGCAGGCAGCACGTGCGCGGTCAGCGCGGAAGGCTTGCCCGGGATCGCCTCACCCCGCTCATCGGTGATCAGCGCCACGTGGTGGCCCCGCTCGGTCAGTTCCACCGCCAGCGCGAACGCGGGGATCAGGTGCCCGCCGGTTCCCCCGGCCGCAAGAACGTAGTGGCGGCTGGCTGCGCTCATGAAATGCCTCCTACATCGTTCAGCGAGATGCCTCGGCGCTGGATGAAGGGGTTGCGCCGCGTGATCGCCAGCAACAAGCCAAGGGTCAGGCACATCGCCACTGTCGACGATCCGCCATAGCTGATCAGCGGCAGCGTCATGCCCTTCGACGGGAACAGCTGCAGATTGACGAGGATGTTGATGAACGCCTGCCCGCCGAACTGCGCGGCGAGACCGCCGGCGGCGAGTACGGTGAACAAGTCTTCCTCTTCCACCAGCCGCAGCAGTACGCGGAAGACGATCGCGAAGTAGATCAGGACGACCACGGCGCAGGCAAGCAGCCCGAACTCTTCGCCGATCACCGAGAAGATATAGTCCGTATGCGCCTCCGGCAGTGCCATCTTGCGTTCGCCCAGCCAGAAACCTGTTCCGGTCCAGCCGCCGTTGAGCAAGGTGCGCTGCGCCAGGTCGACCTGATCGAACGCCGCGCCGCCGTCGAAGAAGGCGTCGATGCGGTGGCGGGCGTTGCCGTAGAGGAAATAGACCGCCGTCAGCCCCGCCAGCCCGAACGCGCCCGTCATCAGGATACGCCGGACGGAGAGCCCGGCCAGCAGGATCATCGCGAACCACGTCGCGCTGAACAGGATGGTCGATCCGAAATCGGGCTGGATCATCAGCAGCGCGGCAACGAGGGCGACGAAGAGGAAGCTCAGTTCGATCACCGGCAGGTTAGGGTCGCGCATCCGCCAGGAAAGAATCCAGGCGAGCGTGATCGGGAAACCCGCGGTCAGCAGAGAGGACGGCTGGATCGAGATGCCGAGGTTGAGCCAGCGCCGCGCTCCGTTCACTTCGGTCCCGATCACCGGCACCAGCAGCAGCCCGGCGACCGAGAATGCCGCGATCAGGATACCGGCGCGGCGGGCGGCGTCCTTGCCGAGGAACGAGGCGCCCAGCATCGCCGCGATACCGATCAGCTGCCAGCGCACGTGCAGCGCGAAGAAGTGCAGGCTCGAAAGCGAGGTCGCGTCGGTCGAAAGCCTGCGGGCGCTGGCCGGAGATGCCGCCGCGACCGCCGCCGTGCCGATCGCCATCAGCGTGAGCACCAGCAGCAGCAGCCAACGGTCGGTTTCACGCCACCATATCGCCAGTTCGCCGCGCCGGTTACGGCGGTACTTCTCGACCATGGCGAACTGTGGCGAGGCGACGCGGTCGGGACTGCGAGTGGCCATCACGCGCTTCCCACCGCCGCGGCCCGCGTATCGATCAGCGCTTCGACGATCTGGCGGAAGGCATCGCCCCTCGCCTCGAAGTCGCGGAACTGGTCGAAGCTGGCGCATGCCGGAGAGAGCATCACGATGTCCCCCGGCTGCGCGGCCGCCATCGCTTCGCGCAGCGCCTCGGCCATCATCTCGCTGCGGTGAACCTCGGTATGGGGCGCGAGCAGTTCGGCGAAGCGCGGGCCGGCGTCGCCGATGGTGTAGGCGGCCGCCACGTTGCCGAACCAGGGCGCGCACTCGTCGAGATCGTCACCCTTGGGCAGCCCGCCACAAATCCAGTGGATGCGCTTGTGCGGGCCCGAAGGCCCCTGGCTGGGGGGAAAGGCGGCGAGCGCTGGTGCGGCCGAAGCGGGGTTCGTGGCCTTGCTGTCGTTGATGTAGATCACGCCGCGCGCCTCGGCCACGCGCTCCATCCGGTGCGGCAAGCCCCGGAACGTCGGCAAGGCCGCCCGCCACTGTGTCGGCGACATGCCCAGCGCCTCGACGATGGCGACGGCGACGGCGGCGTTCTGGAGATTGTGGGGACCCTGCAAGGAAGGCCAGCCGGTCTGAAGTGCCAGCAGGTCCGAACCATCGACCGCCTGTACCGTCCCGGGAGAATGGCGCGCCAGCTGACGCCCGGCGATGGCGGCGGTTTCCTCGTCGCCGACCCCGAACACCGCGACGCGATCGGGGCGCTGCATCCCGAACAAACGTTCCTTGGACGAAATGTAACCGGCGAAATCGCCGTAGCGATCGAGGTGATCGGGAGTGATGTTGAGGAGCGCCGACACTTCGCAATCGAGGCTGCGGGTCAGATCGATCTGGTAGCTCGACAGCTCCAGCACATAGACCCCGCCCGGCGGGAGCGGATCGTGCGCCAGCACGGGCACGCCGATATTGCCGCCCATCCGCGCCGGCACCGCCGCATTCCTGAGCAAGTGGTGGACCAGCGAGGTCGTGGTCGACTTGCCGTTGGTGCCGGTGATGCCGACCACGCGATGCGCCGGCAGGCTCTCGCGCGCCTGAGCGAACAGTTCGATATCGCCGATCAGAGGCACGCCCGCCGCCGCCGCGGCTTCGCCTATCGGGTGCTGGTTGATCGGGACGCCCGGCGAAACCACCACGCCATCGAACCCGGTGAGGTCCGCCGTTACCGGATCGGCCAGCTCAACCCGGCCCGCCAGCACCTGGCGCGGTTCGTCGCGGTTGTCCCAGGCCATCACGCCAGCACCGCTCGCCAGCAACGTCTCCACCGCAGCCATGCCCGAACGCGCGAGCCCAAGGACCGCGTAACGTTTTCCGGCAAAGGCTTGGGAGACGATCATATCCGCCCAGCTACCTCAATTTCAACGTCGCTAGGCCAATAACCGCCAGCACGATCGAAATGATCCAGAACCGGATCACCACGGTCGATTCCGGCCAGCCGAGCTGCTCGAAATGGTGGTGGATCGGCGCCATGCGAAACACGCGCCGGCCGGTCCGCTTGAAGAAGAACACCTGGATGATGACCGAGGCGGCCTCCAGCACGAACAGCCCGCCGACGATGGCCAGCACGATCTCGTGATGCGCCGCAACGGCGATGGCGCCCAGCGCTCCGCCAAGCGCCAGGCTGCCGGTATCGCCCATGAACACGGCCGCCGGAGGGGCATTGAACCACAGGAACGCCAGCCCCGCGCCCATGATGGCGGCGCACAGGATGGCAAGCTCTCCGGCGCCGGGAACGTGCTGAATGCCCAGGTACTGCGCAAAGTCGATCCGCCCGGCGAGGTAGGCGATCAGCGCAAAGGCGGCGGCGGCGATCACCACGGGCATCGTCGCAAGGCCGTCCAGCCCGTCTGTCAGGTTGACCGCGTTGCCCGCGCCGACGATCACGAAAGCGGCGAACACGTAGTAGAAGGGACCGAGCGGGATGTAGCGGTCCGACAGGAACGGCACATAGAGGTTGGTGCTGATCTGGCTGACGATGATCCACGACGCCACGCCCGCCACCGCGAACTCGGCGAGCAGGCGCGCCCGTCCGGACACGCCCTTGTGGCTGCGCTTGGTCACTTTGTCCAAATCGTCGAGGAAGCCGATCAGGCCGAAGCCGCCGGTCACCGCGAGGCAGGCCCAGACGAAAGGGTTGGTCAGATCCATCCAGATCAGCATCGACAGCAGCAGCGAGGTCAGGATCATCAGCCCGCCCATCGTCGGCGTGCCCCTCTTGGCAAGGTGGGTCTTGGGCCCGTCCTCGCGGATCGGCTGCCCCCTGCCCTGCCGGACGCGCAGCATGTTGATGAAGCGCGGGCCGATGATCAGGCCGATCACCAGCGCGGTCATCAGCGCCGCGCCCGCACGGAAAGTCTGATACCTGACGAGGTTGGCCACACCTTCGAATTCAAGCCACTGTGCGATCAGATAGAGCAACGGGGGAAATCCTAACCTTCCTGGCGGGAAAGCGCCGAAACCAGCGAGGCCAGGCCGACCGAGTTGGAACCCTTGATCAGCACGGCGTCGCCGACCGCAAGCCCGAATTTCCGCAAGGTTTCCACAGCCTCGTCCACATTAGCGCAATGGGCGAACGCCATGGATTTGCCAAG
Organism: Novosphingobium sp.; assembly: GCA_035281095.1. GTDB lineage: Bacteria > Pseudomonadota > Alphaproteobacteria > Sphingomonadales > Sphingomonadaceae > Novosphingobium. Next base: position 627 of record DATEEP010000161.1, on the reverse strand, counting down.
CGCGCTCTCGCTCGATTTCCCCAGTTCCTCCGCCAGCGCGGCCATTTCATCGCCCACCAGCACCGCATAGTCCACGTGAGCCTGTCGCATCGGCGTTGCAAGGGCGGCGTGATAGGCAGGGCCGTGATCTCCCAGCTCCTTCATCGCGCCGAGGACGGCGATGCGGCGGACGGCATGTGTCTGGCCAAGCTGCGCCAGCGTCGCCTTCATCGAAGCGGGATTGGCGTTGTAGCTCTCGTCGATCAGCAGCGCTGCTCCGCCCTCGACGGGTATTTCGCTCCGTGCGCCACGCCCGGAAAGCCCCTCCAGCTCGGCAAGCGCGATTCCCGCCGCACCAAGATCGCCGCGCACGGCGCGCACCGCAGCCATGACCGCCAGCGAGTTCATGATCCAGTGGTCGCCCGGCGCCGCCACCGTGTAGCAGATGCGCCGGTCGGACATGTCAGCGGTGATCAGCGAGCCGCCGCCGGGCGCCGCCACCGCGTCGAGCAGCCGCACGTCGGCTTCGGGCGAGCGGCCGAACGAGACGACTTGCGCGCCGATCAGCTCGGCCGCCGCGCGCAGGCGCGGGAAGTGCGGGCTGTCGGCGGGGATGACGGCGATGCCGCCGCGCTCCAGCCCCTGGAA
>DATEEP010000160.1:0-13065 GCA_035281095.1 Novosphingobium sp. | reverse complement strand
CCGCCCCGGCACGCTTGCCGAAGTGACCGATATCTTCGCCCGCAACCGCGCCAACGTCGTCAACCTCCAGATGATCCAGCGCGACGAACCGTTCGGCAGCTACGAGGTCGACCTGGAAGTGTCCGACGTCGCCCACCTGACCCGCATCGCCGGCGCGCTCCGGGCCAGCGACGCGGTGGCGGAAGCGGAGCGGATCTGAAGACGGCACGCCTGGCGCGCCGAAGCTGGTGTGGGTTCGGCGCGATGTCGTTCCAAGGGCGTTTCAGGTGACTTTCAGGTACGTTGCAAGTGCCTTGCAAACGCCTTGCGAAAAGCCCCCGCGCCCGCTAGGTGCCACCGCTTGCCGTCAGGCATGCGGAGCGGTGGCCGAGTGGTCGAAGGCGCTCGCCTGGAAAGTGAGTATACGCCAAAAGCGTATCGAGGGTTCGAATCCCTCCCGCTCCGCCACACAGTCTCATTGTTCGCTGACACCTTTCCCGCCGTCGCGAAGAACGGCGCGGTTCCGCGTCTTCTCGTGCCCCAAACCGTAGCGCGGAGAGAGAAAATCCGCGCCATTTCTCTGTCATCCGCGGTATTTTCTCCGCACCGCCGCGCGCGGTACGGTTTCCCGTATAACGCGTATCAAACGCGTGGATCGCATCGCCGTTACGGGAAAGCGTGAGCCGAAACGGCGGACTTTCGCGGTCCTGACAAGAGATGCGCAAATAAATAACGGGAAAGAATGATGACCAAAACGGGAAAAGCCATCCCGTGGCGCGAACGTTCCTGATTTGCCCAAATCGCATTGTGCTTCATTAAGATTTGCCCGATAAGAAAGACGCACCTGCCGAGGAAAACAGCCTGAGCCGCAAGGCTCGTTGAACTCGGAGGGTCCCGTATGATTATCACGCATGCCATCGCCGATGTGGCGATCCACCGGCTAAGGCCGGACAAGCGCAACCCGCGCTCCCATCCCAAGGCGCAGATCGAGCAGATCGCCGCGAGCATCGGCGACACGCGGTACTTCAACCCCATCCTCATCGACGGGGAGCGCAATGTCATCGCCGGGCACGGCCGGCTGCGCGCGGCGCGGATATTGGGCATGACCTCGGTACCGACGATCACGATCGAGGGCCTGAGCGACGCGCAAAGGCTCCAGCTCCAGATCGCCGACAACAAGATCGCGGCGAACGCGGGCTGGGACACCGAATTGCTGAAGGTGCGGTTGGCCGAACTTGCGATCGCGAACATCGACTTGTCGCTCACGGGGTTCTCGGTGGGCGAGATCGACGCGCTGCGCGAGCTGAAACTGGATCTGGGTGACCCGGTCGACCCGGTGCCCTTGGCGGCGGTCAGCCGAACGGGCGACATCTGGCGCTGCCGCGAGCACCGCGTCAGCTGCGGCGATCTCCTGGACGGAACGTCGCTTCCGGCGCTGATGGTGGGCGAGCAAGCCGACATGATCATCACCGATCCGCCCTACAACACGAGCAACGCCAGCCATAACGGTGGGAGCGGCCGCATCCGCCACCGCGAGTTCCGCTATGCCCACGGCGAGATGGACGTGACCGAGTTCACGGCGTTCCTCGCGGATACCGAAGGCTTGTTGGCATCGCACGCCAAGCGTAGCGCCATCGCCTTCGTATTCATGGACCACCACCACGCGGGCGAGCAGATCGCGGCGGGCGAGGCGGCGTTCCACCAGCGGCTCAACATCGCGGTGTGGGTCAAGTCCAATGCCGGCATGGGCTCGCTCTACCGCTCCCAGCACGAGATGGTGTTCGTCTACAAGGTCGGCGACCTGGCGCACCGCAACAATGTCGAGCTGGGCAAGCACGGCCGCAATCGCACCAACGTCTGGCAAGGCGCCTCGGTCAACGCCTTCGGTAGCCGGCAAGGCGATCTCGAACTCCATCCCACGGTCAAGCCGGTGGGCATGATCGCCGATGCGATCATGGACGTGACCGCGCCGGGCGAGATCGTGCTCGATGGGTTCCTCGGCTCGGGCACGACGCTGCTCGCGGCCGAGCGCGCCGAACGGCGCGCCTTCGGTCTCGAGATCGATCCCGCCTATGTCGATGTCGCGATCACCCGCTGGATGGACCTCATTGGCGAAGAGGCCGTGCTCGAGGAGACGGGGGAGACGTTCTCCGAGGTCAAGCGCCGCCGCGCGGCCGAGAATCGCGATGCCTGACGGTGGAGACAGGCCGTATAAGGTCGGCAAGGGCAAGCCGCCGCGCGAGCACCAGTTCAAGCCGGGCAACAAGGGTGGGGGCCGCAAGCGCGGCTCGCGTAACAGGTCCGACTTCGACAAGCTGCTCGACGAGTGGGTGACGATCGGCGAGGATCGGCTGGGCCGGCCCCAGCGCAAGCGCTGGCGCGACATCGTCAATCGCCAGCTGCTCAAGAAGGCGGGCATGGGCGACCTCGCCGCGATTCGTATCGTCAAGGAGTTCGAGCATAAGCAGGAGATGCTGCGGCGCGCCGCGGCGCCCGGTCCGCTCTTGCCCGACGAGATCGCGCGGGCCGAGGCGGAGGCGGCCGAGAAGCGGGCGCTGTCCGAACGCCTCGTGCGCGTGCTAGACGCCATGGCGGCCGCCAAGCGCGGCGACACGCCGAGGATGGTCTATCAGGACGGGAAGGTCGTTCCGCTGGATTCGCCATCGTCCGATAACGCCGCGCCCGGCGACGAAGCCTGGAGCGACGATCCCGGAGGCTGCGCACCCTAGAGTGATTTCGAGGCAGGTGGAATCACCTGCCGGCTCGGAAATCACGGTCAAACAAGGAATATCCGGACTCGTTCCGGTTCAATCTGGACCGGAAGGAGTCTAGGCTCACCGCGTCCGGTCGATGAGCCAATCCATGAGGCCGGCGGCGAGCGTGCTACGTGCCAGCTCGCCGCCGGTCCACAGATGCAGATTACGCTCGGGTGGAAGAACCAGAGTGCCCTTGGGCGAGTGGCAGACGAAGTAGAAGCGCTCGGCGCTCCCATCGCGGCGGAACCGGGCGAGGTAGTCGTCGAGCACGGCCTGGGTCGCGCTCGACTTGACTTGGACCCAGGCGGTCTCGCCGGTGGTGGGCTGATCGAGCAGGAGGTCGATGTCGACCTCGCCATCGCCCAAGGCCGACTGGCGCCGCCAGCCGCCGCGCGTGAAGATGAGTTCGGTCATGATCTCGAAGTGGCGCCAATCGAGCGCGGCGATCATGCGCGCGGCGACATCCTCGAGAGCAGTGCGCAACAAGCGTGCCTCGGCGAGCAGTGGCTCCTCCTCGCCGCGAATGCGGCGCAGCAGATAGTCCTCGCGTTCGATGGCGCAGATCGTCATGCGGTAGCCCGCGACGCGGGTGAGCGCGGAGCTTAGCGTTCTAATCGCGAGCGGCTCGCCGGTGAGGCTTGCGCGGTGCCAGCCGTCGATGGTCTTGCGGTAGCGGCATGGGCCATCGGCATTGGGGTTTGTGACCGCCTCGATCTCGGATTCGGCGAAGGTCCACCAAAGGTGACCATCGGCGAAGGTGATCCAGAGGCAGTGGTCGTCGTTCTCATAAAAGTCGCGCAGCTCGCGGATGCCTTGCGCGACACCGCTCCGCGAACGGCCGGCATCGCCGAGCTGGCGGGCGACCTCGGTCCAGTCGCCATCCAGGCAGGGCTCGTGCGCGACCTGGCGGAAACCGAAGGGGATGGTGCCATCGGTGATCGCTTCGCTTGCCCAGCATCCGCCCTTGCCGAGCTTGATATAGCGGACGGCGGCAGGGTGGACGAGGCGGTCGGACGATCGCTGCATCCTCATCCCCGTCGTTGCCAACGCCTCGGCCACCACCATCCTAGCGCTGGAAGGTGACGCCGCAGGCGCCCGCGACCTTGGGCGCGACCTCGGCGATGCCGGTGAGGTCGAAGGCCGCGTCCTGCGTCATCCGGCCCGACAATCTCACCACCAGCTGCCTGGCGCCGACCAGCGTGCCCAGCAGCCTGACGGCGTTACGGGTGGCGAACTCGCCCGCCGCCACGCCGCTGTCGGCGATGGTCCAGAAGTTGCTTTGGATCTTGCCATCGTCGATCCGCCAGATCGCCGTGGTCTTGGGCTGGCCCGCGAAGTTCTCGCTATCGCGGCTGACCACCTCGGGCCAGTTGACATAGACCACCAGCACCCGATCGCTGCAGCGCAGTACCAGCGAGGCATGCTGCGCCGCGCCAATCATGTTGATCAGCGGTTTGGTGGAATCGACCATCGCGCTCACGGTGACGGCGTGGGTCAAGGGTGAGCTAGTCTCATTGACTTCCCAGCCGCCGGGATCGGCCAAGGCGGGCTGGGTGGTCAATGCGAGCAACATCGACGCCGTGGCGGCCTGGCTTGGAAATCTCGGTTTGTTACGAGCAATCATCGCGGTCCCCCTGTTGGGGCGCGGCGACCTCGCTCAGCTTCGTATCGTCGCGCCTATGTCCTCTCGGGGCGACGGCCGAAGCCGGATGTTGGAAACCTGTCCGTAAGGCAGGCGCATGCGCCTTTACCGTTGCCGGCTGGACATGCGCGCATGCCACCCGGCCTCCAGAATTTGGTGACCGAGTTCTACGGAAGGGGTTTCCACGCCCCGCTCCCCGGCTTTCACGAGGAGCACGGGCGACATTGCTCGGTTCCCGAAGGAAGACAAGTCCTATTGAGCGATGTGTCGATTAGGGCGCGGACTTTGCGCGCGGAGGCCGATGACCGCTATGTTCGACCTTGGCGACAGTCTGGAATCGGGCGGCAAAATCGTGAAGCTGCCGTTCGAGCGGATGTTTGGCGATCGGCGGCAAGCGACCACCATGCGTCGTTCCGGCGCACAGTGGTGAATGTCAGTTTCCGTCAACACCGACCATTGCGCATTCCTTGGCGGGACATGGCTGAAAAACAACGGTAGCTGCTACACCGCTCGCGAAACCCGGGCCTTTGCCCGTCGCAAAGGCTTGGTGCCGCGAACCACCCGGTGAGCAGCCCGCAGTGAATGGCATCGCCGGAGCCTTCGACCGCACCCTCAAGCGCGACTACATCCGCGTGAACCCAGGCTCCATGCGAGAATCGTCATTGCACAATTGCCCGGCTAGATCGCCCATTATAATGACGTGCAACCGCACCGTGTATCCGCACCGTGCATTGGGCTATCGCTGTCCCCGCGAGTTTCATCGCAAAAAAACCGCGAGGCGCCTGTCAGCCATTTATGGGGCAACAACAGGCCGCACGCGGGTGACGTGTCTTCGCGCGGTGATCGTGCTCAATTGATGAAAGTTTCTATGTCTACAGTTCCGACCCCGGCGCAGGCGCCACGTCTTGATCTACAAGGGATGACCGCGCTCTTCGGCGAACAATCCAAGGTATATGGATCTATCGTAAATGATATTGCTTCCGATCTCGCAAAGGACAGATATAGATTTGAGGACCTCGATGAGTTTCAGCTCAACGCCCTCGATACGGAAGCTGGCAGAGAGTATGCTCGCCGCACATATTGGACGGAAATGCTATATCGAGCGCACATGGCATCGGTCGCCGCAGTCTTCAGGACAACCCGATGGATCCAAGTGGCAATACGTGAGAACGAGGCTGGAAGCCTATATGGCTGCGCTGCTGCCTGTCGAAGTTTGATCGAGTCAGCAGGCGACATCGGCCTCAGTTTGGGCCCGGTGGCTCACACGCTCGCAAGCATCAAGGATCAAGTGAAAGCCGAGATTACCGGAAGGTCTTCTGAGCCGGGGCTGATTTCAAAGGAACTCGAAGATTCGCTGATACATTTCACGCATGCTCGCAAGGTGGGAAAAAGCGAAGAGGCACCGGACAGTCACAAGGCTATGCAATCTTACCAATATATCGACTACGTCGACCAAATGAAAATACCTGGCGTCAAGGAACTCTACGCCAAGTTTTGCGAGATTGTTCACCCTGCTGCCGAGTCAGTGGCAGTAACCTTTGTTGAGAATGACGGAGCTTGGACCGTCGACTCTTTGAATGAAAGCATTGTCTTGCAGAATTTGTTAGCCAAAAACCGCAGTGCCCTTTCGGGCGCGGTGATGGCTTCATACAATGCGCCCCTCTTGATACTAAAGACACTTCATTCCTTCAATCTCTTCACGAAGCTATCCGGTCTGCGGAAATATCGTTTCGACAATATCCCTGAGTGGAACAGAGTCGCAGCTTTGTTGCATTCGTGATGTCGTTGGGGGCCTTCTGACGAAGCTGGGAAGGGTTTGGCTGAATACTAAACGTGGGAACCATCATGAACGCACACGTCGACAAATCGATTACCTGTAACGTGCGCGTTCGTCAGGGAGAAACGGTTAAGGTAGGGGGCGACGGTGACACGCCGCAGGAGATCACTTGCGACGACATAGCTCGGCTCGCACTGGCTATGCATGAGCACAGCTACTTCTTCTCACTTCGCCGAGACCTTAGCATCAGGTTTAGTAGGGACTTGAACGGCAGTGGAACACAGGGCCTGTATATTAGAAAAGAAGGCGACGAGTGGGACGCTCCAGCTTTGATCCAAGTCGTTTTTCAACAGACCTACAAACAGGATGGCGAGTTCCTCTACGAAGCCGACCTCATCATGGATCGCGGCAAAGACTACGAGCCTACTGTCAACAAGGGTAAGCACCGGTTCGAGGCCCAATCGGCCGCAATGCTAACCGAATGGAACAGCGAAGAAGTTCAACAGTGGCGATTGGACATCGAACGTCTTTCGAGATCACCGAAAAATTTGGTTGATTGGATCGCGGACGACTTGGAGATGCTTGTAAAATGCGCCTCAGGATACTTCTGTCGTAAACCTGCGATCCTCACCAAAAACGACCTGAAGCAGCACGTCGAAGCGGGATTGAGCCTAGAAGATCTGAAAACTCGGCTTAAGTGCTCGAAATGCGGCAAGCACAGTGCGCGCGTTGAGGTTTTCTAGCTCATATGCTAGCACCATGCCTGCAGCCGCTGATCCTATGTAAGTTATGACCGCCTTCGTCCGACCGCATTCTTTCCGGTCCACACAAATCAGGCATGGCTGATGAGCGACCGGTTCGGGCGGGTTCTGCCGTTCAGCAGAAGTGTTGTGAATGACGGCAATGTCCCAAAGATAGCCGACCGCTTCCTCGCGATAGCCCCATGAACCAACGGCAGGTTTCAGAGAGCTATCTCGAGCGCTCGAACGGCCGCTCTGTCGGCGGATCTTGCCTTGGCGCGGGGGCGGTTCGCTGGCAAGCGGACGACCATGACCGACACCGACCAGAGCGATTCCTTTGACCTCAACCGGTTCATGGAAGCGCAACGAGACACATACGACCAGGCGCTGGCGGAGATTCTCCGTGGCGCCAAGCGCACGCATTGGATGTGGTTCGTGTTTCCCCAGATCGTTGGCCTGGGATCAAGCCCGATGGCGCGGCGCTTCGCGATCCACTCGCTGGCGGAAGCCCAGGCCTACCTAGCGCACCCCGTGCTGGGACCTCGGTACGAGGAGTGCGTCGCCGCGCTCCAGGATCCGAGCCATTCCACCGCCGAGCGAGTGTTCGGCGACATCGACGCGGCGAAGCTGCGCTCCTCGCTGACGCTGTTTCAGCGCGCCGGAGGAGGTTCGATGATCGAGGCGGCGCTCGAACGATGGTTCGGGAGCGCCGACGAGGCGACGCTTCGCATTCTCGCGACCGCCGACCACGGATCGTGACGCGCTCGCCGCTTTGCCTTGAGCCCCTGCGGAATCGAGCGTCGCCATGGTGGCGTCGCCGGCGCCTTGATCCCAAGTCATGTCCATGACCGACACGCTGAACCCCGCCGCTCGGAGCGAACGCATGGGGCGGGTGCGGGGCCGCGACACCAAGCCCGAAATGGTGGTGCGCCGCCTGCTCCACGCCATGGGCTACCGCTACCGCCTGCAGGCCAGGGACCTGCCCGGCCGCCCCGATATCGTGTTTCGGGGGCGGAGGAAGGCGATTTTGGTCCACGGCTGCTTCTGGCATCGCCATGCCGATCCGACGTGCAAGCTATCGCGCCTGCCGAAAACTCGTCTCGACTTCTGGCTTCCCAAGCTGGAGGGTAATAGACAGCGCGACGAGGCCAATCTCGCGCGGCTTCGAGCGATGGGCTGGCGAGTCCTGCTTGTCTGGGAATGCGAGTTGCGCGATAGGGAACAACTAGCGAACACGCTGCGGCGATTCATGGAGGACGAGTGAACGCGATCGAACTGTTCGCCGGCGCCGGAGGACTGGGACTTGGTGTTGGACGCGCCGGGTTCAGGGCGGTCGACGTCGTCGAATGGGATCGCTGGTGCTGCGACACCTTGCGCGAGAACCGCGCGCGCGGCGCCAGCGTGATCCGGCACTGGCCCGAGCCGCGCGAGGGCGACGTGCGGGGATTTTCGTTCGCGCACCTGGAGGACAAGATCGACCTGGTGACTGGCGGACCGCCGTGTCAGCCGTTCTCGCTGGGCGGGCGCCACCGCGCCCACCAGGATCATCGCGACATGTGGTCCGAGGCCGTGCGGGCGGTGCGCGAGACGCGCCCCAGCGCCTTCATCTTCGAGAACGTCAAGGGGCTGACCCGGGCGACGTTCCAGACCTACTTCTCGTACATCTATCTGCAGCTCTCCTATCCCGAGATCGCCCCTCGCGACGAGGAGAGCTGGATCGATCATCGCGCCCGGCTGGAACAGCATCACACCTCGGGCCGACGCTCGGGCCTTTCGTACCGAGTTCTGCCGCCCAAGGTGCTCAACGCCGCCAACCACGGCGTGCCGCAAAAGCGCGAGCGGGTGTTCTTCGTGGGGTTCCGAAGTGACCTCGGCATCGAATGGTCGTTCCCGCTGGAAACCCACTCGCGCGAGGCGCTGCTGTGGGACCAGTATCGCGGCGGCGGCTACTGGGACCGCCACGAGGTGGCGACGAAAGCCCGGCCGATCGATCCGCGCGCCAGGGACGCCGCCGCCCGTATCCGCGAGCGCCCCCGTGACCTGCCCTGGCGCACCACCCGCGACGCGCTCGTGGGTCTGCCCGATCCCCAGCTAGGTTCCGGGGCTCGCGCCAAATTCCCCGATCACCGGTTCCAGCCGCGCGCGCGGTCCTACCCCGGGCACACCGGCAGTCCCTTGGACGAGCCGGCCAAAACACTGAAGGCGGGCGTCCACGGCGTGCCCGGCGGCGAGAACATGCTGCGCCGCCCCGATGGCTCGGTGCGCTACTTCACGATTCGCGAGAGCGCGCGGCTGCAGACCTTTCCCGACGACTTCGTGTTCCACGGCTCGTGGAGCGAGACGATGCGCCAGCTCGGCAACGCCGTGCCGGTCGATCTCGCCGAGGTCGTCGCCCGCTCGGTCAAGGAGCACCTGGATATCGGCCTGGCGCGGACCACGCGCGCCTGATCATGAGCGACGTCTACAATCCGCTCGACAAGATAAATCTCGGCAAATCCGTCGCCGACGCGCTGCTCGAGCAGCCCGTGCATCCGCTCGGCGAGATCCCGCCGTTCGAGGGCGCGGGCATCTACGTGCTCTATTATCGCGGGTCCTTTCCCGCCTACGCGCCGATCGCCGCCGCCAACGCCGAGGAGGCGCGCTGGCCGATCTACATCGGCAAGGCGATTCCCTCGGGCGGGCGCAAGGGCGCGAGCCTGACCGCGAGTTCCAGGGGGAGGTCGCTGTACAATCGCCTCGCCGATCACCGCGACGGCATCCGCGAGGTCGAGCAAGGCTCGGGCACGCTCGCGGTCGCCGACTTCCAGGCCAGATATCTCACCGTCGACGATATCTGGATCCCGCTCGGCGAGAGCCTGCTCATCGCCCGGTTCCGTCCGATCTGGAATCGCGCGCTCGATGGGTTCGGCAACCACGATCCGGGCAAGGGCCGCTACAACGGGCTGCGTCCGTTGTGGGATCATCTCCATCCCGGGCGGGGCTGGGCGACGCGGTGCGCCATCCGGTCGGAGACCACGGCCGAGATCGAGGCGAGGCTCGCCGACTACCTCGCCGCGCATCCGCCCGAAGAGGAGTAGGTTATCTCAATTTATCGGAGGCGGGCGATTACGCGCGCGCATCGCGCACGGCTGCCAAAAGGGGGCGCCGGAGCACAACCTGGGCGCCCCGCCGTTCGAAAGGCGCGGGTTACATAACCGCTTGAGGCCGGTTCGCCAACCGCCAGGGTGGCTGGCGCCAAGCCACCTCGGCCTTGCTCCGCCGGCGATCGAGGCGTCGCCGGCGGGACGCGGATCACTTGGCCGCGGGCGCGGCGGCGGCGGCCTTGCGTGGCCGACCTACCGCCTTCGGCTTGGCGGCGGGCGTTGGCGAGTTCCTGGGCTTGCGACCCAGGCCGATCTTCTTGGCGAGTTCGCGGCGCTTCTCGGCATAGCTAGCAGCGACCATCGGATAGTCGCGCGGCAGGTTGAACGCCTCGCGATAGCTCTCGGGGGTGTAGCCACTTTGCGAGATATGACGCCGCAGCATTTTGTAGGGCTTGCCGTCGATCATGCTGACGAGATGGTCGGGCTTGACCGAGGCGCGGACCGAGACGGCGCCAACAGGCTTTTCCGGCTCGGCGGGCGCTTGCGGCGCACCGGCGCTTTGCAGCGCGCCAAACACCGTCTCGATGAGCTTGGCCACCTCACCAAGCTGCACCGTGTTATTGCTGACGTGCGCCGACACAATATCGGTCGTCAAAGTGATGAGGGATTCGTTATACGTGGTCACGGCTGGATATCCTTTGTAAACTTGCAGGCCCATTATCTGGACTTGCTTGACGAGTCCAATTGATCTGTCACGATATAGATACCGGTCAACGATTGCCGCCATCATCGATAATAATGCCGCCAAGGTTTAAGGGCGGCTATCCATCTCTACACCGCCGGCAGGAACCCGCGCGCCTGTTCCTTCCAACACTCGGGTATGGCGCCAGTGGCGAGCAGCGCGGCGCCGTCGATCCCGGCCCGCAGCTTTCCGTCCAGCGCCGCCGAGATGACTTCGGGCGACAGGAACGCCAGACGCACCACGCGGGTCATATAGGACGCGGTAACGCGTTCGCTCGCCGCCAGCGCCTTGATCTCGACATCACCCTGGCACAGCAGCGTCCACCAGCGCCGAGCCCTGGCGATCAGCTTGATCACCGAGCCATCCCGCGCGTCGCCGGCCGCGAGACCGCCGTTGCCGTGGATCAACCGCATCGCGCGCCCGGCGCGGGTGAGCCGCGCCGGTACCGCGAGCGCGATGGCCGGCGCGTCGGACCCCGCCGACAGCCCGAGCACGGTGGCGACCTCTCCCGTGTCGATCTCGATACGCAGCGCGTCGTCGTGGACCGCGACGCGGCGCACCAACTGGCGCAGCCGTTCGGGCTTGCTCTCGCGCAAGTCGCAGGCAAGGTCGCGGCAGCGCCGCGTGATCGAGGCAAGCGCCGGGCCCGAGAGGGCGAGGTGGGCGCGCGCGGCGAGGTCCACCGGATCGTCGAACAGCGCCGCCACCTCGCGCGCGACCACCTGCTCGATCTCGCGCGCCGGAATGCGCATGGGTATGCGCGCGGGAATGCGCATGGTGGGGGCAGGGACCGTGCTCTCGTCCAGCTTGCCGATATAATAGCGGTAGCGCCGCTTGCCGCCGTGCTCCTCGCGCTTGCTGGCATGCGAGGCGATAAGCGGGTTGCCGGCCCCGTCGACGATCTTGCCCGACAGCGGGCTGGGCCGCCGGGCTCTGGCGCAATGCCCGCCGACAGAGTGGTCCGCCAGCTGGCGCTGGACCGCATCCCAGGTGTTTGAGGTAATGATCGCGGGATGGTTGCCGGGATAGACCTTGTCCTTGTGCGCGATCCTGCCGGTATAGACCGGGTTCCTCAGGATCGCGTAGAGCTGCCCGCGCGAGAACGGCCGGCCGCCGTAGGCCTGCCCGGTGCCCCGGGTGCGTGGCGGGGTGGTGATGCCTTCGCCGCGCAGCCAGTCGGCGAGACGGCGCACGGTGCCCAGCTCGAGATAGCGGTCGTGGATCGCGCGGATCAGCGCGGCATGCTCGGGTATCACCGCCAGCGTCCTTCCATCGGGACGATAGCCCATCGGCGGGGTGCCGCCCATCCACATGCCCTTGGCCTTGGACGCGGCGATCTTGTCGCGGATGCGCTCGGCGGTGACCTCGCGCTCGAACTGGGCGAACGACAGCAGCATGTTCAGGGTCAGCCGGCCCATCGAGGTGGTGGTGTTGAACGACTGGGTCACCGAGACGAAGCTGGTGCCGGCCTTGTCCAATGCCTCGACCAGCCTGGCGAAGTCGAGCAGCGAGCGGGTCAGCCGGTCGACCTTGTAGACGACGATGATGTCGACACGCCCGCCATCGACATCGGCGAGCAGCCGCTGGAGCGCCGGGCGCTCCAGCGTGCCGCCCGAGAGCCCGCCGTCGTCGTAGGCCTCGGGGTTGAGGACCCAGCCTTCCGAGGCCTGGCTCAGGACATAGGCGGCGCAGGCCTCGCGCTGGGCATCCAAGGAGTTGAAGTCCTGCTCCAGACCCTCGTCCGACGACTTGCGGGTATAGATGGCGCAGCGGATGCGTCTCATGCCGCGGCCGCCTTGCGTTGCTTCAAGCCAAAGAAGGCGGGGCCCGACCAGCGGGTCCCGGTGATGGCGCGCGCCACTTCGCTCAGCGACTTCCACTCCCTCTCGTTCCAGCGCACCACGCCATCCTCGCCGACGGTGACGACATGCACCGTGCCGTTCCACTCGCGCGCCAGCCGCATGCCGGGCCTGGTCGCCTGGGTGCGGGTCTTGCCCGCCGCGATCTGGTCGAGGCGTTGCGACACCCGGCGTGGCAGGCCACCGTGGGCCATGGCCTGCAGTTCCCAGGCCAACGCCAGGCGCTGCAGTCTGGGGCTGACCTTGGGAACCGGCCTGTCGGTGAGCGCGCTCCACTTCTCGCGCAGCCGCGCCGAAGACATGTCCGCCAGCGCGGCGAGTTCGTGTTCGAGATCGAGGCGGGCCATCACTTCGCCTCCACGACGCGGTAGCAGGTCACGTCGTCGCGCTTCGACTTCTCGATCACATGGCCCTTCTTGCGCAGGCCCGTGAGCGCGGCGCGGGTGGTGTGCGGCAGCCAGCCGGTGGCATCGACCATCTCGGGCAG
>DATEEP010000159.1:0-14530 GCA_035281095.1 Novosphingobium sp. | reverse complement strand
GCGCCAGCAGCAGCCCATCCTGCGCGTCCCGCCGCACGCCATCGCGCGATATCGCATCGAACTGGAACGGGACGTTCATCGCTGCGGCGGCTCCCTCATCGACACCCAGGTCATCGACACCCGGATCATCGCGACAAACGGCGTCATCACGACACCTGGATGCTGCGATGCAACATCCATATTACCGTAAGGCGTAATCGCCAACGAAAAAGAAAATTAGGACAAAGCGTTGCGCCCGTCAGACACACCACCCGAACGCGCCGAAAATCGTGCAATCACAGCCAGTTCGGCCGCTAGCAGCAACTCCGCCTCCCGGCTGTGACCCAGCAAATCCCCATGAAGCGCCGCTTCGTACCGACAGGGGTGCCTCATCGCATGGAAGCGCGGGTTTGGCCTTCGGTCGAAGCCGGGATTCGCAGTTCCCTGATGGACTGCCGGATGATTTGCCAGCCGCCGGAGAGACCCAATCCCGCCAGAACCGCCGCGACGGCGATGTCGGGCCAGGCGGTGCCCGTGCCGAACACGCCCATCGCGGCCGCGACGACGGCGACGTTGCCGATGGCATCGTTGCGCGAGCATATCCAGACGGAGCGGCGATTGGCATCGCCTTCGCGATGTTGCCACAGCATCACCGCGCAAACGAGATTCGCCACGAGGGCGAGCACGCCGATCACACCCATGGTCTCGGCGGCGGGCAGCGTGCCCCGCGCCGCCATCCAGACCGTGCCGCCGATCACCCAAAGACCAAGCAACAACAGGGACAGTCCCTTGGCCAGCGCTGCCCCGGCGCGCCATTGGAGCGTCAGCCCGGCAACACCCAGGCTGATAGCATAGTTGGCCGCGTCCCCTAGGAAATCGAGCGCATCGGCCTTGAGCGAGGCCGAGCCGGCGGTGACGCCCGCGACCATCTCGACCCCGAACATGCCCGCGTTGATCGCCAAGGCGATCCACAGCGTCCGGCGCCACGCGCGGCCGGCGATCCCGGTCTCGCTGTCCTGCGATCCGCCGCAGCAACCGCCAGCCATGTGTCATCTCCTGTTCGTCGCGATGGTGGCCTATATGGGGCCTGTAGTAGCTATAGGGTCAAGGGCATGGCGTTGAAGATCGGCGAGATTGCCAGGGCAACCAACACGAAGGTCGAGACGGTCCGATATTACGAGCGGATCGGCCTCCTGCCCAAGCCGCAGCGCACCAGCGGTAATTATCGCGCCTACGGCGAGGTGGAGCTTGGCCGCCTGTCGTTCATTCGCCGTGCACGAGACCTCGGTTTTCCGCTCGATCGGGTGCGGGCGCTGCTCGGGCTTTCGGACGATCGCGGCGGCGATTGCGCGGAAATCGACCGGCTCGCCAACGCGCATTTGCTGGAAGTCGATCGAAAGATCGCCGATCTCATTTCGCTGCGCCGCGAACTCAAGGCCCTGATCGATTCATGCGACGGCGGCATCGTCGCGGATTGTCGGATCATCGAGGCTTTGGGGCCGGCATGACACCCGTCATTGGGTCAATTCATACGCAAATACTACGCGGCGCGAAGGTCCCCCGTCTCGAATTCCAACGGCGCTCCGCACTATCTGAACAACCGCAGACGACTCACGCCGCTTCCTGGGGCGAGCGCTGCGGGAGCGATTTATGCACGACATCCTCTGGATCGGCCTGTTCCTCGTCCTGGTGGCGGTTAGCCTCGGCTACGCCGCCTTGTGCGACCATGCGTGAGGAGGGCGCCGTCATGACCCTCGATCTCTGGCTCGCGGCGATCACCGCGTTGGGCCTTCTCCTTTATCTCGTCGCCGTGCTCGCGCGGCCCGAACGCTTCTAGAAAAAGGCGCGTGAGATGACATTTCAGGGGTGGATTCTGATCCTTGCCTTCGTAGGCATTCTGCTGGCGCTCACCAAACCGGTCGGGCTGTGGCTGTTCGCGCTGTATGAGGGGCGGCGAACGCCGCTTCATGCCGTGTTCGGGCCGGTTGAGCGTGGCTTCTACGCGCTTTCGGGCATCGATCCGAACGAGGACCAGAGCTGGCGGCGTTATGCCGTCCATATGCTGATCTTCAACGCGGTGCTGCTGCTGCTGACGTATGCCGTCTTGCGATTGCAGGCCGGCCTGCCGCTCAATCCGCTGGGCTATGACGGCGTGAGCGAGCACCTGGCGTTCAATACGGCGGTCAGTTTCACGACCAACACCAACTGGCAGAGCTATGGCGGCGAATCGACGATGTCGAACCTGAGCCAGATGCTCGGCCTCACCATTCACAATTTCCTGTCGGCCGCGACCGGCATCGCGCTTGCCTTCGCGTTCTTTCGCGGGTTCGCGCGCCGCCCAAATCCGGAATCGGGCGCCACGGGCATCGGCAACTTCTGGGCCGACATGACGCGGGTGACGCTGTACCTGCTGCTGCCGATCTGCGTGGTCTACGCGCTGTTCCTGATCGCGAGCGGCGTGCCGCAGACGCTGGCGGGGTCGGTTGACGTCACCACGCTCGAAGGCGCGAAGCAGACGCTGGCGCTGGGGCCGGTGGCGAGCCAGGAAGCGATCAAGATGCTGGGCACCAACGGGGGCGGCTTCTTCAACGCCAATTCGGCGCATCCGTTCGAAAACCCGACCGCGCTTACCAATCTCGTGCAGATGCTATCGATATTTCTGATCGGCTTCGGGCTGACCTGGACTTTCGGCAAGGCGGTCGGCAACACCCGCCAGGGCTGGGCTATCCTCGCCGCGATGATCACGATCTTCCTCGCCGGCGTGACCATCACTTACTGGCAGGAGGCGTCCGGCAATCCGATCCTGCATGGTCTGGGGCTGCCCGGCGGCAACATGGAGGGCAAGGAGGTGCGCTTCGGCATCGCCGCCTCCGCCTTGTTCTCGGTGGTGACGACGGCGGCATCCTGCGGGGCGGTCAACGCCATGCACGACAGCTTCACGGCGCTGAGCGGCATGATCCCGCTGTTCAACATGCAGCTTGGCGAAGTCGTGATCGGCGGCGTCGGCGCGGGCATCTACGGCTTCCTGCTGTTCGCGATCCTCGCCGTGTTCGTCGCGGGACTGATGGTCGGACGCACGCCGGAATATGTCGGCAAGAAGATCGAGAGCCGGGAGGTCAAGCTCGCGGTGCTGGCCATCGCCGTGCTGCCGCTCATCATCCTGGGCTTCAGCGCGATCGCCTCGGTGCTCCCGGCCGGACTGGCGGGGCCGCTCAACAAGGGACCGCACGGGTTCTCGGAAATCCTCTACGCGTTCACCAGCGCGGTCGCCAACAACGGTTCGGCCTTCGCCGGCCTCACCGCCAACACGCCGTTCTACAACGGCATGCTGGGCGTCGCGATGTGGATCGGCCGTTTCTTCATCATCATCCCGATGCTGGCGATCGCCGGCAGTCTGGCGGCGAAGAAGTACACGCCGGAGACGGCGGGGTCGTTTCCCACGACCGGGCCGCTGTGGACCGGCCTGCTCGTCGGCATCGTGCTGATTATCGGCGGCCTCACCTTCCTGCCCGGCCTCGCGCTCGGTCCCATCGCCGATCATCTCGCGATGATCCGCGGCCAGCTTTTCTGACCCGGGATCGCGACAGCGATCCGTCAAGATAAACGGAGCACTCATATGGCACGCGCCGCGTCCAAATCGCTCTTTACCGCGGACCTGATCGTCACCGCGATCGGCGATGCATTCCGCAAGCTCAATCCCGCCGAGCTGATCCGCAACCCGGTGATGTTCACCACCGCCGTCGTGGCCCTGCTGCTGACGATCCTGCTGGTCGTCGGGCAGGATGGCCTCGCTGTCGGCTTCAAGCTCCAGCTCGTCGTCTGGCTGTGGCTGACCGTGCTGTTCGGCACGTTCGCCGAGGCGCTGGCCGAAGGACGCGGCAAGGCGCAGGCGGCTTCGCTGCGGGCGACGAAGTCCGACCTCAAGGCGAAGCTGCTGCTCGGCCTGGGCGACACTTACGAGGTCGTGCCGGCAAGCAGGCTCCAAAAAGGCGAGATCGTCCTGGTCGAGACGGGAGATCTCATCCCGGCCGACGGCGAAGTGATCGAGGGTGTCGCGTCGGTCAACGAAGCCGCGATCACCGGCGAAAGCGCCCCCGTGATCCGGGAAGCCGGCGGCGACCGGTCGGCCGTGACCGCGGGTACGCGCGTCATTTCCGACCGGATCAAGGTCGAGGTGACCCAGGAGATCGGGCGCGGGTTCCTCGATCGCATGATCGCCCTGGTCGAAGGCGCCGAGCGGCAGAAGACACCCAACGAGATCGCGCTGACGATCCTGCTGGTGGGGCTGACGATCATCTTCCTGATCGCGGTCGGCACGATACCCGGTTTCGCCAGCTACGCGGGCGGATCGATCCCGGTGACGATCCTGGCGGCGCTGCTGATCACCCTGATCCCGACCACGATCGCGGCGCTTCTGTCCGCAATCGGCATCGCGGGCATGGATCGCCTCGTCCGGTTCAACGTGCTGGCCAAATCCGGCCGCGCGGTGGAAGCGGCGGGCGATATCGACGTGCTGCTGCTCGACAAGACCGGCACGATCACCGTCGGCGACCGGCAGGCCACCGAGTTCCGCCCGGTTGGCGGCGCCACGCTGGCCACACTGGCCGAGGCTGCCTTGCTCGCCAGCCTCGCCGACGAAACGCCCGAGGGCCGCTCGATCGTCCTGCTCGCTCGCGAGACGGTCGGCCGACTGGTCGAGGCATTGCCCGATGGCGCCAAGATCATGCCGTTCACCGCGCAGACCCGCATATCGGGCGTCAGCTTCGGGAGTACGGCGATTCAGAAAGGCGCGGTCGATTCGATCCTTCGCGCCAATCCTGGCCTGGATGATGATCCGGCCACGCAGGAATTGCGGCGCATCACCGACGAGATCGCCCGCGCCGGCGGAACGCCCCTCGCGGTCGCACGGGACGGCAAGCTGCTCGGCGCCATCTTCCTCAAGGACATCGTCAAGGCCGGGATCCGCGAACGGTTCGGGGAGTTGCGCGCGATGGGCATCCGCACGGTCATGATCACCGGCGACAATCCGCTCACCGCCGCTTCCATCGCCGCCGAGGCGGGCGTCGACGATTTCCTCGCCCAGGCGACGCCGGAGGACAAACTGGCGCTGATCCGCAAGGAACAGGAAGGCGGCCGGCTGGTCGCCATGTGCGGCGACGGCACCAACGACGCCCCGGCGCTGGCTCAGGCCGATGTCGGCGTCGCCATGAACACCGGCACCCAGGCGGCGCGCGAGGCGGGCAACATGGTCGATCTCGACAGCGATCCGACCAAGCTGATCGAGGTCGTCGGCCTCGGCAAGCAGCTATTGATGACGCGCGGTGCGCTCACCACTTTCTCGGTAGCCAACGATGTCGCCAAGTATTTCGCGATCATCCCGGCGATGTTCGTCGTGCTTTATCCGGGGCTCGGCATCCTCAACGTCATGGGCCTCGCGACGCCGCAAAGCGCGATCCTGTCGGCGATCATCTTCAACGCGCTCATCATCCCGCTGCTGGTGCCGCTGGCGCTCAAAGGAGTGACGTACCGGCCGATCGGCGCCGGGCCGCTGCTGGCGCGCAATCTGGCGATTTACGGCCTTGGCGGTCTTGTCTCGCCGTTCGTCGGCATCAAGCTCATCGACATGGCCGTCAGCGGCCTCGGCCTCGCGTGAAGGAACTGAACATGGGCAAGGATATCCTCACATCCCTCCGGCCGGCGATCGTACTGGCGCTCCTCTTCGCCGCCCTGCTGGGTATCGCCTATCCGCTGGCAATGACCGGGATCGGCCAGGTGCTGTTCCCCGTGCAAGCCAACGGCAGCCTGATCGAGGACAAGGGCAGGATCGTCGGTTCGTCGTTGATCGGCCAGGGTTTTGCCGATCCGCGCTATTTCAGCTCGCGGCCGTCCGCCGCCGGCAAAGGCTACGACGGGCTCGCATCGTCGGGTTCCAACCTCGGCCCTACCAGCCAGGCCCTCGTCGATCGCGCGACCGCGGACATCGCGAAATTTCAGCAAGCGGCACCAGGTCGCCCCGTTCCTCCCGATCTGGTGACAGCCTCCGCCTCGGGCCTCGATCCCCATATCTCGCCCGAGGCGGCTTTGTATCAAGTCCGGCGTGTCGCCGCCGCTCGCGGACTGGCGGAAAGCAGGGTTCGTTCGCTGGTCGAGCGGACGGTCGAGCGACCGCTGTTGGGTTTTCTCGGCGAGCCGCGCGTGAACGTTCTCGATCTTAATCGACGGCTGGACCGGATCGGCGCTAACACCGAACAGTGAACGATCGCGACAAACGTCCCTCCCCGGAGTCCTTCCTGCGCGCGGCGGCGCGGGAAGGGCGCGGTCGCCTGAAGCTCTTCCTCGGCGCGGCGCCGGGCGTCGGCAAGACATACGAAATGCTGACCGATGGCATGCAGCGTCTCACGTCGGGCGTGGACGTTGTCATCGGCGTGGTCGAGACGCATGGCCGCAAGGAGACCGAAGCGCTGATCGCCGGCCACGAGGTGATCCCGCGCCGCCTGGTCGATCACGTCGGGCACAGCCTGGGCGAGATGGATATCGACGCGATTCTGGCCCGACGTCCCAAACTGGCGCTGGTCGACGAGCTTGCCCACACCAACGCGCCCGGCAGCCGGCATCCCAAGCGTTATCAGGACGTGGAGGAACTGCTCGATGCCGGGATCGACGTCTATTCGACGATCAACATCCAGCACATCGAGAGCCTGAACGACCTCGTAGCCTCGTTCACGCGCGTGCGGGTGCGCGAGACGGTGCCGGACGCGATACTGGACGATGCCGAGATCGAGGTGGTCGACATTCCGCCCGACGAGCTGATCGAACGGCTCAAGGAGGGCAAAGTCTACATCCCGGCGGAGGCCAGCCGGGCGCTGACGCACTTCTTCTCGAAGTCGAACCTGACCGCGCTGCGCGAGCTGGCGCTGCGCCGCGCCGCGCAGGCGATCGACACCCAGATGCTGGACTATGTCCGCGCGCACGCGCTGGCAGGCAGCTTCGCGGTCGGCGAACGCGTGATAGTCGCGGTGAGCGAGCAGCCCAGCGCGCCCGGCCTCGTTCGCGCGGCCAAGCGGCTCGCCGATGCCCTGAAGGCGCCGTGGACCGCCGTCCACATCGAGACGCGCCGCGCGGGGAATTTCTCCGACGAAGACCGGCAGGCGTTGGCCGACACGCTGGCGTTGGCATCCCGGCTCGGCGCGGCCACCGCCAGCATTCCGGCCCAAGGCGTCGTCGAGGGACTTCGCAGCTTCGCCGCCGACGCGCGGGCGACGCAGATCGTGATCGGCAAATCCACCCGGTCGTGGTGGTTCGAACTCCGTCACGGGTCGGTCGTCGACCGATTGGTGCGGGACATCGGCTCCGTGGCCGTGCACGTGCTGCCTTCCGACGAGGAATTGGCGCCGCCGCGAACCCGTCGGCCCGTCCGCCCCCAATGGGGAAAATCGAGGGACTATCTCTGGACGGCGCTGATGATCGCCGCGACGACCGGCATCGCCCGGCTGCTCCTGAACGCGATCGACCTTGGCAATGTCGCGTTGCTCTATCTGGTGCCGGTCATGTTCGCGGCGGCCACTTTCGGTCTGAGGGCCGGGCTGTTCGCCGGCCTGGCATCGAGCTTGGCCTACAATTTCTTCTTCCTGCCGCCGACCGGCACGCTGACGGTGAGCAATCCCGAGAACGTCGTCTCCATCCTCGTTCTTCTCGGCGTCGCCTTCGTCACCAGCCAGTTCGCCGCGGGAGTACGCGGTCAGGCCGATCTTGCCCAATCGAGCGCCCGGCAGAATGCGGCACTCGCCGGATTTTCGCGGCAACTGACTTCGGCCGCCAGCCAGAATGAACTGATGCAGGCGATCTGCGCGGAAATCGCGCGTTTGCTCGACGTGCGGACCGTGCTCTTGCTCCCTTCCGATGAGGGACCCGAATTGCGAGCGGCGTATCCGCCGGAGGATCGACTCGAGGGTATCGAAAAGGCCGCGGCGCAATGGGCGATGAACAACGCACAGCCCGCCGGTCGCGGATCATCGACGCTGACGGCATCCGACTGGCTGTTCCACCCGCTCAGCACCCAGCGCGGCGTGTTGGCCGTCCTGGGTCTCGCAAGAGGCGACGCCGGCGATCCTCTGCGCTCGGACCAGGTTCCCTTGCTGATGAGCCTGCTGGACCAGGCGGCGATCGCGCTCGATCGCATGGCGCTGCAGGAAGAGATGCAAGGGGCGCGGCAAATCCACGAGCGTGACAGGCTTCGTTCGGCTTTGCTCTCCTCGGTCAGCCATGACCTCAGGACGCCGCTGACGACGATCATTTCGGCGACACACGAACTCAGGGCGCAGCGTTCGTCGGCTTTGCTCGACACGATCGATGGCGAAGCCCAGCGTCTGAACCGGTTCGTCGCCAACCTGCTCGATATGGCTCGCGTGGAGGCCGGCGCATTGCCGATGAAAGTCGAGCCTACCGATCTTTTCGATGCCGTCGCCGGGGCGATCCAGGACACGCGCCAGTCGCTCGCGGGCCATGACGTGAAAGTCGATATTCCACCGGACATTCCGCTGGTCCGGGTCGATCCGACCTTGTTGCACCATTGCCTGATCAATCTGCTCGACAATGCCGGGCGATATGGCGATCCCGAAACGCCGGTCACCATCCGGGGTACGCGGACAGCCGATGCGATCCTGCTGTCCGTCGTCGATCAGGGGCCGGGTGTCCCCGCCGGCGCGGAAGCGCGCGTGTTCGACACTTTCACCCGGCTTGAGGGATCGGATCGCGCCAAGCAGGGAACGGGTCTCGGCCTGGCGATCGTCAAGGGTTTTGCCGAGGCCATGGGACTAACCGTGGAAGCGTCGAACAATGCCGAACCGCGCGGGGCATGCTTCGCGCTGCGCATCCCGCAATCCCTGATCATTACCGATCTGCCCGACGAGGCCGTGTCATGAGCATCCGTTACAAGGTCCTCATCGTAGATGACGAGCCGCAGATACGACGGTTGGTCCACGCCGCTCTCAGTCGTGCCGGCTATGCGACGGTAGAGGCCGAAAATGCGCGTGAGGCATTGGAGAAACTGCGCTCGGAGCGGCCGGACATCAGCCTGCTCGACCTCGGTCTTCCCGATCGCGACGGTCTGGAACTCGTACCCCTGTTCAAACAGCACGGCGATGCGGCGCTCATCATCGTGTCGGCGCGCGATGCGACCGACGAGAAAGTGGCCGCGCTGGACCTGGGCGCGGACGATTATCTCACAAAGCCGTTCGACACCGAAGAATTGCTCGCCCGAGTGCGCGTTGCATTGCGCAACCGCATGACGAAGGAGAGTGGAGTATCTTCGGTGGGGGTAGGGGACATCCAAATCGACCTCCTGGCACGCATCGTCAGGAAGGCGGGCAACGAAGTGCACCTGACGCCGAAAGAATATGCGGTGCTTGCCGAGCTTGCGAAGTTTCCCGGCCGCGTCATCACCCATAACCAGATCATGGATCGGGTCTGGCCGAACGAGCACGAGCACCATGTGGAATATCTGCGCGTGCTGATACGCACGCTGCGCCAGAAACTCGAGGACGATCCTCAGCACCCGCGGATCATCGGCAACGAATTGGGGATCGGATATCGCCTGCGTCACCAATCGGTCGGGGAAGCCTGAAATCTCGATCTAGAGTGATTTGGAGGCAGGTGGAATCACCTGCCGGCTCGGAAATCACGGCAGACAAAGAATATGCGGCCTCGTTCCGGTTCAATCTGAAACGGAACGAGTCTAGCGCTCCCTACCGGCTGGGACATGTCGATCCGCCGAAGCTTCAGGCGGACGGGCTGGTTGGAATCGGTCTGCGGTGCCCGGAGCACCGCGCTTGTTCCCGTTCCGTCACGGGCCGACATGCGACTCAATCCCGATTGACAGCGACTCTCGGTATAATATGTTTGCATTGATTTGAAAGTTGGCTCGCTGGTAGGGAGACGGGAAATGCTGAGGCGCAAACTGGCCGATGGGATTTCGGCGGCATTGACGGTGTCGGGTGTGCTGATGGCGAGTACCGCGCTAGCCCAGTCGCCCGCTTCCGCGCCGGCGGGTGCGCAAACGTCAGGCTTTCCCGTCAGGCCTGCCGCACCGCGCAATGCACCGAACGTTTTGCTCATCATGACCGACGATGTCGGTTTCGGTGCCTCCAGCACGTTCGGGGGGGCGATCCCGACGGCGACTTTCGACGCCTTGGCCAAGGACGGCGCCCGATTCAGCGCGTTCCACACCACAGGCGTATGTTCGCCTTCACGAGCATCACTGCTGACAGGGCGGAACCCGCACCGAGTCGGCATGGGCTACCTGCCCGAGATGGCGGTGCCGCAACCGGGCTATAACAGCGTGGTGCCGCGTTCGGCGGCGACGGTCGCCCGTGTCCTGCAAATGAACGGATATATGACGGCGCTGTTCGGCAAGTATCACATCGGCCCGACATGGGAGACCGTCCAGGGCACGCCGCAGGATCACGGTCCCAACGCAATGGGCTTCGACTATTTCTACGGGTTTCTCGGCGCGCTGACCAATCCCTGGCAACCGGTGTTGTTCGAAAATCAGACGCCGGTAAAGATCGACCCGGGTGACCGGGATTACTTCCTGGAGCGCGACACCGCCGACCACGCAATCGATTGGCTGCGCCAGCAGAAGCTGCACTCGCCCCAGAGGCCGTTCTTCGCCTATTACGCGCCGGCAACGCTTCATGCGCCGCTTGCCGCGCCTGCGGACTGGATCGCCAGGTTCAAGGGCAAGTTCGACGGCGGGTGGGATCGGCTGCGCGCCGAAATCTTCGCGCGGCAGAAGCGCCTGGGCGTGATCCCGGCGAACGCGGCGCTAAACCCGATGGCGGCGTCTACGCCCAAGTGGGACAGCCTGTCGTCCGACGAGAAGCGCGTGGCGGCACGGCACATGGAGGTCTACGCGGCCATGCTGGCTTATGCCGACCATCAGATCGGCCGCGTCGTCGATGAGCTCAAGCACAGCGGTCAGTTCGACAATACGCTGATTATCTATATCCAAGGCGACAACGGCGGATCGCACGAGGGCGGTTCGAAAGGGATGTTCAACTACTCCCTCAACAGCAACGGTTATCCCGAAACGCTTGCCGACAACTTGGCGCGGATCGACCAGATGGGTGGCCCGACCGGTCCCACGGCGGCGCCTGTCGGTTGGACGCGGGCGACGAACACACCGTTCCAGTGGAACAAGGGGATGGCCTCTCACCTGGGCGGCACGCGAAACGGCATGGTCGTGTCGTGGCCAGGGAAAGTCATCGATCCGAAGCGGATCCGCTACCAGTTTTCGCATGTGAACGACATCGCACCCTCGATTCTCGAAGCGGTCGGGATCACGCCGCCCGAACGTGTGGACGGAGTCGATCAGATGTCAATCGACGGCACCAGCTTGCTCTACGCGCTCAAGGATCCGAGGGCGCCGGAGCGGCACAAGGAGCAGTATTTCGAAATTTACGGCAATATGGCGCTCTACAAAGACGGCTGGATGCTATCAAGCACGCCCGTAAGCGGTGATTATTATATGACTGCTCCCAAAGACGTGACTCTGAATTGGGAACTCTATGATTTGACCAAGGATTATTCTCAATCAAATGACCTGGCAAAGGGTGAGCCCGTAAAACTTGCCGAGATGATTGCTCGTTTCGATCAAGTGGCCGATGCGAATCAGGTGAAGCCGATCATGCGCGACAAGCAAGGCCGGTTGGTCGGAGTGGATCGCGGAATCGCCACGGAGCGGCGCGCGCGATACACGCTCTTTCCCGGGACTACGGATTATATTTCATCGTCGTTCCCCGATGTGATGAACAAGTCCTGGTCGGTAGAGGCCGCGCTGTCCGTCCCGGCGACCGGCGGGGACGGCATGATCGTGACGCAGGGCGGGCAGTTCGCCGGCTGGGGGCTGATGGTGCTTAACGGGCGGCCGACGTTCATCTATCGACTGACCGATCTCGACCGCGCGGTCATTCGTATCGTTGGCGATCGGTCCATCACGGCCGGCGATCATGTAGTCAGCCTGCGCTTCGAGGCCGACGAGGATGGCAAGCGCGGTGGCGGAGGATCATTCACGCTGCTTGTCGATGGCAAACCCGCCGGAAGGACGCGTGTCGAGCAGACCGTGCCATCGACTTGGGTCGAGAATTCGCAAGTCGGGTTTGACGCGGGTTCAACGCTGACATCGGACTATGAGCTGCCGTTCAAATACCCCGGCCGCATCGACAAGGTGGCGATCGACACGCAAGCGAAGCAAAAACCTGCGGCGGCTCCTTGACCCAATTGCCGCGAACCGGAAGGCCGATCAGGCCGCAGCACGTGCTTTGCCTTCGCACGCGGGGCGTGCCAATGCTCCACCGAACCCGATGCGGCGCGAGGAGTGATATGTGCCAGTAGACCGGGCGAGCAAGACGGGAAGGGAGCCGGCGGGCCGCAGGGCCCTTGTTCTGGCGGCCGAACACTTGGTGGCGAAGTACGGAGTCGAGGGCTTTACGGTCAGGATGCTCAACGACCAAGCCGGGGCGCGAAACGCCTCGGCGCTGTATTATCATTTCGAGACGCGGGAAGGCCTCATCCGAGCGGTGTGGGAGCACCGAATGTCCGTGATCGACCCTGAAAGGCTCAGGCTGCTGGACGGCCTGACCTGTCGGGACACGGCACACATCATCGACGCCATCGTCGTTCCGCTTGCGGATCAGATCAAGCCCGTGCCGGCGGGGGGAGCCTACCTCAGATTCCTGGAGCGGGTTTGGCGTGCGGGGGTCTACGAGCAAGAGGCGTTTTCCAATCTGCCATTTACGACGAGCTGGCGGATGGCATACGATCTCTTGCGCGAAGGCCTGGCGGGAACCATGCCTGCCGATCTCATCGAAATGAAAATACGCCTGGTACGCACTTTGATCGTCTCGGGTCTGGCGGGCATAGAAGCCGACATCGAGAGCGGAAAGCTTCGTGCGAAGGCATTGCCAACCGCTACCAGGATGTTGCGGGATTCGGCGCTTGCGATCTTGCGGTCCACATCCAACCCCGCAGCCTGATCTCCCCTCCGGTTTCGCATGTCTTTCGAGGTGACGTGCTTGCTACGGGCATGTCCGCGGTATAATATATTTGCATTGATAACCGACAGGAGAGTCCGAATGGGCCGAATTCAGGCAGAGCACCGCCGGTCCAATGACACGGCGGTCCTAGACATCGCGCCGGTTGCCGGACGGATCGGTGCGGAGATTCGCAGTGTGAAGCTGGGAGGGGATCTGGACGACGCCACGGTCGCGGCGATCACGGCCGCCCTGGTCCGATACAAGGTCATCTTCTTCCGTGGCCAGCATCATCTCGATGATGACGCGCACGAAGCTTTCGCGGCTCGGATGGGACAGCCGTTGCGTCATCCCACGGTGCCGCCGACGCCAGGCTCCAAGTTCTTATTTCCCCTCGATTCAAAAGAGGGTGTGCCAGCCAACGAGTGGCATACCGACATCACGTTCCTGCCCGCGTTTCCCGCCGCTTCCATCCTGCGCGCAATGGTCATCCCGCCGGTAGGGGGAGATACCTTGTGGACAAATACCGCTACCGCCTACGACGATCTGCCGTCCTCCTTGAGGGCGATGGCGGATACCCTGCGAGCGGTGCACAGCAATGCGCATGACTATTCCACCCACTACACCGATGCCAGCCAGCAGGACATCGCGAGCAAGACCTCGACATTCGCAATGACGAAATACGAGACGGAACACCCCGTGGTGCACGTTCATCCTGTCTCGGGCGAGCGGGCGCTGTTGCTCGGCGGGTTCGTGCGGAAGATTACTGGCGTCCGGCACGAGGAAAGCGCCCGAATCTATCAGCTTTTGCAGGACCAGATAACCCGGCCGGAAAATACCGTGCGCTGGCGGTGGGCGGTGGGCGACGTCGCCATCTGGGACAATCGCTCTACCCAGCATCGGGCGATTGCCGATTGGGGTGACGATCGCCGCGTGCTGCGCCGGGCCACGATCGCCGGACAAGTGCCCATCGGTCTGGACGGAAACCCGAGCCGGGTCATCGCGCTTTGAGCGGTGTTTTGCTCTGCGGTTGACTTCCCGAAGCTCAATCCAAAATCAGGTCCCGCCGGTCGAGGGCCTCCTCGACTTCCGCGTGGCGTTTGGCTGCATGGTTTCGGATTTTGGAATCGGTGATGATTATGAACTCATCGCGGGCGATGCCGTCCGGGCAAAACCGCGCGGTTACGTCGGGATATTGGCGATCGTGGCGAAAATCTCCTGAGCCACCGCAGCGGTCCTTGGATCGGCCGCCGCCGGATCGCCATGGCGATCCGGCCCAAGCTGCATCACAAAAGATGTCATTGGGGTCGCCCGCTGATTCTAGGAGCAGGACTATCACGCTGTCCCGATCTCTTTCGATGGGCCTTTGCTTATAGGAAAAATGGCGGAGACGGAGGGATTCGAACCCTCGGTACCGGATTTACCAGTACGACGGTTTAGCAAACCGTTGGTTTCAGCCACTCACCCACGTCTCCGGATCGCAGCGGCGAGCGCGGGCTATAGCGAGGGGTCGCAGGCGGGGC
>DATEEP010000158.1:0-59086 GCA_035281095.1 Novosphingobium sp. | reverse complement strand
GCGCCAGCAGCAGCCCATCCTGCGCGTCCCGCCGCACGCCATCGCGCGATATCGCATCGAACTGGAACGGGACGTTCATCGCTGCGGCGGCTCCCTCATCGACACCCAGGTCATCGACACCCGGATCATCGCGACAAACGGTGCCATCGCGATACCCGGATGCTGCGATGCAACATCCATATTACCGTAAGGCGTAATCGCCAACGAAAAAGAAAATTAGGACAAAGCGTTGCGCCCGTCAGACACACCACCTCCACGCGCCGAAAATCGTGCGATCACAGCCAGTTCGACCGCTAGCAGCAATTCCGCCTCCCGACTGTGACCCAGCAGATCCCCATGAAGCGCCGCAAACCGCTCCACAAGCCGATGGAGCGCGGCGCCGCGCCAGTTCCGCAGCTGCCGGGCAAGCGCGGGCTGGTCTTTCCAGAAGATTCGACGAGCCGCCTTCTCCCCGTCGAGAAACGAATCGATGTTGCCGCGACCGCCCATCCTCGCCGCCAGCCCGGCAAGCTGCGCCGTGCGCCGCTCGAACGCCAGCAGCACGCCGACAGGGCTGAACTGCAGCTCCCGCATGCGACCCAGTTCGCGCGCGAGTCGTTCGACCTCGCCGCCCAGCACCGCGTCGACCAGCGTCGCGAAGCCGTCGTCCTCGGAAGCCGCGCCGATCGCATCCAGCGCCTGGCGATCGGCGTTGCGCGGACTTTCCGGCGAGGCGTCGAGATAGAGCGCCAGCTTGGTCACCTCGGATTGAGCCAGCCGGGTGTCGAGCCCCGCCGCAGTGGCGATCCGCTCCGCCAGGTCCGATCCCAGCCGCAGTCCCGCGGCGTCGGCCATCGCGCGAACCGACATGGCGACGCTGGTGAGATCGGGGGGGTAGAACATCGCCGCCAGCGCATCGGAGCGCGCGGCAAGCAGCTTGGCGGTTCGCGATTTGTCGGTGGCGCCGGCGGCGACGATGAGCACCGGGCAGGGTTGGGCACTGCCCGACATGGGACCCGACAGCAGCACCTCGACCGCCTCGCTCGCCTCGTCCCCCTGCACCCGCACGAGGATGTGCCGGCTATCGCCGAACAGCGAACTGGACCGCGCTTCGTCGCCGAGACGCACTGGATCCTTTTTCAGTTCGGCGCCGGAAAGTTCGATCCGCTCGCCCGGATCGTCGAGCAGTGCCGCGATACGGTCGGCGGCGGCGAAAGCGCCCGCCTCGTCCGGTCCGCAGAAGTAGAAGACCCGCGCTTCCTTCGCCGCGCGGGGGGCGATCCTGCCGAAATCCTTTTGAGTCGCCTTCACCGCGCCGGGGCTGCGGACTGGCGCAGGCTCAGCGCCACGTCGACCGCGATCCGGTCGGCCACTTCCCTGGCGAGATTCTCCAGCGCGGTCTGCTCGGCGGCGATCGTCGCGTACTCCGACGATACGACGTCGACCCCGGCGTCGGACCCGGCGGTATCGTCGAGCACGATCGCATCGCTGGACATGTCTACCAGCTGGTAGCGTGCGCGCAATGTCCGGCGTTCGCGGCCGATGGTGTCGTCGGACAGCAGGGCGAAGCCTTCGAGCCGGTCATCGAGCCTCACGTCGAGCCGATAGCGCGGCGCCTCGCCGTGCGCCCCGGCAACCCCCAGCCGGTCGACCAGCGCATTGCGCACCAGCCAGCCGGACTTGCCCTCGATCGCGCCGACCTCGATCGCCGCCATTCCGCGCGCGACAACGCCATTCCCGCCGCCCGCGTACATCGGCTGGAGGCCGCAACCGGTTAGCAACGCCATTACAACGAGGGTGAAAGGCAGGAGAACCCGCATTACGCGACGAGATTGACCAGACGATCGGGCACGACGATCACTTTCTTCGGTTCCGCCCCCTCCAGCGCACGCTGGACCTTCTCGCTGGCGAGCGCAAGCGCCTCGAGTTCCTCCCTGCCGGTGCCCTTGGCGACGGTGATCGTGTCGCGCAGCTTGCCCTTGACCTGGACGGCGATGGTCACTTCGTCCTCGACCAGCAGGGCGGGGTCGAAGATGGGCCAGGCGGCATCGGCGACGAGGTCCTCGCCGATCCGCGCCCAGGCCTCTTCGGCGAGGTGCGGCATCATCGGTGCGATCAGCAGCAGCAGCGCGCGGATCGCGGCCGAGCGGCTGGCCGAGGGCGCGGCCTTCTCGATCGCGGAAGTCAGTTCATAGATCCGGGCCACCGCCTTGTTGAACGAAAGCGCCTCGATGTCCTCGGCCACGGCGGCGACGGCCTGGTCGCGCTTGCGGTCCAGGGCCTTGTCCTCTCCGGACGCGGCGGCATCGCACTGCCCGAACAGCCGCCAGAGCCGCTGGACGAAGCGGGCGCAGCCCTCGATCCCGGCTTCGGACCACGGCAAGTCGCGATCGGGCGGGCTGTCGGACAGCATGAACCAGCGGATCGCGTCGGCGCCGTAGGTCGCGACGATCGCGTCGGGATCGACGACGTTCTTCTTCGACTTCGACATCTTGATGACGCGGCCGATCTCCACCGCGGCGCCATCCGCCTTCAGCGTCGCGCCGTCGCCTGCCCGCTCGATCTCGTCGGGGGCGAAGAAGACCGGCTGGCCGTTCGCGGGATCGATGCGCGAATAAGTCTCGTGCGTCACCATGCCCTGGGTAAACAGGCTGGCGAAAGGCTCGGCCACCTCGATCTGGCCGATGCGCTGCAAGGCGCGAGTCCAGAAGCGGGCGTAGAGCAAGTGCAGGATCGCGTGCTCGATCCCGCCGATGTACTGCTCCACCGGCAGCCAGCGGGCGATCTCGGCCGCGTCGAACGGCCGGTCGGCGGGCTGGCTGGCGAAGCGCAGGAAATACCACGAGGAATCGACGAAGGTATCGAGCGTATCGGTCTCGCGCAGCGCCGGCTTGCCGCACTTGGGGCAATCGGCGTGCTTCCAGGTCGCATGGCGCGCCAGCGGATTGCCCGGCGTCGCGAAATCGACATCCTCCGGCAGCACGACCGGCAGCTGGTCCTTCGGAACCGGCACGATGCCGCAGTTCTCGCAGTGGATGAACGGAATCGGCGTGCCCCAATAGCGCTGGCGCGACACGCCCCAGTCGCGCAGCCGCCACACGGTCCGGCCCTTGCCCCAGTGCTCCGCCTCGGCGCGGGCGATGACGGCGGAGATCGCCTGACGGATCGTCATGCCGTCGAGGAAATCGGAGTTCACCAGCACGCCCTCGCCGGTCCAGGCTTCGTTGCCTTCGAACTCGGCGGCGGTCCTGTCTCCGTCGGCGATGACGCGGGTGACCGGCAAGCCGTACTTGCGGGCGAAATCGTTGTCGCGCTGGTCGTGGGCCGGCGACCCCATCACCGCGCCGGTGCCGTAATCCATCAGCACGAAATTGGCGATGTAGACGGGCAGCTCCTGCCCATCGCGCAGCGGATGCTTCACCCGCAGCCCGGTATCGAAGCCCAGCTTCTCGGCGGTCTCCAGCTCGGCGGCGGTGGTGCCCCCGGCGCGGCACAGCTCGACGAACGCCTGCGCCTCCTGGCTGGCGGCGGCGACCGCCTGCGCGATCGGATGATCGGCGGCCACGGCAACGAAGCTGGTGCCGAAGATCGTGTCGGGCCGCGTGGTATAGACCTCGATGACACTCCCCTCCCCTTCAGGGGAGGGGCCGGGGGTGGGGGCGAGCGAGGACATGCCATCGACGGGCCCGCCCCCGGCCCCTCCCGCAAGCGGGAGGGGAGATGTGAGGCTGAAACGGAACTGCAGGCCCTGGCTCTTGCCGATCCAGTTCTCCTGCATCGTGCGGACCTTCTCGGGCCAGCCTTCCAGCGTGTCGAGCCCGGCGAGCAGTTCGTCCGCGAAATCGGTGATCTTGAGGAACCACTGGCTGAGCTTGCGCTTCTCCACCAGCGCGCCCGAGCGCCAGCCGCGCCCGTCGATCACCTGCTCGTTGGCGAGCACCGTCTGGTCGACCGGGTCCCAGTTGACCGCGCTTTCCTTGCGATAGACCAGGCCGTGCTCGTAGAGGTCGAGGAACAGTGCCTGCTCGTGCCCGTAGTAGTCCGGTTCGCATGTCGCCAGCTCGCGGCTCCAGTCGAGCGCGAAGCCGAGGCGCTTCAACTGCGCCTTCATGTTGGCGATGTTCTGGCGCGTCCATGCGCCGGGGTGGACGCCCTTTTCCATCGCCGCGTTCTCGGCCGGCATGCCGAAGGCGTCCCAGCCCATCGGGTGCAGCACCTCGAAGCCCTTCATCCGCTTGTAGCGGGCGAGCACGTCCCCCATCGTGTAATTGCGGACGTGGCCGATGTGGATGCGGCCCGAAGGATAGGGAAACATCTCGAGCACATAGCTGCGCGGCTTTGCCGAGGTGTCGTCGGCGCGGAACGACCGCTGTTCGCCCCACACGCGCTGCCAGCGCTGATCGGCCAGGGAGGGATCGAATCTTTCGGCGGTCATGGTCGAAGGGACCCCTGCTCATTTTGTCTTCGTTCGATCCTCCCCTGCAAGGGCCTGCAAGGGGAGGTGTCAGCGCAACCGCTTTGACGGAGGGGTATGCCGCTGGCGGGATACTCCTCCTCCACCCTACCCGATGGGGGAGGAATTGACGGTTCAGCCGCCGATCGAATTGCGGCGCAAGTCGCGGGCTCGGGTGAGGATCACGTCCTCCAGCTTCTGGACGGTGGCGGCCTGGACCGGGGCGCCGATCCAGCCGCTTCCTTGCGCGACCTCGCGGCTGGCGGCGACACGCAGCGCATCGGCGCGCAGATCCTGGTCGAGGATGGTCACGGTCACCTTGACCCGCTCACCCGGATTGCTGGGATTGACGTACCAGTCGGTCACGATCACGCCGCCGGCGCTGTCCGTCTGCAGCAGCGGCATGAACGAAAGCGTATCGAGGCTGGCGCGCCACAAGTACGAGTTCACGCCGATCGTCGTCACGCGCGAGGCCGCCACGTCCGAGGCCAGCCGCTCCCGCTTGCCGCACGCCGCTAGGGAAAGCGCCATCGCCGCGCACAGGCCGAATTGCCTCAAGGCACGAGAAGGAGAACGGACGGTAGGGGTGCTGCCAGTCATCGTGTGATCCAGTTCCTGTCATTTCGGCGGCAGGCACCCGACAGGCGCCGCACCGGAAAAGCCTCTATAGCTCGCATCGGCCGGGCGGCAAGGGTTGCCGGAGAGTGCCGGCCGCCACCGAGCGCCAGCGCGATTGTCAGGCGCGATTGTCAGGCTGGCGAAAGGAAATTATGATAGGGCCTTCCGCAAGCGCGACCACGGATGCGCCCTGGAGCAGAGTCGAACCGATGAAACGCAGCGTCAACGGCAGTGTCAGGAGCGGGGCGACCGCCGGCATGCTGCTCGCCGGCGCGGTCGGCCTGCTCGCCTTGCCGAGCGCGGTCCTTGCCATCGCCGCCAGCTCCGCTCCCGACGATGCGGCGGCGGCGCACGCCGACGCGCTGTCGAACGATGCCCCGCCGGCCAACCTGGCGCGCGCCATGCCGATCCGCTCGCTCGCCAAGGGCAAGCTTTATCGCTTCACGCCCGCCGAGACGCCGAGCCGTCCCGATCGGTCGGTGACCGTCGCCGTCCGGGTCGATCCCAGCGCGGCCAAGGGCATGCTGGTGGTCCGGGGCAAGCGCAGCGCGCTGGCCGGCTGGGATGCCGGCGAACTGCGGATCGCGCCGACCGCGTTCAACCTTGGCATCTCCCGCGGCTACGCCAATTTCTCGCAGTCGCTGGTGCCCGCCGCCGGGGTGAAACCCGCGCCGACGGCGGATCTGACGCGGTTCAGCCTGGCTTCGGGCGGCAAGCCGGACGAATCGCGCTTCAATCCGCGAATCGCGCTTGACGAGACCCAGGCCGCCGGCCGGGCTCCGCGCACTTTCGCGGGCGACGGCGACGATCAGGTCGATCTGGGCGGCGCCTACCGGCTGACCCGCAACCTCGATGTCACCGCCGGCGTGCGCTACTCGCGCGACCGCGAGCGCCTCCTGCCGCTGACCGATGGCAAGCAGGACAACCAGGCCGTCTACGTCGGAACCGCATTCCGCTTCTGACCGGCGGCGGTCACGGACGGCTAACCATTTTTTTCGGTTTTTTCCCGGTTTTGCGGGGTTTTCTGGCTTGTCTGGACGACCGCGCGAACGTAGTTTCGTCTCCGCTATCTTAGGAGAGGGTCGGGTATGACACGCGTCGCAATCGTTACCGGTGGAACTCGTGGAATCGGTCAGGCGATATCGCTGGCATTGCGCGAGATGGGCTTCTCCGTCGCCGCCAATTATGCCGGAAACGAGGAAAAGGCTCGGGCTTTCAGCCAGGAGACCGGCATTCCGACATATAAATGGGACGTTGGCGATCACCAGGCCTGCCTCGATGGCTGCGCGAAAGTCGAGAGCGAGGTCGGGCCGATCGACGTGCTGGTCAACAATGCCG
The DNA here is from genome assembly GCA_035281095.1 of Novosphingobium sp. Classification (GTDB taxonomy): domain Bacteria; phylum Pseudomonadota; class Alphaproteobacteria; order Sphingomonadales; family Sphingomonadaceae; genus Novosphingobium. The sequence goes on along the minus strand of DATEEP010000158.1, from coordinate 52,698 downwards.
GCGTCACGCGCGACGGCACGCTGCACAAGATGAGCTTCGACGACTGGAACGAGGTGATGCGCATCAACCTTGGCGGGTGCTTCAACATGGCCAAGGCGACGTTCCCCGGCATGCGCGACCGCGGCTGGGGCCGGATCATCAACATCGGTTCGATCAACGGGCAGGCGGGGCAATACGGCCAGGTGAACTACGCCGCCGCCAAGTCCGGCATCCACGGCTTCACCAAGGCACTGGCGCAGGAAGGCGCCAGGGCCGGGGTGACGGTCAACGCCATCGCGCCCGGCTATGTCGATACCGACATGGTCGCGGCGGTGCCGGAGCCGGTGCTGGAGAAGATCATCGCCAAGATCCCGGTCGGCCGGCTCGGCCAGGCGGGGGAAATCGCACGGGGTGTCGCGTTCCTGGCATCTGAGGAAGCCGGCTTCGTGACCGGCTCGACGATGTCGATCAACGGCGGGCAGCACATGTACTGAGGAGTCCCCCTCGACCTGATCCGTCTATCCCGAGCTTGTCGAGGGGTTGCTTTTCCATTTCAGCGGGAAAGGAGGCAGCCCCTTTCGGCTGGCCGGCAAGGCCAGCCGCTCGGGACATGCTTCGACAAGCTTGGGGACACGGAAATGGACGACGCGAAACCATCTCGCCGGATACCGGCCAAGGCGGCCAGGTCCTACCATCCGCCGGTCAAGCGTTCCGTGGAGATCGCGGGACACAAGACCTCCATCAGCCTCGAACCGCTGTTCTGGGAAATGCTGGTGGAGGCCGCGCGCGACGGCGCGATGCCGCTGAATGCGCTCGTGGCGCGGATCGACGCGGAGCGGCTCGAATCGGACACGCCACCCGGCCTTGCCAGCGCCATCCGGGTGTGGCTGGTATCGCGGCTCGCCACCGGGGACGGCCCCCTGGTGTAGAGCGTAATGACTTTAAATTGGCGTCATTAAGTTGCTTCGTCATTGCGAGCGTAGCGAAGCAATCCAGGGCCTCACGTACCGCCCTGGATTGCCGCGCGGCTGCGGCCAAGGCCGCGGTTCATCCTGAGCGGCTGTTGCCAACAGCCAGCCGAAGGACCGCTCGCAATGACGATTCAATTTTGATTGCATCAAGGCCGACGCTCTATCCTTTGTCGAACCGCGATTTCCCAGCCGCGAGATGATTCCATCTCGCTCGAAATCGCTCTGATCGAGAACGGGCGCGCCGGCTCAGTATGTCGCGGGCGGATCGCTCGCGGGGAAGCTCTCGTCGCTCGCTTCGTCGGTCTTGTCCCATTGCGGCGGATTGCTCCGCATCGAATCCGGCCCGGCGTTGCGGACCTCGCCGGTGCTGGCGCCGCTCGCTTCCCCCGGAGCGAACGCCACCGGATCGATCAGCTGATGCTTGGTCGCATATTTATAGAGTCCGTAACCCACGGCGCCGGCAAAGGCCAATTTCAACAGCATGTGTCATGCTCCTCTTCACTCTGAGGGCATAACGCCGGGTCGGCGGGGAAGTTTCCGTTTCGCAGGCCGAGAGTGCGATGACTTACATTGCTTCGTCATTGCGAGGGGCGAAGTGATTCAAACCGAAGTCATCCCGCGCTAGTCGTCGCCGACACGCTGGATATCGGCGCCGAGCAGAGCCAGCTTCTCCTCCAGCCGCTCGTATCCGCGATCGAGGTGGTAGAGCCGGTGGACCTGCGTTTCCCCCTGGGCCGCGAGCCCGGCGATGACGAGGCTCATCGACGCGCGCAAGTCGGTCGCCATGACTTCCGCGCCCGACAGCCGCGAGACGCCGTGAACGATGGCGGTGCGGCCCGACGTCTCGATCTGGGCGCCCATGCGGTTGAGTTCGGGGACATGCATGTAGCGGTTCTCGAAGATCGTCTCGTTGAGCACGCTGGTCCCTTGCGCCAGGCACATCAGCGCCATCAGCTGCGCCTGCATGTCGGTGGCGAAACCCGGATAGGGCGCGGTCGAGACGTTGACGGCGCGCAAGGGGCCATCGGCAACGACATGGATGCCGTCGGGCCGCGGCTCGACCGTCAGCCCCGCGTCGCGCAGCGACTGCACCGTGGCTTCCATCTCCTCGATCCTGGAGCCGGTGAGCGTCACTTCGCCGCCGGTGATCGCCGCCGCGCAGGCATAGCTGCCCGCCTCGATCCGGTCCGCCATGACGCGATAGGTCGCGCCGTGCAGGCGCGGGACGCCATGGATGGTCAGGTCCGAAGTGCCGACGCCCTCGATCTGCGCGCCCATAGCAATCAGCAGGTTGCACAAGTCGACGATCTCGGGCTCGCGCGCGGCGTTGTGGAGCGTGCTCTTGCCCTTGGCGAGCACCGCCGTCATCAGCGCGTTCTCGGTGGCGCCGACCGACACGATCGGGAAGCTGTAGCGGCCGCCGGGAAGGCCGCCGTCCGGCGCCACGGCGCGGACGTAGCCTTCCGCCAGCTCGATCGTCGCGCCCAGCGCCTCCATCGCCTTGAGGTGGAGGTCGATCGGCCGGTTGCCGATGGCGCAGCCGCCGGGCAGCGAGACCTTGGCCTCGCCCATCCGCGCCAGCATCGGGCCGAGCACCAGGATCGAGGCGCGCATCTTGCGCACGAGGTCATAGGGCGCGACGTTGCTGGTGATCCGCGTCGCCTCCAGCGTCATCACCCGGCCGAAATCCTCGGGCCGCGAGCCGGCGATGGTGGTGGAGACGCCGAACTGGTTGAGCAGGTGCTGGAACCCGTCGATGTCGGCGAGGCGCGGCAGGTTGCGCAGCGTCAGCGGCTCGTCGGTGAGCAGCGCGCAGGGCAACAGCGTAAGCGCCGAGTTCTTGGCCCCGGAGACGGGAATGGTGCCGGAAAGCCGCTTGCCGCCGCGAATGATGATCTTGTCCATCGCCAGCCTCTAGCGCGAACGATGTAACAGTTGCAACGGCACTGCATTGCGGGTTTAATCGCAGTGCAATATCAACGGGTCATATCGCCGCTCCATGACATCTTCGACACGCAAACCTGTCCGCAAGGCGGTCTTTCCCGTGGCCGGCCTCGGCACGCGCTTCCTCCCCGCCACCAAGGCGATTCCCAAGGAGCTGCTGCCGGTCGTCGACCGCCCGCTGATCCAGTACGCGGTCGACGAGGCACGCGAGGCGGGGATCGAGGAATTCATCTTCGTCACCGGGCGCGGCAAGACCGCGCTGGTCGAGCATTTCGACACCGCGTTCGAGCTTGAGGCGACGATGGGCGAGCGGGGCAAGTCGCTCGACGCGCTGTCGCCCACCCGCATCAAGCCGGGGAACCTCGTGACCGTGCGCCAGCAAGTGCCGCTGGGCCTCGGCCACGCGATCTGGTGCGCGCGCGGCATCGTCGGCGACGAGCCTTTCGCGATCTTCCTGCCCGACGAGCTGATGGTCGGCCGAAACGACGGAACCGGCGGCTGCATGAAGCAGATGATCGAAGCCTACGAGGAAGTCGGCGGCAACCTGATCAGCGTGCTCGAAGTGCCGCGTGAAGAGGTTTCCAGCTACGGCGTGATCGCGCCGGGACCCACGTCGGACCTGCTCGACGGCACGCTGACGGAAGTGAGGGGTCTGGTCGAGAAGCCCAGGGTCGAGGATGCGCCATCCAACCTCATCATCTCGGGCCGCTACATCCTCCAGCCCGAAGTCATGCGCACGCTGGAGACGCAGGAAAAGGGCGCGGGCGGGGAGATCCAGCTGACCGACGCGATGGCCCGGATGATCGGCAGCCAGCCGTTCCACGCGGTGACGTTCAAGGGCCGACGCTTCGACTGCGGATCCAAGCTCGGATTCGTGGAAGCAACGCTGGCGCTGGCGCTGGAGCGCGAGGACATTGGCGCCGAGGTGCGGGAGATCGCCCGGAAACTGCTGCGTGACGCCGGTTAACGCACCGGTTCGCTGAGGCGCGCCATGATCGAGGCAACGTACATCTGCGTCTCGCGGATGCGGGGGATGCCGCCCGCCTTGATCACGCGACCGGGCCCGGCATTGTAGGCGGCCAGCGCCTTTTCGATGTCACCGCCGAACGCATCGAGCTGCAGCCGCAAGTAACGCGCCCCGCCTTCGAGGTTGGCATGCGGGTTGCGCGAGTCCACGCCCATCATCCGCGCGGTGCCGGGCATCAGCTGGGTGAGGCCGCGCGCGCCGACAGGCGAGACCGCCGAGGGGTTCCACCGGCTTTCCTGCCAGACCACGGCTTCGAGCAGCGTCGGACTGATATCATACTTCGCAGCGAGCTCCGCCACGCGCGCGCGCCATTGCGCGGGGCCCGCCGTGTCGAGCACTTCGGTCACCGAGAGCGGCGCAGTCTCGAATGTCACCGCTGGCGATGCCTCGGCGGCGTCGGCCTCCACGAACGGCCCTGCCGCCACCGGGCCGCCCGCGATCCACGTGTGCCCAGAGCCGTTGATTTCCAGCACGTCGGCACGCGCCACGCCCGGCAGGCACAGCGCCATCAGCGCGCAAGCATCGGCAATCAGCTTTCCCGCTCGCACCAGCAGTCCCCGTTCGCAAACGCTGCCCGCCTACACGATTTGGCGGCGCCGCGCCAGCACCGCTTGACGCCTGTCGCCGCGCCCTTACCAAGGGGCGCCGGGAGGGCACCGATATGGCGATGGATACCGAGAAGCTGGCGCGCATCAGGCGGAGCGAGGCCTATCGCACGCTGGTTCGCCGCAGAGGCCGCCTCGGCGTCCGCCTGACCGTGGTGATGCTGGTCCTTTATTACGGCTTCATTTCGCTGATCGCGTTCGACAAGTCGCTGCTCGCCGCCCCGATCGGCGAAGGCGTAACCTCGCTCGGCATCCCGGTCGGCCTCGGGCTCATCGGCGTGACCGTGGCGCTGACGGGCTTTTACGTCTGGCGCGCCAATTCCGAATTCGACCGGCTGACCCGCCAGGTGGTGGCGGAGTCGGAGGCGTGAGGGTCACGCTCCCCGGAACCGCCCTCGCCGCGCTGCTCGTCGGCACAATGGCCACTTTCGCTCCTCTGGCCCACGCGGCCGGGCTCGACCTTCAGGCGGAGCAGCAAGCGACCAACTGGACCGCGATCGCGATGTTCGCGGTGTTCGTGGTCCTGACCCTGGGCATCACCGCCTGGGCCGCGCGCCAGACGCGCACGGCGGCGGACTTCTACACCGCCGGCGGCAAGGTCAACGGCTTCCAGAACGGCCTCGCCATCGCCGGCGACTACATGTCCGCCGCCTCGTTCCTCGGCATCTCGGCGCAGATCTTCACCGACGGCTATGACGGGCTGGTCTATTCCATCGGCTTCCTCGTCGGCTGGCCGATCCTGATGTTCCTGATGGCGGAGCGCCTGCGCAACCTTGGCCGCTTCACGTTCGGCGACGTCGCCTCCTACCGCTTCGCGCAGACGCCGGTGCGGCTGTTCGCGGCGTTCAGCACGCTGGCGGTGGTGGTGTTCTACCTGATCGCGCAGATGGTCGGGGCGGGGCAGCTGATCCGGCTGCTGTTCGGCCTGCCTTACGAATACGCCGTGATCATCGTTGGCGCGCTGATGATGATCTACGTGCTGTTCGGCGGCATGACCGCGACGACCTGGGTCCAGATCACCAAGGCGGTGCTGCTGCTGGGCGGCGCGACCTTCATCGCCGTCATGGTCCTGGCGCAGTTCGGCTTTTCTCCCTCCGCGCTGTTTGCCCGCGCGGTGGAGGTGAAGACCGGCCTTGCCGCCACCGCCGGAGCATCCCCGGAAGAGGCCGCCGCCAAGGGCCTGTCGATCATGGGGCCGGGCAATTTCCTGACCGATCCGATCTCCGCCTTCTCCTTCGGCATGGCGCTGATGTTCGGCACGGCCGGACTGCCGCACATCCTGATGCGCTTCTTCACCGTGCCCGACGCGCGCGCGGCGCGCAGCTCGGTGTTCTGGGCAACGACCTGGATCGGCTATTTCTACATGCTGACCTTCATCATCGGCTTCGGCGCGATCGTGCTGGTGGCGACCGACCCCGGCTTCCTGGCACCCGACGGCACCTTGCGCGGCGGCGGCAACATGGCGGCGATCCACCTGGCGCAGGCGGTGGGGGGCGACGTGTTCCTGGGCTTCATCTCCGCCGTCGCCTTCGCCACGATCCTGGCGGTGGTCGCCGGGCTGACGCTGTCCGGCGCGTCGGCGATCAGCCACGAGGTCTATGCGACCGTGATCCGCAAGGGCGCGGCCGATTCGAAAAGCGAACTCAAGGTCTCGCGCGTCACGACCATCGTCCTCGCGGCGGTGGCGATCGCGCTGGGCATCCTGTTCGAGAAGCAAAACGTCGCGTTCATGGTGAGCCTCGCCTTCGCCATCGCCGCGTCGGGCAACTTCCCGGTGCTGCTGATGGCGCTGCTGTGGAAGGGCTGCACTACCAGGGGGGCTGTCATCGGCGGCTCGCTGGGCGTCCTGACCGCGCTGGTGCTGACGGTCCTGTCGCCCGCGATCTGGGTCAAGGTGCTGGGATACGAGACCGCGCCGTTCCCGTTCATGTCGCCCGCGCTGTTCTCGGTCAGCATCGGCTTTTTCGGCATCTGGCTGTTCTCGGTGCTCGACAAGAGCCCCCGCGCCGCGATCGACATAGCCGCGTTCGAGGAACAGGAAGTGCGCGCCGAAACCGGCATCGGCGCCGCCGCCGTGGCGCACTGAAGTCCGCCTGTCGTTTCGCTCAGGCCGAGCCGAGAATGGTGCTTCGCCGTGATCCGGCGCGCAGCGTATTTCCAGTACGTGAGCACCGGAAGCGCGGAAAAGCGCCAGTCGCAGGCCGGCATGAGCGGAACGGAAATGGTGCTGCTGGGGAGGATTGAACTCCCGACCTCACCCTTACCAATTTCCAACGATAGCGTATCGGCGAGTAAGCAGCAATAAGATCTAGCGGGAAAACATTAGGTTTTCTACGGGGTTAGGCGTATTTCGGGGTAAAGGGCGGTATGGGCGAATATGTCCCCATAGCCCCATTTTCAGTTACCCCGAGATTACCCCGGAGCCGACCATGCAAGCCAGACTGACCGATTTGGGCGTCGAGAAATATGCCCCAAAGGCCGACCGTTACGAGGTGCACGACACCTATCTCTCCGGGCTGACGCTCCGGGTCACGGAGAGAGGGCGCAAGTCGTGGTACGTGATGTACCGCCTTGCCGGTGCCGGCGACAACGGCACGCGCGGCAAGCTGATCCGGCTCAAGGTTGGCGAATACCCGCTGATGGGCCTGACCGCCGCGCGGGAAGCGGCGAAGGCAGTGCTCGAACCGGCCGACCGGGGCAAGGACGCCCGCGATCTGCGCGCCGAGAAGCGAAGCGCGGAGGCCTCCCGCTCTTTCGAGGCCGTGCTGGACCGCTTCGTGGAACTGCACGTGAAGCCCAACACGAAAGACGGGCGCTTCGCCCGCGACCGCGCCAAGCTGCTTGCGGACGCGCAGGAGGGCAAGGCCGAGGCCACGCCCAAGGGACCGAACGGCAAGCTCGGCCGCGTTCCCGCCGAACGACTCATCACCGACCACGCCCTCCCGATCTGGCGAGGCCGACTGGTCGAGACGATCAGTCGCGCGGAGGTGCACGACTTGCTCGACGACGTCGTTACGCGGCGCGGACCAGCCCTCGCCCGCGAACTGCGCAAGCACCTGACCAAGATGTTCAACTGGGCAGCGGATCGCGGACACCTGCCAGCCAGTCCGCTGGCGGGCATGCGACGGCCCGAGTTGGGCTACGCCCCGCGCGAGCGCGTGCTGTCGATGGACGAATTGCGCCGCATCTAGGACGCCGCCGTCAAGTTCGGCTATCCCTTCGGCCCGATGTACCAAATGTTGATCCTGACCGGCCAGCGCCGCTCCGAGATCGCGGAGCTGGAACGCGGATGGATCGACGCGGAGCAGCGCACCGTCGAGATACCTTCGTCGCGCTACAAGACGAAGCGCCCGCACATCTTCCCGCTGTCGGCCCCGGCGTGGTCGCTTGTCCAGTCCCTGCCCAACTGGAACGGCGGCGACTGCATGTTCTCCACCACCAGCGGCGTGCGCCCCGTGAGCGGGTTTTCGAAGGCGAAGTCCCGAATTGACGAATTGATCGAGGAGCAGGCGGCGAAAGCCGCAGCAGAGGGCATCGAACTGGCCGCCGTGCCCAACTGGACCGTACACGACATCCGCCGCTCCGTCGCCACGCACATGGCCCGGCTGGGCGTGCAACAGGAACACATAGAGCGCGTGCTTGGCCACGTGGTGCAGGGTGTGGCGGGCACCTATAACCGCTACAGCTATCTGGACGAGAAGCGCGCAGCGCTGGAGACGTGGGGGAAGCTGTGGAACTGACGCCAGAGGCAGAGGAACGGGTCCGGAGCGCCATCGACGGCGCGAGTGTCGATCTTTCCTTCCTGCACCATCGTCGAAAGGCTGAAACAAAGGGTGTCGCCAAGTTCGTTGCCGCTTGGGAAGCACTTGAGCCCGAGGCGAAATGGTGGATCCAATGTGAGCTCTCGAACCAGCACAACAAAGAAGAACCCGCTGCCTTTGATCCAAGTTTAGCAGCACAAGCATTGCTGTCGGAAAGTTTGGGAAAACAGGGAGAGCGGCCTGAGGTGTGGCCGGTGAAAGCTGCGGTTCGCGAACTGTTCGCGATCTTCGTCGAAGATAATGGCCCAGCCGAGGTGGGCAATCGTGCGCACCGCGAGAGCGAGGGCAAGGCTCCCCACCCAGCGTGCCGATTTGTTGGCTTCCACCTCGTCAGGCTGTTCCCCGACGTGTTCGGTCAAGATCGTGCAACGGCCGAACGACGAGCCGACAGCTATCTCCGCGAACTCAACGCCCGAAATGAACTGCCGACGCGAAAGAAAAGAGCGAAATAGCCGATTTCTTTAGAAATTCCGGGCGCCAAGCTAACCGCCGATAATCCGTCCATACCCGCCCATACGGCTAGAAGGACGAGACTATGGACCCGGACGACCGGCTCATGACCATGAAGGAAGTCGAACAACTTATCGGCTTCTCGAAGGTCCACATTTACCAGATGATTCGCGAAGGCCGCTTCCCGAAGCAGTTGCATCTCGGCCCGAACAAGGTCGCATGGCTGCGCTCGGAGGTGCTGGGCTGGGTTGGCGAGAGAGCGGCGGCCCGCGAGGCCGCCTGAGTTGGGTCCCACCGCCGGAGTACGAGCAGTGAGACCCAGCAATGGAGAGCGCGGAGCCGACCAAAACCCAGCGCCGGGTCTTATATAGGCCCTTACGCTGGCCGGGCAGAGCCCGGATCGTTGATAATCTGCCCGTTACCATTGCCGCGTCCCGCTCCGCCTGCCCAGCGTAGAGCGAGTTTTTGATATGAGCGAACCCCGCACGGATGCAGAGGCAGCCGTCGAGTTCTTGGAGTGGCTGCGCCCCGGCGGTCCTTGGCCGATTACCGTTTCGGACCCGGACTGGAAGACCGGCACGCCCACGTATTGGGCGAACACCGCCGCTGACGTGCGCGCGCTTGTCGCGGAACATTCCGGGCAGAACGGCATGTACTACACCGTCGCCGCCCAGCAGAAAGGCGTAGACCAGAAGCCCAAGAAGGCCGACCTCGTCGAGACCTGCCACCTGCATGTCGATCTGGACCCGCCAAAGGACTTCCCGCCCGAACAGATCGACGTCTGGCTGGACACCAAGCTGGCCGAACTGCGCGAACAGGCACACTCGCCTGCGCCCTCCGCCATAATCCGCTCCGGCAACGGCCTGCACCTTATCTGGAAGCTGGACGAACCGTTCTTTCTTGGTGGCGCGGAAGAGCGCGTCGTAGACATAGAAGAACGCGCACGCGCACTGCGTATCGACTTCGATGCGGACGAGGGCACGCATAACGTGGACCGCCTGCTTCGGCTGCCCGGCAGCGTGAACTTGCCCAACAAGAAGAAGCGGGATGCAGGCCGCCCTGCCCGCCCGACTGCCATCGTCGAACTGCATCCCGACCGCATCTATCCCTTGAGCGCGTTTAGATGCGCGCCTGCCGATGCGCCGACGAAGGCGGACGGGATAACCCGTGTACCGATCCCGCGCGGCGATGTCCGACCGCTCGACGACATCGACGAACTCAAACAGTGGGGCATCGGCGAGGACAGCCGCTGCCGCATGTTGATCGTGCAGGGGCACAACCCCGAGGATTTCGACGGAGACCGCTCGAAGGTCGTTTATGCGGTCTGCTGCGAGTTGGTACGGCGCAAGGTGCCCGATGGGCTGATCGTCGGCATCCTTACCGACGCCGCGTGGGGCATCTCGGCCCACATCCGCGTCCAGAAGAACCATATCGAATACGCGTGGCGACAGGTGGAGCGCGCACGGCAGGCGGTGGAAGCGGAGGGGGAGCCGTTCGAGACCGACAAGAACGGCGTACCCTACCCCAACCAGCACAACATCCGGCTGGCCATGTCGAAAATGCAGGTTGCCGTCCGGCACGATCTATTCGCGGACCGGGCGCTTGTTGCGGGGCTGGAAGCTTGCGGCCCATATCTCGATGATCCCGCGCTTAATCGCCTCTGGCTCGAAATCGACGACCGGTATCGCTTCCGGCCCACGTTCGATTTCTTCGTGAGGGTGGTAGTCGATACGGCCCGGCGTTCTGCCTTCCATCCTGTGCGCGACTTTCTGGACGGGCTGGTGTGGGACGGCGTTCCCCGGATCGACGGCTGGCTATCGGCCTATGGCGGCGCGGACGACACGCCTTACTCCCGCGCCGTCGGATCGTTGATGCTGGTCGCGGCAGTGCGCCGGGTGCGCCAGCCGGGCGTGAAGTTCGACGAGATGCTGGTGATGGAGAGCAAGCAGGGCACGAACAAGTCGTCTGCGCTTCGCGTCCTGGCCGCGCGGGACGAATGGTTTATCGACGATTTGCCCCTGAATGCGGAGAGCAAGGTGGTGATCGAGCGGCTGTCTGGCCGCTGGATCGCGGAAGCCGCCGAGTTGAAGGGCATGCGCAAAGGCGAGGTGGAGCACCTTAAGGGGTTCCTCTCCCGCCAGCAGGACACAGCGCGAATGTCGTACGCCCGCCTGCCCGTTATCGCGCCCCGGCAGTGCGTGATCTTCGGCACCACGAACAGCGAACAGTATCTGCGCGACCTGACCGGCAACCGGCGGTTCTGGCCGGTGAAGGTGGAGGGGTTTGACCTGACGGCACTACGGCGCGATGTGGACCAGCTATGGGCAGAGGCGGCGGTACGGGAGGCAACGGGCGCGAGTATACGTCTCGACGAAGGCCTGTGGGGCGCGGCGGAGAGCGAGCAGGATGCCCGCCGGATCGAAGACCCCTTCGTCGTTTCGATTGCCGAAGCCATCGGCGAGCAGAACGGCAAGATAAGCAGCACGGCCGTGTGGCGCATCCTGCGCATCCCGAAGGGCATGCAAACGCAGGACCAGAACGCCCGGCTGGGCGATGCCATGCGCGAGCTGGGCTTTGAACGGAAGAAGCTGCGTTTCGACGGCGGACCGCAGGAATGGGCTTATGTTCGCGGGACCGGAGAGGAGCGGTTGCATATGATCGTGGTGGACGATGGGCGGGGGGATGAGCCGTATTAGCGCGGTAGCTTTGTTGTGGGGTGCAGTCGGCCCTTGAAATCAAGATGTTTGCAATCGGGCCGATGCGATACAACGGTTTCAGCGCAGCTCTGGGCTGATACTACGCGGCACGATCTCCGAGGTCCGACCGAGTAAATGCAGCATCGCGACGTTATAGTCCCACGCGTACAACTCTTGATCGCAGTACGGACGTCCTTCAGGTGCAATCGATAGAGGGGCTATGATACCCTCAATGGTCACGTGGTTATACGGCCCAACCGGAAAATTTTTTCGGACGTTAGCGGTTTTGCTTTTGCTGAGGCCGGGTACGGACCATTCCACTAGGTTCTCTTCGACACCTATCGGAACTCGAAGCAGTTCAGTTCTGCCGTTTGCGTGCTCATGAATGGCGTCCGCTAGAGGGCTTCGCGTATAGTAAAATGTCAGGCATGCTCCAACTTCCTCCCTCGATTTTATGAATTTTTCACGTTTTTGTAAGGTTTCCTGCATTTTTTGGAAATCATTGTTCATAGCGTGCGACGTGATCATTGACCCGACTGTTGCCGAAATCGCGGAAGCTGCAATCAAAGCCACGCTCCAACCCATGATACCCAACGTCTGTCTCCGTAGAAATTTTGACCTTCAGTGATTTTGCCCTCGCGGCGCTTTCCGAAACCTAAAGCGGATTTCTCGGGTGTAACTTCCGCATTGTCGGCGCGAGGCGCCATCGCCAGATTCCCACGGCGGTGCCGATGGAAGGGAGGGGGGGCGGTCCATAGTCCGTGGCCGAGGGGAGGATCGGCTCCCGCCCAAGATTTCCTAGCATTTCCGCTGGCCGAACCCCCCGATCCCCCCCGATCCCCCCATTTGCATTAGAGGCCCCGGGAGCGCTTAAGCAGGGCGCTAGCCGTGCCACTCCTTACTCTCCTTTATAGAAAAGAGGGGGTTCGGGGAGGTTCGGTGTCGGGAAATGGCGGAATTGTTGGGTTCCAGCCGACCCCCCTCTGGGGGTTCGGTGGGGGATCGGGGGAGGATCGCCCTGTTGGGTAGCGCAGGATCGTCCGGCCGTTCCGCCCCGCCCTCGCGCGCGGGCGCGCGGCACCGACCCGATAGCCGGGCCTCTGCTAGGCTGGGCTCTGGTCCCGAAGATGGCTGGGCAACGTGGCTTTATGGGCAACGAGCAGTCCACCGGGTAATGCGAGGGGTAATTTCTGCACCGGCGCGCCGCTGTTCGCCGAAACGAGGCCCCCGGCTAACCGGGAGCCTCGCCCCATTTACTTCCGCTCGGGATGCTTGATGCGTTCCCGTTCGGTCGTGTTCGGATGCGTCTTGGCGTAGCGCTCGGTCACAAACTGTCCCGTCCGCGAACTGCGGTGGGAAGTTTGCGTCGGCGTCTTTTTATCAGCCATACCTTGTCCTTTCCTGACCAGAGACATGTCTAGATCAGCAGCCGGGAAGTGCCCCCGTCCTCCATGTGCAATGAAAGGCGGGGGCGGTGATCGGCTTATTCGTCCACGAGAACCGGGAACGCACGAAGTCCACGCTCATTCGCGTAGACCCTGCGTCCCTTGACCGTGATCCAAGCACGCCAAATCACGCGCTTCCCCGGCGGGATACTGACCTTGGGCATGTTCAAACCTCGTAAGAGGGTGGCCCGACAATCTTTGCGTCCCGTCTGATCCATGCTAGGCATGGGTTGCACACAGGGCAGGATCGCGCACCCGTAACAGGGGCCACGTTCTGTTCGGGATGGGGAGGCCGCCTATGGTGACCTCCCCATTTCCGTGGTTAAGCGCCATTCAGTATGAACTGAAACCCGCAAACCTCCATCATGGTGAATGCCCGAACCCGGTTGCGCAAGCCGGAATACGGGGGATCAACCTGTGGATAGTGTGGGTAAATCGGCTGGAAATTTTCTGGCTGGCCTGCAATGATGCACAGACTCGCAGGAAATCCGGCACCCGCCTTGTGCGCAAGGGGCCGATGGCGTTCTTTTCCCCCAAAAGTATTTTTCCACAATTCCGTTGCAATTCGCGGCAATATTCTGGCGACGCTGAGGTTGATGAAAGCGATTCGGTGACGAATTGGCCGATTCTCTAGGCTCCGAGGGGATAGCTCAAGCCTTAACCGTCTGCCTTCGGCCGGTCGCCAGCTATACTCTGGGGCATGTCGAACGGTGTTCCTCTCTCGGCTGCGCGTAAGGCAGCGTTCTTAGCCGAATTGGCACGCCACGGCATCGTAGCGCGCGCCGCTCGGGCCGCCTCTCCCGGCAGTCCGGGCGGTGCCGCCAGCACCTTCAAAGACGAGCGCCAGCGCGATCCCGCCTTTGCCGACGCGTGGGAGGAGGCGCTGGACACGGCACGCGCCGAGATAGACCACGAAATCTACCGCCGCGCCGTGGAGGGCTACGACGAGCCCGTGTTCGGCGGCAAGTACCGCGAGCAGGTCGTCGGCACCATCCGCCGTTACAGCGACCGCCTGCTTGAGCTTCGCGCCCGCGCTATGTTGCCCGGCTACCGTGACACCGCCGGTCTGGTGCTGAACAAGCGCGTCACCCACGACGTCGATGCCGGTGTGCTGGGCGAGGCCGTGACCTCCGTCGCCATGCGCCTGATGGGCAGTGTGCGCCCCCCGGCCCTGACCTTGATCGACGGGAAGGCGGCCGATGACACCTGACACCGCGCTCGACAACCTAGCCCTCGCCGTCGGCTTCCAGCTCATGGGGCCGGACGCCCGCCGCACGTTGCGCCTTGCGTTGCTGCGCAGCCCCGAGGTGCATCCGCCGAAAGGCAGTATCGAGAGCCTGTCCCGGCTGGACGACCTGCTGCGCGGCGTCCGTCCGCCGGAGACGCTGAAAGACCGGTTGGACCTTGAGCGCGCCGAACGCGAGCGGAACGGCCCGGTCTTCTTCGCCGACTTCTGGACCCTGCAAACCGGCGACTTGGTCCGCGCCGGGTTCAGTGAAGAACGTGCGGCCGACATCATCGACGACGTGCGCCGCCGCGTCGATCCGGCCCAGTGGTCGACGTCCGATTTATCAATGGAGAAGCCCGAATGCTCGGAAGCCTGAAGCGCAAGCGCATCGAACGCGAGCGGATGGACGCCGTGGGCGAACGCGAACGCGCCGCCCGCGACTTCGTCGCCGCAATCCGGGAGGCGGAAGCCGCGCTGGACGCGATCCGCGACGCCAACGACAAGCTGTACCGGTCGGACGTGCAGGCCGAGCAACTCGCGCTCGACGATCTTCGCCGCGCCCGCGAACGTATGTTCGCCTTCGTCGTCGCGAAGGAGGTGGTGGCCGAGGCACCGGTGCTGGCCCGCGCGCTCTGTGTCCGTGTCGCGCCGACGCAGATGATGCCCTTCGTCGACTTCATCAACCACACGTCCGCGCTGGACTTCAGCAACAAGGTCGTGCCGATCGAGGAGGCCCGCGCGTGACCATCCCCGGCAAGCGCTACCGCGTCACCAATCTCAAGCTCAACGAGATCAGCAGCGTGGACAACCCCGCGCAAGCGGGGGCGATCTGCGTCCTCATCAAGTCAGCACAAGGAGTACCCGACATGAACGACACCGCCATCCTGAAGAGCGCCACCGCCGTGGTCGAGCGCAACGACAAGCCTGCCTACGGCTCGCACGTGTACGAAGAGGCCATGTTCCGCCGCGCCGATGAACTGGCGAAGGATTACCGCACCACGCCCGAACAGGCGCTGGTGAAGGGCCTGACGCAGGACAAGCCGCTGCAGCACCTGACGCACGCCTGCGAGGCGGCGCGGGTTGTCGAGTACGGCCAGCGCGCCCACGGGCGCGGCGGGATCGGGTCGTGACCGAGGCGGACGAACTAACGGCGGCGGAGCGGCTATTTGACGGCTACGCTGGCCTGTTCCCGCCGCTGATGCGCGCCGCGCACCGGGCCTGCCGCGAACACGCCCTGCTGACGCTGCCGGAGCGCTGGCCCACCATCAAGTCGTGTCTCGACTTCGCCAAGCTGTACGGCGTGTCGCCGTCCGAACTGGCGGCGTTCTTCGGCTACCTGGGCTACGGCTACAACGGCCGCACCGTCTGGGTGGACGCGCTGGACCCGCGCGTGTCCAGCCACGCAGCCCGGCAACTCGCCACGCGCGAGCAGTGCATCGCGCTCGGCTTCCAGTCCGCGATGCTGGAGGTGGCGCAACGGGATGCGTGGCGGGCAGAGGCAGTCCATTGAACTGTAGCTGGTTGGGCAAGCACACGAACTAGCCGCCCTACATTGCGCTTGTAATCCGTCGCCCATCGAGCAATCTGCCCCCGCCTCCCGTGAAAGCCGGGAGGTGGGGCGTGGAAACCCCTGCTTAGCAACTCGGTCGCCAGATTCTGGAGGCCGGGTGGCATGCGCGCATGTCCAGCCGGCAACGGTAAAGGCGCATGCGCCTATGCTAAGTAGGTTTCCAACATCCGGCTTCGGCCGTCGCCCCGAGTGGACATAGGCGCGACGAGAAAGCCCGAAGACAACGTCGCGCCCTGCTGGGGGCGACGATGCAAGCAGGAAATGCGATTGGTGGGGAGGCGACCGCCAACCACAATGACGGTTCGTGGGCATGAGCGCCACGCCGCTGTTCGATCCGATCCAGCCCGCGCAGACGCGCTACATCAAGCTGGGGCGCGGGGGAGCGTGGGAAAGACGCTCGCTCGACGAAGGCCTTATATACTGGAGCAACAACGAGGACCCCGTGGAGGAAGCCGCAGCAGGCGACTGGGATACGGCCGAGCAACGCTACCGGGACTATTATGCGAACAGGGCAACCGCCACCGGCACCTTGCGCGAATTACAGGACTTTTTCACCCTTGGTTCCGACACTTTGTGGATCACTTTCGCGTTCGGACAGATGTGGTGGGCCTTCAGTGAGCCTGCGCAGGCGATCCCCGGCGTTGCCGACCTCACCGAGCCCGCCGCATTTCGCCGCACCATCGGCCCTTGGCGCAATGTGGACCGCTTCGGCATTAAGCTGGACCAGAACAGCCTCAGCACCAAGCTCACGCAGCTTGCCGCCTATCGGCGTTCCATCTGCGCGGTGAAGCACGTCGATTATGCGGTTCGGCGAATCAACGGCGAACGCGAGGCCAATGCCATCGCGCTGGGCATCCATCGGCGGGCACTCATCGAAGCGAGCGCCGACATCATCCGCGACCTGCATTGGCGCGACTTCGAACTGCTCGTCGATCTCATCTTTTCCGGTGCCGGATGGCGCCGCCTCTCCGAAGTAGGCGGAACGATGAAGGACATCGACCTGCTGCTGGAACAGCCCATCACGCGCGAGATCATCAGCGTGCAGGTCAAGTCCGCCATCAATCAATCGGTTGCCGACGAGTGCGTCGCGGCATTCGCGGCGAGTACAGTCGGCAGCCGGTTCTTTATAGTCTACCACACCGGCACGGTAGCGCCACGTAGCGGTAACTGCACCCGGCCCGTCCACCTATGGGATTGCCTTACCCTCGCAGAACACGCCGTCGATGCAGGACTCACGAACTGGCTTGCAGCGCACGCCGGGTAACGCTGCGGCGTAGTTACCCGAGGCGTTACCCGAACCAAAAAGCCTCGCCCAGCAAAGTTGTTAAATGTTTGATTTATATGGAAATAATGGTGCTGCTGGGGAGGATTGAACTCCCGACCTCACCCTTACCAAGGGTGCGCTCTACCACTGAGCTACAGCAGCGCTAACGGCACGCATCGGGGCATGCCGGGCAGGCGCGGGCTATTGTCCGCGCACCCCTGCAATGTCAAGCGAAGCTTGCGCCGTGCCGGCGACGGCGGCAAGGAAGTGGGCATGGCCCAGGGGCGGAATACGATATCGCGCGAAGAGCGTCTGGCGGCCAAGCTGCGCGAGAACCTGCATCGCCGGAAGACCCAGAATCGCGCACAGTCCGGGGCAAAGGACGCCGCCGGCAATGACGACACGGATGCGAGCGCGCCCCTTCCCAAATCGCCGTCCAGCCGCTAGTGGCTGCGCTCCGCGCACTTGGAGGCGCATCGGGAGCTTGAAGACTTGCCGCAACTGATCCTTGTCCGCCACGGCCAGAGCCTGTGGAACCTCGAGAACCGGTTCACCGGCTGGTGGGACGTGGACCTGACCCCGAAGGGCGAGGACGAGGCACGCACGGCCGGCAAGCTGATCGCCGAAAGCGGCATCCTGCCCACCGTCGCCTTCACCTCGCTCCAGACGCGCGCGATCAGGACGCTGCATCTGGCGCTGGAAGCCGCCGGCCTGCTGTGGATCCCCGAGACCAAGGACTGGCGGCTGAACGAGCGGCACTACGGCGGGCTGACCGGTCTCGACAAGGCCGAGACCGCAGCGCGTCACGGCGACGACCAGGTCAAGATCTGGCGCCGGAGCTTCGACACGCCGCCACCGGTGCTGGACGCCGGGTCGGAGTTCGATCTGGCGGGTGACGCGCGCTATGCCGGGATCAAGGTCCCCGCGACCGAGAGCCTGAAAGACACCATCGCGCGCGTACTGCCTTATTATCAGGGCTCCATCGTGCCGCACCTGAAAGCCGGGGCGACGGTGCTGGTCTCCGCCCACGGCAACTCGCTGCGCGCGCTGGTCAAGCACTTGTCGGGCATCTCCGACGACGAGATCACCGGGCTCGAGATCCCTACCGGCCAGCCCATCGTCTATGAACTGGACGGCGATCTCAACGCCACCGATCGCTACTATCTCTCGGAGAGGTGACATGACCTCAGGCATTTCGGGCGCTCCGCCGGTCGCAATCGTCATGGGCAGCCAGTCCGACTGGCCGACGATGCAGGGCGCGGCCGAGATGCTCGAGAAGCTGGGCGTGGCCTACGACGCGCGCATCGTCTCGGCGCACCGCACGCCCGAGCGGCTTGTCGCGTTCGCGCAAGGCGCGGCGGATCAGGGCTTCAAGGTGGTGATCGCCGGGGCGGGCGGCGCGGCGCACTTGCCGGGCATGGTCGCGTCGATGACGCACTTGCCGGTGCTGGGCGTGCCGGTGCAGTCCAAGGCGCTGTCGGGGCAGGACAGCCTGCTGTCGATCGTGCAGATGCCCGCCGGCATTCCCGTCGGCACGCTGGCAATCGGCGAGGCGGGGGCGAAGAACGCGGGCCTGCTCGCCGCCGCGATCCTCGCCACCGCCGACGAGGCTTTGGCCGAGCGGCTCAAGACCTTCCGCGCCGAGCAGACCGCCAGCGTCGCCGAGCGACCCTCCTGATTCGAAGAGTGCCGGCCTCATGATTCGTCATTGCGAGCCCTTCGGCTGGCTGTTTGCAACAGCCGCTCAGGATGAACTGAGCGAAGCAATCCAGGGCCGCCTAGACTCGTTCCGTTTCAGATTGAACCGGAACGAGGCCGCATATCCTTTGTCTGCCGTGATTTCCGAGCCGGCAGGTGATTCCACCTGCCTCGAAATCACTCTAGATCGCCCTGGATTGCTTCGGGACCCATGGTCCCTCGCAATGACGAGGGTGATGATATGATTCCCCCCGGCGAAACGATCGGCATCCTTGGCGGCGGCCAACTGGGCCGGATGATCGCGGTAGCGGCGGCCCAGCTCGGCTACCGCTGCCACGTCCTCGCGCCCGAGGCGGACAGTGTCGCCGCCGAAGTGAGCGCCGAGTTCACCCGCGCCGAATTCACCGACGAGGCCGCCCTCGCCCGCTTCGCCGCCGGGTGCGCGGTGGTGACGTACGAGTTCGAGAACGTGCCCGTCGCGCCCTTGTCGGCGCTGGGCGATGTCCCCCTGCATCCCCACCCCCGCGCGCTGGAAGCGGCGCAGGACCGGCTTGCCGAAAAGCGCTTCGTCGAAAGTCTCGGCGGCCGGCCCGCGGCCTATGCGGCAGTCGATTCGCCCGCCGATCTTGCCGCCGCGATCGAACGGATCGGCGCGCCCGGTATCCTCAAGACCCGGCGCGACGGCTACGACGGCAAGGGCCAGTGGCGGATCGAGACCGCGACCGATGCGCCCATGCTCGATCTGCCGGGAGCCCCGCTGATCTACGAGGGGCTCGTGGGCTTCTTCGCCGAGTTCTCGGTGATCCTGTGCCGCGCCGAAGACGGTGAGATCGCTTTCTGGGATACGCCCGAGAACCGCCACGAAAGCGGTATCCTGGCGCTGAGCGTCGCGCCCGCCTCGGCACGGATCGCGCCTTTGGTCGAGGAAGCTCGCGCGCTCGCCGCCCGAATCGCCGAAGCACTCGGCTATGTCGGCGTGCTGACATGCGAATTCTTCGCCACCGAACGAGGCCCGGTGTTCAACGAGATGGCCCCGCGCGTGCACAATTCGGGGCACTGGACCATCGAGGGCGCGCTGACCTCGCAGTTCGAGAACCATGTACGCGCCATCTGCGGGTTGCCGCTGGGCGATACCGCGCTGACCGCCCCGCGCGTGGAGATGCGCAACCTGATCGGCGACGCCGCGCACGACTGGGCCCAGATCCTCGCCGATCCGGCCAACCACCTGCACCTCTACGGCAAGGCGGCGGCGCGGCCGGGGCGCAAGATGGGTCATGTCACCCGGCTGGTACGGAGCTGACGAGGTGGCGCGCCAAATCGTCCTGATCTACGCGCGCGCAGCCGACGGCACGATCGGCCACGATGGCGGCATGCCCTGGCATCTGCCAGCCGACCTCAAGCGGTTCAAGGCGATGACCATGGGGAAACCGATGGTCATGGGCCGCAAGACCTTCGACAGCCTGCCCGGCCGCCTGCCCGGCCGCCGCCATATCGTGCTCACCCGCGATCCCGACTGGCGGGCGGAAGGCGCCGAGGTCGCGCATTCGCCCGGAGACGCCCTGCTGCTGGCGGGCGATGGCGATGTCGCGGTGATCGGCGGCGCGGAAGTGCTCGACCTGTTCATGCCGCTCGCCACGCGGGTCGAACTGACCGAGGTCCACGCCCGCTTCGACGGCGACACGCACATGGCGGCGCTGGGCGGCGAATGGCGCGAAGTGGCGCGCGAGGACCATGACGCGGCAGGCACGCGAAGTGCATCGACTCCGGCATTTTCCTTCGTGACCTTCGAACGCGCCTGATAGGCACGAAAGGATGATTCGCCTCGACCACCGACAGCCCGTGCCCGAAAGCCTGCAAGGCGCGATCCTTGCGCTCGGCAACTTCGACGGGTTCCATCAGGGCCATCAGGCCGTGGTCGGAGAAGCGGTGCGCTGGGCCCGCGCCGAGGGGCGCCGCGCCATCGTCGCCACCTTCGATCCGCATCCGGTGCGCTATTTCCGGCCCGACGCGCCGCCGTTCCGGCTGACCACGCTCGACCAGCGGCAGGAGCTGTTCGGCGCCGCCGGGGCCGACGCCATGCTGGTGTTCCACTTCGACCAGGCGATCGCGACGATGCCGGCGGAGCGCTGGGTGGACGAGATGATCCACGGCCACCTCTCTACCGCGGGGGTCGTCACCGGGCAGGACTTCACCTTCGGCAAGGGCCGCGCGGGCAATCTGGAGATGCTGCGCGGCATGGGCGCGGGGTTCGGCATAGAGACGCGCGCCGTGCCGCCGGTCCACGACGACCAGGGCCCGATATCCTCAAGCCGCATCCGCACGGCCTTGCACGAAGGCGACTGCGAGACCGCCGCGCGCCTGCTCACCCGTCCCTTCGCGATTCGCGGCACGGTGCAGCACGGCGACAAGCTGGGCCGCACCATCGGCTTTCCCACCGCCAATCTCGACATGGGCAATTACCTGCGCCCACGCTTCGGCATCTATGCGGTGACCGGCAGGCTGGCGGACGGGCGCGTGCTGCACGGGGCCGCGAATCTTGGCGTGCGCCCGACGTTCGAGCCGCCCAAGGAGCTGCTGGAGCCCTATTTCTTCGATTTCGCCGAGAGCCTCTATGGGCAGGAGATCGAAGTGGCTCTGCACCGCTTCCTGCGGCCTGAGGCGAAGTTCGAAAGCCTGGACGATCTCACGGCGCAGATGCAGCGGGATTGCGATGAAGCGCGCAAGGTCCTAAGCGCCAGCGCGCTATGAGCGAAGAGCGCGACTACAGAAACACCGTCTTCCTGCCGAAGACCGATTTCCCGATGAAGGCGGGGCTCCCCCAGAAGGAGCCGGGCATCCTCGCGCGCTGGCAGGAGCAGGACCTTTACGCGAAGACGCGGGAGGCGCGCAAAGGGCGCGAGAAGTTCATCCTGCACGACGGCCCGCCTTATGCCAACGGCGACATGCACATCGGCCACGCGCTCAACCACATCCTCAAGGACATGGTGGTGCGCACCCAGACGCTGCTGGGCAAGGATGCGCCTTATGTGCCCGGCTGGGACTGCCACGGCCTGCCCATCGAGTGGAAGGTCGAGGAGGAATACCGCAAGAAGAAGCTGGATAAGCCTGTGCCGAGCGGAGCCGAGGCAGATCAGGTTGCGTTGGAAGCCTTCCGCGCCGAATGCCGCGCCTATGCCCAGAAATGGGTCGATACCCAGCGCGAGCAGCTCAAGCGGCTGGGCATCAACGGCGACTGGGACAATCCCTACCTGACGATGGACTTCCAGGCGGAGGCGACCATTGTCGCCGAACTGCTGAAGTTCGCCGAGAGCGGCCAGCTCTATCGCGGCGCCAAGCCGGTGATGTGGTCCCCGGTCGAAAAGACCGCGCTGGCCGAGGCGGAGGTCGAGTACGAGGACATCGTCTCCACCCAGGTCGACGTGGCGTTCGAGATCGTCGAGAGCCCGATACCGGAGCTGGTCGGCGCGCATGCGGTGATCTGGACGACGACGCCATGGACGATCCCGGCGAACCAGGCTTTGGCTTATGGGCCGGACATCGAGTATTTCGCTGTGCGGGGCCATCCGTCTGGCAAGGTGCTTCTGATCGCGCAGGCGGGAGATTTGTCAGATCAAGTCTTCATGCGACTTGTAGGCGATCACCTCCTATCCGGCATGATGGTAGTTTGGGCCGGCAAAGGCTCCGACCTAGCCGGAACCATCGCCCGCCACCCGATGCACCACCTCGGCGGGTTCTTCGCAAAGCCGCGCCCGTTCCTTCCGGGCGACTTCGTCACCACCGAGAGCGGCACCGGGCTGGTCCACATGGCGCCCGACCATGGCGAGGACGACTTCGATCTGTGCAAGGCGCACGGGATCGACCCGGTCTTCGCGGTCGAGGGCGACGGCAAGTACCGTGCCGACTGGGCGTGGCTGGGCGGTCAGGGCTCGGTCATCAATCCCAAGTTCAACGCGCCCGACGGGCCGATCTGTTCGGATTTGCGCGCTTCGGGCGGCCTGCTGGCGGCGTCGGCGGATTACAGGCACTCCTACCCGCACTCCTGGCGGTCCAAGGCCAAGGTGATCTTCCGCTGCACGCCGCAGTGGTTCGTGCCGATGGACCGGCCGCTGACGGTGCGCGAAGACATTCCGCTTTGCGCGCATGAAGTTGAGGCCCGTCGCGAAAACCGTGTCTCGACTTCGCTCGACACGAACGGGGATGGGGCTCAAACAAAAACTCAACCGTTCGCGTCGAGCGAAGTCGAGACGCCGAGCGCCACCTTGCGCCAGACCGCGCTCAAGGCCATCGCCGACACCCGCTTCGTGCCCGACAAGGGCCGCAACCGTATCGGCGCGATGGTGGAGGGACGGCCCGACTGGGTGCTTAGCCGCCAGCGCGCGTGGGGGGTACCGATCACACTGTTCGTCGATCGCAGGACCGGCCACTACCTCAACGACCCGGCGGTCAACGCACGGATCGTCGCGGCGGTGCGCGAGAGCGGGGTCGATGCGTGGTCCGATGCCCGCGCGCAGGAATACCTTGGCGATCGATATCTTGCCGCCGACTACGAGCGGGTGGCCGACATCCTGGACGTCTGGTTCGATTCGGGATCGACCCACGCCTTCGTGCTCGAATCGGGGCGCTGGCCGGACCTGCAATGGCCCGCCGACCTCTACCTGGAAGGCAGCGACCAGCATCGCGGCTGGTTCCAATCCAGCCTGCTCGAATCCTGCGGAACGCGGGGCCGCGCGCCGTACAAGGCGGTGCTGACCCACGGCTTCACCATGGACGCCAAGGGCATGAAGATGTCCAAGTCGATGGGCAACACCGTCAGTCCGCTCAAGGTCATGGAGCAATACGGCGCCGACATCATCCGCCTATGGACGCTGTCGGTCGACTACACCGAGGACCACCGCATCGGCGACGAGATCCTGAAAGGCGTCGCCGACCAGTACCGCAAAATCCGCAATACCTTCCGCTACCTGCTGGGCGCATTGGAGGGATACAGCGACACCGAGACGGTCGGGAACGCGGCGGAGATGCCCGAGCTGGAGCGCTACGTGCTGGCGCTGCTCGAACGGCTCGACGGCAAGCTGCGGCAAGCGGTGGCCGATTTCGACTTCAACTCCTATACCCGCGAGATCGCCGATTTCTGCAACGAGGACTTGTCGGCGTTCTACTTCGATATCCGCAAGGACTGCCTCTACTGCGATGCGCCGTCCGATCCCAAGCGCCGCGCCTACCGCACCGTGCTCGACACGCTGTTCCAGACCCTGATCCGCTATGCCGCGCCGGTCTTGGTCTTCACCGCCGAGGAAGTGTGGCAGAGCAGGTATCCGGGCGCGGACAGCGTTCACCTGCTGGAGTGGCCCGTGCTTCCCGCGGAAATCGCGCTCTCTTCCCTCGTCACCCCGGCCAAGGCCGGGTTGATCGAGAAATGGGGCGAGATACGTTCACTTCGCAGGCAGGTTACCGAAGCCATAGAGCCGCTTCGTCGAGACAAGACGATTGGGTCTGGCCTCGAGGCGGATGTGACGCTTCCCGACAGCGCATTGATTGATAGTTGGAAGAGAGAAACCACTGAGGGTTCGGAGATTTTCATTTGCGGAAATGTCGCTGTGGATTTCTCAGTGAAGGACATCGCCGTGACCCGCACCTCCCACCACAAATGCGGCCGCTGCTGGCGGCATTTGCCCGAGGTGGCCGAGGACAACGCCTTGTGCGGCCGCTGCGATAGCGTCGTCGGCGAGATGGCGGCCGCGCAATGACCGGCCGTCCCGCCACGCTCCGTTTGATCGGCCTGGCCTTCGCCGCGCTGATCTTCCTGGTCGACCAGGCCGTGAAGGATCATCTCATCCGCGTGGTCAATCTGAAGGAAAGCGGTGTGATCGAGATCCTGCCGTTCTTCGACTTGCGCTGGGTCGAGAACTACGGCGTCTCGCTGGGCCTGCTGACCGCCGATTCGACCGAGATGCGCTGGTTCCTCGTCGCCATGACCGCGGCGATCGCGCTGTTCGTGGCGGTATGGATGATGCGCGAGAAGGCCATGGCCGATATCGCCGCGCTGGCCATGATCCTGGGCGGCGCGCTCGGCAACATCCACGATCGTTACCGCCTGGGCTTCGTGGTCGACTATGCCGACCTGCATTTTGGCGAGTTCCGTCCGTTCCTGGTGTTCAACATCGCCGATGCCGCGATCACCATCGGCGTCCTGATTATCCTTGCCCGCTCCCTGCTTTCACGCGAAAAGCCCAAATCAGCGGCGAACCCCGCTCCGGAGGCCTGAACCCATGCGCAATTTCATCACCACCAAAACGGGCGCCGCGATCCTTCTCGCCGGCGCGGCCACGCTCTCAGCCTGCGGCAGCACCGGACTGTTCGACCGCGACCGGCCCGACGAATTCGCGGTGCAGCGCCAGACGCCGCTGGTGGTGCCGCCCGACTTCGCGCTGACCCCGCCGCAGCAGGGCGAACCCCGCCCGGCCGAGCGCACGCTTCAGCAGCAGACGCTCGACGCGCTGTTCGGCGGCCCTTCGGCGCGCAGCCCGATCGAAAGCAATGCCGTCAGCCGCGCCGGCGCCGCCGCGCCGGGCATCCGTTCGAGCGTGGGCGACACCCAGACGCATACCGTCGCCAAGGGCCAGCTCACCCGCGATATCCTCGCCGCGCCCGAAGGCGACGGCCGCGACGCGCGGAGTTCGGCTGGAGCGGCGCAGGGGAGCTGAGGAAAAGCCGAACCGCCCATGGTGAAGAGGGACTGAGCTTGTTGAAGTCCCGTCTCGAACCACCCCGATCCTTCGAGAAGCCGTTTCGACCGGCTCAACGACTCCTCAGGATGAGCGGCCACTTCCCTACAGCTGCATCTCGTCTTCCTCGTCCGCGTCGATACGGCTGACCAGCACCTTGTCGATCCGCCGCCCGTCCATGTCGATCACCTCGAAGCGCCAACCCTGTTCGCGATAATGCTCGCCCTCCTTGGGCAGCCGCTTGAGCACCGAGAGCACGTAACCCGCCACCGTCGCGAACTCGCGTGTTTCGGGCAGGGTCACGCCCAGCCGCTCTGCCATGGCATCGGCAGGCATCGCGCCCGAAAGCAGCAGGCTGCCGTCCTCGCGCTCCACCACCATCGGTTCGTCGCCCTGGTCCTGGTCGCTGGCGAAGCTGCCGGAAATCGCCGTGAGGAAATCCTTGGGCGTGACGATGCCTTCGAAATGACCGTACTCGTCATGGACCATGACCATCGCGATCTCGGCCTGCTGCAGCTTGCGCAAGGCATCGTTGGCGTCGATCTGGTCCGGGATGACTTCGGCCTTCTTCATCAGCGCGCCGATATCCGCCCCGTTGCCCGAGAGCATCGCCGCCAGCGCCTCGCGCACTCGGATCACACCGACGATGTTGTCCGGCGTGCCTTCGGCAACCGGCAGCAGCGAATGCGGCGAATTCTCGATCCGCTCCCGCAGTTCCATCTCGCTGGCGGACAGCTCGACCCAGTCCAGTTCGTTGCGCGGGGTCATCAGCTCGCGCACCGGGCGGTCGGCGAGCTTGAGCACGCCGCGCATCATCTCGCGCTCGCCCTCCGCGATCACGCCCGACCGCGTCGCTTCGGCGAAGATCAGGTGCAGTTCCTCCGCCGTCAGCCGCCCTTCATCGGCGCCGCGCACCGCGAACAGGCCGAGGATGAGGGCGGACGAGCGGTCCAGCAGCCAGACGAACGGCGCCATCGCCTTGGCCAGGAACTGCATGGGCAGGGCCGCGACCAGCGCGATCGGCTCCGGCGCGCGCAGGGCGAGCTGCTTTGGCACCAGTTCGCCGATGACGAGGCTGAGATAGGTCGTGGCGATGATCACCGCCACGAAGCCGATCTCGCCGGCATAGGCCGGCGGCAGGCCCAGCAGTTGCAGCCGGTCTCCCACCGGGCCGCCCAGGCTGGCGCCGGAATAGGCGCCGGCGATGATGCCGATCAGGGTGATGCCGATCTGCACGGTGGAGAGAAACTTGCCCGGATCGGCCGCCATCTGCATCGCGCACCGTGCCGCGCCGCTGCCCTTGTCCGCCGCCAGCTCCAGCCGGGAGGCGCGGGCCGAGACGATCGCCATCTCCGACATGGCAAAAAGTCCGTTCAGGCCAATCAGCCCGATGATGATGAGGACGTCCGTCCAGGGAAAGGGTGCCACAATGCCCCGTCGCTAGCAGATCGGCAACGCGGCGGAACAGAAAAATCCGTCGTTCGTTGAGCACGGCGATCCAGTGGCGAATGTCCATTGGACATTCATGTTCAAAAGCGCACACATGATGGTCCCTGGAGAAGGAGGAATTCCCATGAACAGATCACGCCTTATGGTCTCGAGCCTGGCCGCATTGTCGCTCGTCACCGTGACGGCCTGCGTCACCGATCCCAATACCGGCGAACGCAAGGTCTCACGCACCGCGATCGGCGCGGGCGGCGGCGCGCTGGCCGGCCTCCTGCTCGGCGGGCTGATCGGCGGCGGCACGGGCCGCATCATCGGCGCGGGCATAGGCGGCATCGCCGGCGGCGCGGTCGGCTACCAGATGGACAAGCAGATCAAGGAGCTGAAAGAAAGCACCGCCGGCAGCGGCATCGACGTGACCGAGGCGGACGGTGGCCAGTCGATCCTGGTCAACTTGCCCGACGGCGTGACCTTCGACGTCGACAGCGCCTCGCTGCGGCCCGAATTCCGCAACACGCTAGACCAGATCGCGCAGAGCCTGCAGCAGTATCCCAACAGCCTCGTCGACGTCTACGGCCACACCGATTCCACCGGCTCCGATGCCTACAACCAGTCGCTGTCGGAGCGCCGGGCGAGCACCGTGGCGGGATATCTGACCTCCCGCGGAATATCGAGCCAGCGCGTGCGCAGCCAGGGCTTCGGCGAAACCATGCCGGTCGCCAACAACGATACCGAGGAAGGTCGCCGCCGCAACCGCCGCGTCGAGATCAAGATCGTGCCGATCAGTCAGGAGCAGGTCCAGGCCGCCAAGCAGCAGGGGTATTGATCGCAATCCTCCCCGGCACGGGGAGGAACGAGGAACGCTTACCCAAACAATTCCCGCGCCCGCCCGGCCAGCCGATCGACCGCGGCCGGGTGGAGCGCGGGCGAGGTCGCCAGCACGCCGAACGCGCGCGGATCGCGCTTGTTGTAATTGAGCGGCTGACCGAGCGCGTCGGTCACCGCCGCGCCCGCCTCCCGCGCGATCAGGGCGGCGGCGGCGATGTCCCATTCGTAGCCCCAGCGCAGCGTGGCGACGAGATCCGCCTCGCCCGCCGCGACCATGGCGATGCGCAGCGCGATGCTGTTGGGCTGATGCACCATGACCAGGTCCGCGTCCTCCGGCGCCAGCTGGCGGGCGGGCACGCGGGCGCCGGGCAGCTCCGTCCGGGCGCTGGCGACGAGACGCTCGCCATTGCGCCAACTGCCGCGACCCGCCTCTGCGTGCCACAGTTCTCCACCGTGCTCCCGCGCCCGGGCCGGAGCGTAGAGGTAACCCAGCAGCGGGCGCGAAGCCCTGACCAGCGCCACCGAGACCGCCCAGCCATCCCGCCCGCGCACGAAATCGCGCGTGCCGTCTATGGGATCGACCAGCCACGCAAGGTCGCCTTCAAGACGCTGGGCCTGGCCCTGCGGCATGTCGGCGGTCTCCTCCGACAGCCAGCCGGCGGCGGGCAGCAGCGCGGCCAGTTCGGCTTTCAGGAACGTGTCCACCGCAAGGTCCGCCTCGGACACCGGGTCGCCCGGCAGCTTGTCCCAAACTGCCAGCGCATGCCCGTCTCCGGGCCAGAGGCTGAGCGCCATGCGCCCCGCCGCGCGGACGATCGCTTCGAGGCGGGTCCGGTCAATCACGATGCTTCAACCATGCCCCTCGCGTCCCGCCTTTCGCCGCAGTGCAAACCGCAATCGTCATGGCCGTGCCGCCGGGACTTTTCAAGCGCCCGGCGATGTGCCATGCGGCGCTGCAAAATCGGCCCACCCGCGCGTGGCCCGGAGAGATTTCAAGCGGATAAGCCCCGCGACTCAGCAGTGGAAAGCACAAACCGATGAACATTCACGAATATCAGGCCAAGGAACTGCTCGCGAAATTCGGCGTCGGCGTGCCCGCCGGCCATGCCGCGCTGACCGTGGAGGAAGCGGTCGCCGGTGCGAAGCAGCTTCCCGGACCGCTCTATGTCGTGAAAGCGCAGATCCACGCCGGCGGACGCGGCAAGGGCAAGTTCAAGGAATTGGGCGCGGACGCCAAGGGCGGCGTGCGGCTGTCCAAGTCGATCGAGGAAGTCGAGGCCAACGCCCGCGAGATGCTGGGCAACACCCTCGTCACCATCCAGACCGGCGACGCCGGCAAGCAGGTCAACCGCCTCTACGTGACCGACGGCGCCGACATCGCCAAGGAATACTACCTGTCGATGCTGGTCGACCGCAAGACCGGCCGCATCGCCATGATCGTTTCGACCGAAGGCGGCATGGATATCGAAACCGTCGCCCACGACACACCGGAGAAGATCGTCACCATCACCATCGATCCGGCCGAGGGCTTCCAGCCGCATCACGGCCGCGCGGTGGCGTTCGGCCTGAAGCTGACGGGCGACCTCAACAAGCAGGCGCAGAAGCTTGCGGCCCAGCTTTATGACGCGTTCATCGGCACCGACATGTCGATGCTCGAAGTCAATCCGCTGATCGAAACCACCGATGGCCAGATACTGGTGCTCGACGCCAAGGTCAGCTTCGATTCGAACTCGCTGTTCCGCCACCCCGACGTGGCCGCGCTGCGCGACGAGACCGAGGAGGACCCGGCCGAGGTCGAAGCCAGCAAGCACGACCTTGCCTACATCAAGCTGGACGGCAACATCGGCTGTATGGTCAACGGCGCAGGCCTTGCCATGGCGACCATGGATATCATCAAGCTGAACGGCGCGTTCCCCGCCAACTTCCTCGACGTCGGCGGCGGCGCCTCGAAGGAGAAGGTGACCGAGGCCTTCAAGATCATCCTGTCCGACCCGGCGGTGGAGGGAATCCTCGTCAACATCTTCGGCGGCATCATGAAATGCGACATCATTGCCGACGGCATCGTCGCCGCCGCCAAGGAAGTGAACCTGTCGGTGCCGTTGGTGGTCCGCCTCGAAGGCACGAACGTGGAGCAGGGCAAAGCGATCCTCGCCGGCTCCGGCCTCGCCATCGTCCCCGCCGACGACCTGGGCGACGCCGCGCGCAAGATCGTCGCGGAAGTGAAGCAGGCCGCCTGAGCGACTGGCGGCAATCACAGGGCTGGTCCCGCGTTGGCAAACCCACGCGGGACTTGACCAATCCTTGGCTTGCGGCAAAGGCGGGCGCCAAGTCTAACCGAGATTCCTGAATCCGGCGGCCAGGATGCCGCCATGCTGAAACGAGAGGACAGACTGATGAAAATCCTCGTGCCCGTGAAGCGGGTGATCGACTACAACGTCAAGCCGCGCGTCAAGGGCGACGGCACCGGCGTCGATCTCGCCAACGTCAAGATGAGCATGAACCCCTTCGACGAAATCGCCGTCGAGGAAGCCATCCGCCTCAAGGAAGCCGGCTCGGCAGAAGAGATCATCGCGGTCTCGGTCGGCCCGACCAAGGCGCAGGAAACGCTTCGCACCGCGCTTGCCATGGGCGCGGACCGCGCGATCCTGGTCGAAACCGACGCCGAGGTCGAGCCGCTGGCCGTCGCCAAGATCCTGAAAGCCATCGTCGCGGAGGAAGCCCCCGGGCTCGTCATTCTCGGCAAGCAGGCGATCGACGACGATTGCAACCAGACCGGCCAGATGCTCGCCGCGCTGCTCGGTCGGCCGCAAGGCACGTTCGCCAACAAGATCACGGTCGAAGGCGATTCCATCACCGTCCGCCGCGAAGTCGATGGCGGTCTCGAGACCGTGAAGCTGAACCTCCCGGCGGTCGTCACCGCCGACTTGCGCCTCAACGAGCCGCGCTACGCTTCGCTGCCCAACATCATGAAGGCCAAGAAAAAGCAGCTCGATACCAAGAGCCCGGCCGACTACGGCGTCGATATCACCCCGCGCCTCAAGACGCTGAAAGTCGGCGAGCCGCCGGTGCGCCAGGCCGGCATCAAGGTCGCCGATGTCGACGCGCTCGTCGCCAAGATCAAGGAACTGGGCATCGCCTGATGCTTCTCCATCTCCGTTCGTGTCGAGCGTAGTCGAGACACAGGCGCGTGACGCTTCTCGACTTCGCTCGAAGCGAACGGGAGAGGGGTCTTGAAAGGAAATTCGTTATGAAAACTCTCGTTTGGGTCGAACACGACAACCAGTCGGTCAAGGACGCCACTCTCTCGGTGGTCACCGCCGCTTCGAAGCTGGGCGAAGTCCACCTGCTCGTCGCCGGTTCGGGCTGCGCCGCGGTGGCCGACGAAGCCGCCAAGATCGCCGGCGTGGGCAAGGTCCACCTCGCCGACAATGCCGCCTATGCCAACGCGTTGCCCGAGAACGTGGCACCCCTGGTGGTCGAGCTCATGGGCCACCATGACGCGTTCCTGGCGCCCGCCACCACCACTGGCAAGAACGTCGCGCCGCGCGTCGCCGCGCTGCTCGACGTGATGCAGATCTCCGACATCCTCTCGGTCGAGGGCGAGAAGACGTTCACCCGCCCGATCTACGCCGGCAACGCCATCGCCACGGTCGAGGCGACCGACGCCAAGCTGGTCATCACCGTGCGCGGCACCGCGTTCGCCAAGGCGGAGACCAGCGGCGGCTCCGGCACGGTAGAGACCGTTTCCGGTGCAGGCGATTCGGGTCTTTCCAGCTTCCTCGGTTCGGAAATCGCCGCGAGCGAGCGTCCCGAGCTGACCAGCGCCAAGATCATCGTCTCTGGCGGCCGCGCGCTGAAGGACGGCCCCACGTTCGAGCAGGTCATCTTCCCGCTGGCCGACAAGCTGGGCGCCGGCGTCGGCGCCAGCCGCGCGGCGGTGGACGCCGGATATGTTCCCAACGACTATCAGGTCGGCCAAACCGGCAAGATCGTCGCCCCCGAAGTCTACATCGCCGTCGGCATCTCCGGCGCGATCCAGCACCTTGCCGGCATGAAGGATTCCAAGACCATCATCGCCATCAACAAGGACGAGGACGCCCCGATCTTCCAGGTCGCCGACATCGGCCTGGTGGCGGACCTGTTCAATGCGGTGCCGGAACTGACCGGCAAGCTTTGAGCCGGCGGTCACCCCGTGATGGATGAGGGAGGGCGGCTTTCGGGCCGCCTTTTCTTTTTCATGGCGCCCGCCCGCACCAAAACTCTCTCAACGCGGCACGATCCGCCGAATGCTGGGCCGGATCGTCGCGCAGGCGGGCGTACCATCCTCGGCGGTGCCGATCACGATGGTCTCGATGACGCCGCCGCCCCGGATCGCCTGGTGCAACATGGATTGCGCGATGTCATGGATGTCGATCTTCATCCGGCGTGACCAGGGCGAGGCGGCATCGCCCGCCAATTCCCCGACTCGGATGTAGACGAACCGGCGCACCGGCCCCTCGGGCCTCACCTGATCGCCAAAGAATTTCGGGCCGGGACTCACGCGAACGGGGAAGTCAAAAACCAGTGCCTCCCCCGCGTGCGACAGCTTCGGATCGAGCGGGGATCCGTCCTTCGCCTGCAGGCTGTGAACCACGCCGATGACGGGCCGCTCGATAACGATTCGAAAGTCGATTTCGATCTGATCCGCCCGGGCCATATAGCTATATCAGTTCCTGCACCGCATGGATCACCACGCCGAACAGGCCGCCGACCAGCGTGCCGTTGATGCGGATGAACTGGAGGTCGCGGCCGACGGCGCTTTCGATGCGGTCGGTCACGGTGCGCGCGTCCCAGCGCTTGACCGTTTCGGACACCAGCCGGACGATCTCCCCGCCATAGCGTGAGGTCGCGCCGACGACGGTTCGGCGGGCGAAGCGGTTGACTTGCAGTTGCAGACGCGGATCGTCCTGCAGCGCCTTGCCCAGTTCCGCCAGCGCCTCTCCCAGCTGGCCGGACGTGGCCGCGTCGGGATTGCGGATCGCGCCGATCAGCCCGCGCCGGATGCGTTCCCACACGCCCTGCCACCATTCGCCCAACGCCGGATTGTTCAGCAGTTCCAGCTTGGCCGCCTCCACTTTTGCGCGCGCTTCCGGGTCATGGACCAGATCGTGCGCCAGCTTCTCCAGCCCTTCCTGCACTTTCGCCCGCAACGGATGGTCGGGCATGACCAGCATGTCGGCAAGCAGCTTGTACAGCCCGTCCAGCACAGCACTGGCGATCCGGGCATCCAGCCCGGTCCAGCGCAGCAGCGCATTGGCGCGCTCGTGGATCATGGCCCGCACGAAATCCTCGTTGGCTTCCAGCGTCTTGCCGGCCCAGCGGATCAGGCTGTCCATCACCGCCAGGTGGCGCTTGTCGGCAATCGCGGCCTCAAGCATCCGGCCGATCAGCGGGGCGACTTCCAGCTTCTCAAGCTGCCTGACCATTCCCGTCCGCACCTGCCCGCCAAGCCGCTCGGGATCGAGCGATTCGAGCAGGTCGGCGATCAACCCCGCCGCGCCGCCGGCTACCCGTCCCGCGTTGCCTTCCGCCGGAGCGGTCAGGAACGCACCGAACATGCCCGCCAGGTTGAACCCGTGCATCCGCCGGCTGACCACCTGGGGGGTGAGGAAATTGGCGCGCAGGAACTGCGCCATGGTATCGGCGATGCGATCCTTGTTGACCGGGATGATCGCGGTGTGCGGGATCGGGAGGCCAAGCGGGCGGCGGAACAGCGCGGTCACCGCGAACCAGTCGGCCAACCCACCAACCATCGCCGCCTCGGTGAACGCGACGGCATAGCCCCAGGCGGGATGAGCCGGATGATACTGGCCCCGCAGCTTCGACAGCACGAAGAACGCCACCGCCATCGCGACCAGCAGCGAGGTCGCGAAAATGCGCATGCGCTTGGCCCGGTCAGTGCTGGTTTCGGCGGACGGCACCTCTACGCGCCGCTACTCGGCGGGCAACGCGCCCGAGCCTTCGCGGGACCGCCGCTCTGCCTCGGCGTGTTCCGGCTCGAAGGTCAGCACCGAGCGGCGCAGCTTGGGACCGATGCGCTTTTCGAAACCATCGGCCAGACTGAACGCGGCAGGCACGATCAGCAGCGTCAGCAGGGTGGAGAGGATCAGCCCGCCGATCACCATCGTCCCCATCGGCGCGCGCATCGCCCCGTCGCCGGACAGCGACACCGCGGTGGGGATCATGCCCGCGGTCATCGCCACGGTGGTCATGACGATCGGCTGGGCGCGCTTGTGCCCGGCTTCGATGATGGCGTCGAACTTCGGCCTGCCGGTCGCCATCTCTTCGATGGCGAAGTCGATCAGCAGGATCGAGTTCTTGCCGACGATGCCGAGCAGCATCAGCACGCCGATGAACACGGGCATCGACAGCGCCTGCCCGGAAATCGCCAGCGCGATCAGGCCGCCGAGCGGCGCCAGCGACAGCGACGCCATGTTGACCAGCGGCGAGATGACGCGGTGGTACAGCAGCACCAGCACCGCGAAGACCAGCAGGATGCCCGAGGGCACCGCGATCGCCAGGCTGGTCATCATGTCCGCCTGCCATTGATCGGAGCCATAGGGCTTGTTGGCGACGCCGCGCGGCAGGTTCTTCATGACCGGCAGCAAGTTGATCGCCTCGGTCGCCTCGCTCTTGACCACACCAGGGGCCAGATCGGCGCCGACGAACACGCGCCGTTCCTGGTTGTACCGCTGGATCGAGGTCGGCCCCGAGCCGAACGAGACTTCGGCGACTCGCGACAGCGGCACCGATCCGCCGTCGCTGGTCGGCACGGGAAGATTGGTGATGTTGGACAGATCGCCACGCGCCGCTTCAGGCATCCGCACGCGGATCGGCACCTGACGGTCGCTCAGCGAGAATTTGGCGGCGTTCTGGTCGATCTCGCCGATAGTGGCGATGCGGATCGCCTGGCTAAGCGCGGTCGTCGAGACACCCAGCTCGGCCGCCAGGTCCAGACGCGGGCGGATGATGATCTCGGGTTGGCGGAGATCGGCGCTGACCCGCGGCGCCACGACTTGCGGCAGCCCCTTCATCTCCTCGACCAGCCGGGCGGCAGTCTGGTCCAGCAGCGCCGCATCCGATCCGGTCAGCATGACCGAGATCGGCCTGCCCGTCCCGCTGCGGCCGGACAGCAGATCCTGGAACGCGACACGGGCGTCGGCGATCTCCTGGAGCTTGGGTGTCACCTCATCCTGGAACTGCTGGCTGGTGACCTTGCGATCCTCGCGCAGCACGATCAGCACGGCGGCGCCACTGACGCTGATTCGCTGATAGACGCTCTGGACCGCCGGGTTGTCCTTGAGCACCGCGCGGACCTGGTCGCTGATCCGCTCCGCTTCGGCGATAGTCGTTCCGGGTGGATGGGTCAGGCTGATGACGTTGTAGTCGCTGTCGGCGGTGGGGAAGAACTCCATCGGCATCGACCGCCCGATCAATCCGGTCAGCACCAGCGCACCCGCGCCGATCCCCATCATCCAGATCCGGTGATCGCGAAGGCGCGCGGCGAAGCGGCTGCGCATGGGCACGGTTCCGTCCGGCCCGGCATGCGCCCGGCGATAGGCCTGCGCCTTGTCGGTATCGAGCGACCAGTGCAGCACCTCCAGGTAACGGTCCATCGACTTGCCGCTGGCGTGCTCTGCATGACCGTGCGACTTCAGGAAATAGGCTGCCGCCATCGGCGTGATCATCCGCGCGATCGCAAGGCTCATCAGCACGGCGACGACGACCGTCAGGCCGAACGCACGGAACAGCTCGCCCGGCACGCCGGGCATCATCCCGACCGGCAGGAACACCGCGACGATCGAGAACGTGGTGGCGACCACCGCCAAACCGATCTCGTCCGCTGCATCGATCGCGGCCTGATATGCTGTCTTGCCCATCCGCATGTGGCGCACGATGTTCTCGATCTCGACGATCGCGTCATCGACCAGCACCCCCGCGACGAGGCCCAGCGCGAGCAGCGCCTGCGAGTTCAGGGTGATGCCGAGCAGGTCCATGAACCAGAACGTCGGCACGGCCGAGAGAGGGATGGCGATGGCGGCGATGATCGTCGCCCTCCAGTCCCTGAGGAAGAAGAACACGACGATGACGGCGAGGATCGCGCCTTCCACCATAGCGGCCATCGAGGTTTCGTACTGTTCGCGGGTATAGTCGACCGAAGTGAGCAGCGGCGTGAAATGGACCCCGGGATTGTCCTTTTCGATCTTGGCCAGCTCCTCGACCACCTCGTCGTAAACCTCGACGTCGGAGGCGCCCCGGGCGCGCTTGAGCGAAAAGCTCACCACCGGACGGCCGTTGAACTTGGCCTTGGATTTGATCTCGCCATAGGCGTCGGAGACATCGGCGATATCGGCAAGCTTGACCGTGCGGCCCGATCCCAGCCGGATATCGGTCTGCGACAGGTCGAACGCGGTCTTGGCATCGCCGACCACGCGGAGGGACTGCCGCGATCCGCCGATCTCCGCCTGCCCACCCGATGCGTTGAGATTGAGCTGGCGCAGAACCGTATTGATCTGTGCCGCCGTCACACCGAAGGCTTGGATCCGCGCCGGATCGAGAGTCACGAGGATCTCGCGATCGACGCCGCCATTACGGACCACTTCGGCTGTACCGGGTATCGACAGCAGCCGCCGGGCGACGGTATCGTCGATGAACCACGAGAGCTGCTCGATGGTCATGTCCTCGACCTCGACCGCGAAGTGCGCGATCGGTTCCGATGTCGTCGTCGCCTTGAATATCTGCGGTTCGAGAATGCCGTCGGGCATCTCGCTGCGGGTCTGGTCGACCGCGTTCTTCACCTCGTTGACCGCGGCGTTGATGTCTTCGCCGATCTCGAATTCCACGATCGTCTGGCTGTTGCCTTCGGAGGCGGTCGAACTGATCGACGCGACGCCGCTGATCGAACGAACGGCCGATTCGACCCGCTGGGTGATCTGGTTCTCGATCTCGCTCGGCGCGGCGCCGGGCTGGCTGACGCTGACGATGACGACGGGAAATTCGATGTCCGGGTCGCGCTGGATGTCCAGTCGCATGAACGCGACGATGCCAGCGATCATCAATCCGGCAAAAAGGACGATCGGCACCACGGGGTTGCGGATCGACCATGCGGAGATGTTGCGGAAATCCATGCGCGCGGCCTCAGGAGAGCTTGGTCAGCTTGGGCCTGACGGTCTCTCCGCTGGACAGGAACGCGCCGGCTCTCAGAACGATCCGCTCGTTGCCGGCCAGCCCCTCGGTCACGGCGATACCCTTGGCGGTGAGAATGCCGGTCTTCACCTTGCGGCGCACCACCTTGTTGTCCTTGTCGACAATGTAGACGTACGAGCCCTGGTTATCGGCCAGCACCGCGGATTCCGGCAGAAGCGGCGCCACGACCGAACCCGAGAGGATCTCGGTCGAGGCAAAGCCGCCCGGACGCAATTCCGGCGCGTAGGCCAACGCGATACGCACCGAGCCTTGCCGGTTTTGGGGATCGATCACGGGCGATACCTGCCAGACCTGCCCGCTGAAACGTTTGCCGGATCCGACGGGCACGACCATCGCGGCCACCCCGGCCGACACTTTCGCGAGATCGTCCTCGCTGAGACGCGCCAGCAGCTCCATCTCGCCGCCTCTGGCCAGGCGGAACAGCACCCCCGTGCCGGCGCTCACGACCTGGCCCGGCTCCACCTTGCGCTCAAGAACCAGGCCCGCCGCCGGGGCCACGACATCGAGCCTGTTGGTAAGGGCGCGGGTTTCGCCGAGCTGGGCCCGGGCGACGCGGACGCGCGCGGCCGCCGCATCGCGCGTGGCTCTCAGCCGGTCGACGTCGGCCTTGGAAATGAACCCGCGATCCACCAGCTTGAGCGCCCGGTCCAGATTGGCCTGCGCCAGCCGGGCATCGGCTGCGGCCACCTCGATCTGGGCTGCCTGACTTGCCTGCTGCTGCGTCTGAACCGACCTGTCGATCACCGCCAGCACTTGCCCCGCCCTGACCCAGTCACCCGGTTCGACCAATACGCGGGCGATTTGCCCGCCTTCGCCCGCCACTCCGACGGGCATCTCGCGACGCGCGGCGAGCGTGCCGTTGGCTTCGATCTTGCCGGCGATGGCGGCGCGGCCCGGCGTGAACACCGTAACCGCAGGCGCCTGGCTTTCGGCCGACTGGCCCAACGGTTCCGCCTTGTTGAAGTGATTGACGATCCACAGCCCAACGAGGAGGACGATGGCGATCGCACCAAATATCCACATCCGGCGGTTCGAAAGGCGATCGGCTTCGTCGCTATCGTCCAGCGGATTGTAGCCGGGCTCGCTCACCTGCTCATCGGCCGGGTCAATCTTGGCGTCGTAGTTCATCGTGCTCTCTGTTTCCGGCGATCGGTGTCTGGACGAACGCCGGAAAACCCGAGATCGGCCGGGACCGAAACGCCAAGACCACTTGCCCGCCGTAGTTCGCGGAGCGTCCCGTGGTGGAACATTCCGTCAAGCCCATATACCGGGCGACAGTCCGTGGCAATCTGAACGCACGAGGCGCGCACCACTGAGTGGCGCTGCCCGGCCGATCCGACCGTTTTGCCTAGCGGACGCGGCCGCGCTGGATCAGGTTGACGATGGCCAGCAAGATCACCGCGCCGACGAAAGCGATGATGAGGCCCGTGAGCGAGAATTCCTGTACCGAGCCGGCATAGCCGAACCTGTTCGCCAACAGATTGCCGATCACCGAGCCGACGCAGCCGACTACGATATTCCAAAAGACGCCCATGGAGGCGTCGCGGTTCATCACCATGCTGGCAAGCCAGCCAGCGACACCGCCGACGATCAATGCGATAATCCAGCCCATAGCTATCCTCCTGCTTATTGCCTTGGACCGGGTAGAGCCCAGCCGCAAAAGCGAAGGTATATCAACGACCGGTGAATGTCGCAGGAAATCGCGCCGTCGCGGGGGCCGGAGAGGTCAGTATTTCTGCTGACGCTCGTAGAGATCGCGGTAGTGCTGGATGCGCGTGACCCGGAGGCCCTGCATGCCCGACCGGTCGACAGCGCGCTGCCAGGAGGCGAATTCCTCGAGCGTGAGCTGATAGCGATCGCACACCTCGTCGATGGTCAGCAGGCCCCCGTTCACCGCCGCCACGACCTCGGCCTTGCGCCGGACTACCCAGCGATGGGTATTGGGCGGCGGCAGCGACTCGATGGTCAGCGGTTCGCCAAGCGGACCGATCACCTGAGCGGGACGAATTTTTTGGTTCTCGATCATTTCAACCCTCGATCGCCGCTGTCGAACAGCGATACATGCGCCTTGTCTCCGCCAGCAGAGATGCACGCGGACGATTTGCCATTGGCTGAAGCACTAGGGTTAACCGCTGTTAGGTCCCTTTCGAAACCGTCCAGCGCCCGCGCCGCGCCGGCCGCAAAGCTGCCGCTGGCGTCGAGCTGGCTGGCAAGCTTGCTGCCAAGGGCACGCGCCGCTTCTTGCGCCGTGCGCAGACGCATCCGCAGCACGTGCCATTCCGGCTGCCCGGACCGGCGATCCGCCTCCGGCCGCCACGATTCCCGATCGAAGTCGATTTCCATAGGCGGCTTTATAACCAGCCAAGGTCAAGGCGAGGTAAAGGCGGGGTTTACCGGATGGTTAGGATAGTTAATCCACGGCCCTGCCGGCAACCACCGCCCGCCCGGAGCTGTTTCCGGCCGCCGCGAAACCCTATATGGGCGGCGCAATGACCGTGCGTGAACTCCTGACTGGCCTCGAGGCCGCCGAACTTTTCCAGCTGGAAGGGCCCATCGCGCAGCGGCGGATCGTCGTCGCCATGTCGGGCGGGGTCGACAGCTCGGTCGTGGCCGCCCTTGCCGCGTCGAGCGGTGCAGAAGTCATCGGCGTCACCTTGCAGCTCTACGATTACGGCGCCGCGACCGGCCGCAAGGGCGCTTGCTGCGCCGGCGACGATATCCGCGACGCGCGCGCCGTCGCTGATCGGCTGGGCATCGCGCATTACGTGATCGATCACGAGACGCGGTTCCGCGAGGACGTCGTCGAGAAATTCGCCGACGACTATCTCGCCGGGCGCACCCCGATCCCCTGCATCCGCTGCAATATGGGGCCCAAGTTCGGAGACTTGCTGGCGATGGCGCGCGATCTGGGCGCCGATTGCCTGGCGACCGGGCATTACGTCCGGCGCATCATCGGCCTCGCCGGCCCCGAGCTCCACCGCGCGCTCGATCCTGCCCGCGACCAGAGCTATTTCCTTTACGGCACCACCGATGCGCAACTCGATTTCCTGCGCTTTCCTCTGGGCGGCCTGCCCAAGAGCGAGACCCGGCGAATCGCCGAGCTGGCCGGGTTGAAAGTCGCCGCCAAGCCGGACAGCCAGGATATCTGCTTCGTGCCCGATGGAGATTACGCCAAAGTCGTGCGTGCGATCCGGCCCGAAGGCGAAGCGCCGGGCGAGATCGTCCACGCCAATGGGGGCGCCGTGCTAGGGGAGCACCGCGGCGTGATCCACTACACGGTCGGCCAGCGCCGTGGCCTCGAGATCGGCGGCCAGCCGGAACCGCTCTATGTTACTGCCATCGATGCCGAGCGCCGGAGGGTCATCGTCGGCCCTCGTTCGCTGCTGGCGGTACGACGGGCCAGGATCATCGAAACCAATCGGATTGGCCCGCTACCGGATGGCCCCCTCACCGCGAAAGTCCGCTCGCTGGCAAAGCCGGTTCCGGTCGAGCTTGAAGGCATGCCGGGCGAAGGGGCGGTTATGATCCTGCGCTTCGTGGAGCCCGAGTACGGCGTCGCGCCCGGTCAGGCGGCGGTATTGTATTGCGGCGAGCGAGTGGTCGGCGGCGGCTGGATCGAAGGTACAGAACCGGCAGACTGGAATTAGAGTGATTTCCGATGCAGCGGATTGGCCATGCGGCGAGCCGGATCAGTCCTCCCACTTCTCCAACATGCACCCCGCGCCCTCACGATATGTCGCGCGCTGACTCGACAGCAGTGGCACCGAAGCACTGACGCTTTTCGTCTCATCGTCGGCGCTGACGAAGACGAATGATGTCTCCTCGGCGATTTCCCGTTCACAGCCAGCGAAATCGCGACCGCCGAAATAGCGGCACGAACAAGCGACGCGCGCGCCATAGGACGCATCGAGCAGCGCGCGTGCGGTTAGCGATTGCCAGAACCACACCAGCAGCGCCCCGCCGGTCAGGAGTGCGAGGAGCAGGACCGTGCGCGGCCATCGCCGCCGCCGTTCGCCGGGATAGCCGCCTGACCCTGCACGCTTGTGAACTGTTGCCATCCCGCCCCGTCTTGCCCATCACGGCACCCGTCATGTCTGTGCGCCGCTTCTCCCTTATCCCGTCGCTGCTGGCGCTGCCAAGCCTGACCGGATGCGGGGACAGCGGCCCGCCTCCCGTGCAGCCGCCCAGCGCCGCATCGCTCATGGCCGTCTCCGAACGCCCCGGTATCCCTCGCGACGTACTGGCTCGCGCGATCGACGGCTTGTTCGATGCCGATGCCGTGGGAGATACCCGCGCGCTCCTCGTGCTCCGCGGCGGCGAAGTGATCGCCCAGCGCTATGGGGAGGGATATGGCAGGCACGACCGGTTCATCGGCTGGTCAATGTCGACCTGCCTGACGGGCATCATGATCGGCATCCTGGTGAGCGACGGCCGGCTGCGGCTGGACGAAACCGCGCCGGTGCCCGCGTGGCAGCGCTCCGGTGACCCGCGCGGGGAAATTACATTGCGGCAACTGCTGCAGATGCGCTCAGGTTTGCGGCAAGGCGGTGCGAGCCACAGCGTTCCCGATCCGCGCGAGGCGGCAACGATGCTGTTCCTCGAAGGACGCGACGGCATGTCCGCCTATGCCGAGGCCCAGCCGCTGGCCGAAGACCCCGGCACGACGTTCGACTATTCGTCAATCGATGCGATCATCCTGTCCGATCTTGCGGCACGCGTGCTGACGCCAAGCGACGATCCGGACGTTCGCCGTCGCGCGGTATCCGATTTCCTCCGCACGCGGCTGCTCGATCCCGCCGGGATGACCTCGATGGCCGCCGAGTTCGATCCGGTCGGGACCATGATCGGATCGAGCATGGTCCATGCCACCGCGCGCGACTGGGCTCGGCTGGGCGAGTTCCTGCGCCATGCCGGATCGGTCAAGGGCGCGCAGATCGTACCCCGGCGCTGGATCGAGTTCATGCGACGGCCCAGCCCGCGCAATCCTGGCTTCGGCGCGCAACTGTGGCTCAACTCGAACAGGGGCCAGAACGATGATGGGGGCGGGGACGTGCTGTTCCCCGGGAAGGCGCCGTCAGACCTGTTCGCCTGCGTCGGCGGGCAGGGCCACTACCTGATCGGTTCGCCATCGCAGAAACTGACCGTGGTGCGACTGGGGCATACCGGCGAAGAGGCGAAGCTCGCCTTGCGCGAACGGCTCGGCGATCTCGTGGCGCTGTTTCCTCGCTAAAGGTAGAACTTCCCCTCGACCACCGTGACGCAGTCACCGCCAAGCCACGCGCGCTCGCCATCCAATCGACAGGTCAGACGCCCGCCCCGTGCCGACGCCTGATAGGCGGTGAAGCCATCCCTTCCCAGTCGCGGCGCCCAGAAGGGCGTGAGCACGGCATGGGCAGATCCGGTGACGCTGTCCTCGTCCACGCCCGCACCCGGCACGAAGACGCGGCTGACGACGTCGGTGTCGCTGCCGGGAGCGGTGGCCGTGAATGAATCGATGCCCAATGCCGCGAGCGAGCGGAAGTCCGGCGCGAGTGCGCGAATCTCCTCTTCACTGTCGTAGAGGAACAGGTTGTAGCGATCCGGATTACGCCACACCTCGCGCGGCGATCCGCCAAGTGCCGAGGCCGCTTCGGGGAATTCGTCACGCTCGGTGCGAATCGCCGGAAGAGCCACCTCGTAGCCCGCCCCAAGCCGCCGCACTTCGAGCATCCCCGCCAGTCGCGTACGGAATCGGATTGCGTCCCGCTCAGGCTCCAGCCCCATCAATATGTGCCCGGCGGCAAGCGTCGCATGGCCGCAC
This sequence comes from Novosphingobium sp., assembly GCA_035281095.1. Taxonomy (GTDB): domain Bacteria; phylum Pseudomonadota; class Alphaproteobacteria; order Sphingomonadales; family Sphingomonadaceae; genus Novosphingobium. Next base: position 9,958 of record DATEEP010000158.1, on the reverse strand, counting down.
AGGCGAATTTCCATGGCCGGGGTGAACCAGCGCAGTTCCCGATCGGCCTTGCCGCTGGTCCCGGGTACCAGAAAGGCGGTCTCCGCAAACAAGTTTTCGGCCGCAATTGCTCGCAGCACATCGTCGGACAGCCATTCGTCGAGCAGCATCACCGCCGCCTGGTTGCCCGTGAACGGCCGAGAGGCGAAGGCGTCGACGTGCCAATAGGGAATTGCGTTTTCCATCAATCCGGCCTTCCAGACAGGCGATGCGGCAGCACGTCCCTGGCCGCCATGCCCTGCTCGTCCACCAGTCCATCGGGATCGGGATGGATGAGGATTTCCACGTCGGGAAACTCGTCGTGCAGCCGCGCCTCGATCTGGTCCATCACCCGATGGGCGTCACCTACCGTCATCGCGGGATCCACCCAGACATGGAACTGCGCGAAGTCCTTGTTGCCGGAAGTGCGGGTGCGCAGGTCATGCACACCGTGAAGGTCGGGATGGCGAGCCATCGTCTCCAGCAGGCGGCGGCGCTTTTCTTCGGGCCATTCGCGATCCATCAACTGTTCGATCGCGTTCCGCGAGGCGCGCCAGGCGTTCCACCCCAGCCACAACGCGATACCCAGGCCGAACAGCGGATCGGCCCCGGCCACGCCGGCATACTGATCCAGCGCCAATGCCGCGATCACCGCCAGGTTGAGCAGCAAGTCGGACTGGTAATGGACCTGGTCGGTCGCGATAGCCAGGCTGCCGGTGAGGGCCACCACGCGGCGCTGCCACGCGAGCAGCAGCAAAGTAAGCGCCATGGCGAGGAGCGACACGCCGATGCCATCCGCCGCCGCGCCGGTCCTTGCGCCCGCCAGCCATTGCTCGATGGCGCGCACGGCGATGCCCATCGCCGAAATCGAGATCAGCATCAGCTGGAACATGGCGGCTATCGCCTCGGCCTTGCCGTGCCCGAAGCGGTGCGCGTCATCCGCCGGCTGCGCCGCGATCCACACACCCGCCAACGTCGCCAAACTGGCGACGAGATCGAGCGCCGTGTCCGCCAGGCTGCCGAGCAACGCGGTCGATCCGGTTCGCCATGACGCCCAGGACTTGAGCAGCACCAGCACGAGCGCAACGGCCATGCTGGCAAACGCCGCGCCCCGATTGAGCTTCGCGTTGGAGGCCGACCCGGTCATGGATAGAGCAACGTGCTCGTCCATCCGCCGCCATCGCGACTGAAGCGCCGCCGTTCGTGCAGCCGGTGCGGCCGATCATGCCAAAATTCGATGGCGTCGGGCGTGAGACGAAATCCGGTCCAGTGCGGCGGCCTGGGCACCTGGGCGCCATCGAATTCCGCGCGAACCGCTTCGTATCGCGTAAGGAACGCGTCGCGCGAAACCAGCGGCGCTGATTGGTCCGAAGCCACCGCGCCCAGTTGCGAATCCCGAGCGCGGCTGGCGAAGTAGGCGTCGGCCATGGCGCCATCGACTTGGCCCAACCTGCCTTCGATGCGCACCTGGCGACGCAGGCTCTTCCAGTGGAACAGCAGGGCGGCGTGCGGATTGCCGGCGATCTCCTGGCCCTTGCGGCTGTATGCATTGGTGTAGAATACGAACCCGCCGCCCGGCCCCTCATTGGCGCCATGCCCCTTCAGCAAGACCATGCGCACCGAAGGCCGGCCCTGAGCCGTCGCCGTGGCGAGCGCCATCGCGTTGGCATCGTTGGGCTCGCTGGCCCGCGCTTCGGCGAACCAACGATCGAACAGGACGAACGGATCGCCGGCGGGAACGAGTTCGACGGTATCGACGGCTTCCAAGTCACGATCCTCAACGGCTGGCGGCAGGCACCGGCAGGGATAGCCGCCAACGCGCCGCTATGAAAGGCGGGCCTGTCGCTGCGGTGCGTTCCCGTGACCGTTCTTGCGGCTTGTCCTTGGACTTTTGCACCCCTAGCTATGGGCTTATGGCAACAGATCCCTATTCAACCCTGGGCGTGGGCCGCGGCGCGACCGACAAGGAGATCAAGTCCGCCTATCGCAAGCTCGCCAAGGAATTGCATCCCGACGCGAACAAGGACAATCCGAAAGCAACCGAGCGGTTCAGCGAAGTGACCCGCGCCTACGACCTGCTTTCGGACAAGGACAAGCGCGCCCGCTTCGATCGCGGCGAAATCGACGTAGACGGCAATCCGATGGGCTTCGGCTATGGCCCCGGCGGGACCGGCAGTGGGGGCCATGGCGGCTTCCGCGCCGACGGCTTCGAAGGCTTCGGCGGCGACAACGTCGATCTTGGCGATATCTTCGAGGGCCTGTTCGGGGGACGGGCGCGCGGAGCGGGCGCGGGGATGGGTGCCGGGCCGGGTGGTGGCTTCGGTGGCGGGCGTGGAAGAGCCGCACCGAAAGGGGCGAACGTGCAATACCGCCTGTCGGTCTCGCTTCCCGACGCCGCCAGGCTGGCGACGCAGCGGATCACCCTGGCCGACGGCAAGACGATCGACCTGAAGCTGCCGGCGGGGGTCGAGGATGGCACGCAGATGCGGCTCGGCGGGAAAGGACAGCCCGGCCCCGGCGGCGCCGGCGACGGGCTTGTCACCATCCAGATACAGCCGCACCCGTTCTTCACGCGTGAGGGCGACGACGTGCGCATCGAACTGCCGATCACCCTTACCGAGGCGGTCCAGGGCGGCAAGGTCAAGGCCCCCACCGTCGATGGCGCGGTGATGCTCACGGTGCCCGCCGGAAGCAGCTCGGGCCGGCTGCTTCGGCTCAAAGGCAAGGGCTTCACCCGGAAGGACGGGTCACGCGGCGACCAGTTGGTCAGCCTGCACATCCACCTTCCCAATGACCTTGCCGATCTGTCGGCCCGGCTGGATGGTTGGGTCGAGGGTGGCAACGTGCGCGCGAAGCTTGGCGTCTGATCGCCACGTGGATAGAAGGACCGGGTGGAGCAACATCCGGCAGACATGACCGACGCCGACGAAGGCCCTTCCTCTCCTGCCGCGCCGCTTCGCCCCGGCCTGCGGGAACGGGTGCTTCCTCCAACCGGTCGCCGCGCGCGCGCCTTCGCGATCTGCAAGCGCGCCGCGACGGGGGCCTATAACGATGGCTTCATACATGCCGGCAATCTCGCCTACATGGCGATCCTGTCGCTGTTCCCCTTCTTCATTGCCGTGGCCGCGATCTTTGCGGCGATCGGCGAGGACGGCCAGCGCGAGGCTTCGATCGACGCATTTCTTTCGGCCGTCCCCCCGGCGGTCGCCCAGGTGCTGTCGCCGGTCGCGCATGACGTGGTCGAGGCCCGGCAGGGCTGGCTGCTGTGGATCGGCGGTTTCTTCGGCCTGTGGACCGCGGGAAGCCTGATCGAAACGATCCGCGATATCCTGCATCGGGCGTACAAGGTCCGGCAGGGGAGGTCGTTCTGGCACTACCGCCTGGCATCTACCGGGCTGATCATGGGTTCCGTCGTCCTGCTGTTGGTGTCCCTGTCGGCGCAAGTGGTCATCTCGGCGGTGCAGGAGATTCTCTTCGCCCTTTTCCCGCGGCTCGATGTCCTTGTGACCGAACTGCTCATCTCGCGCCTGATCGGCGCGGGCAGCCTCTTCCTGTCCATCTACCTCCTGTTCTTCTCGCTTACGCCGGGGGTCTATCAGCGGCGACGCTATCCGAAATGGCCGGGCGCGCTGCTGGTGACCATATGGTGGGTGACCGTCCTGGTCGTCCTGCCCCGCGTGCTGCGCAGCTTCCTGTCATACGACCTGACGTACGGCAGCCTGGCCGGGGTGATGATCGCCCTTTTCTTTTTCTGGCTGGTCGGCCTAGGAATGGTGGCCGGAGCCGAGCTAAACGCAGCGCTGGCGGTTGACCTCGATGAGCAGGATATGCTGGACGCGGCCGAGGACGGCGGAGGCAACGCAGTGACGCAGGGCAACAGGGAAATCGTGGAATGAGCGGAGCGACCCAGGGTTTGATGAAAGGAAAGCGCGGGCTGGTCATGGGCCTGGCGAACGAGAAGTCGCTCGCCTGGGGAATCGCGCGGGCGCTCCATGAACATGGCGCGGAGCTCGCCTTCTCCTATCAGGGAGAAGCTTTGGAAAAGCGCGTTCGCCCATTGGCGGAGAGCCTCGACAGCGACTTCCTGATCGGTTGCGACGTGTCGAGAATGGATGATCTCGATCGGGCCTTCGCGGATCTGGCGGCGCGTTGGCCCACGATCGACTTCCTGGTTCACGCGATCGGTTTCTCCGACAAGAACGAGCTTCGCGGGCGCTATGTCGACACCAGCCTCGACAACTTCCTGTTGACGATGAACATTTCCGCCTACAGCCTCGTCGCTGCGACCCGGCGAGCAGCGGCGATGATGCCCAATGGCGGCTCGATCCTGACGCTGTCCTACTACGGCGCGGAAAAGGTAGTCCCGCATTATAATGTCATGGGCGTCGCCAAGGCAGCGCTGGAAACCAGCGTGCGCTATCTGGCAAACGATCTCGGGCCCGACAACATCCGCGTCAACGCCGTGTCGGCGGGGCCGATCAAGACGCTCGCCGCCAGCGGAATTGGCGATTTCCGCTATATTTTGAAGTGGAACGAGCTCAATTCACCGCTGCGCCGTAATGTCACGATCGAGGACGTGGGGGGCAGCGCGCTCTACCTTTTGTCGGATCTGGCTTCCGGTGTCACCGGTGAAGTCCATCATGTCGATGCCGGATATCACCTCGTCGGAATGAAACAGGAAGATGCGCCGGATATCGCGCTGAGCTGACCTCTCGACGGCTGTTCCGGGCCGGCCGGTACGGGGTCCAGCTCGATCGAGCCCGAAGATCGGACATATCCTTCAGTGTTCGACAGGCGCAGGGACTTTGTGGAGCATCGTGCTGTTAATTTGACACATACCCTGCTTTGACGAAGTAGTTCCAGCATTCGCAGAGCCGGTAGAGGTGGCAGATGTTGTCGATGGCTTCGATGGGGCATCGAAGGTACATGCGGCGATTTTCCGCAAATAGGGTTTCAGTTTGGAGAACGCCACCTCGTCGGGTTCATGTCCGGCGGGTATGGCGGCAGGAACAGCAGTCATGGAGTTCGCTGCCGGACAGCGGCTTGGGCCTTTTCGGGCATTTGTGGACCAGAGATTGTCGAGGATGACAACGTCGCCTGGTTGCAATGTTGGGGTAAGTTGAGGCGCGACCTGGATGTTGAAAGCGTCGCCATCCATCGCGCCGGGGATCACCCATGGCGCGGTCGGCCTATCCTGCCGCAGGCCGACGATGAAGGTCCGGGTGCCCCATTTGCCGACTGGGGCGCTGGCTTTGAAGCGCTTGCCCTTCTTCGCCCGCCCGCGTGGGTCATCTTGGTGTGACCGAAGTCTCGTCGATGAACAACAGCCAGCCGGGCTCGCGGCGCATGGTGGGCGGGCGACGTTGGCGAGAACGATCGGCATCAGGGTTTCAGCCTTCACGTTTCGATCACCATCATCCGGGCTTTGCCGGTATCACGGTCAACCAGCGCCATATCTTCATCTTGTGGAGGAGGTCCGGTTCTTCTCGGTGTCCTTGAGATGACCGATGGAAGTTTCATCGACTTCGACAATGCCGCCAGCGCCACCGAACGGGATAAGGCCGCCATCGGTCATCACCTCCCGGACGCGGTGGGCCAGATACCACGCGCTCTTGTAGGTGATCTCCGGAATGCGGTGGAATGGCCCCTCTTGCTGCTGGCATCAGATAGACGGCGTGCAGGGCCTTGTGGAACGCCAGGCGCATATGCTCGAACACGGTGCCGAACCTTGACCGTGAACTGAGTCTTGCAATCGCCGCAGCGATACAGGCCGACGCGAATGCGCTTCGCGGTTGGCCCTTCACCTTCGTGATCCGATCCACACCGCCACAGTGCGAGCATACCGCTTCACTCGCCCACACGATCTTTCGAGGTGTGCGAAAGCGGCTTCTCCGCTGTGAAACTCGGCGTGGGAAGGGGCAAGCATACGTTGAACTCCTTGCCGGAGTTTTTGCCTTAAAATCAGATGTGTGTTTGCAAAATATATAATCGCCAAAAGAAAAGGGACCGTCCTTTCGGACGGCCCCAAATCTCTTAACATTCTTCGATCGCGATTAGGCGACCTGGAACGTGTCCGTTGCCAGCTGGGCAGGCGTCAGCGGCTGGAAGTTCTCGATAGTGAGAAGCGTCCACTCGCCGATGTTGTCCAGATCGCCGTTCGGACCACCCGTGCCCGGATCGGCGTGATCGCCGAACTCGACCGAGCCCATGTAGGTGACGGTAACGTCCTGGGCACCCGTGCCGTCCTTGACCAGGTAGAACCGGCCGAGGTTGTCGTCGTCCTCGTCCACCGTGATGATCACGCTGTTGGCCGCAGGGCCGCCGGCGGGATCGATCGTGCGGAGGTAGGCCTGGAGGCGAGCAGCTTCACCGCTAAGGGCGGAGCCATGATCTCCCGAAGTGTACTCATCGATGATGAGAACGTTCCGCTGTGCCCAGTTGCGCGAGGCCATATCCGCCTGCTCCGCACCATCCGTGACATCGTTCAGGAAGGCCTGAACGCTGCCGTTGAGGACCGGAGTAGCCGTAAGGTCGAAGATATCCCAGCCCGACAGCTCAGCGACGTCGCCGTCGATCGAGGAAGTCGAGAACGAGATGCCTGCGCCTTCGCCGTCCTCATCCGTGGAGACTGTCGCATCCAGCAGGTTGGTACCCGTGGTCTGGATGGTCACAACCGCAGGTCCGATATCGCCACCGACCGAATTGGTCAGCGTGATTTCGCCCGTTAGAGGGTCGATGTCGACAAGATCGCCCGTACCGGTTACCGGCACGCCCTGGTTGGACAGCGACGTCTGCAGACCAGTGACCAAGTCGGCGAGGTCGTCGCCAGCCAGAACCGTGTAGCTCGCGGTCGGCAGGCTGCCAAACGAGATCGACACGACCTGACCAGTGGACAAGGTACCATCAAAGTCCACCGTCTGGACTTCCGGAGCGCCACCTTCCTCGATCACCACGCTGGGGCCGGGGTAGTTGGTTCCATCGGTCGGATCGGCGGTAACCGTGAACTGATTGCCAGTCCGCACCAGCGTACCCGGAATGTCGCCGTCGTCGATGGCATCCTGGATCGCGTCTTCAACGTTGTCGAGCAGCGTGGCTTCGCTGTCGCCGTCTGCGAAGGGAACTTCCACTTCAAAGCCGAAGAAGTTGACCACCAGAGTACCGTCGCCGATCACGTCGTCTTCAGTGCTGATCGTAACCGTCTGGCTCTCGTTCTCCGTCGCGACTTCCACCGCGGCTTCGAAGTTGAGGAGGATGTCCTCGCCGAAAGTCGCCGTATCGATCTCGTAATGCTCGACGCTGTCCTCGTTGGTTGAGAACACGGTCGTGTCGTTGCCGAGACCGGCGTTGACGCGATCGTTGTTGAGCGTGTTCGACGCGTTGCCATCGGTCGTGTTGCCGAAATAGCTCGCGAAGTCATCGTCGTAACGACCTTCGAGAGTGGCAAACGAACCGAAGTCCTCGATTACGTCGGCAACGCCAGCCGTAGTCTGAGCAGCGGTGAGCGCATCCGAGAAGATATCGACGATGAGGTCGTTCTCGTAACGCTGACCATCGGTCACCGAGCGCACGATCAAAGTACGAGCCGGGCCATCTTCCGCGATCAAAAGACCTTCGAAGGGGGATCCGGGAGTGTTGATCGCAGCCTTGATGGCCTGGTTGATCGTCAGATCGCTGATGTTGCCGCCCAGGTTGCCGCGGGTAGCTCCAACGTCAACCGTGGTCTCGATGCCGAGGTAGGTAACAGTCAGACGAACGTTGGCAACATTCGTGTAATTCAACGGACCTTCGGACTGGAGGTTCGACAGCTCGTCGTTCTGAGCATTGAACACCCAAGTGGCGTGGTAACCTTCAGCGATGTCATCGGTGAACTCGAAGTTCGGCTTGATGCCTTCGACTTCGCCCGAATTGTCGGTGTAGATCAGGTCGTTGCCGGTGCCAGTGAAAATGCGGGCCGCGCTGGCGCCCCACGATTCCACGAAGTCATCGCCAGCGCCGGTAACGATCGTGACATTATCCGACAGAACGTGGTTGTGATACCAGTTCTCAACGACCGGAAGCTCTTCGTCCGTGGCTTCCCTGTCAAGGCTGTCGCCATCGCCGATCTGGAACTGGACGTGATCGTCGCCATCGTTGGTAAAGACGCTGACCGAGAAATCGTCCCGTGTGACCGTGCCTTGCGAGGTGAAGTTCAGGTTGTTGATCGCCAGGTTGACCGTGTCGTCACCCGAACCAGTGGTGTAGACGGCATTCATGTCGTCAAGCTGGTGGTTGGGATCGGTATCGGTCTGATCCAGGTACTTCTCACGCAGTTCCTGCGAGAAGTAAGCATTGACCGTGACATCCCCGAGGAACTCGCCGACGCCTTCTTCCGAAGCGCCGTTCGTATCGAAGATCAGCACGTCCTTCAGACCGTTGTTCCGGACCGTCGTGACGTCGAACGGGTTGAAGCCAGCCGAACCGATGTTGAACAGCGGGCCGTTCTCACCGTTGGAGGTGTTGCTGTTGCCGATGATGAGGTCGGCAGCGTTGTTCGGGTTGGTCCCTTCCGCGCTTTCGACATAGACGAAGCGGAGGAAGTTGTTGGTCGACTGAAGCGACGCAAGGCTGCTGTCCTGCGTATCGTCACCGGAGACCGTAACGTCGAACTGCTCCACGCCGAGCACGTCGTCACGGCCGAGAAGAACGTTGTCGAGGTCGGTGCCCATGCCGCCGATCGTGAGATCGCCACCATCGGCGCCGCGGCCAACCTTCTCGAGCGCCACGTCGACCGTAATGAATTCCGGCGTCGTATCCGGCGGAGTCAGGAAGACTTCCTTCGCATAGTCCGTGTTCGGCGTAACAACACCCGAGGCAAGGAAACCCGATCCGAGAAGCGGGTCAGCATCAAGCGTTCCCTCACCCAGGTTGGTGATGATGATCTCGAAGCCCTGAGCGGAACCGCCGGGATCGCCGTCGGGGTCAACAACGGAATATTCCGTGCTCAGCGAAGCGGAGAACCGGTCGCCGAGACCCTGCAGGAAGAAGTTGTCGTTAATCGCATCGACAAGGTTCTGATAGGCAGCGACACCCATCAGGTTGCTCTTGGCATCAGCACCGAAGTTAATGGTGATCGGCGTACGCACGCCACCGACGGTGACGCCGAAGCGCAATGCGTCGAACGGATTAGTCAACAGCGGCTGACCAGAGAGGATCTCGTTGTCGATGTCGAGCAGCTGCAGCGTCAGCGACGAACCGGCTTCCTGCGGCGGCGAGGCAAGCAGGTAATCCTGGTCGAACAGAACCGTCAGGTTCGCGGCCGGGTTGACCGGGCTGTCATTGCCGGTGTGGTCCATGCGAACCGTGATCGACTCCGTGACACGGCGCGATTCGTACACGCCCGAGTCGGTCAGCGTCTTCAGGTTGTAGATCGTCAGCGAGCCTTCCGAGTCAACCGAACCGACCTCATCAAGGCCCCACATACGGGTAGCATTGATCTCGACACCCAAGTAAGTGTCGGGATCAATGTCTTCGCCGAGTTCGAAGTTGTTCTCGGCCATGAAGTGCGCGACTTCGACATCGACGGTGATCGGGTTTATCGCGCCCGCCGCCTCTGTGTTCAGCGGCGAAGCGTCCTGTACGCCGGCAAACAGCGTGTCGGTGCCGCCGCGACCATCCAGGCGGTCACCCGAACCGAGGGTGTTGGTCTGCTCGCCGAGGCCGTTCTGAACCACGTCAGCGCTGAACAGGTCGCCGCCGGCAGTGCCGATGAGGGTGTCACGGCTGACTTCGAGGTCAAAGGTGTCACCGTCAGGATCGACCGCGGGCGGGACAAGACCGGTTTCAACGGCAGCGGGCGCCGCGGCGGGGACGGTGCCCGTTCCCAGCGTCATGCCCAAAGCGGACACCTTGGCGTTGACCGTGCCGTTGGCGAAAGTCAGCTGAGTGCCGTTGGCATCGTCCT